>NZ_JANUHA010000051.1 GCF_024753255.1 Massilia agri
TCTTCCTGTCCCGAGCCGTCCTGCTGACCGTGCTCGTGCCTGGCAGGCGTGACTTTCCCGCCTCCCGCCGGCCCCTGGCCGGCGGCAGTGCCCGGCGTCGCCGCCGGACTCGCCACGGGTAGCGCCGTTGCCGCCGCGAGGGCGCCGGTGGCGAGCCGCTGCAAATTGATGGCCGCGTTGACGTCGCGGTCGTGGTACGCGCCGCAGCCGGCGCAGGTCCAGGCGCGCTCGCCCAGGGCCAGGGTGGCGTTGCGTGCCCCGCAGCCCGAACAGAGCTTGCTGGACGGGTACCAGCGGTCGGCCAGCACGATCAGGGTGCCGTAGCGCGCAGCCTTGTACAGCAGTTGGCGACGGATCTCGTAAATGCCCACGTCCGAGATCGCGCGGGACAGCCTGGCGTTGGCCAGCATGCCGCTCACGTTCAGGTCCTCGATCGCCACCGCTTGGTTTTCGCGGCAGAGGCGGGTCGTGAGCTTGTGGGTGAAGTCCCGGCGCACCCGGGCGATTCGGGCGTGCAGGCGCGCCAGCGCCTGCGCTGCCTGGATGCGCTTGTTCGACACGGGCAGCCGCGTGCCTTTCGGGATCCGGCCCGCGATCCCGGCCAGCGCCTTCGCGGCATGGAGCTTGCGCGACAGGCGCCGGCTGCGGATGCGCAGGCGGCGCAGCGCGGCCTTCAAGGGACGCGGCGCCGCGATCTTCTCGCCGCTGGCGAGCGTGGCGGCGGCGCTCACGCCGAGGTCGACGCCAGTAACACCGTGGCTGCTACGCGGCAGGCGCGCCGCCGCATCGGGCACCTCGACCTGGACGCACAAGAACCAGTGATCCGCTTCGCGCGAGATGCTCGCGCCCAGGATGCGTCCAGGCCAGCGCAGCGCTTCGTGCAGCGCCACCCGGCCGACCTTGGGCAGCACGGCAGTGGT
>NZ_JANUHA010000052.1 GCF_024753255.1 Massilia agri
GTGATGTTACCTCCATCGATCGTGATATTCGCCCCGTCCGCCGTCGAAAGAACGATGCTCTTGGCCGCCGCCCAGTCCACGTGAGCATTCGCGCTGACGATGTTCACCTCGTCGCGTGCCTGCACCTTGAGCACGTCGGCCTGGGCCTGCACGTCGATCGCATCTTTCGCCGCGATCAGTTGCAGGCCGATGCCGCCCTCGCCCGGTTTCACGGCGCCGGCCAGCATGCCGATCGCCTGGCCGCTGTGCACGCGCAGCTGGCCGCCGGTGACGAACTGGGTATCCTGTCCGCTCATGAGCGATACGGTTTCGCCATTGGACAGCTGCACCGCCTGCCCCGCTGTCACGCCCAGGCCGGCCTTGGCCGAGATCGCGATGACGGGGTCGGTCAGGTGCGGCAGCTTGCCGTCCCCGGGCGCGGTGTCCTTCTTCGAAGCGTCGGCCTTGGCCGCGTCGGCGCCCTCGCTCCCGACCATGCCCGACACTGCTGTCAGCATCGCCTGCAGGGGCGCCGCCTTCGGGTCGAGCACGCTGCTGCCACTCTTCGCGGCGCCCAGGTGCGCCGCGAGGCCGACGGTTTCGTGCTTCACCGCCGCATCGTTGAAGCTCTCGCCCAGCTTGACTGCCTGCTTGAGCAGCGCGATGCCGGCCACGTTGTCGCCGGCCGGCTCGCGCTCGCCGGCGTTGTGATTGATCCGGTAGCTGGTCACCAGCAAGCCCGCATGCGCGCGCAGCGCGCCATACGCGTCGGTGCGCAGCTCGGCCCCCACACCGCGCAGGCTGCCGCGGAAGTTGTCGGCGCCGTGGACCAGGTGGCCGAGATTCAGTTCGGTGGCGGCCAATGTCGTGCGCAGTTGCACCCGCCCCTGGGCGTCGGTGTCGTCGAACAGCAGCTGGTTGTAGCCGGACCCGCCGAA
>NZ_JANUHA010000053.1 GCF_024753255.1 Massilia agri
CGCGCGCCGCCCAGCCCGGACATTGACGGGCTCGTGCGTGATCCCGGCGTCGGCGGCAAACCGGACATAGGCCGCGGCGCCATCGCTGATGAGCAGCCCGTCGTGGGGCAGTACCGGTTGCAGGCAGCTGCGTAGTTGCGGCGCGGTCACGGGACCCCGTCCCGTATGAAAATCCAGCGTCGCACCACTGCGGTCGCGCGCCACCAGCAGGCAATCATGCTCGCGGTTGATGCCGCGCCGACGGGCAAGGCCACCGCGCTTTCTCGGCGGGCGCGTCAGGCTGCGCGACCCCTTTTGCGATTCCAGCCGGTAGGTTTCGTCGGCCTCGACGATTGCCGACAGGATAACCGGGCGATGGCGTGCAGCGCCGGGCGCGAATCGGTGGCGCCAGCGAAAGCTGGTGGTGCGATGCACGCCGGTGGCGAGCGCCGCGTTGCGCACGGTGCGCGATTCCAGCAAGCACTGGATATAGGGCAGCCAGCACTCGCGCTTGCGCAGCCGGGCCAGCGGCGTGCCGGTCAGCGCATTGAAGGTACGGCGGCAAGCCAGGCAGCGAAAGCGCTGCAGGCCGCTGGCAAAGCCCGACCGGTGCAGGCGAGCGCAAGCGCAATGCGGACATGGCCGGCCTGTCGCGGCCGCTTCGATGAGCGCCAGGCACTCGGCCGGCTCACGGATGCTGTCGACCCACTCGCGCAGCCGGGCCAGATCGGTGCTGGACAGTGGCGCTGCGGACAGGCAGGCGAACAATTCGTCGAAGC
>NZ_JANUHA010000054.1 GCF_024753255.1 Massilia agri
GCGCCGCGTCGCGCACGGTGCGCGATTCCAGCAAGCACTGGATATAGGGCAGCCAGCACTCGCGCTTGCGCAGCCGGGCCAGTGGCGTGCCGGTCAGCGCATTGAAGGAACGGTGGCAAGCCAGGCAGCGAAAGCGCTGCAGGCCGCTGGCAAAGCCAAACCGGTGCAGGCGAGCGCAAGCACAATGCGGACATGGCCGGCCTGCCGCGGCCGCTTCGATGAGCGCCAGGCACTCGGCCGGATCGCGGATATTGTCGATCCAGGCGCGCAGCCGGGCTAGATCGGTTCTGGACAATGGTGCCGCGGACAGGCAGGCGAACAATTCGTCGAAGTTCAGGCTTTGCATCGTCACTCCGGATGAGTTAACGCGACGATGCGTAAGACTTCGACAACACAATTTGGTTCACCCAATTAGCGCGAACACAGCCTTTTTCATTGCCCGCCACGCCAGGCGGCCCGCATGGCAAAGCTGCAATGAGGCTTTGCCAACAGGCGAACGCCTGCTATAATGCGTGCA
>NZ_JANUHA010000055.1 GCF_024753255.1 Massilia agri
TTCCTTGCTGCGCACCCCCCATTGGGCGGCCGCGTTGCGGTGCCCGGCGCTGTCGCTGGATGCGCCATGCCATACCGGCGCGTTGCCGCCGGCGAGGTTGCCCTGGCTGGACACCGCGTGGTCATTGGCCGCGTCAAAAACGCCGCCGCCCTTGTCCTGGGCATTCTCCCCGCCCGGCGTCGGAGCGACGCCGCCTTCTCCCAGGCCGTTGTAGAGGGCGCCGACGATGAGCGGCCGGTCGATATCGTTCTCGATGAACTGGACGATCACCTCCTGCCCGATGCGCGGCAGGAACTGGCTGCCGATGCCGCCGCCCGCCAGGCGCTGGGCCACCCGCACCCAGCAGGTGGCGTCGCCGCTGTCCTGCCAGTGGAAGCGGATGCGCACCCGGCCCAGCTGGTCGCAGTGGATCTCGTCCGCGCCAGATAGTGTGTCGGCGCCGTCGGGGCCGACCACGATGGCGCTTTGCGCCCCCATCGCGGTGGGCCGCGGGTGG
>NZ_JANUHA010000056.1 GCF_024753255.1 Massilia agri
CTCCTTGCTGCGCACGCCCCACTGGGCGGCAGCGTTCCGGTGCCCGGCGCTGTCGCCGGAAGCGCCATGCCATACCGGCGCGTTGCCGCCGGCGAGGTTGCCCTGGCTGGACACCGCGTGGTCATTGGCCGCATCAAAAGCGCCGCCGCCCTTGTCCTGGGCGTTTTCCCCGCCCGGCGTGGGAACGACGCCGCCTTCTCCCAGGCCGTTGTAGAGGGCGCCGACGATGAGCGGCCGGTCGATGTCGTTCTCGATGAACTGGACGATCACCTCCTGCCCGATGCGCGGCAGGAACTGGCTGCCGATGCCGCCGCCCGCCAGGCGCTGGGCCACCCGCACCCAGCACGTGGCGTCGCCGCTGTCCTGCCAGTGGAAGCGGATGCGCACCCGGCCCAGCTGGTCGCAGTGGATCTCGTCCGCGCCGATTGGGGCGTCCGCGCCGTCGGGGCCGACCACGATGGCGCTTTGCGCCCCCATCGCGGTGGGCCGCGGGTGA
>NZ_JANUHA010000057.1 GCF_024753255.1 Massilia agri
CTGCTTCTCGAGCCGCTTGTACGGGCTGCGCAACTACCGCCGTCAGCTGCGCGTGTCGCTGGAGAATCACCATGCTGCTGGCGCACCGGATCAAGATTCAGCCGACGCTTGAGCAGCGTGGCTATTTCGCGCGCGCGGCCGGCACCGCCCGCCGGGTATGGAACTGGGCCCTCGCCGAATGGCAGCGCCAGGCCGCCGCGGGCGGCAAGCCGAACGCGATGGCGCTGAAGAGGCAGTTCAACAGGATCAAGTACTCGGACCCGGCCTGGCTTGACGGGAACGGCCAGCCCTGGCTGCGCACCATCCATCGCGACGCGCATGCCCAGCCCTTTTCGAACCTCGCCAGGGCCTGGACCCGCTACTTCGAGCAGCGCCGCGCAGGAAGGCAGGCGCATCCTCCGGTATTCAAGAAAAAAGGGCGCTGCCGCGATGCGTTCTACCTGGCCAACGACAAGTTCAGGGTCGAGGGG
>NZ_JANUHA010000058.1 GCF_024753255.1 Massilia agri
TCCCTCGATCCTGAACTTGTCGTTGGCCAGGTACAACGCATCGCGGCAGCGCCCCTTTTTCTTGAATGCCGGAGGATACGCCTGCTTTCCTGAGCGGCGCTGCTCGAAGTAGCGGGTCCAGGCCCTGGCGAGGTTCGAAAAGGGCTGGGCATGCGCGTCGCGATGGATGGTGCGCAGCCAGGGCTGGCCGTTCTCGTCAAGCCAGGCCGGGTCCGAGTACTTGATCCTGTTGAACTGCTTCTTTAGCGCCATCGCGTTCGGCTTGCCGCCAGCGGCGGCCTGGCGCTGCCATTCGGCGAGGGCCCAGTTCCATACCCGGCGGGCGGTGCCGGCCGCGCGCGCGAAATAGCCACGCTGCTCAAGCGTGGGATGGATCTTGATCCGGTGCGCCAGCAGCATGGTGATTCTCCAGCGCCGCGCGCAGCTGACGGCGGTAGTTGCGCAGCCCGTACAGGCGGCTCGAGAAGCAA
>NZ_JANUHA010000059.1 GCF_024753255.1 Massilia agri
GTCGAGCTGCTTCGCTGTCTGATTGCCATCTCGGTCGATAGCGGAGGCGGCAATGCAGGCGGCGGGCTTCAGGAGGTGGCTGGCACGAGCAAGGCATCTTGACCGGCGCCAGCGTGAGCAATTGCTTGCGTTACTGGGCCCGGCAATCGGACTCGACCGGGTCTGTACCGCCATCGATGGAGCACGACCGGCGCCTTGCTGCCCAGCCTGCGGCCACCGGCACAGCCATCGCCACGGACGCGACCGCGGCATCCAGCGCTACCGCTGTCGTGGCTGTGGCCGCACCTTCAATGCCCTCAGCGGCACCCCGCTGGCCAGGCTGCGCCACCGGGCCAAATGGCTCGAATACCTGGGCCACATGCAAGGCAGTCGCACCGTGCGCGCGGCCGCCGACGCGGTCGGCGTGCATCGCAACACCAGCTTTCGCTGGCGCCATCGATTCCTCCACTTGATT
>NZ_JANUHA010000006.1 GCF_024753255.1 Massilia agri
CTTGTGCAAAGAATATTTGCATCTAGTGCCTGGAATGCAAATATTCCACGCACGGATGGACGGGGCGATAAGTGCGCTAGCCGGCGCCGAAGCGGTGCTGCGCAAGGCTGTTGAGGCCGAACAGGACGAGGGCGCCGACGCTGTACCAACTCATGATGCCCAGAACGCGTGTCCTGGTCCGTGTCACCAGGGCGGCGATCACGAGACCGGACATGGCCAGTGCGGCGAACACGCTCACCGCATGCACGGATGAAACCTGCGATAGCAGCGGACCGGGCCTGTAGGCCACGTCGTCCACGGCCAGCATCGCCATATTGAACATATTGCTGCCCAGGATGCTGCCGACTGCCATGTCGACCTGCCCGATGCGCAAGGCCGTGATGGCCACCGACAGCTCGGGCATCGAGGTGGCGGCGGCGACGAACAAGGTGCCGACGAAGGAACTTTCCCAGCCCATCAGCTCGGACAGCCGGGTCGCGACAAATGGCAGGTAGCCGCCGGCCGCCACCACGGCCAGTGCGGAGGCGGCGTACATCAGGATGGCGCGCCGCATGCCCACATCGCCGCCCTGGTCCTGTTCCTGGTCCCGGTTCTCGTCGCCGTGGCGCTTGTCCTGCGTATGGATGGCGCGCATGGCCAGCACGTAGAGGATGACCAGCAGGGGCGAGACGATGCCGACCTGCCACAGCGCGGCCCCGTCCAGGCGCTTGCCCAGCACCAGGGCGACGCCGGCCAGTGCCAGCAGGCCCACGCCGAAGGCCCCCGACAGGATGTGGTTCTGGCTGACGCTGTCGTACAGCGGCTCCTTGCGGCGCAAGGTGTCGAGGAAAACCAGGATGAGCAGGTTGAAGACGCAGCTGCCGAATACGTCGCCTGCGGCGATATCCGGCTTGCCGGCGAACCCGGCGGCGCTGATGCCCGTGGCCAGCTCGGGCAGCGAGGTCACGGTCGACAGCAGCAGCAGACCGGCCAGGTTGCCCGACCAGCCGGTCTTGTGGCCGATGATGTCGCCATAGCGCGCCAGCTTGCCGCCCGCGTAGCCGATCACCGCCATACAGGCCAGGAACTGGATCCAGCTTCCCGCCATGCCGTTCATCGTGAGCCTCCCGGCGCCATACGCTGTCCATCGGTTGAAGGGAACGGGCGTGCGCCCGGACGCACTGTAGCGCAATATCGAGGCTTGGCCCGCACGGCAGTCCCGGCAGGACGCGGCTGGTAGCCTAGACGCCCGCCTCTAGTTTTCCTCCACGGGCTTGCTGCGTCGTTGGCGTACACTAGCCAAAACACAAGAGGCAGCAATGGGGACATCACGCAGGACTTTCCTGAAAGCCGGCGGCCTGGCCGCGCTCGCACTTGCCGCGGGCGGTGCACTCTACCGCGCTAGCCACACCAGCACGCCGCACCGCTTCGCCCTCGACGGCGAGGCCCGCGCCGCCCTGCAGGCGATCGCGCCGGCGATCCTGGCGGGAGCGTTGCCGCGGGACGCAGGGCGCGACGCCGCGCTCGCCGCCGCCATCGACGGCGTGCACCAGGCCATCCTCGGCCTGCCACCCGCCGTCCAGAAGGAAGTGCAGGACCTGTTCGGCCTGCTCGCGCTGGCGCCCGCGCGGCGCCTGCTCACCGGCATCTCCGGCGTCTGGGAGGGCGCGCGCACCGACGAGGTGAGCGCCTTCCTGCAGGACTGGCGCCTGCATCGCCTGGGTCTCCTGCGCAGCGCCTACCACGCGCTGCACGACCTGGTGCTGGGCGCCTGGTATGCTGATCCAGGCAGCTGGGCGGCGACCGGCTATCCCGGCCCGATGAAGGAGCTGGCATGAGCATCGTGCACGATCCCATCCGGGCCGGTCTCGAGAAGGGCTGGAAGGTCGTCGATGCCTCGACCCTTGCCACAGACCGCACTTTGGAAGCCGACGTCGTCATCGTCGGCAGCGGCGCCGGCGGCGGCGTCACGGCCGAGATCCTCGCGAAGTCGGGCCTGTCCGTCATCGTGGTGGAAGAGGGCGCATTGAAGACCTCGAGCGACTTCAAGATGCGGGAAAGCGATGCCTATCCCTCGCTGTACCAGGAATCCGCCGCGCGCAAGACGGCGGACAAGGGCATCAATATCCTGCAGGGCCGCACCGTGGGCGGCTCGACCACCGTCAACTGGACCTCGAGCTTCCGCACGCCGCCCGCCACGCTCGACTGGTGGCGCCGCCACCATGCGCTGCCCGGCATGACGCCTGAAGCCATGGCGCCCTGGTTCGCGATGATGGAAGAGCGCCTGCACATCGCCGACTGGCCGGGCGCGCCCAACGAGAACAACGAGGTCCTGCGCCGCGGCGCCCGCAAGCTCGGGATCGCGACAAGCCTCATCCGCCGCAACGTGAACGGCTGCTGGAACCTCGGCTACTGCGGCATGGGCTGCCCGACCAATGCCAAGCAGTCGATGCTGGTGACGACGATTCCCGCCGCCCTCGAACTGGGTGCGACCCTCGTCACCCGCGCACGCGCCGAGCGCTTCACCTTCAAGGGCGAACGCGCCACCGAACTGCTGTGCCATGCCCTCGACGCGCCCGGCGTGCACACCACAGGGCGCAAGTTGCGCCTGCGCGCCCGTCACTACGTGGTCGCCGGCGGCGCCATCAACTCGCCGGCCCTGCTGCTGCGCTCAAGCGCGCCCGACCCCAGCGGCCTGCTGGGCAAGCGCACTTTTCTGCACCCGACCGTGATCTCGGCCGCCTTCTTCCCGCAGCGGGTCGAGGCCTGGCAGGGCGCGCCGCAGACCGTCTATTCCGACCACTTCTTACAAGGGAAACCCGACGGCCCGATCGGCTACAAGCTCGAGGCCCCGCCGCTGCATCCGCTGCTGCTGGCCACCACCATGAACGGTTTCGGCGAGCAGCACGCGCAGATGATGCGCGAGTTCCCGCATTTGCAGGGCATGCTGGCCCTGCTGCGCGACGGCTTCCACGAGGAGGCCCTGGGCGGCACGGTCAGGCTGCGCGGCGACGGCAGCCCGGAGCTCGACTATCCGCTCACGGACTACCTGTGGGATGGCGCGCGCCGCGCCCTGCTCACCATGGCCGAGATCCAGTTCGCGGCCGGCGCGAAAGAGGTGCTGCCGGCGCACGAGATGGCGCGCCGCTACCGCTCATGGAGCGAGGCGAAGACCGCGATCGCCGCGCTGCCGCAGGGCCTGCAGCTGACCCGCGTGGCCTCGGCCCACGTGATGGGCGGCTGCGCCATGTCCGGCGACGAGAAGCTCGGCGTGACGACGCCCGAAGGCCGCTACCGGGGCCTGGCCAACGTCTCGGTGCACGACGGCTCGCTGTTCCCGACCTCGCTCGGCGCCAACCCCCAGCTGTCGATCTACGGCCTCGCCGCCAAGCTGGCGAGCGGCCTGGCCACGTCCTTGCGGGGACGCCCCGCATGAAGAGCCTTAGCTCACGCCAGCTGCTGCGCCTGATCCTGGTGATCCAGGCGCTGGCCGCGCTGGGCATCGGCCTGGCCGCCGTGAACATCCTTGGCGCCAGCCGCTGGGAAGGCCTGCTGGCGGGACTGGGCAGCGTGGTGCTGGTGCGCCTTCTCATCAACGCCAACAATTTCTTCATGAGCGCGCGCTACGCCAGCCCGACGCCGCAGGATTTCCGCATCAAGCCGCTGGCGGCCCTGCGCATGTTCGGCGAGGAGTTCACGGCCAGCATGCTGCAGTCTTCCTGGACCATGCCGCGCGCGCGGCCCTGCACGCGCATCTACGAGGAGTCGACGCAGCCGCCGGTCCTGCTCCTGCACGGCTATGGCTGCAACAGCGGCTACTGGTCGCACCTCACGCCGCGCCTGGACGCCGCGCGCATCAGCCATGCGACGGTCGACCTGGAGCCGCTGACCGGCGACATCGACGACTACGCGCCGCGCGTGCAGCAGGCGGTGGAGCGGCTCCTCGCGGCAACTGGCAGGGACAAGATCGTGATCGTCGCGCACAGCATGGGCGGCCTGGTGGCGCGCGCCTGGATGCGCGCCTGCGGCAGCACCCGGGTGGCGCGCGTGATCACCCTCGGCACGCCGCACCACGGCACCTGCCTGGCCGCCTTCGGCATCGGCATCAACGCCACCCAGATGCGCAGGGCGTTCCGGGACGTGCCGCCCGAATGCGCCTGGCTGCGCGACCTGGCCCAGGGCGAGGACGCGGGCGCGCGCGCCCTGGTCACCTCGCTCTACAGCCATCACGACAACATCATCTCGCCGCAGACCTCGAGCGAGCTGCCCGGCGCGCGCAACCTGGCCTTCGGCGGCGTCGGCCACGTGGCGCTGGGGCGCAATGCGCGGGTGCTGGACGTGGTCATGCGCGAGATCGCCGCTGCAAGCGATCGGGAGAGGGCGTATTGACGGGCACCGTGTTACAGTAGGCGCAACGCCGTAACCGGAGCGCCGCCTTGGCCCGCATCCTGATCATCGAAGACAATCCCGCCAACGTCGAGCTGATGGCGTTCCTGCTCGCAGCCTATGGCCACACCCCCGTCAGCGCTCCCGACGGCGCGCGCGGGGTGGCGGCCGCCCGCGCCGAACGGCCCGACCTGGTGGCCTGCGACGTCAACCTGCCCGGCATGAACGGCTTCGAGGTCCTCGCCGTCCTCAAGGCCGAGCCGCAGCTGGCCGGCGTGCCGGTGCTGGCCGTCACGGCCCTCGCCATGGCGGGCGACCGCGAGAAGGTGCTGGCGGCCGGCTTCGACGGCTACATCAGCAAGCCGATCGAACCGGAAAGCTTCGTGGCCGAGCTGGAAGCCTTCCTGGCGCCCCCGCCCGCAGCGGCCGAGGCTCCACGCGAGGGCGAGCGAACCGTCCTGCTGGTCGACGACGACCCCTTCATGCTGGCCGTGCTGGGCGAGATGCTGGCCGACGAACCCTACCGCGTCCTGAGCGCCGCCTCCGGAGAAGAGGCGCTGGAGCTGCTCCGGCGCGAAGCGGTCGAGGTGATCCTGTGCGACCAGTCGATGCCGGGCATGAGCGGCACCGAGATGCTGTCGCGCGCCGCCACGCTGTATCCGCATACGGTGCGCCTGATGCTGACCGGCCAGCAGGACCTGGCCGGCGTCGAGGCGGCCGTGCACAGCGGCGTGGCCGACGCCCACTACGCCAAGCCGGTGTCCGCGAAGAGCCTGCGCGAGTGCATGGCCGAGGCGCTGCGCCGGCAAGAGGCGCGCAGGTCGCTTTAGACACCTGCTTCTAGCGTGCGTCCTTAAAATAGGATGCACCGTTTCACGAGAACACCATCATGAGCAAGAAACTCCCCGCGCCCGAGGACGACGAGGCGCTCGCGCGCGCCGTGCGCGACTCGGCCCAGCAGATCTGGCAGGCCGGCCTGGGCGCCTTCGCCAAGGCGCAGGAAGAGGGTGGCAGCGCCTTCACGCGCCTGGTGCGCGACGGCAGCGCCCTGCAGAAGCGCGCCCGCGAGGTCGAGGAAGCCACCGACATCGTCGGCCGCAAGGCCAGCCGCGCCGTCACCCGCGAAAACCGCCGCACCGGCGGCTCCTGGGGCAAGCTGGAGCAGGTCTTCGAAGACCGCGTGGCGCGCGCCCTGGCCACCATCGGCGTGCCCGCCGCCAGCGAAGTCGAGGCCCTGCGCCGCCGCGTGGACGAGCTCGAACGCATGCTGGCCGAGCTGGCCGGCCGCCTGCCGGCGAGCCCGGCGCGTGCTGCGCGCCGCGGCGCCAGGGCGGCTCCCGAGCCGGAGGACGGCGAAGGCGCCTGAAGGCGCATTGCCGGCAATGCCTGTTTGCCACCATTTGGTGTTATCCTCGCGGCTGGAACCATAAACCTCGCCCTTCATGCAACAAAAAGCTCCGCGCCGGACCCGCGAACGCATCCTCGAGCTCTCGCTCAGGCTGTTCAACGAGTTCGGCGAGCCGAACATCACGACGACCGTCATCGCCGAGGAGATGAATATCTCGCCCGGCAATCTGTACTATCACTTCCGCAACAAGGACGACATCGTCAATTCGATCTTCGCCCAGTTCGAGACCGAGATCGAGCGCATCCTCACCGTGCCGGCCGGGCGCCGCTCGAACATGGAAGACGTGTGGCTCTACCTGCACCTGATGTTCGAGCTGATCTGGCGCTACCGCTTCTTCTATCGCGACCTCAACGACCTGCTCTCGCGCAACCGCAAGCTCGAGCTGCATTTCAAGGCCATCCTGGCCCACAAGATCAAGGTCGCGCGCCAGCTTTGCGAAGACCTGCGCAGCGAAGGCTCGCTCGAAGCGTCGGACCAGCAGATCGGCGCCATGGCGACGAATATGGTGGTGGTGGCGACCTACTGGCTGTCCTACGAATACGTGCGCAACCCGCGCAAGTACAGCGAGCAGCAGGCCATCGCCGATGCGCTCGCGCGCGGCTGCTACCAGGTGCTGGCGATGCTTGGCCCCTACCTGCGCGGCGACACCCGCCTGCTGTTCGAGAAGCTGTCCGAGGAATACCTCAAGAAGCTGTCCGCCGAGGCCAGGCCCGGCGCCGAATTCCTTTAAGGTCCCAATGAAAACCCTGGCTGTCTACTGCGGCGCCTCGCACGGCGCCAATCCCCTCTACACCGATGCGGCGCGCGCCCTGGCGGGGGCGCTGGTCGAACACAATATCGGCCTGGTCTACGGCGGCGGCAAGGTCGGCCTGATGGGCGTGATCGCCGACGAGGTGCTGCGCCTCGGCGGCGAAGCCACCGGCGTCATCCCGAAGGCGCTGGTCGAACGCGAGGTCGGCCACGCCGGCCTGACCCGCCTCTTCGTGGTGAAGGACATGCACGAGCGCAAAGCGATGATGGCCGAGCTGTCGGAAGGCTTCATCGCCATGCCGGGCGGGATGGGCACGCTGGAAGAGCTGTTCGAGATGGTGACCTGGGCCCAGCTCGGGATCCACGCCAAGCCGATCGGGCTATACAACCCGAACGGCTTCTGGGACGGCCTGGTCGCCTTTGTCCAGCACCAGAGCAGGGAAGGCTTCGTGCGTCCCGAGCACCTGAGCCTGATGCGCATCGATGCCGATCCGGCCGCGCTGATCCAGCGCCTGCGCGGCCGCTAGCCTCTTCCAGCCGCCTGTTCCTGGCGGAATCGGGCCAGTTCCTCGAGGCCGAGGCTGCGCTCGGCCGTGCCGTGGAAGCGGCAGGCGAAAGCGCCTCCGATCGCGCCCGTGCGCATGCAGGCTTCCAATGGCGCGCCCTCGAACCAGGCATGCAGGAAGGCCGAGGAGAAGGCATCGCCCGCGCCGTTGCTGTCGACCACGGGCCCGCCCGGGTCGGCGCAGGCCGTATGCCTGACGATGCCGTCGTCGCGCGCCAGGGCGTAGCTGCCGGCGGCGCCGTCGGTCGCCACCACCACCCGGGCGCGTCCCGCGCGCAGGATCGCGCGCATCGCTTCGAATACGCCTTCTCCCAGTGCGGCGGCGCTCAGGAACACCAGGTCCGCGCGCCAGGCGAAGGGGTGGTAATAGGGGTTGCTGCCATCCCAGTCGTGCAGGTCGGTCGACACCGGCAGGCCGAGCGCCGCGGCATCGTCGAACAGTTCGGCCGCCCAGGGCACGATGCTCAGGTGGACGTGCTCGGCCCCGCGCATGCGCGGCAGGTAGAAGTCGCGCGGCATGCGCAGGCTGTCCGGATGGCGGCCGTCGTAGAGCGAGAGCCGGCGCCCGCCGGGTTCGACCAGGTTGACGCTGCGCCGGGTGCCGCTCGGGTGCACCAGGTAGTCGAAGTCCAGGCCGCGCTCGCGATAGCGCTCGTGCACCAGTTCGGCCTGCGGATCCGCGCCGATGAAGTCGATCAGGCGCGGCCGGTGGCCGAGCGCGAGCAGGCCGAGCGCGACGCCATTGCCGGTGTGCGCCACGTAGTCGGCGACCGGCGGCACATGGATCGAGTCACGCTGCGCCAGGGGCAGGGAAGGCACGCGCACGATGGTGTCGATGCCCACGCCGCCCGCCACCAGCACGCGGCGGCCGGATGCGCTCACCATGCCAGCACCAGCGAGGTCCTGGCCGGGAGCCGCAGGGGCGCGCCCAGGTCCACGGCCTCTCCCGTCAGCACATTGGTCGCGCGGCGCGCCCCCTTGATCATGCCGGAAAAGCGCGCCAGGTCGAGCGTCGTTTCGCCCGCATTCTTGTTGAGCACCACCATCACGGTCTGCCTGCCGTCGTGGCGGAAGTAGACGTAGCTGCCGTCGCGCGGCAGGTAGTGCGTCAGCTTGCCCTGCGTGACAGCGGGGCTGGTCTTGCGCCAGTTGAACAGCGTGCGCACGAAGCGTTGCATGTCGCGCTGTTGGGGCGACAGGCCGGCGCCGCTGAAGGCGTCGACCTTGTCGCCTTCCCAGCCGCCCGGCATGTCCGCGCGCAGCACGCCGTCGTCGCGCTGCTTCGGGCTCTTGATCAGGACCTCGGTGCCGTAGAACACCTGGGGAATGCCGCGCGTGGTCGCCATCAGGATCACATTCGTCTTCGCCAGGTCGACGTCGTTGTCCACCTGGGCCAGGATGCGCGGCCGGTCGTGGTTGTCGGGGAAGACCATCAGCCGCATCGGGTCGGCGTACAGGTAGTCGGCCGCGATGATCTCGTAGATCCGGATCAGGCCACGGGTAGACGTCTCGGGCTCGGTCAGCGCTTCCGGGGCGGTGTCGGACAGGGGGAAATCCATCACGGTCGGCAGTTCCGAACGGTAGCCGTCGCGGTTGACGACACCCTTCTGCCAGTAGGCCACCATGTGCGGACGCGCATCCATCTCCTCGCCGACCACGTTCATGTGGGGGTATTCCGCCGCCACCGCGCGGTTCCACTCGTTGAGGAAGTCCTTGTCCGAATAGGAATAGGTGTCCTCGCGGATGCCGGAAAGGTTTGCGTACTCGATCCACCACAGGGTGTTCTGGATCAGGTAGCGCGCCACCAGCGGATTGCGCTGGTTCAGGTCCGGCATGGTCTCCACGAACCAGCCGTCGAAGAAGCGCGCGCGTTCCTCGGGCGCGGCGTGGATGTCCTGGGCCATCGTGTGCTGGTTATTGGTCGGCACGAAGCTGTTGCCGTGGTTGATCCAGTCGCGCGCCGGCAGGTCGCGCATCCACCAGTGCTTGGTGCCGATGTGGTTCAGCACGATGTCCTTGATCACGCCGATGCCGCGCGCATTCGCGGCCGCCACATAGTCGCGGAATTCGGCGTTGCTGCCGAAGCGCGGATCGATGCGGTAGTAGTCGGTCAGCGAATAGCCGTGGTAGGAGTAAGAGGGCTGGTCGTTCTCGAGCAGGGGCGTGGGCCAGACCATGGTGAAGCCGAGGTCGCGGATGTAGTCGAGCCGGGCGCGCATGCCGGCCAGGTCGCCGCCGTGGCGCTTGACCGGATCGGCGCGGTTGGCGCCCTCGCGCATCCCGGCCTGGTCGTTGGCGGCGCCGCCGCTGGCGAAGCGGTCGGGCATGAGCAGGTAGATGGCATCGGCGGCGCCGAAGCTGGCCCGCTGCGCCGAGCCGGCGCGGCGCGGCGCCAAGCGGTAGCGGTGGCTGGTGACGGTCTGCTGCCCGCGCCGGAACTGCAGATCGAGCTCGCCCGGGTGCGCATCCTTGCCGATGTCGAGGTTGACGAACAGGTAATTCGGGTTGTCGGTGCGCTCCACGCCGGTGATGCGCACGCCGGGGTAGGCGAGGGTGGGCGCCAGTTCGGCGATCCGGTCGCCATGCACCATCAGCTGCAGGGACGAACCCGCCATGCCGGTCCACCAGTTCGGTGGTTCGACACGCCGGATACTGTGGGGCGCCGCGACGGCCAGTGAAGCAGCCAGCCATGCCGTAATTGCAAACAGGACCTTCACCACATCGCCTCCTGATGAGTTGAGATGTAGTAAAATAACAGCCTATCCTGTTATCGCGCAAGCAATTCTTGCCTTAAGCTGTAGTTTTATTTCACGGCTACGGCCAGCGCAATTGCGCCGCTCAAGCCTGCACGATGCGGTCGCGCCCCGACTCCTTGGCCCGGTACAGCGCCTTGTCGGCGCGGTGGATGGCGTCCGCGAAGGGTTCGCCCGCGTTGCGGGTGGCCAGGCCCGCCGAGAAGCTGATGCGGCGTCCTTCGACGCCGGGCACCGGCATGGTATGCACCTGTTCCGCCATGCGTTCCAGCACGCCGCGCGCATCGTCGAGCGAGGCGTCGGGCAACAGCAGCAGGAATTCCTCGCCACCCCAGCGCGCCAGCACGTCGTCGCCGCGCAGGCAGGCGCGCGCGGCGCTGGAGAAGCTGCGCAGCACGCTGTCGCCGGCGGCGTGGCCATACTGGTCGTTGACCTGCTTGAAGAAGTCGATGTCGATCAGGGCGATGCAGCTCAGTGCCTGCCCATTGCGGCTCGATGGCTGGCGGCGTTCCTCCGCTTCCAGCACTTCATGCATCCTGCGGCGGTTCACCAGCGAAGTCAGTTCGTCGACGGTGGCCAGCACCCGGATGGTATCGAGGGCCTCGGTGAGCTCGCGCCGCTGGCGCTTCAGGCGCGAGCGCAGCTTGTGCATCTCGCCGCTCAGCACCGCGGTGGACAGCAGGGCCGCGGCCAGGTAGCCGAAGCTCATCGCTTCCTGGGCGGGCGGGAAGCGCGCCGGGTCATGGAGGGCCAGCCACCACATGGTGACGCCCATGCCGGCCAGGGCGACCAGGGACAGCAGCATGGTCTGGCGCGGGCGCGCGGCGAACATGCAGAAGGCGATGGTCACCAGGGTCATGACCAGGGTCGCGCCGCGCAGCGGTCCGGACACCGCATACAGGAACATGGTGCAGACCAGCGAGAACAGGGCCTGCAGCACGGCCAGCTGGTCGGGCTTGAGTCCGATGCGCGGGCTCAGGCGGATCACGAAATAGAAGCCTGCCGCGGTGCCCCAGCCCCAACGGATCAGGGTCTGCGCCGTGGTGGTGGCGCTGAAGCCATGGTGGACCTGGGTCAGCAGGATCAGGGTGCAGGCGACGTAGAGCACGTAGGTGGCGGCCCAGTACTGCAGCATGCGGCGCAGGCTGGTGTCAGTGCCGAGCAGGAGCGCGGCGAGGCGGCGCGGCAATGTCATGCGGCCACCAAGGTAGTGCCTTGTTCGGCCAGCAGCTCGGCGATGCGCTCCGGCGGCACCGGGCGGCTGTACAGGTAGCCCTGCATCTCGTCGCAGTCGTTGGCGCGCAGGAAGTCGCGCTGTTCCTCGGTCTCGACGCCTTCGGCGATGACGCGCAGGTCGAGCTTGTGGCCGAGCGAGATCACGGCCATCGCGATGGCCTGGTCGTCCCGGCTGTGGGCCAGGTCGGCGACAAAACTCTTGTCGATCTTCAGGCGGCTGATCGGGAAGGACTTCAGCGCCGACAGGCTCGAGTAGCCGGTGCCGAAGTCGTCGATCGACAGGGCCACGCCCATCGCCTCGATCTCGCGCATCTTGTCGACCGCGCGCGCGAGGTCGCGCATGAGCGAGCTTTCGGTCACCTCGACTTCCAGCAGCCGCGGCGGCAGGCCGCTGTCGCGCAGGGCGCCGTCGATGCGCTCGACCAGGCGCTTTTCTTCGAACTGGCGGGCCGACACGTTGACCGAGATCGCGACTTCCGGCAGGCCGGCGTCGCGCCAGGCCTGGCCTTGCGCGCAGGCGGTGCGCAGCACCCATTCGCCCAGCGGGACGATCAGGCCGCTCTCCTCGGCCAGGCCGATGAAGCGCAGCGGCGAGATCAGGCCGTGCTCGGGATGGTTCCAGCGGATCAGGGCCTCGACGCCGAACAGGCGGCCGGTGCGCAGGTCGACCTTGGGCTGGTACAGCAGCTGGAACTGGCAGGCCTGGCCCGGGCAGGCGTCCAGTGCGCTGCGCATCCCCTCCAGCAGGACCAGCTTTTCCTCGACGCTGGCGTTCATCTCGCTGGCGTAGAACTGGAAGCTGTTCTTGTTCTCCTTGGCGCGGTACATCGCCGCATCGGCATTCATCATGAGGGTATTGGCGTCCTGGCCATCGCGCGGATAGAGCACCACGCCCATGCTGCAGCTGACCTGGACTTCCTGGCCCTCCACCTCGACCGGCTCGGTGACGGCCTGGCGCACCTTTTCCAGCAGGGGCGTGAGGGCCAGCGGATCGCTGGATAAGTCGGGCAGCAGGATCACGAATTCGTCGCCGCCGAAGCGCGCCAGGGTGTCGCTGCGGCGCAGGCACCGTCCCATGCGCGCGCCCACCACCTTGAGCAGTTCGTCGCCGGCGTTGTGGCCGAGGCCATCGTTGACCAGCTTGAAGCCGTCCAGGTCGATGAAGGCCAGGCCCACGCTGCCGCCCTTGCGCTCGGCGTCGCGGATGGCCTGGCCGAGGCGGTCGCGCAGCAGGCTGCGGTTGGGCAGGCCGGTGAGGTCGTCGTGGTGGGCCAGGTGGCGGATGCGCTGCTCGGCGAGCTTGCGCTCGGTGATGTCGCGCACGATCGCCACCACGCCGCCCTCGACCGGCACCACCTGGCGGTGCAGCCAGCGGTCCGGCTGCGGCAGCTGGTGCGCCAGCCATTCGGCTTCGCGCGCCACGCCGTCGCTGGCCACCGCCGCGAGGTCGTCGAAGATGCCGATGCCGAGGTAGGTCGGCAGCAGGATCGACATGCGCTTGCCCTGCATGCGTTCCTTGGCCAGGCCGGTGAGCTGCTCGGCGCGGCTGTTGGTGGTCTCGATCAGGAAGTCGAGCACGGCGCCATCAATGGCGCGCACGGTGCGCAGCACGAAGAAGGCGTCCAGGCTGGCCTCGGAAGCGGCGGCATAGGTCTCTTGCGCCAGGCGTTCGCGCCGGCGCGCCTTGGCCAGCTGCCAGGACCAGGCGCTGACCAGGGACACCACCATCAGCAGCAGTGCGGTGCCGGCGCCCGCCCCGAGCAGCCAGGTGCGGCGCTGCTGGGCAAACGCGGCCATCTGCTCGGTTTCGGACAGGCCCACCACCGCGACCAGGGGAAAACCGTTCAGGGGACGGCTGCTGGCATAGCGCCGCTCGGCGTCCACTCCCACGCGGCCCAGCGCCACCCGCTCCGGCTTGCCCGGCGCGATGCGCTGGCCCCAGCTGACCTCGTCGCCGACGCGGGCGGCGCGCACCACGCCGTCTTCGCCGGCCACGCCCAGCAGGCCGCGCGCGCCGAGGCGCGAGTATTCGTAGGACGAGGTGAAGAAGGCCGGGTCGACCGCCACGCTGGCCACGCCGGCGAAACGGCCCGCGCCATCGTTGATGCGGCGCGAGAACACCACATGCGGTTCGTGCCGGCCGATGGTCTCGCTGACGAAGGGCATGTTGCCGTCGCGCTCGCGGTGGACGGCGAACCAGGGCGAGTTCGACACGTCGCCCCCGCGCCGCACCGAGGGGTTGGCGGCCAGGATGTGGCCGTCGGCGCCGACGATCGCCACCTGGAACACCACGCCCGGCGGCAGCAGGCCCTTGGCGCTCATCGCGCCCAGGGCCGCGCCGGGACCGTTCATCTCGACCGCGTACTGCAGCACGCGCAGGGTCTGGTCGATGCCGGACAGGCTGCGCGCCATCTGCGCTTCGTAGGTGTCGACCAGCTCGCGGGTGGCTTCCGCCGCCGTCTCGCGTGCGGCGGCTTCCTCCTCGCGCACCATGTGCAGGGTCGCCAGCCACAGGGCCGCGACCAGCAGCAGGGCGAACAGGGGCAGGGCGACGTGGGTCTCGAGCCCGCGGCCGAGCAGGCGCATCACGGCCGTGCGCCGCGCGTGCGCGGGCGGGGCGGCTGCCGGGGCCTGGCTCTGCGGGCGGTCCATGGTCAGCGCAGCACCAGCACCGGACGGACGCTGGCGTCCAGCGCGGCGCGGTCGATATAGCCGATCATGGACGGGTTCTCGGCCACCATGCGGCGCACGCTGGCGCTGTCGGCGGCTTCGCGCGGCGGCTGGCCGCGGCCCGTGAACACCATCTTCGACCAGTGGGCCTTGAGCAGGGCGGGCGTCTTGCCCGTGACCTGCTGGTAGAACGCGTTGCGTTCCTGCGAGCCGACACGTTGGTCGAGCGCGAGCACTTCCTGGCCGTCGGGGAAACGTCCGGCCTGGCCGAGGAAGATCGCCGCGACCTGGTCGCTCGTGAGACCCTGGGCCGGGCTGCGCGCGGATACGATGACCACCAGCTCGGCGCTGGCATTGGATGACAGCACGAGCGCGAGAGGCAGGACGGCGGTGGTGAGGAAACGGCGGATGCGATAGCTCATGCGCCCCCTCAGAATACGAAGTCGAGCGCGACGCTGACCACGTGGACCGTGCGGTCCGGGCGGAAGGCGTGGCTCGGGTTGATCAGGGTGCCGCGCGAACCCGCGCCCGGGCTGATCCGGTCGTACTGGGCCTTGAGCGCGATATTGCTGGCGGCGTCCCAGCGCAGGCCGGCGCTGATGGTGGACTGCTGCGGGACGGTCGCCAGGTAGGTGTTCAGCGCCAGGTTGACGAAGGCGCCGGCGGCCTGGACCTGCGGCGGCAGGCCGGCCAGCTGCAGGCCGGCGTCGCTGGTGGCGCCATGGGCGCGCACCCTGGCATAGCCGGCGTAGGGCGTCAGGCTGTCGAAGCGGTAGCCGCCGCCAGCATACAGGGCGGTGGTGCGGCCCAGCAGGGAATCGGTGTGCGAGCGCCCGATCTCCGCGCTCAGGAACCAGGCGCCCGGGTCGTAGTTCGCGCCCATGCTGACCATGCTCACGCGCTTGTTCTCGATCGCGTAACGGGCGGCCAGGGTTTCGCCCTGCGGCCCGAAGGCGCGCAGCGCGGTAAACAGCTCGTTGCCGATGTCCGTCGTGAGATTTCCGGTCAGGGCCGACACACGCGCACTCAGTGCGCCGCGTTCGATGCTGTGCGAGAGGCCGGCAATGGCGCGCGCGTGCAGGCGGCGGTCTTCGTACAGGCGGGTGTTGGTATGGCCCCAGAACGCCTGGGTCGCATGGCGCGTGGCGCCGCCGCTCCAGCGCCAGGTGGCGTCGATGCCGTCGCTGCTGGAGATCGGCAGGCTGCCATAGACCTCGACCGGGGTGCGCACCCAGGGCAGGGTGTAGCCCACCTTGCGGTAGTCGGCCGCCAGGAACACCGGCAGGGCGATGCGGCCCAGGCGGATCGCCAGGTCCGGGCTCGCCTGGTACTTCACGTTGGCCCATTCGAGGCGCGGACGGTAGCTGCCTTCCAGGTCCTGTTCGCTGACGAGCTGCAGCACGGCCGACCAGCGGCCCTGCGAGACGTCGAGCTGGGCGCCGAGGCGGCTGTCGACTTCCACGCTCCAGGGCGCGCTGCGGCCGGCGCCGGTGGCGTGCATGACGGTCGAGGTGTAGTCGGCGTCGCGGGTGTCGGCATGCACGGCGCCGAGGGTGCCGAAGCCGGAAAACTTCCAGGCCGGGCCCTTGTCGGCCGCCGGATCGACCATCGCCTCGGAGGCGAGTGCGCCGGCGTTCGCTGCGAGCAGGCTCGCGAGCGCGCCGCAACGCAGGATGACCTGCAGCGATTTGCCGGGGTGAGAAAGCGGGTGCGTCATGTTCAGGATCGTGGCGAGGCGGCCAGGGAAGCAGGATGCGCGTCGTGACGCGTGGCCTCAAACTTTACCGAACGCAACTGCCAAAGTCGAGATCTTTACGTACAGCAACGAAACAATGTGACAATCATTGTTGTTAGACGGCAACGGGTGGGGCGCCTTCGTTGTCCGCACCCCACAGGCGGCGCCCGCCCAGGTCCAGCCAGGTGAGGTAGAGGCGCAGGTCGAATTCGAGCTGGTGGTAATCCGGCTCCATCCAGCAGCACAGCTTGTAGAAGGCCTTGTCGTGTTCCTTCTCCTTCAGGTGCGCCAGTTCGTGCACGGCGATCATGCGCAGGAAGGGCAGGGGACCGTCGCGAAACACGTTGGCGATGCGGATCTCGTGCTTGGCCTTCAGGCGGCTGCCCTGCACCCGCGAAATGGCCGTATGCAGGCCGAGCGCGTGCTGCATCACGTGGATCTTGCTGTCGTAGGCGACCTTGGCGACCGGCGCCGCCTGGCGCAGGTAGTCGATCTTCAGCTCCTGCACGTAGTCGTACAGGGCGCGGTCGGTGCGGATGCCGTGGGCCTCGGGATAGCGCTGCAGCAGGACCTCGCCGAGCCGGCCGGCGTCGACCAGTTGCAGGACCTGGCTGCGCAGGTTGTCGGGATAGCCGCTGAGGTAGGGGAGCTTGTGCATGGGGCCGCAAATGTAGCACAGTGCGGCGGTGGTGTGGCTTTGCTTTGGTAGGGTGGGCGGGTTTCCCGCCCACCCTACGAAAAGCAAACGATCAACCTTCCTTTTCGCCCTGGCGGTTGCCGGCATTCTTGGCGGCTGCGGCGGCCCGCTGGGCCGACTGCCGGCTTTCGCCGCCCTTGCGGCCGATGTCGGCCATGTGGGCGCGGTTGCGGCTCACTGCTTCGCCGCCCTTTTGCCCGGCGCGGCGCGCTTCCTCGGAATCGAATTCGTGCGCCGTGCCTTTCTGGTGTGCCGCCTGTCCGCCCTTGCTGGCGATCTCGCGCTGCTGGTTCTGGTCCATCGCCGCGAAACCGCGCTTGGCCGGCGCCTGGCCGCCGCTCTTCTGCGCGCTGCCGGAGCCATTGCCTCCCTGGCTGCTCTTGCCGCTGTCTTTGCTTGTCGCCATGTCGTTCTCCTTGTCTGCCCTGGTGCTGTCGAAGTGGAACCCGCGAGCGCCTTATGGATGCGCTCGTGCCGTTTAGAGGCGGGACTTGGGGCTTAGTTCCGTTCGCATGCGACTAGCGCGGGCGCGTGCGCCGTTCGCGCGCGCCGCGGAGGGTGGGCGCAAGGCCGCGCGGCTCCATGCCGTCGATGTCCTGCGGCGCGGCCGCCAGGCCGGCTTCGAGTTCCAGGCGGCGCGCGCGCAGGCGTTCGCCCAGCAGGGCGTCGTCCAGGCCGGCCCGCGCCAGCACCGGGAACAGCAGGGTTTCCTCGCGCGCGACGTGATGGGCGACTTCCTCGGCCAGCACCGCGACCGTGGCGTCGAAATAGTCGTCGCCGGGGAACAGGGTCTCGAGCTGGTCGACGAGTTCGTGGGCGCTGTCGTGCTCCAGCGCCGCGTCCTCGAGCAGGCTGTCGTCCACCAGCGCGCGCAGCGCCGGGTAGAACAGCTCTTCCTCGAGCATGGCGTGCAGCAGCAGTTCCTGGCATAGTTCGTCGACCAGGCGCTCGCGTTCTTCTTCCTCCGCGGGATCGAGCATGGCGAAGGCGTGGAAGAGGGCGCGCACGCGGGCGTGGTCGGCGCGCAGCTGGGCCAGGATGCCGCCCGGGACGTCGGGCTGGGGTGGGGCGTGGAAGTGATGCACGACGCCTCCCGCTAGCGCCGTTCGACGTCGGCAGGAGTGCTGCGGGGGCGGGGGGAAACCATGGTCACCTCATGATGAAGCGTGAAGGAGCGGAAGGCGCAAGCGCATAAACCGCGTAGACCTTCGCATCGAGGGGAAGTTCCCGGAAGAAGACGAGGTGGTGGCGCGGGTCAACAGCGCGCCACCTTGTGGGGGCCGATCAGGCGTCGGCCACCTTCAGCACCAGCTTGCCGAGGTTCTTGCCCTCGAAGAGCATCAGGAGCGCTTCCGGGAAGCGCTCGAAGCCTTCGGTCACGTACTCGATGCTCTTGACGCTGCCTTCGCGCATCCAGCCGGCCAGCGTCGCGACGCCCTCGGCATAGCGTGGCGCGTAGTCGAACACGACCATGCCTTCCATGCGCGCACGGTTCACCAGCAGCGACAGGTAGTTGGCCGGCCCCTTGACCTGGCTGGTGGCGTTGTACTGCGAGATGGCGCCGCAAATGACGATGCGCGCCTTCATGTTGATGCGGGTGAGGACCGCGTCCAGGATCTCGCCGCCGACGTTGTCGAAATAGACGTCCACGCCCTGCGGGCAGTGTTCCTTCAGGCCCGCATGCACGGCGCCCGCCTTGTAGTCGATGCAGGCGTCGAAGCCGAGTTCCTCGACCACGAAGCGGCATTTGTCCGCGCCGCCGGCGATGCCGACCACGCGGCAGCCCATCTTCTTCGCCACCTGGCCCACCGTCATGCCGACCGCGCCGGCCGCGCCGGAGACCACCACGGTTTCACCAGGCTTGGGCTGGCCGACTTCGCGCAGGCCGAAGAAGGCCGTCATGCCGGGCATGCCGAGGGTGTTCAGCCAGGCCGTCAGGGGGGCGGCAGCCGGGTCGACCTTCGTGAAGGCGGCGGTCTTGTCGTCGGCCTGGCCGACCCAGTAGCGCTGCACGCCGGTGCCGCCGGCCACGTAGTCGCCTTCCTGGAAGCGCGGCGACTTCGAGGCCACCACGATGCCGAGGCCGCCGGCGCGCATGACTTCGCCGATCGCCACCGGGCGGATGTAGGACTTGCCCTCGTTCATCCAGCCGCGCATGGCCGGGTCGAGCGACAGGTAGAGCACCTTGACGACGATGCCGCCTTCGGGCGCTTCGCCCACGGCTTCTTCATGGAAGTCCCAGTCTTCGCTGCGCGGCATGCCCTGGGGGCGGGCGGCGAGGCGGAATTGCTGGTTCGGCGGGAATGCATTGGTCATTGTGGTCTCCGGGAGTGTTTTGGCAACGTGACTATACCGTTTCCGTCCACTCGCCGCGCGCCGCATGCGACAATAGCGGGCTGTCCCCTGTTTATCCATCCGCATCGCACCCGTACGAGAACCCGCATGGCGCTCAAAGCAACCATCTACAAAGCCGACCTGTCGATCGCCGACATGGACCGCAACTATTACGGCGACCACAGCCTCACCATCGCGCGCCACCCGTCCGAAACCGACGAGCGCGTGATGATCCGCGTTCTGGCCTTCGCCCTGCACGCCGACCCGGCCCTGGCCTTCACCAAGGACCTGTTCGACGTCGAGGAACCGGCCATGTGGCTGAAGGACCTGACCGGCGCGATTCAGCTGTGGATCGAGGTCGGCCAGCCGGACGAGAAACGCCTGCTCAAGGCCGCCGGCCGCTCGGAAAAAGTCGTCGTGTACAGCTACAGCTCGACCAGCGACATCTGGTTCAAGGGCCTGGCCAAGGGCATCGACCGTGCGAAGAACGTCTCGGTGGTGAACATCCCGAACGAGGCCAGCGTCCAGCTCGAGCGCATGGCCAAGCGCAATATGCAGCTGCAGTGCACGATCCAGGACGGCCAGGTGTGGCTGACCGACGGCGTCGACACCGTGCTGATCGAGCGCGAATACCTGCGCGGCGCGCCGTGAAGCTATAATTTCCCTTCACTTCATTACTTATTGCACGCCATGAAACGTCAGCTTTTCGCCCTCATCGCCGGCAGCCTGTTGTCCAGCGCCGCGTTCGCCCAGGTCAGCGTTTCCGAGCCCTGGGTGCGCGCCACCGTGCCTGCCCAGAAGGTGACCGGCGCCTTCATGCGCGTCCATTCCGCCCTGCCTGCGCGCCTGGTCGGCGTGCAGGCCGACGTGGCCGGCCGCGCCGAGCTGCACGAGATGGCGATGGATGGCCAGACGATGCGCATGCGCCGGGTCGAGGCGATCGAGCTGCCCGCAGGGAAACCGGTCAATCTCGCCAGCGGCGGCTACCACGTGATGCTGTTCGACCTGAAGCGCCAGGTGAAGGAAGGGGAGAATGTCGCCATCACCCTGACCGTGCAGGATGCGGGCGGGAAGAAGCAGGATGTGAAGGTGACGGCGCCGGTGCGTCCGCTGACCTACAGCGCCCATTCCGGCCATTGACCGCTAGGCGGCCGGCGCGGCCGGCCACCAGACAAAACGCGATCAGCGCGGCGCGGCCGCGATCCGGCGCGCATCTCCCGAACCCACGATCGACTTGCTCAGGCGCGGGTCGCCATAATAGTTGACGTCGCCCGAGCCGGCGATCGTCATGCTCAGCTCACTCTTCGCCCACACCGTCGCTTCGCCGGAACCGGCCACGCTCACGCTCGCGCTGTCCGACTGCACGCGGCCCATGTCCACGGTGCCCGAGCCGCCGATCGAGACCGACAGCTTGCGCGCGCGGCCTTCGCCGGCCTTGAAGTCGCCGCTGCCGCCCAGGTTCACCGCGACGGTATCGCTTTCCAGGCCGCGCACCTGGATGTCGCCCGAGCCGCCCAGGTCGATGTTCAGGCGCGGCGCGCGCAGGGCGTCGGCATCGATGGAGCCGGAGCCGCCCAGCGCCAGGCGCTCGATCTGGCGCGCGTTGACCACGATCTTCAGGTTCTTGGTCTTCAGGTTCAGGTTGCGCTTGCTGGGGCGGATCTTCAGCGTGCCGTTCTCGACCACGGTCTCGATCAGCGGCAGCACATTGTCATCGGTCTCGATGCTCACGCCTTCGCTGTCGCCCATGCGCAGTTCCAGCTTGCCCGGCACTTCCAGGGCCAGGCCGGTGAAGTGCGAGACCTGGCGCGCCTGGCGCTTGATGCTGCCGTTGCCCTGGACCTGTTCGCCACCCCAGGGCCAGCCGCCGGCCATCGAGGGTGCGGCGGCGCAGGCGAGGGCGGCGGCCAGGGCGGCCGGGACCAGGAGGGTGCGGAAGAGCGGGCGGGAGGTCTTGTTCATGGTGGTCTCCTTGGATGGTGAGTGTCGATGGCCTCATCCTAGGGAAATGCCGGGTTCGCCGTATGCCGAATGCGACGAATTGCACACGTCTGGGACTGGAATGCGCATCGAGCGGACAGGCTGTCGCCCGGCCATGCGTCCCGCATGGCTATCCCGAACGCCCGGATTGCACTAGAATCGTGCGCTTTTTGCTCCGGCATGAAGCCGGGTGGAGCTAGCGATGAACCTGATTTTCCTCCTGATGGCCTTTTGCGTCGGCATGGCCATGTCGATCCAGGCGGCCGTGAACACCCAGCTGGCGTCCTCGATCGGCGCCAATTCCGTGGTCGCGGCCTTTGTTTCCTTTGCCTGCGGGACCATCGTGCTGGGCGGCGTGGCGCTCTCGCGGGGCGGCCTCGGCCCGACCTTCGCGGCCCTGGCCGGCCAGCCGGTCTGGAAGTTCGCCGGCGGCTTCCTGGGTGCGGCGTTTGTCTTCGGCACCGTGTTCCTGGCGCCGCGCATTGGCCTGCTGAGCCTGATCGTGCTGGTGATCGCGGGCCAGCTGCTCACCTCGATGGCGATCGACCACTTTGGCCTGATCAATATGGCGGTGAGAAAGGTGTCGAACGTGCGGGTGGCGGGGGCCTGCATCGTCGCCCTGGGCGTGGCTGTCACGATCTTCGGCGACCGTATCGTTGCGACATTAACACGCTGAACATTTTTCTTTCAGTTTTGCAATCTTTCGGCGAGGCATGGTTTTATAATGTCCGGCACTGTCTAACCTTTAACCACGTGCCGGCCAGATGGAATACCACCAGTCCTCGCAGATCCCCACCCTGTCGTATATCGAGAACGAAGACCACCCGGTATTCGGGACCCTGGTCGAGCAGATCCTGCACCTGCTGAATTCCCGCCTGGTGTTCTCGGACATCATCATCCACCAGAACAGCCCGCTGATGCTGCGCCAGCCGAAAGGCCTGGTGGCGGTCACGGATTCGCCGATCACCAAGGAAGAGCTGGAAGAATTCTTCGACGTCATCGAGCCGAACTGGGCCGAGCGCATCGCCGTGCGGGCCTTCGATCGCTCGATCGACCTGCACACGGCGCGCATCCGCGCCAACTGCTTCAGCTTCCAGGGCAAGAAGCGTCTGGGCTGCGTGATCCGCCGCTTCCCGAAGGAGCCGATCGCGCTGTCCGAACTCGGCCTGTGGCCGGACGAGCAGGAATTCGCGCGCCTCTCGAGCGGCCTCGTGCTGATCATCGGGGACACGTGTCAAGGCAAGTCGACCACGATCGCCTCGATGATCGACGAGATCAACAAGCAGCGCTCGGGCCACATCATCACCATCGAAGACCCGGTCGAAACCCTGATTCCCCAGCGCAAGTGCATCATCACCCAGCGCGAAGTGGGGGTGGACGCCGACGTGGAAAGCTACTACCTTGGCGCCCTGGACGCGCTGCGCGAGCGCCCGGACGTGATCGTGATCGGCGAGATCCGCGACGCCGAGACGGCCCAGGAGGCGCTGGCCCTGGCCGAATCCGGCCCGCTGGTGTTCGCGACCCTGCACGCGCGCTCGACGGAACTCGGCCTGCAGAAGATGCTGCGCCTGCTGGGCAATTCGGAAGCCCAGGCCCAGGCGCTGGCGCATGCCCTGCGCGGCGTGCTGTGCCAGGCCCTGCTGCCGTCGAGCGAAGGCAACCGCTACCACCTGGCCACCGAATGCCTGGTCCCCAGCAGCGCCGTGATGCGCATGATCGAGACCGGCGACGTGGGGGCGATTCGCGCTCACATGAACCTGGGCCGCGATCCGGGCTGCCACACGATGAACGCGGCGCTCGAGCAGCTGCTGGCGGCGCACAAGGTGCGCGTCGAGGACGCGCGTCATGCCACCACCGACCGCGTCGGGTTCGCCGACATGGTCTGACACTGGAAGGAGAGCGTGATGGAACACCGCATCTTCAGCACGCCGTTCTCAAAAATCTATCCGATGTACGTGCAGAAGGCCGAGCGCAAGGGGCGGTCGCGCGCGGAGCTCGACCAGGTCATCCGCTGGCTGACCGGTTATGACGAAACCGGCCTGCAGCGCCAGCTGGATGCGCAGGCCGACTTGCGCACCTTCTTCGCCGAGGCGCCCCGCATGCATCCGAACCGCACCCTGATCACGGGCCTGGTCTGCGGCGTGCGGGTGGAGGAGGTCGAGGATCCGCTGATGCGCAATATCCGCTACCTCGACAAGCTGGTCGACGAACTGGCCAAGGGCAAGGCGCTGGAAAAGATCCTGCGCCAGTAGGCCGCGTCACTTCAGGCTGCGCAGCGCGTCTTCCAGGCGGGGATAGCGGAAGACATAACCTTCCCCTTGCAGCCTGGCAGGCGCCACGCGCTGGCCTTCGAGCAGCAGATCCGATTGCTCGCCCAAAGCGGCACGCATCGGCCATCCCGGCGTCGGCATGAAACTGGGGCGTCGCCAGACGCGCGCGGCAGTTTCGCTGAAGCGTGCCTGGGTGACGCCCTCGGGCGCGGTGAAATTACTTGCGCCCGTCAGTTCCTGATCGATCCCCTTGCGCGCGCGCTGCCAGCGGTGGGCCATGCCGCGCACCACGTCGTCCACGTGGATCCACGACAGCCACTGCCGGCCGCTGCCCAGCCGTCCGCCAAGGCCCAGCAGGATGGGCAGCAGCATCATCGGCAGGGCGCCGCCCATGCCCAGCACCAGGCCGAAGCGCATGCACTCCACCCGCGTGCCGTGGCGCGCGGCGGCGCAGGCGGCTTCTTCCCATTCGCGGCACAGGTCCGACATGAACATGGGCTGGGGCGGGGAGTCCTCGCCCAGCGGCGTGTCGTCGCCGATGCGCTGGATGCCGTAGTAGCCGATCGCGGAAGCCGACAGCAACAGGAAGGGTTTGTGCTCTGCCTTGCCGATCCAGTCGGCCAGCGCGCGCGTCAGCTCGACGCGGCTGCGGCGCAGCGCCGCCTTGCGTCCTTCGGTCCAGCGCGGGCCGAGGATGCGGGCGCCGGCCAGGTTCACCACCACGTCGACCTGCGTGCTGGCCGGCAGTTCGTCCAGCGCGGCGACGCAACGCACCCGGCCGTCGAACAGCCAGGCGGCCTGCCTGGGCTGGCGGCTGAGGGCGATCACCGCATGGCCGTCGGCCAGCAGGGCGCGCACCAGGTGCTGGCCGACGAAGCCGGTGGCGCCGGTGACGAGCACCGTGCGTTTCGTCTCGTCGAAAAAGACCGGCGATGCGACCACGCGCTTCATTCGGCGCATGGCGAGCAGGTCGCGCAGGCCGGACAAGGCAACACCGGCCCCGCACAGCACCAGGAAGGCGCTCAGCCAGCCCTGCGGGTTCCAGGCGAACGCCGTCGGCTGCGCCGCCCAGCCGGGCAGCAGCAAGGCCAGCAGGGCGATGAAGGCGCCGCCGTTGATCGCGAGGATGGTATGGGTGACCCGTTCGCTGGCCGGCAGCAGCCGGCTGCGGTCCTCCACCACGAAGTCCCACAGGGTGAGCCCGATCTCGACCGTGAAGGCGCCCGCCAGCACCCAGGCCCACAGGCCGTGCCACTCCCAGCAGGCCAGGCCGACGAAGAGCAGGCCGTAGATGGCCGCGCGCAGCGCATGGATGCCGAGTTCGCGGCGGGCGCCGGTGCGCTGGGGCAGGGCTTCGTTGAACTCGTGGTGGTACAGGGTATCGAAGGCGCCGAGGCAGCCCTGCAGGGCCATCAGCTGCAGCGCGAGCAGGTGGGTGTTCATGCCTGCTTCCCGGCAAGCGCCGCGGCGCGGTCGTGGCGCCACAGCCAGAGCAGCGGCGGCAGCATGGCGGCGAGGGCCAGCAGGTCGATCCACACGTGCGGCCAGTAGCCGGCGCGCAGCGACACCAGCATGTCCTGCGGCGCCCACAGCAACAGGCCAGCGGCCAGCCACAGCCAGATGCGCGCCTGGCGCAAGCGGTCGGCCAGGTGGATCAGGGCGATCATCCACAGGGCCATCAGCAGCACCGTGGGCCCGAACAGCGACAGCCACCAAGCCTGCATCCGGCGCGCCTGGCCCGGCGCATCGGCCGGCCAGAAGGCGCCCGTGACGCCGGCGTGGTAGAGGTCGAAGGCCTCGCTCGAGGCGATCCAGGGCAGCAGGCCGCCCACCAGCACGTGGAAAGCGGCGAGCGCCAGCAGCCAGCGGATCATCCAGGTGCGCACGACGTCATTGTTCACGGTCTTCTCCAGGGCTTATTTTGCAAACGGGTGCTTCAGCGCGCAGGCGCCATCCTCGCAGCGCGGGGGCAGGCGGTAGCCGAGCCAGCGCGACATCGTGTAGCGGTGGCGGGCGAAGCTGCGGTAGGCCAATCCCAGGAAAGGACGCAGGAAGCGCACGCGCAAGGGCCATACCAGCCAGGCCCGGCCGACGAGGGTATAGGCGGCCAGCAGGCTGTCGATGCCGACCAGCAGGGCGCCGTCCGCCGTGCGGGCATGCGATTCGCGGTTGAGCGCCGCCATGTCGAGGCCGAGCGGAAGCGGGTCGAAGCCGTCCGCGGCGATGTCGACGAAAGCCAGGCGCCCGGCGCGGTTCCAGGACTGCAGGCGCGCCATCTCGGTGGCGCAGAAGGGGCAGCGGCCGTCGTAGTAGAGGGTGAGTTCGGCGTTCATGCACGTTCCTTCGTGCCGGGCAGGAAGCGCGCCACCTTGCCGCCCATCTTGAGCATCTTCTGCAGGGTTTGCGGCGGCAGGCGCTGGTAATCCTCGAAGGTCGCGCTGAAGAGTTCGAGGAAGTCGAGCACGGTCTGCATGCGCGCCAGGGTCTCAGCCGGAAGCTCCTCGTCCTGCGAGCCCTCGATGGCGCACTCGCGCAGCAGGCTCAGGGTCGGGTCGATCTCGCGGCGCTTGCGCTCTTCCAGGATGACGCGGAAGATTTCCCAGACGTCCTGCAGGGCCGTGAAGTGGTCGCGCCGGTCGCCGAGCACGTGGGTCACGCGCACCAGCTTCCAGCTTTGCAGCTCCTTGAGGCTGTTGCTGACGTTGGAGCGCGCCACGCCCAGTGTCTCGACGATGTCGTCGGCGCTCAGGGGGCGCTCGGCCAGGTAGAGCAGCGCGTGGATCTGCGCCACGGTGCGGTTCACGCCCCAGCGGGTGCCCATCTCGCCCCAGTGCAGGACGAACTTCTGTGCGGTTGGACTGAGCTTCATTTTCTTCACTAATTTCTGTCAATGCAGAAATTAAAGAATAAAATGAATGGAAAGTCAATGCAATTTCTCTCTCAGGCGTCGCCGACTGGCGCCGGGGCGCCAGGATCCTTGTGCGCACGGCCTAGGCGGGCGCCGTCCGCCGCAGCATCGGCAGGAAGCCGCCCGCGACCAGGCGGGCGCCGTCGAAGATCATGGGGCCGTCGCCGAACTGCATGCGCGGGTCCGCCGTGACCTTGTCCATGCCGGCGTCGCGCGTGGCCTTGTCCGGCCATTCGACCCAGGACAGCACGACGGTCTCGTCTTCCTTGGCGCCGGCCGCGCCGATGAAGGTGGCGTAGGCGTCGCTGGCCTGGCGCGCATCCGCGCCGTGGTAGGTCGCGGCATCGGGGCCGCTCTCGTCCAGCCAGCATTCGGTGACGACGAGCGCGCCGTGGTCCTTCAGGACCTCCCAGGACACCCGGGCCAGCGCTTCGTACGCGGCCCGGTTGGCGCGCGGGACCGGCGCCAGGAAGCAATCGATGTACGCCATGTCACTCTCCCTCGTAATGGGAAGCCGGCTCAGTCGAGCGGCACGCTGCGCCAGCGGTTGACTTCCGGGGTAGTAACCGGCGGCGCCGCATTGCCCCAGCTGGCGCGCACGTAGCTCAGCACGGCCGCGACCTGGGCGTCGTTCAGCTCGTGGCCGTAGGGCGGCATGCCGTAGGGGCGCGGATTGCCTGTCGTCCCGGGCGGAAAGCCGCCATTCAGGATCATGCGGATCGCGTTCACGGCCGGTGTCAAGGTCACCGCGCGGTTGCCCGCGAGGGGCGGATAGGCTGGCGCCTTGCCCTTGCCGTCCGCGCCATGGCAGTCGACGCAGTGCGTGGTGTAGAGACGCCGCCCCTCGGCCAGCAGTTGCTCGCCCGCAGGCTCGAAATCCGCGGGTGGCGGCGCATCGACGCTCGGGAGCGACTTCAGGTAGGACGCCATGGCGCCGACGTCGCTTTGCGTCAGGTGCTGCAGGCTGCGCGCCACCACCTCGGCCATCGGCCCGGTCGCGCTGCCGCGCGGCGATACGCCCGTGTGCAGCAGCGCCACGATGTGTTCCTGGTCCCAGTCTCCCAGTCCCGCTTCGCCGCTGGCGGTGAGCGAAGGCGCATACCAGCCGATGGTCGGAATCAGGCCGCCCGAAAGCGCGTCGCCGCTCGCGCCCAGGCGGTTGCGGGTGCTGTGGCACGCGCTGCAGTGCCCGAGGCCCTCGACCAGGTAGGCGCCGCGGTTCCACTCCGCGCTGCGCGCGCTCTGTGGCGCGAACACGGCCGGCTTGAAGTAGAGCAGGCGCCAGCCGGCGAGCAGGGCCTGCTGGTTGTAGGGGAAGTCGAGGTCGTGGGGCTGGTTCGGACGGCGCTGCGGCGCCAGGCTGCGGAAGAACGCGTACAGGGCGTCCGAGTCGGCGCGCGAGACCTTCGTGTAGTTCGTATAGGGGAAGGCGGGATAGAGCAGGCGGCCGTCGCGGGCGATGCCGTTGTGCAGGGCGTTCCAGAAGTCGTCGGCGCTCCAGCGGCCGATGCCGGTCTCCATGTCGGGCGTGAGATTCGGGCCATAGAGGCGGCCGAATGGCGTGTCGAGGGCGCGGCCGCCGGCATATTCGGGGCCACCGCGCACCGTGTGGCAGGCCACGCAGTTGCCGGCGCGCGCGAGATAGGCGCCGCGTGCGATGTTATCCGGCGTGGACGCCCAGGCGGCCGGTGAGCTGGCAGGGACATGTTCCGCACGCGGCCAGGCGATGGCGGCGGCGATGGCCGCGGCCGTGATAGCGGCAAACGCCAGGGTAAGCTTCTTCATGGCTGCTCCGGGACGCTGCCGCAGGTCAGGGGTAAGGGACGCGCGATCGACGTCGCCGCCACGGGCCTGGGGTCGGCCGGCACGGGCTGGCTGGCCAGGTAGCTGGAGACGGCGTTCACGTCTTCCAGCGAGAGCCTGGCCGTGATCTCGGCCATGCAGTCGGGGGCATGGGCTCGGCGCGCCTTGTTGCGCCAGGCGCCGAACTGGGCGTTCACGTAGTCGCGCGGCAGGCCGACGAGGCCCGGGATCGCGGGCTCGACGCCGGTGAGCGTCGCGCCGTGACAGGCGACGCAGGCCGGGATCTTGCGCGCGCTGTCGCCATTGACGACCAGCTGCCGGCCGCGCTCCAGCGCGGCCGGCGCGAGGCCCTCCGCCTGGGCCGCGTGCGCCGGCGGCGGCTGGGCGGCGAAGTGGCCAGCGATCTCGCGCAGGTAGGCGTCGGGAAGGTGCTCGACCAGGTAGGTCATCAGGGGATACTGGCGCCGGCCTTCGCGGAAGTTCCGCAGCTGGTTGTAGAGGTAGCCGGCCGGTTTGCCGCTGATGCGCGGGAAGTAGCTGTCGTTGACGGGGTTGCCGCGCGCATCGACCCGGGCATGGCAGGAGGTGCAGGCCAGCAGGCGCTGGGCCAGGGTGTCGGGAACCGTGGGCGCGGGCAGCACCTGCGCCTGGACGGCGCCGGCGGCCAGGAGCAGCGCGAAGGCGAACATGCGGGGATGTGGCATCGAACGACCCGATAGTGGCGATGCCTGGATGATAACGCGGATGCGGCTGCTAGTCTTGCTGCGGTGCACTGGTAGGGTGGTCCGGGCCACGAAAGGCGGGTCCTCCCGACCGCGCGTTCAAATACACGATGCTAATTAGCGCATCGTCCATTCTCAGGCTTGTTGAACGCGCGGTCGGCAGAGCCGACCACCCTACAATGATCCCTAGATTACGACGCCTTGCGCGGCGGCAGCGGCGTCTTGTCCTCGACCGGCGGATGCGCGCGCCAGTGGCGGTACAGGCGCAGCGAGACGTGGGCGTCGTCGGCCGCGTACAGCACCTGCTTCTCGCTCAGCTGCGGCATGGCCCAGTTGGTGGTGGTGATGCGGCGCGACTTCTGCAGGTGCTGTCCGAAGAAGCGGGCGACGGCGGTCTTGGCGCCGAGGGTATTGCGCTCGCCGCGGCGGCGCAGGGCCGTGGCCAGGTCGAGCACGTTGCGCGTCTCGATGCCGAGCTTGGCGCGCAGGCGCTTGAGGTCGTCGCCGAGGCCGAAGCCGACCTTCAGGATGGCATCCGACTCGAGCACGGGTTTCAGCACGTCGAGCAGATGCGGCGCCTCGGTGGCGATGCCGGCCTTGGCGCCGATCTGGAACAGGTAGGCGTGCTCGTCGGTCGCGAGCTGCACCAGGTGCGGCCCGGTCGAGACTTCGCCCTTCATGAAGGTGGGCTTGGATTCGGTGTCGAAGCCGATCACGTCGGCCTGCGACAGCGCCTCCAGGGCCCGGGCGGCGTCCTGCGGCGTGCGCACGATGCGCACGTCGGCCAGCGCCAGGCCGGGGTAGGGGGGCAGGCCGTCGTCCGGCTCGCCCCCCAGCGGCTCCGCTACGCTCACTGGCGCGAGAACTTGTTGGCGAGGGCCTGCAGCTTTTCCTGGCGCTGGCGGGCCGCTTCCTCGGCCGCGGCGGCGTCGCGCTCGGCCTTCTTGCGCTCGGCTTCTTTCTTGAAGCGCTGCTGCAGCTGTTCCTTGGCGTGCTGGCGGTGGGTGTCGGTCACTTCGGCGCCCGGGGCGCCGTCGAGGTCGAAGCGCACCTTGGCCTTTTCCATGGCGCGCAGGTAGCGCATCGAGCCCGTGTGGATGCCGAGCGCGGCGCGCATGGTCTTGCGGTCCAGGCCGGGCATGCGTGCCAGCAGCTGCTTGTCGATGCCGATCGCCAGCGGCAGGCAGTCGCGGAAGGCCGGGAACTCCTGCTGCAGCTGCTTGAGCAGCGCGCGCGCCGACATGGCCGGAGCTGCCGCGGTGGCAGCGGGTGCGGCGGCCGGGGCCTGTGGCGTGTCGGGAGTTTCGGGAGTGGCAGCAGCGTTGGTGTCGGCCGGCTGGGCAGCGGAAATGGTATTCATTGACTTCATTATAAGAACGGGAATGCGAAGGATAGCACGGCGCCCGTACGCGAGTGCGGGGCGTATTGTACTTGTTCCAATAAAAATGAGGAGCGAGGAGCCGCCTGCGATGCGCGTGCACCCACGAAATCGTGTATGATCCGCCCCTTGCCTTGCGCTCGGCTTGTGCCGTCGCAATCGTGACGACCCATCGGGAAGCCGGAAACGGTCACATCGCCGTCATATTCAGTCTGGTGATATCCCTTATCGGATATTTCAATTATCACCAAAACTTGCAATGCGGCATAATATCGCCTTTCCTGTTGTTCTTCCCTGAACACTAGATGCAAGCCCGTTTCAGCCGACGGGCTTTTTTTCGTTCCGACATGCACAACCTGACTTTGACCGCCAGCCCTTCCCAGACCATGCGCCGCCCCTGTTCCCCGATGCGCGGCCGCAGGGAAAAGCTGCTTGAAGTCCGCCTGTCCGCCCTCAGCTAGGGCCACTTCCGCTTCCCGAACCCGGACCCGTACGCGGGTCCCGCTGGATTATTGACTTCGCAGGCGCGCCATCCGCCTCGACTGGAGAGAGTTTTACTATGAAAAACACCGCCAAGACACTGACACTGACCGCCAAGAAAGCCCCAAGCAAGGCAACGGCCCAGCTGGCAGTGCCGAAAACCGCGACCTCCTACTTCCTCGAAACGGAAGCGGCGGCCAAAGTGACGGTGGTGAAGACCCGTTCGCGCCTGGCCTCGGCCAAGGCCGCGCTGGACGCCGGGCAGTCGCCGGCCGACGTGGACGTCGCCGCGAACGAAGCGGTGCTGGACACGCCGGCCGTGGCCGAGCCTGTCGAAGCGCCGGCCGTGGAAGCGCCGCTCGCCGCCGCGCCGGCCGTCGAAGCCGAGCCTGCCGCTTTCGAGGACTATACCGCCGCCGTGCCGAACGCCGCCGCGACCGTCGTCGTGAAGAAGCGCGGTTCGAAGCTGGCCGCCCTGAAAGCCGCCGCTGCCGAAGCCCCGCAAGTGGAAGCCACGGTCGCACCGGCTCCGGTTGCCGCCGCTGAAGAGACCCCGGCCGCGCCGAAGGCCGTGCGCACCCGCACCCGCCGCACCGATGCGAATGCCGCAGTTGGCAATCCTTCGGCGCCGGCAGCAGCGCCGACCGCCGTGGGCGCCGTCAGCGCCACCACCGATGCCGCCGCCCTGGCCGCGATCGACACCTCGGGCTACCTGCTGCCGCAGGTGAAGGTCCCGGGCCGCCGCGGCCGCAAGCCGAGCGAATTCGTGCCGGAAAACGACGAGGTCGCGGCGCTGAACGCGGTCGAGCGCGCCGAAATGAAGGCGGCCTCGAAGCTGCGCGAGCGCAAGGCCAAGGGCCTGGCCGGCATGATGGGCGGCGAGAACGGCTTCTCGGAAGCGGAACTGGAAAAGCGCCGCCAGCAGATCAAGAACCTGATCAATATGGGCAAGGAGCGCGGCTACCTGACCCACGCCGAGATCAACGACCAGCTGCCGGAAAACATCATCGATCCGGAAGCGATCGAAGGCATCATCGCGACCTTCAACGACATGGGCATCGCCGTCTACGAGCGCGCCCCGGAAGCGGAAATGATGCTGCTGTCCGATAACGTGCCGACCGCCACCACCGAAGACGAAGTGGAAGCGGCCGCCGCCACCGCGTTGTCGACCGTGGACTCGGACTTCGGCCGCACCACCGACCCGGTCCGCATGTACATGCGTGAAATGGGCGCGGTGTCCTTGCTCACCCGCGAAGGCGAGATCGAGATCGCCAAGCGCATCGAAGAGGGCCTGAAGGACATGGTGCAGGCGATCTCGGCCTGCCCGACCACGATCTCGGAAATCATCGCCCTGTCGCACAAGATCGCCAGCGACGAGATGAAGATCGACGACGTGGTGGACGGTTTCGTCGACCTGAACGAATCGGCGCCGGCGCCAAGCGCGTCGACCGCGTCGTCCTCGGATGAGGACGAGGAGGAAGAGGAAGTCGAGGAAGAGGAAGAAGACGGCGCCGTCGGCGGCGGCGCGGCCGGCTACTCGACCGAACAGCTGGCCCAGCTGCGCAAGAGCGCGCTGGAGAAGTTCGCCCTGATCGAGCAGCAGTTCGACCGCATGGGCCACGCCTTCAAGACCCAGGGCTACGGTTCGGACGAGTACGAGGCGGCGCAAGCCATCATCTCGAACGAGCTGCTGGGCATCCGCTTCACCGCCAAGATCGTGGAAAAGCTGTGCGACACCCTGCGCGGCCAGATGGACGAAGTGCGTTCGATCGAGCGCGCCGTGCTGGACATCTGCGTGAACCGCTGCGGCATGCCGCGCGCCCACTTCATCAAGGTCTTCCCAGGCAACGAGACCGACCTTGCGTGGGGCGACCGCGAAGTCGACTGCGCCTACCCGTACAGCGCGGTGCTGGGCCGGAATCTGCCGGCAATTAAAGAGCTGCAGCAGCGCATGATCGACCTGCAGGCGCGCGTGGCGCTGCCGCTGGCCGACCTGCGCCGCATCAACAAGCAGATGGCGGCGGGCGAGAAGCGCGCCCGCCAGGCCAAGCGCGAAATGACCGTCGCCAACCTGCGCCTGGTGATCTCGATCGCGAAGAAGTACATCAATCGCGGCCTGCAGTTCCTCGACCTGATCCAGGAAGGCAATATCGGCCTGCTGAAGGCGGTGGACAAGTTCGAGTACCGTCGTGGTTATAAATTCTCGACCTACGCGACCTGGTGGATCCGCCAGGCCATCACCCGCTCGATCGCGGACATGGCCCGTACCATCCGCGTGCCGGTGCACATGATCGAGACCATCAACAAGATGAACCGCATCTCGCGCCAGATCATGCAGGAAACCGGCAGCGAGCCGGACCTGCCGACCCTGGCGGCCAAGATGGAAATGCCGGAGAACAAGGTTCGCGAGATCATGAAGATCGCGAAAGAGCCGATTTCGATGGAAACCCCGATGGGCGAGGACGGCGATTCGCAGCTGGGCGACTTCATCGAGGACAACACCACGCTGGCGCCGCTGGACGCCGCGCTGCACGCCTCGATGCGCAATGTGATCAAGGAAGTGCTGGACTCGCTGACCCCGCGCGAAGCCAAGGTCCTGCGCATGCGCTACGGCGTCGAGATGTCGAACGACCACACGCTGGAAGAGGTCGGCAAGCAGTTCGACGTGACCCGCGAGCGTATCCGCCAGATCGAAGCCAAGGCGATGAGCAAGCTGCGCCAGCCTTCGCGTTCGGACAAGCTCAAGACCTTCCTGCACAACCAGTAATGCTGGTGCGCTGACCGAAAACGCCGCCCCATCCCGGGCGGCGTTTTTGCGTGTGCGTCTTGCGCAGCCCGTTTCGGCTATTGTCGAGATCATCGTCAACAGATCTTTGCCATGAAACTCCTTGCCATCGCCGCCTGCGCCTTGTTCGCTTCCATCGCCCACGCCCAGGACGAACTCGCGAGCGACCGTCCCGACCTCGTCGAATCGAGCCAGGTCGTAGGCAAGGGGCGGGTCCAACTGGAAACCGGCCTGCTGCTCGAGCGCGACCGCAGCGGGGAAGGGCGCGAACGCACCCTGTCGATGCCGACCCTGCTGCGGTTTGGGGTGAGCGAGAACCTCGAGCTGCGCATCGAAACGGATGGCCGCAGCATCCGCCATGAGACCGAAGACGGGCGCCGCAGCACGCAAGCCGGCTACGCCGACACCGCGCTCGGATTCAGCTGGCATGCTTGGGACGCGGCGGGAAGCCTGCCTTCGGTGGCGGTGCTGGTGGCGGCGGAACTCGACAGCGGCTCGCGCGCCTTCCGTGGCCAGGGCCTGCGTCCCAGCCTGCGCGTGGCGGCCGAATGGGATCTGCCGGACGAGATGTCGCTCGGCATGATGCCCGGCATCGGCGTGGAACGCGACGAGGACGGCCGCTATCGCTACGGCATCCTGGGGGCGGTCATCGAAAAGCCGCTCGGCGAGCGCCTGCGTGGCTTTGCCGAACTGGCCCTGCCGCAGATCGCGCGCAGCCGGCATGGCGGCACGCAAGCCACCTTCGACATCGGCGCGGCATACCTGCTGTCGAAGGACGTCCAGCTCGACGCCATGTTCTCGCGCGGCCTGAACAGCCGTACGCCGGATGTCGCCTTCACCTTCGGCATATCGCTCAGGCGCTGAGCGCGGCGCGCACGCAACGCTTTCTTGTCAGCTTGAACACGGTCGACGCCGAAATCGTTGACCTTGGACTTATGCGTGTCGCATGATGCCGTAAGGAAACTCTCATCGACTATCATGCTCGCCCGCTTCCTCCACCGCTTTTCGATCAAGGCCAAGCTCATGCTCAGCATGGCTGCCTGCCTGCTGCTCTTCATCGTGATCTCGACCCTGTTCAGCGTCGCGCTGGCCGGCAAGGGCCTGCGCGGGCGCGCCGTGACCCAGGAGTTGCCGGCGGTGGTCGGCCAGATCCGCAACGACATGCTGCGCCAGATCGGCGAGCCGCTCACGGCCTCGCTGGCCGTGGCCAACAATACCTACCTGCATGCCTGGGAAGGCGAAGGCCTGCCCGACACCGGCATGGATGCCTGGCGCGCCTATGCCGGCAGGCTCAGGGACGTGCACAAGGTCACGACCGTGTTCTGGGCCTCGCCCGCGCAGATGAAATTCCTCGACCAGGGCGGCCTGGCCTACATGCTGGAGAAGGGCAATCCGCGCGATGCCTGGCTCGACGCCTTCCTGGCGAGCGGCCGCCCGTATGAACTGAACCTCGACCCCGACCCGCAGACCGGCGAAATGAAGCTGTTCGTGAACGCCCGCGTCACGCTCGGCGACGGCAAGGCGGCCGTGGCCGGCCTCGGGATCTCGGTCAAGGCCCTGGCCGACGCCGTGCGCGCCCAGACCATCGGCAAGTCGGGCCACGTGTTCCTGGCCCGCCCGAACGGCGCCATCGTGCTGCACCGCGACCCGAAGCTCGCCGATGGCAAGCACGGCATGAAGGACCTGGCCGGCTTCACGCCGGAGCTGATTGCCCGCCTGTTCGACAAGAGCGGCTTCGCGCATGCCAGCCGCAGGGCCGAAGACGGCGAGCGGATCGTGGCCGCATCCTTCATTCCGGAACTCGACCTCTATGTGGTGGCGGAGGTGCCGGAAAGCGAAGTGCTGGGCGACCTGGTGCGCACCACGGCATTCTCGGCCCTGGTGGCCGGCGTGATCGGCGGCGGCATCGGCCTGTTCGTGATCTTCCTGGTCAGCCGCGCGATCGCCGCGCCGGTCGCGCGCGCCGCCGTCATGCTCGGCGAGATCGCCGACGGCAATGGCGACCTGACCCGCCGCATGCCGGTCGAGTCGCAGGACGAAGTCGGCCAGCTGGCCGGCGCCTTCAACCGCTTCGTCACCTCGCTGAACCGCACCATGAGCGAGGTGCGCGACAGCACCGAGGCGATCGCCGGGGCGTCCAGCGAGATCGCGGCCGGCAACCAGAACCTGTCGCAGCGCACCGAAGCCCAGGCCTCGAGCCTGGAGGAGACGGCCGCCGCGATGGAAGAACTGACGTCGACCGTGCGCCAGAACGCCGAGAACGCGCGCCAGGCCAATGCCCTGATGAGCTCGGCCAGCAGCCAGGCCGCGCAGGGCGGCCAGGTGGTGGGCGAGGTGGTGGTGACCATGGGCGCGATCAGCGAAAGCTCGCGCCGCATCGCCGACATCATCGGCGTCATCGACGGCATCGCCTTCCAGACGAATATCCTGGCGCTGAATGCGGCGGTCGAGGCGGCGCGCGCCGGCGAGCAGGGCCGCGGCTTTGCGGTGGTGGCGAGCGAGGTCCGCAACCTCGCCCAGCGCTCGGCCGCCGCGGCAAAGGAAATCAAGGAACTGATCAACGATTCGGTGGGCCAGGTCCAGGCGGGCGCCCGGCTGGTCGACGATGCCGGCAGCGCGATGACCGGCATCGTGCAGGCGGTGCGGCGCGTGGCCGACCTGATGGGCGAGATCGATGCGGCCAGCCGCGAGCAGAGCGAGGGCATCACCCAGGTCAATGGCTCGATCACGACCATGGACGACGTCACCCAGCAGAACGCCGCGCTGGTCGAAGAGGCCGCCGCTGCCGCCGCCGCGCTCGAGCAGCAGGCCGCGCGCCTGGCCCAGGTCGTGGGCGGCTTCCGCCTCGACACGACGACCCTCGCGATCGCCGCCTGAAAGCGCTGGTCAAGTGCGCGCGCGGCGCCGGACCAGCGGCAACAGCAGCACGCCCGCCAGCAGCATCGACAGCTGCCCCGGTTCCGGCACCATGCTGACCGGGATGGTATAGGCCGCGCCACCCAGATCCATCTGGGCGTAGGCATGGACCGGCGCGGCGCCGCGGTTCTCGTAGGTGACGCTCAGGAGTACGTTCTCGTCGAACGCCGGCCGGCCCCCGGGCTCGGTCCCGCCGGAGAACAGTCGGGCGTCGCCGACGTGATCGTTGTTCACGTTCAGCAGATTCCTGATCTCCAGCGAGCCGAGTACCGAGGCGTGGCCGTAATGCGTGTCGGCCACGTCGAAGCCGGCCCATGCGCCCAGCGTCGCGGTGAAGGTCACCCCGGCGCCGGGCGAGAGCGTGAAATAGATGGCGTCGCTCCAGCTGTAAGGCGTGAGTTGTGCCTGCACGCTGGATGACTCGCGCACTTCGAGCGAGCGTATCAGCTGCTGGTCCATCCCTGTGCCGCCGCGTCCGGTCAGGGTGACGGTGCCGGTTCCGGAGCGTCCGTCCCAGCTGGAGGTACGGCTGATGGCATTGTGGGTGGTGCCGCCGGTCTGCATCAGGACCGGCTGGTAGTCGACCGTTTCCGCATAGTGGATCGAAGTATAGCCATCGCGGCTGTTGTGCGGCGGCGCCACGCCGTCCGGCACGCTGAACACCAGCGAAGGCGTGGTCGCGTCACTGAGGTCGAGGTCGAACAGCGTGTAGTTGAGATTGCCGAGGGTGGCGCCGCTGGTGACCTGGGCGAGGGCGGGTACGGCGCATGCGGCGAGCAGGGCCGCAAGTATCGAATGTCTCATCTTCATGGGGTGCCTCCATGCGATCGATGAGACATGCTAGCACTGCAGGCAGTCTCGACCGGGCTGTTCCGTTTCCTTGCCGAATCATGTGGCGCGATCGCTACGTATGTACGCTGGTTATGTGATCTTGCAGGAAATTCATTGGTTGTCAAAATTGCTCGGGCGTACGCTGTTTCATGGATGGCAACACGGTGCGTGGAGAGGCGCCGGATGCCACCGGCGCCCGGGTTCCAGGGGCGCTCATCCCAACCCCTGCAAAAACAACGAATATGAAAAAACTTTTGCTCGCCGCGGCAGCCGCCCTGCTGACCGCATCCCTTGCCCATGCCCAGAACGATCCGCAAGCCGTCTCGCCCAAGCGCGAGATGCGCGGCGTCTGGATCAGTACCCACCTGAGCCTGGATTGGCCGAACCGCACCCAGACCCCAAGCCAGCAGCAGGCGGCCCTGCGCGCCATCCTGGACCATAACAAGGCGACCGGCATGAACGCCGCCTTCCTGCAGGTGCGCAGCCAGGCGGACGCCATGTATCCCAGCGAGTTCGAACCCTGGTCCTACTACCTCACCAACCAGCAGGGCAGCGCCCCCAGCCCCATGTGGGATCCGCTGGCCTTCGCCATCGGGGAGACCCGCGCGCGCGGCATGGAATTCCATGCCTGGATCAATCCCTACCGCGCGGTGGCCACCGTCGCCAACGAATCGAACCCGGCCCAGTACGCGGGCAACCACATCTCGAAGACGCATCCGGACTGGCTGCTCACGGTCGGCACCGTGAAGATCCTGAACCCGGGCCTGCCGCAGGTGCGCGACCATGTGGTGAACGTCATCATGGACATCGTCAACCGCTACGACATCGACGGCATCCATTTCGACGACTACTTCTACCCGAGCGGCGCCATCCTCGACGATGCCGCCTATGACGCCGATCCGCGCGGCTTCCCGAATACCACGGCGGGCCGCGCCGACTGGCGACGCGACAACATCAACATGCTGATCGCCCGCGTGAACGAGGAGATCCGCGCCGCTAAGCCCTGGGTGAAGTTCGGCGTCTCGCCATCGGGCATCTACCGCAGCAGCCTTGATCCGGCGGTCGGCTCGCCCACGTCCAGCGGCGCCTCGCAGCACTACAGCAGCATGTTCGCCGACACCCGCAAGTGGATCCAGCAGGGCTGGGTCGACTACCTCGCGCCCCAGGTCTACTGGTACATCGGCCAGCCGGGTTCCGACTACCAGCTGCTCGTCCCCTGGTGGAACGACAACGCCTACGAGCGCCACATGTATATCGGCCTGGCCGACTACAAGATGAACACGAGCGGCTGGACGGACCCGAACCAGATCAACCGCCAGATCGCCCTGAACCGCGCCAGCGCCAACATTGGCGGACAGATCCACTTCCGCCATGCCTTTCTGCAGGGAGACGTGCTGGGCTATCGGAGCGCGCTGAAGAACAGCACCTATGCGCGTCCGGCCCTGCTTCCCGTGATGTCCTGGAAGGGCATGGGTACGCCCGCCACGCCCGGCCAGCTTGCCGCCAGCGTGATCGAGAACAATGCGGTGCAGCTTGCGTGGGCGTCGGCGGCGGAGTCCGGGGACGAGTTCGAGAAGACCCGCAGGTACGCCATCTACCGCTCGGCCCAGCGCGAGATGGACCTCGATGCGCCGGGCACCCTGCTGGGCGTGACCGACACCGCGACCAACGCGTTCACGGACGCCACGGTGGCGCCAGGCCAGTATCACTACTATACGGTGACGGCCCTGAACCGCCTGAGCGCGGAAGGCCCGCGCACGAACACCGTCAGCAACGATTTCGAGGCGCCCGTGGTGCGCACGCGCGACGTGGCGGTGCGACTAAGCGGCGGCACGGCATCGATCACGGCGGCCGACATCGACGGCGGCAGCAGCGACAACTGGGGCGTGGAGTCGCTCGCCGCCTCGCGCACCACCTTCTCCTGCGCCGACATCGGGGCGCAGCAGGTCGCGTTGTCGGTCACGGACAAGGGCGGCAACGTCGCCAGCGGCGAAGCCACCGTGCGGGTCGAGGGCCATGCGCCGCAGCCGGTGGTGAGCGTGACGCGCGGCGCGGGCGAGGAGACCGGGCTGCCGGCGGGCACGATCGCCCTCGGCTACGGGCCGCAGAGCGTGCAGCTCGGCGCCAGCGACGCGGCGGGCAGCAGCACCTATACCTGGAGTCCGACGGCAGGCCTGTCGACCAGCACCGGCCCCGTCACGACCTTCACTGCCACCAACCCGGGCAGCTTCACCTTCGCGGCACAGGCTGCCAGCCCGGAGGCCTGCTTCGCGCAAGCGTCAAGCACCGTCAAGGTCATCGACGCGCGCTGCGGGAACGGCGACAAGGTGCTGGTCTGCCATGCGACGGGGAGCGCCGGCAATCCGTCCACGCAGATCTGCGTCTCGCCCAATGCGGTGCAGGCGCACGTGCGCAAGGGCGGGACAGTCGGCGTGTGCGGCGCCTGACCTAGCCCTCCTGCGGCGCCGTCTCCCAGCTGTCCTCGTACAGCATGCCGGACAGGGGACGGCGCCGGTCCCAGCCTTCTTCTTCCAGCATCGGCGCGCGGTAGAAGGCCTCGACCTGGCCGACGCAGAGGATGGCGATCGGCTGGCTGCCGGGCGGCATCCCGCACAGGCTGCGGATGCGCAGGGGATCGAACAGCGATACCCAGCCGACGCCGATCCCCTCCGCACGCGCGGCCAGCCAGAAGTTCTGGATCGCGCAGGACGCCGAGGCCAGGTCCATCTGCGGCATGGTGCGGCGTCCAAACACATAGGGCTCGCGCTTGTCCATCAGCCCCACCACCAGCACTTCCGCGCAATCGAGGATGCCCTCGACCTTCAGGCGCATGAAGTCGTCCGCGCGCTGCTCGAGGGCCAGCGCGGTCAGCAGGCGTTCTTCCTCGACGTGGGCGTGGATGCGTTCGCGCAAGCCGCGGTCGGCGATGCGGATGAAGCGCCAGGGCTGCATCAGGCCGACGCTGGGCGCCCGGTGGGCCGCATCGAGGAAGCGCGCCAGCTGCGCCGGTTCGATCGGCGTGGGCAGGAAGTGGCGCATGTCGCGCCGCTCGCGGATCGCACGGTAGACGCCGGCGACTTCTTCGGGCGGGAAAGCGTGCGCGTTCATTTCGCGGGCGGCGGTTCGACCAGCACCAGCTTGCCGGTCCTGGGGTCGCGGTAGACTTCGCCGACACGGTCGTAACCGCTGCCGGCCATGCCGGCGCCAGTTGCCGGACGCTCGATCTGGCGGCCTTTTTCCACCGGCTGCGGCACGGTGCGGGCTCCCTGCGTGCCGGCGACCGCGGCGATCAGGCCGCAGGCGAAGACCAGCATCACATCGACCAGGTTCACCAGGCTGGCGCGCGGGTCTTCGTCGCCCTGCTCGAAGCGCGCGTCGAGACGCGAGTACAGGCGCAGGCGCTTGCCGCTCATGCCGCGCCCTCCATCGCTTCCAGGGTCTCTTCGTACCAGCGGCGGCGCAGCTTGCCGATCACCAGGCCGCCGATGCCGGCCGCCAGGCCGAGCACGGTCGCATCGAAGGCCACGGTGACGGCGCTCGCCAGCTGGGCGGGGTCGCCGCGCCCCAGGGCGGCCAGGCCCGGGCCGAGCGGGATGATGGTGGCCATCAGGCCCAGCATCGGCGGAATGCGCGCCAGCAGGTCGGCGCGTTCGAGGCGCTTGCGAGCAAGAAGGTGAATGCGTTCGACGTCGCCGCTCGCGCCCAGCTGCTTCAGGCCGTGGAAGCGCTCGCCGACGGCGATGCCGGCTTCGACCAGCGCCACCGCGCAGGCGAGCAGCAGCAGGGCAAGGGCGGGCACCAGGAGCCAGCTGACGGCATCGTGCAGCCAGGCGAAGGACAGGATTTCAAGCATGGAATCTCCTCAAGGGTTGGGGAAGGGTGCGCCCGCGCCACAGGCCGAGCGAGAACAGGGCCAGGGCCCCGGCAAGAATGGCGAGCACGCCCGCGACGCGGCGGTTGGCGGGTGGGGCCGGCTCATCCAGCCGGCTCAATTCGTAGGTACGCGGGGCGGGTGCGGCCTTGCCTGTCGCAGGGGCTGATGCCGGCGACGGCCCTGGCGCCTGCGCGCGCGGCGCGGCCGGCAGCAGCTCGCCGCGCGCCCGCGCCAGGGTGACGCCCAGCTGGCGCGCCTCCCGCGCATCGAGCTGCGGGGCCAGCCACTGCCACATGGGGTGGTCCGGCGCCGCGTGTCCGCTGCCGGGCAGGCCGTTGGCGCTCACCAGGCGCGCCAGCTCGCCGCCCATGCGGCGGATGGTGGCTGGATCCGTTTTCCAGAAGCCTTTTTCGGCCGCCACCATGAAGACGGCCAGCATGTGCGCCTTGACGTGGGCGTTGTGGCGCCGGCCGAGGAATTCCGGCAGGCCGAGCCCGTAGCGGTCGTCGAAGTACACGGATTTGACTTCGTCCCAGGCCCAGTTCCTGACCAGGTCGGGGCGCGTCACCTGCCAGCCCCACAGGTTCTCGATGAATTCCTGGCCCATGGTGCGCGCGCCCGCGTAGCCGTGCTCCATCAGGGGCTTGAGCCAGGCCGGGTTCAGGAAGCGGCCGCGCAGCTCGCCCAGCAGGGCGGCCGCGAGCGGCTCCACGTCGGCGCGTCCCGGCTGGGCGTGCTGCAGGATCAGGGCTTCGGGCACGCGGCCGGTGCGGGTTTCGATGGCGAGCGACAGGCCGCCCAGGTAGTCGAAGGCGTCGTTGTTGTCGAGCAGTCCGTAGAGATTACTGGCGCGGCCGTGGTAGGTGCGCGCGATGCCGTCCAGCGCCACGTCGAAGGCGGCGTGATGCGTCTCGCCGCCGGCGTCCAGCCCATAGGCATGGCCCATGCGCAGCCGGTAGGCGCGGCCCAGTTCCTCGCGCTCGCGCCAGGCGCCCGAGCGCTCGGTCAGGCGGTTCACGCCGGTACCGTAGGCGCCGGGGGCGTCGCCGAAGATGCGCTGGGTCGCGGCCAGGCCCGCATCCCCCATCGCCAGCCCTTCCTTGTGCAGGGCGCGGGTACGCGCCAGCCATTCGTGCGCCACGCGGTTGCGCGTGAGCGGTTCGCGTCCCCATGCCGTATTGCCGGGCAGGGGAGCCAGCGCTGCCTGCAGGGCTTCGCGCAGCTGCGGGTCCTGTTCCGCCAGGGTGGAAGCGGAAGCGGCCAGGGCCAGGCGGCCGGCGCGGTCGATCAGGCGGATCAGGTTCGGATAGAGGTCGCGGAACAGGCCGGAAGTGGTGACGATGGCGTCGCGCCGGATCGCGTCCGGTTTCAGGCGCACGTCGGTCACCACGCCGCGCGCATTCCACACCGGCTCGGCGCCCATCATGGCGAGCGAAAACGCGACCATCACACCCTCGTCGCGCACCGCGTCCGAGGCCCACAGGATGATGCCTTCGCTGCCCGAGACTTCCTTGCCGGCGTCGCGCGCGGCGGCTTGCGTGGCCAGGCGCTCGCCCAGGCCGTAGCCGAGGCGGGTCGGCAGGATGTCGCCGTCGACCGCGTGGAAGTTGCGTCCCGTGGGCAGGGATTCCGGAGAGCGCAGCGGATCGTTGCCCTTGCCCGGCTCGATGTAGCGGCCATCCAGGCCGGCCAGCAGGCCGCGCATTTCCAGCCTCGGGGAGTCGACCAGCTTGCGCTCGATGTCCGGATCAGTGATGCCGCCCTTGCGCATGGAATCCAGCATCAGATCGAGCGACTTGCGCTCCCACGGCCGGCCGAAGACGTGCAGGCCGTAGGGCATGAATTTCTCCTGCAGCTTGGTGAGATAGTGGCCGATCTCGTGCGCCAGCAGGTCGTCGTCGGCCGCGTCGAAGCCGATGCCGCGCACCTTCAGCACGTCGGCCATCGAGGCTTCCAGTTCGGCGCGCAGGTTCAGTTTGATCACGCGTTCGCGCATCAAGGCTGCCGCTTGCGTCTTCAGCGACTCCGAGCTGGCGGCCTCGTAGCTTTCGACCACCTGGCGCAGCGACAGCAGCTCGTCGTACAGGGGCGTGGCGGCCAGAGGAGGCGTCAGGTGGTCGACCATCACGGCCAGGCCCCGCCGCTTGGCCTGGGTGCCCTCGCCGACGCCGTCGACGATGTAGGGATAGATGCCGGGCAGGTCGCCCGCGATCAGGCTCGGGTAGTCGTCGCTTGCCAGGCCCACCGCTTTACCGGGCAGGAATTCATAGGTCGAGTGGCGCCCCACGTGGACCAGGGCGTCGGCCCTGAAGCGGTCACGCAGCCAGTGGTAGAAGGCCAGGTACTGGTGGGGTGGCGTGATGCTGGTGTTCGCGTGCAGCAGCTCCTCGTCGACTTCCCAGCCGCGCGGCGGCTGGGGGCCGATGAAGACGTTGCCGAATACGAGGCCAGGCACCAGCAGCTTGCCGCCTTCGACCATCACCTTGCCGGGCGCCGGTCCCCAGCCGCGCATGCCCTCGATGCCGTAGCCGACCAGGCGCCGTTGCAGGGAGGCGAGGGTGGCGCAGCGGCGCATGGCCCGCTCCTCCAGGCAGCCAAGATAGCCCTCGCGCAGGGCAATCAGGTCGCGCAGCGCATCCTCGCGCCTGGGATGGTCGGCGCCTTCGACCAGGTGCTGCAGCTCGGCGATCACGACTTCGGCGCGCTTGCGCCCGAGCTGGTATTCGCGGCCGGCTTCGGCCGCCAGCACGTCGGCATGCAGTCGTCCCAGCAGTCCGCTCGTCATCTCGCCCTGCACGCGCGGCGACAGGGTGGCGAACCAGCGCCGGTAATCCTCGCCCGTGACGCCATTCACGGAACCGGCCAGCTCGCGCAGGGCGGCGCGGTCCTCGGGCAGGTTGACGCCATGCGCCATGATGCGCTCCAGCAGGGCCTCGGGCGAGGCCGGCAGTTCGCCCACCGTGTAGCCGGCGGCTTTCATCGCATGCAGCATGTCGAACAGCGAGGCCGGCACGTCGAGGTTGTCGGCGCCGATGTTCTGGCGGCCCGGCGGGTGGTTGTAGTAGACGAGGGCGACGCGCTTGTCGCGGTTGGCCTTGGCGCGCAGGGCCAGCCAGCGGTCCACGCGCGCCGCGACGCGGGCGGCTTCCTGTTCCAGTACCTCGGGCGGACGGTTCTCGATGCCGGTGCGCGCATCGTGCCGCGCCTTGCCCAGCGCGGCGACGACGATGGGCTGGCCGATGCCCTGCAGCTCGGGCAGGGCCACGCGGTACTGGACCGAGTCGGGACTCAGGCCGTCCGGCGAGAGGCGCCATTGCATGGCCGTACGGTCCATCAGCCGGATGGCCTTGAACACGGGGATGTCGAGGCGCTTGAATGCTTCCTCGACCGCTTGGCGGCCTTCGGCTGCGCCCACCACGAAGTCCTGCAGCACGACCAGCGCGGCCGGGCGCGCGGGCGCCACCAGCTCGGCCAGGCGCTCGAGCGCTTCGCGCGAGGCGCCGCCCCAGCGGGTGAGCAGTTGCACGCAGGGCTGGCCCCGGGACTCGATCTGGCGGCACAGCGCGGCCGGCACCACGGCATCCATATTGGCGAGATCCAGCACGACGACCGTGGGCCTGTCCTTCAGTCCGAGCTCGGCGGCGTGCCCCCATGCTGCCCCGTCGGCGAGTTCACGCTCGCCCACGCGCAGGCGCAGCGTCGGCGCGGGACGTGGCGCGGGAACGGGCGCCGCGGGGGCGAGCAGGTGGGCGAACAGGGCCGCCGTGTTGTCGCTGCCGCCCCCTTGCCACAGGCGGCGCGCGGCCAGCCAGTGCGCGCTGGCGGGATCGCTGGCCGCCGCCCGCAGGGCCGTTTCCGGCGGCGCCTCGTTCGACAGCTGGCGCAGCAGCTCGGGCGAGAAGTCGCGCAGGCTGCCGTGGCGGCCGCGCGTCATGAGGCTGAGGGTGGCTTCGCCGTTGAAGGCCAGCACCTGCGTGGACGGCCGCGCGTGGCGCGCGACCGCGTCCTTCAGGCGCCGCGCAGGGTCGCCGAAGACCGAGACGGCCAGCACGCTGTCGGCGCCGGCGATCCAGCGCTCGACGTCGCGCTCGCTGGCCGCCATCAGCTGGGCCGGCGTGCGCAGCAGGATGCGGTCTTTCGGATGGCGCGCCAGGTGGCGGTGGGCCGCTTCGATGGCGCCGGGCGCCGCGCGCTCGGTGACGACGGCGAACAGGGTGCCTGCCCGGACGGGCAGGGCGCACAGGCAGCACAGGACCGCCAGGACGCGAAGGAATAGACGAGCGCTCAATTCAGGTCGACCTCGGGACGAAATCCGGGCGGCCCCGTGTTCCATGGAGCAGCCGCGCGCGTCCCGGCGCGCCAGCTAAGGGCGCACACGGTGTCGAGACCTGGACCGAAGAAATAGGGACAGCCAACCGGCAGCGCCACACCCCGGGCGCTACAAAGTGCATCGTGACTGGCCGGTCTTCTGGCTCGCCTTCGTCCTTCGCCGGCCCTGCCTTCCCGTGCAATGCACAGTGGCGTACGGCCGGCGTCGTCAGGCTTACAGCAGCGGGGGCTGCGCCGGACTGGCGGGGATGGCTATCCCGCGCGTCACCGGCTTCCCGTTTCACCCTCCCGCAGACCTGCGGAAGGGCACCAATCGCTCAAGCGGCGGATTGTAACGCCGAGTGGCGTCCTTGTCACGGCATCTTTAGCCGCAGTTCTCAACCTGTATTGCGCAGGCCTGCCGCCACCCCGTTGATGGAGAGATGGATGCCGCGGTGCACCCGTGGATCCGCGTTGTCGCCCAGCTTCCTGCGGCGGTGGATGAGTTCCACCTGCAGGTGGTTGAGCGGGTCGAGGTAGGCGAAGCGGTTCTGGATCGAACGCGCCAGCAGCGGGTTGCCGGCCAGGCGTTCGCCCGTTCCCGTGATCGCTTCCAGGCAGCGCAGGGTCTCGCCGTGTTCCGCGGTGATGCGGCGGAAGATGCGCTCGCGCAGCTCGGCGTCCGCCACCAGGCTCGCGTAGCGCGAGGCGATGGCGAGGTCGGTCTTGGCCAGCACCATGTCCATGTTCGACAGCAGCGTGGCGAAGAAGGGCCAGGCGCCGTGCATCTCGCGCAGCAGGGCCAGGCGCGACTCACGGTCGCCGTCGTTGAGCCAGCCGCTGACGGCGGCGCCGAAACCGTACCAGCCCGGCAGCAGCAGGCGGCACTGGCCCCAGGAGAAGCCCCAGGGAATCGCGCGCAGGTCTTCGATGCGGCGGGTCGACTTGCGCGAGGCCGGGCGCGAACCGAGGTTCAGTTCCGCGATCTCGGCGATCGGGGTGGCCGAGAAGAAGTAGTCGGTGAAGCCCGGGGTCTCGTAGACCAGGTTGCGGTAGGCGCGGTAGGCGCGCTCGGACAGCTCGGCCATCACCGCTTCGAAGCGCGACAGGCGTTCGCGGGTGGCGGCATCCTCGTCGCGCGGCGACAGGCTCGCCTCCAGGGTCGCGGCCACCAGCAGCTCCAGGTTGCGCCGGCCGATTTCCGGATTCGAGAACTTGGAGGAGATGATCTCGCCCTGTTCGGTCAGGCGGATCTGGCCGTTGACGGTGCCGGGCGGCTGGGCGCGGATCGCGTCGTAGCTCGGGCCGCCGCCGCGGCCGACGGTGCCGCCGCGGCCGTGGAAGAGGCGCAACTTGACGTTCCTGGCCGCGAACACGTCGACCAGCTTCAGCTCGGCCTGGTAGAGCTCCCAGTTCGAGGTCATGAAGCCGCCGTCCTTGTTCGAGTCCGAGTAGCCGAGCATGACTTCCTGCAGGCGGCCCTGCTGCTCGATCACTTTCGCGACCGGCTCGAGCGACATCCACTCGTCCATGATGCTGCTTGCGCGCTGCAGGTCGGGGATGGTCTCGAACAGCGGAATCACCATCACGTCGCAGGAGCCGGAGGACACGCGCAGCAGGCCGGTTTCCTTCTGCAGCAGCAGGACTTCGAGCAGGTCGGACACGGTCTCGGTGTGCGAGATGATGTAGTTGCGGATCGCGCGGCTGCCGTAGCGCAGGCGGATCTCGCGTGCGGTGCGCAGGATGGCGAGCTCCGAATTGGTCTCGTCGGAGTAGCTCTCGTAGGGCGAGTACAGGGGACGCGGCTGGGCCAGTTCGGCCAGCAGCAGCTCGACCTTCTTCGCTTCGTCCAGTTTGGCGTAGTCGCTTTCGCTTCCCGCGCGTGCGAACAGCTCGGTGAGCACGCGCTCGTGCACGTCCGAACTCTGGCGCATGTCGAGCGAAGCCAGGTGGAAGCCGAAGATGCGCGCGGCGCGCTTCAGCCCCGCCAGGCGCGGCTCGACCAGCATCCCGCCGTGGTTGGCGCGCAGGGAATCGGCGATGACCTCCAGGTCGGCGGCAAACAGGCCGGCGTCGAGGTAGGGCGGTGCTTCGGCGACTTCCTTGCGCAGGATGTGGCCGACGCCGAGCTCGCGCGCGGTGGCGGCCAGGCGCGCATAGATGCCGATCAGGGCGCGGCGGTAGGGTTCGTCGCTGCGGTGCGGCGAGGTGTCGACCGAGGCGTCGGCCAGGGCCTGCATCTCGGGCGTGACCGGCACCAGCAGGGTCGAGGTCGACAGCTCGGCGCCGAGGGCGTGCACTTCTTCCAGGTAGAAGTCGAGGATGGTGGTCGACTGGCGCGTCAGCGCATGGCGCATGGTATCGGCATTGACGTTCGGATTGCCGTCGCGGTCGCCGCCGATCCAGCTGCCCATCTGCAGGAACTGGGCCTCGTCCATCGGCCTCGAATCGCCTTCGTAGCGGGTCGCGATTTCTTCCTCGATGTCGTCGTACAGCGCGGGGACTTCGCGCAGGAAGGTGATGCGGTAGTAGGACAGTGCGTTGTCGATCTCGTCGGCCACGGTCAGCTTGGAATAGCGCAGCATGCGGGTCTGCCACAGGGTGGCGACGCGCGCGTGCAGCAGCTGGCCGTTCTTCTGCAATTCCTTCGGGGTCAGGCCGCGGTCGCGCTCGGCCAGCAGGCGGGCGATGTCGTGCTCGGCATCGAGGATGCTCTTCCTCTGCACCTCGGTCGGGTGGGCGGTCAGCACCGGGGCGATCAGGGCGTCCTGGAAGAAGCCTTCGACCGTCTCGCGCGGCACGCCGGCGTCGCGCAGCCTGCCGAGCGCGAAGCTGACGCTGCCCTGCTGCGGACCGGAGCCCTTGAGCAGGTGGGCGCGGCGGCGGCGGATGTGGTGCTGGTCCTCGGCGATATTGGCCAGGTGCGAGAAGTAGGAAAAGGCGCGCACCACCGTGATGGTCTGGTCGCGCGTGAGGCGGTGCAGCAGGGTCGCGAGCTCTTCGCCGGCCTTCGGGTCGGCTTCGCGGCGGAAGCGCACGGCGGTCTGGCGGATGGTTTCGACCATCTCGAAGACCTGTTCGCCTTCCTGGTCGCGCAGCACGTCGCCGAGCAGGCGGCCGAGCAGGCGGATGTCTTCTTTCAGCGGCGCGTCCTTGTCGGGATCACGCTGGGCACTCACATTCTGAACGGGGGGGCTTACTGATGCAGCAGGATTGTCCATATCGACCACAAAGTTATTGAGAATGACGACTCGATTGTGCGATGGCGGTTGGCCACGGTCTGCAAGAGGGCCCATGCTAAAATTTGTGATCTTATGCAAGGGCCGTTTTACCGGCATCGTCCTGGTAGGGCTCGACGACAGTGAAAGAATACGTGTTGAAAGCAAATGAAACGGCGCCGCAGGCGCCAGCGAAGCTGATTATCGCATCCCGCGAGAGCCGCCTGGCCATGTGGCAGGCGGAGCACGTGCGCGCCCGTCTCGCCGCATTATATCCGCAGTGCTCCGTGGAGATTCTGGGCATGACCACGCGCGGCGACCAGATCCTCGACCGTACGCTGTCGAAGGTGGGCGGCAAGGGCCTGTTCGTGAAGGAACTCGAAGTCGCCATGGCCGAGGGCCGCGCCGACCTGGCCGTGCACTCGCTCAAGGATGTGCCGATGGAGCTGCCGGAAGGCTTCGAGCTGGCCGCCGTGCTCGAGCGCGAAGACCCGCGCGACGCCTTCGTCTCCAACGATTACGCCAGCCTGGCCGAACTGCCCCCGGGCGCCGTGGTCGGCACCAGCAGCCTGCGGCGCCAGGCCCTGATCGCGGCGCGCTATCCGCATCTCGTCATCAAGCCGCTGCGCGGCAACCTCGACACCCGTCTTGGAAAGCTCGACCGTGGCGACTACGCGGCCATCATCCTGGCGGCCGCCGGCCTGAAGCGCCTCGGCCTGCCGGAGCGCATCCGCGCCCTGCTCGAACCCGAGGACAGCCTGCCGGCCGCCGGCCAGGGCGCGATGGCGATCGAGATCGTCAGGGGCGAGCGCAGCGACGGCGTCGACCTGAAGGCCCTGCTTGCGCCGCTCAACCACGACGCCACCGCGCGCGCCGTCACGGCCGAGCGCAAGGTGTCGAAGATTTTTGGCGGCAGCTGCCAGATTCCGCTGGCGGCCTTCGCGACCGTGGAAGGCACGACCATGCGCCTGCGCGCCATGGTGGCCACGCCCGACGGCCTGCGCAGCGCCCACGGCGAGGTGGCCGGCTCCTGGGATTACCCGGATTTCCTCGGCGAACAGGTTTCCATCCTGCTGGACAGCCAGGACGCCCATGGCATCCTCGAGGCTTGCCGCCAGGAAGCCGCCGAGGCCGACGCCGCGGCCTCGCAGGCCACCGCTGCTCCCCGGGATGCCTGAGCGGGCGGTCGTCATCACCCGGCCACGCGCCCAGGCGGACAGCCTGGCGCGGGCCATTGCCTCCCTCGGGCGCAGGGCGGTGGTGCTGCCGCTGCTCGAGATCGCCCCCCTTGACGATAGCTCCGCGCTGCAGGCGGCCCTGGCCCGGTTGCCGTCCTACGCCCTGGTGGCCTTCGTGTCGCCGAACGCAGTGGACGCCGCCTTTGCCCACCTGGACGCCTGGCCGGCCGGGGTGCCGGTCGGCGTGGTGGGCGAGGGCAGCCGCCTGGCGCTCGCGCGCCATGGCGTCACGCCTGCCAACACCACCATCCATTGCCCGCCTGACCCGGCCAACAGCGATTCCGAACACCTGCTGGCCAGTCTCGACCTGGCCGCCCTGCGGGGCAAGCGGGTGCTGATCGTGCGTGGCGAGAGCGGGCGCGAGTTGATGGCCGATACCTTGCGCGCGGCTGGGGCGCTGGTCGAGACCGTGGCCGCCTACCGCCGCAGCGTGCCCCGGCTCGACGCGGCGCTCGCCGCGCAGCTGGCCGTCTTGCTGGCGCAGCCAAACGACTGGATAATCACGAGCTCGGAAGCCTTGCGCGGATTGGCGAGCCTGGTGCGGGAGCTCGATCCGGTCGACGGCCCCGCGCGCCTGCGCGCACAGCACCTGATCGTTCCCCACACGCGCATCGCCGAGACGGCGCGCGCCCTCGCTTGCAACCGGATCACGCTGACGGGTTCCGGCGACGCACGATTACTTGCCGCGATACAATCACAAGAATGAACGAATTGCCCAACAATCCAGACCACACTCCCTCGACCAGCCTGGCCGTCCAGAAGGCGCCGATGCGCACCGGCGGCCTGCTGCAGACGCTGCAGCGTCCGCTCCCGCTGGCGGTGACCGTGCTCGCCGTGCTGCTGGCGGTGCAGACCGTGAGCTCGCACAGCCGCATCAACACCTTGCGTCGCGACATGGCGCAGAGCCTGCAGAAAGGCAATGCCGTCAACGCCGAGACTGCCGCGCTGGCGCGCGAAGTGGCGGACACGGCCAAGGAACTGCAGGTCAAGGTCGGGGTGCTGGAAAGCCGCCAGAGCGAGGCCCAGACCCAGCAGCTGGCCCTGGAGCAGCTCTACCAGGACCTCTCCAAGAACCGCGACGAGTGGGCGCTGTCCGAGGTCGAGCAGGTCTTGAACACCGCCAGCCAGCAGCTGCAGCTGGCCGGCAACGTGCAGGGCGCCCTGATCGCGCTGCAGAATGCCGACCGCTCGCTGGGCCGCTCGGACAAGCCGCAGTTCCTGAACATCCGCCGCGCGATCGGCGCCGACATCGAGCGCCTGAAGGCGATGCCGGCGGTCGACCTGGCTGGTGTGGCGCTGCGCCTGGACAATGTGATCGCCCAGGTGGACACGCTGCCGATGCTGTCGGACGAAAAACCGCTGCTGCCGGCCGCGCCGGTGCGCTCGCTGCGCAAGAAAGGCGCCGAGCCGGCGCCGGAGACGCTGAGCCTGGGCCAGCGCATGGTCCAGACCTGGCGCAACTGGAGCCAGGAGATGTGGGACGACGTGCGCCAGCTGGTGCGCGTGCGCAGCGTCGACACGCCGGAGGCGCTGATGCTGTCGCCGACCGAATCCTTCTTCGTGCGTGAGAACCTCAAGCTGCGCCTGCTGAACGCGCGCCTGGCGCTGCTGTCGCGCAACGAGTCGACCTTCCGCGACGACCTCGCCAGTGCACAGGAAATCCTGCTCAAGTACTTCGACACGCGTGCCCGTGCCACCCAGTCGGCGCAAGGCGCGCTGCGCCAGGTGCAGGCGAACGACCTGAACATCGAGATGCCGACGCTGTCCGAGAGCCTGAACGCGGTGCGCAACTACAAGGCGAAGGGTTAATCGATGCGGCTCCTTCTCTGGCTGGTTGCGCTGATGGCTGCGGCCATCGGCATCGCCGTGACGGCGCGTTTCAACCCGGGCAACGTGGTGCTGTTCTACCCGCCGCACCGGCTCGACATGTCGCTCAACCTCTTCATCGTGTTGCTGGTCCTGCTGTTCGCGCTGGTCTACGGCCTGGTGCGGGCGATCAAGTCGACCATGAAGATGCCCGAGCGCGTGGCGGCCTACCGCCAGCGCAAGCGTGAGCGCGATGGCAACAAGGGCTTGCGCGATGCGCTCAAGGCCCTGTTCGAAGGGCGCTTCGGCCATGCCGAGAAGGCCGCCATGCGCGCCGCCGAACTGCCCGAGAACGCGGGCCTGGCCGCCCTGATCGGCGCGCGCGCCGCCCACCGCATGCGCGAACCAGGCAGGCGCGACGCCTGGCTGGCCGGCATCGTGCACGACAATGCGCTCAAGACCGCGCGCCTGATGACGATCACCGAGCTGCTGGTCGACGACCACCAGCCGGAAGCGGCCCTGGAAGCGGTGGCCGAACTGAACGCCAGCGGCCAGCGCCACATCCATGCCCTGCAATGGTCGATGAAGGCCAACCAGCAGGCCCGCAACTGGCCGGAGGTGCTGCGCCTGGTGCGCATCCTGGACAAGCGCAAGGCCCTGCACCCGGCGCTGTCCACGCGCCTGCGCGAGATGGCCTACGAGGCGCTGCTGGGCGAGGAGGGCATTGACGCCGAATCGATCCGCCGCGTCTGGGCCGGCGTGCCGCAGCTCGATCGCACCGTGCCCTTCATCGCGGCGCGCGCGGCGAATGCCTTCAATGCCTGCGGCCTGCATGACGAAGCGCGCGTGATCGCCGAGGAGGCGCTCAAGGCCAACTGGGACGACTGCGTGGTGCGCGCCTACCGCGAAGCCGCCGGCCCGTCCGGCTCGGCCTCGCTGCTGGCGCAGATCGAGCACTGCGAAACCTGGCTCAAGGAGCGCCCGATGGACGCCGAGCTGGCGCTGACCCTGGGTTCGCTCTGCCTGAAGCAGAAACTGTGGGGCAAGGCGCAGCGCTACCTGGAGCAGGCGCTGTCGGATGCCACGGAAAGCGCGATGGTGCGCGAGGCCCATCTGAAGCTGGCCCAGATGCACGAGGCGCTGGGCCAGGAGCAGGAGGCGGCGAACCATTACCGCCAGTGCGCGCTGGCCAGCATCCTGTAAACATGTAGGGTGGACGGCTCCGCCGTCCGCGCGTTCAAACAGTCGATGATTCGTTGCACGGTCAAATCGGGCAATATGCAGATGCAGGAATTGAACGACGCTTCGGCAACGCACCAGCCGCTTGAACGCGCGGACGGCAGTTCCGGCGGTGGCGTATCACACCTTGCAATGGAGCCGTCCACCCTACGGACCCCGTGACGCTGCCGCACCATTGCCCCTGCTGCGGCGCACAAGCGTGGTGCGTTTCGCTATAATGACGAACTTTATTGAAACTTCAGCAACCAAGGAATATCCATGAGCCTGAATAACGTCCCAGCCGGCAAAGACGTGCCGAACGACTTCAACGTCATCATCGAAATCCCGATGAACGCCGACCCGATCAAGTACGAGGTCGACAAGGACAGCGGCGCGATCTTCGTGGACCGCTTCATGGGTACTGCCATGCACTATCCGTGCAACTACGGCTACGTGCCGCAGACCATCGCCGACGACGGCGACCCTTGCGACGTGCTGGTGATCACCCCGTTCCCGCTGCCGCCGGGCGTGGTGGTGCGCTGCCGCGCACTGGGCGTGCTGAACATGACCGATGACGGCGGCGGCGACGCCAAGGTCATCGCGGTGCCGGTCGAGAAGGTGCTGCCGATGTACAAGAAAATCCAGTCGCTGGACGACGTCGAGGAACTGCGCCTGAAGCAGATCCAGCACTTCTTCGAGCACTACAAGGACCTCGAGCCAGGCAAGTGGGTCAAGATCGAAGGCTGGGCCGACAAGGCAGCCGCCGAGGCCGAGATCACCAAGGGCGTGGAAGCGTTCAAGGTCAAGGGCCAGTAATAATTTGCTGCTCGTTGGAAAAGCCGGCGTCCCGCAAGGGGCGCCGGCTTTTTGCGTTTCAGGGCCAGGCAGGGCTTACCAGCCGATATCGCGCAGCAGCGGATAGGTGAGGTCGCGCGGCGGCTTGACGACGTGCAGCAGGTCGTCGTTGATCGACGGCTCCATCAGCTGGTTCGGCTTGGCCTCCGTCGTGTAGTGCGACACCGAGGAGCCAGGCACATTGATGCTCGGCGTGTACATCAGGATGCGGCGCTGCGCATCGGTGCCGGCCAGCTGCCTGAGGTCGAGGCCGAGGCTGGCGATGACGCCCGACTTGGTGCGCGAGCGCTGCTGCAGGGCCGCCTTGATTACCGTGCCGTCGGCCAGGGTGATGCGCACCGCCGGGATGGTGATGCTCGGGTCGGTGCCGCTCAGGCCGACGACGTCACCCGGCACATTGTCCACCACCACCATGCCGATCGCACCGGCCGCCTGCACATTGGCCGCCTTCACGGTGAAGTCGCAGCTGCCGCGGTCCACCAGGGCGATGTTGTTGCGCACCGCGAGGGCGTTGACGGCGTTCAAAGGCGCGCAGGCCAGGCCCGTGCCGTTGGCCTGGTCGACCACCGGCATCAACTGGCCGCTGACGGCCCGCTTGGCCAGGGGGGCGCCGAAGGTGGCGTCGCCGACGTAATAGTCGCCCGCCGCGCCGCCCGCGTTGGCGCCGCCGATGTTCAGGTTGGAGCGCGGCGCCAGCACCTTGGGCACGGCGGCGTTCACGTTGGGGCCGTTCCACGACAGGCCGCGCCAGGTGATGGCCGAGGCGGCGCGCTGGGCGTCGGTCATGGCGACCCAGGGCGTGTTGTTGCGGTTGTCCACCAGGTGGTAGTCCCAGACCGAGGGAATGCCGAAGAACTGCTCGCCGCTCTCGTCGTCCGTGAAGGTCTGGAAGCCCAGGCCATGCGCCATCTCGTGCAGCAGCACGGTGACCAGGTCGATCTGGTCGCCGTGGCGGTTGTCGAGGCCCAGGTAGAAGGGCGAGCCGGGCAGGCAGTCGGGGAAGAGGCCCAGGCGCGAGTTGAAGCGCGCGATGATGTGCGGGTCGGTCGGGGCGGTGAGGTCGGTGCCCGCCAGCTTGCTCGCCAGCGCGGAAGGGTACCAGGTATTGGTGCGCGGCGCGTTGGGGAAATCGGTCCAGACCTCGTAGGCGCCGGCCGAGCCGAGCACGGCCCCGGTGGCGTTACAGGCCAGCGGCACGAAGGCCGCGCCGATGCGGATCGTGACCGTGCTGGTGAGGGTGGCGCCCCAGATGTTGGCGGCGTGCTGGAAGGCGTTCAGGCGCTGCTGGCCGAGCGTGGTGCCGGGGTTGCCGCCCACCGGCGCCGCCGGCGTCGGGTCGTTGAAGCCTTCGCCCGGCGCGTTCTGGTTGACGATGACGATGGTGGCGGCCGCCTGGGCCGTGCTGGTGCCGGCCAGGCCGGCGAAGGCCAGGGCGAAGGCGGCGGCCAGGCCGCGCAGGGATTTAGCGGTCATGGCGATGCTCCTCTGGCTTGCTGGCGGGGGCGGGATGGTCGACGGCATTCTCGGCGGCATGCACGCCGTGGACGCACTGGTCGCTGAGCTTGCCGTCGGCGCCGCGGGTCACGACCGAGTACACCATGTGGCGCTCGCCCAGCTGCACCGAGCGCCGCCCGCCGGGGCCGGTGACCATCTTGGGCTGGCTCGGGGCGAGGGCGGTGCTTGGCGTGCGTGGCTGCAGTGCGCGCATTTCGGCGGGAGCCGGGGTGCGCAGCTGGCCGGTCTGGGCGTCGCGTACGACGACCATTCCGGAGGGCGCCCCGGCCTGGGGCGCGGCCGGCTGCCGGGCCTCCGGTGTGGCCTCCTGCGTGGCCTGCTGGGCGGCGGCCGGCAGGCACAGGATGGCGAGCGGCAGCAGGAACTTCGGTGTATGGGTGGGCATGGCTTTCTCCTGGCGATACGGTTTCAGGCGCGTGGACGCGCCCGGTCGAACTGTGGCCGCAGATGGCCGAAATGCGGCGGCCGCGCGTCCGGCCGCCTGTCCGTCGGCCTAGCGGGCGGCGGTGTCGGCCGCTTGCCTGCGCAGGCGACGCGCGCTGACGCCGAGGGCGCCGAGCCCGCCCAGCAGCATCAGGTAGCTCGATGGCTCCGGCACCGCGGTGACGACCCGAACCGTGTCGAGGCCGATATAGTCGAGCGTGGCGGCGTCGCCGAGGTAGCGGAAAGCGAAACGGCCTTCTCCTTCGACCGTCAGATCGGCGCTCCATTGCTGCCATCGGTTCGGATACGCGGCTTCCCCGCCGATGGCGAGCAGCAGGGTGTCGAAATCGTCAGGGGTAGCGCCGCTGCCGGAGGCGAAACGCACTTCGAGCAGGTCGGAAAAACCGGGGTTGCCCTCGCTCCTGGTCCAGAAGGACAGGGTGGTAATGCCCGACAGGGACAGGGTGGGCGTGATCAGCCAGTTGTCGACCGTTCCAATCCCATTGGCTGCGCCGAGGAAGTTGGCGGCGGCGTAGGAGTTGCCCGGGCCGGACTGGGCGCTGAAGGCATCGGTATAGCCCTGGAACCAGCCGGTGCCCGGCGGTACGCTGTTGTTGAGCTGCGACCAGCCCGAGAGGTTCGGGACGCTGCCGAAGCCTTCATTGAGCACCTCGACGGCGTGGCTGGACAGGGGCGCCCAGGCAGCGCAGGCGAGCAGCGCCGCGCCGGTAATCCGGGTAAGACTTTTCATGATTGCCCTTTCATGCTGAGCCAGATGGAAAGTGGATGAACCGCGGCTCGCGCTGGCTGACGTCGAAGCCATTGTTGTCTTTATGGTATGAGCAAGGAGATAACAAACATTGAGATGTATTCAATGCCGGCGGACCAAGGCTCGGCCCGCCTCAACTGCGGGAAGGGAACTGAACGGAGACGAAATGAAAACGGCCTCCGCGATGGGAGGCCGTGAGGAAAGAGCGTGCGAGCGGCGGTCTATTTTTGCCGCGCCATCCAGCTGCGCAGCCTGAGCTTGCCGACGATCCCAATCGGGAAGAAATAGATCGACAGAATGAAGAGCACGCCCAGCCACAGCATCCAGCGGTCCGGGTGCAGGGCCGCCGCCAGCAGGGGCACGCCTTCCAGCGCGCTCGAGCCGACGCCCATCAGTTCCTTCAGGTAATTCTGGGCAATGATGAAGAGCGCCGCACCGACCACCGCGCCGTACATCGTGCCCATGCCGCCGATGACGACGATCAGGAGGATGTCGGTCATCACCTCGAAGCCCAGCGAGGTCTTGGGCCCCACGTAGCGCAGCCAGAGCGCCATCAGGGCGCCGGCCAGGGTCGCCACCAGGGCGGCCAGGCAGTTGGCCCAGATCCGGTAGACCATGGTGCGGTAGCCCAGCGCCTCGGCGCGGAATTCGTTTTCGCGCACCGCCTGCAGCACCCGGCCGAACGGCGAATTCACAAGGCGCAGCAGGAACACGAACAACAGCAGGCAGCCGAAGAACACCAGGTAATAGGTGAGCAGCCTGCCGTCGATCGAACGGCCGAAGACCTCGTTCTCCATCAGCGTGAAGCCGGGGGTGAGCACTTCCGGCACGCTGAAGGTGATGCCGTCCTCGCCGCCGGTGAAGTCGGATAGCTGGGAGGCCAGCACGGCGAACGACGAGGCGACCGCCAGCGTGATCATCGCGTAGAAGATGGCGCGCACGCGCAGGGCGAACAGGCCGACCACCAGGGCGAGAAGCAGCGCCACCAGCAGCGCGATGCCGAGGCCGCCCAGGGCGGCTCCCCAGGTCGGCTCGTCGACCCGCGACAGGCCGAGCCCGATGCCATAGGCGCCGATGCCGTAGAACATGGTGTGGGCGAAGGAGACGATGCCCGTATAGCCCAGCAGCAGGTCGTAGGAGGCGACAAGCACGATGTAGACGCAGATGGTGGCGGCGGTATTGAGCGGACGCGCCCCGGTGGTCAGGAAAGGCGCGAAGGCCAGTCCGAACAGGATCAGGAGCAGCACCAGGGTCAGGGCGCGGCTGCGCGGCAGGTCGCCGGAAAGGAGTCGGTGCAGCATCGGGTTCAACCTCGCATCTTCGAATACAGGCCGGCGGGGCGCCACAGCAGGATCGCGATCATCAGGATGATGTTCGAGACCAGCGCCACTTTCGGCGCCAGGAAGCCGGCATAGTTGGTCACCAGGGCCATGAGCAGGGCGCCGATGAAGCAGCCGCCCACCGAGCCGAGGCCGCCGATGATGATGACGATGAAGATCATCACCATGATCTCGCCGCCCATCGCCGCGGTCAGGGTTTCCTTGTACAGGCCCCACAGCACGCCGCCCAGGCCGGCCAGCGCCGAGCCGGCGGCAAACACGGTCACGAACAGTCGCTTGATGCGGTAGCCCAGGGCTTCGACCATCTCGCCATTCTCGACGCCGGCGCGGATGAGGAGGCCGATCTTGGTGCGGTTAAGTAGCAGGAACATGCCGATGAAGACCAGCAAGCCCACCACCACGGCCACCAGCCGGTACTTCTCGATCGCCGCGTCGCCCAGGAAGATGGCGCCGCGCAGGGCCGTCGGCAGCGGCAGGGCGATGGTCTCGGCGCCCCAGATCACGTGGATCAGCTGTTCGGCGACGATCATGCCGCCCATGGTGATCAGGATCTGCTTCAGGTGCTGGCCATAGACCGGCATGATGATCACGCGCTCGAAGGCCCAGCCGATCACGGCGGTCACCAGCATGGCGACCGTGACGGCGAGAAGCAGCACGCCGAGGTTGACAAGCAGGGAATCGACTTCGAGCCAGCCGCGCATCGGGATCAGGACGGTGGTGGCGGCAAACGCCCCGACCGACACGAAGGCGCCGTGGCCGAAGTTCAGCACGCTCATCAGGCCGAACACGAGGGTCAGGCCGCTCGCCATGATGAAGATCATCATGCCCATCGCCAGGCCGGCGACGGTGAGGGTGACCCAGGTCGGGAAGCTGCCGACCAGGGGCAGCATGGCCAGCATCAGGACCGGCACCAGCAGCAGCGGCGCGATGTCGCGCGGCGCCTTCGGCAAGGGCGTGTCCTGGGCGGCAAGGGGGAGAGTTGCGCTCATATCGTTTTCCTATTGGTGGGAATCGAGCGAGAGGCCGAGCAGGCGCTGCTGCAGCTCCTCGTCATTCGCCAAGGCGGGCATCGAACCGGCGTGCACGACGCGGCCGTCGTCCATCACGCCCACGGTGTCGCCGAGCGTGCGCACGAAGTTGAAGTTCTGCTCGACCAGCAGGATGGTCGTGTTCGTGTCCTTCAGCTCGCGGAAGGCGGCCATCAGGCTCTGGACGATGGCGGGGGCCAGGCCCTTGGTGGGCTCGTCGACCAGCAGGAGCTTCCTCGGCTCGACGATCGCGCGGGCGATCGCCACCATCTGCTTCTGGCCGCCCGAGAGGTTGCCCGCCGGGTAGTTCCAGAATTTCTTCAGGGCCGGGAAGAAGCCACAGATCCAGTCCACGCGTGCTTCATCCAGCGCACCATTGCGCGCGGCCAGGTACAGGTTCTCGCGCACCGTCAGGTCCGAGAACACGGCCATGCTCTCCGGGACGTAGGCGATGCCGAGACGGGCGATATCCGGCGTGGCCATCTTCGTGATGTCGCGGCCGTCGAACATGATCGAGCCGGCGCTGGCCTTCCACAGGCCCATGATGGTGCGCAGCGTGGTGGTCTTGCCGGCGCCGTTGCGGCCCAGCAGGATGGACATGCCTCCGCGCAGCACGACCAGGTCGACCCCTTGCAGGATGTGGTACTGGCCGATGTGGGTGTGGACCCCGCTTAAGGTGAGCAGGGGTTCACGCGTGTTCGGGTTCGGGTGTTCCAAGATAGGCTTCCTGTACGATCTTCGATTGCATGACCTCGAGCGGCTTGCCGTCCGCCACCAGGGTGCCGTTGTGCAGCACGATGATGCGGTCGGCCAGGGCGCGCACCACGTCCATCTTGTGCTCGACCAGCAGCACGGTCTTGTTGCGTTCCGCCTTCACGGCCTGGATCAGGTCCAGCACCACCGGCACCTCGTCCACGCTCATGCCGGCGGTCGGTTCGTCGAACATCATGACGTCCGGCTCCAGCGCCAGCAGGATCGCCACTTCCAGCTTGCGCTGGTCGCCGTGCGACAGGGTGGAAACGAAGGCGTCGCGGCGGGCGGCCAGGGCCACCCGTTCCAGGTAATGCTCGGCGCGCGCGATCAGTTCCCGGTGGCTCGACCAGATGGAGAAGAAATTCAGGCCCATGCCGGCCCGGCTCTGCACCGCGAGGCGCACGTTTTCGATCACCGTCAGGTTGGGGAACAGGTTGGTGAGCTGGAAGGCGCGCCCGATGCCGAGGCGGGTGCGGCGCGCCGCCCCGGCCCGGGTCACGTCCTGGCCGTGCACGAAGACGCTGCCGGAAGTCGCCGGCAGCTGGCCCGAGACCAGATTGAAGTAGGTGGTCTTGCCGGCGCCGTTGGGGCCGACGATGACGGTGAGCGTGCCCGGATAAAAGTCCGCCGTCACCCCGTTCACCGCGACGTGGCCGCCGAAACGGATGGTCAGGTCGCGGGTGGACAGGGAGGGCTGAGCGTGCGAATGCGTCATGTCAGCGCTTGTTCTTCACCGGCAGCGGCATCTCGGTGGCGGGGATCTCGCGCACCAGTTCCAGCAGGTCCCACTCGTTCTTCTGGTCCTTCTTGATGCGGAAGTGGTACATCGGCTGGATCGCCTGGTGGTCTTCCTTGCGGAAGGTCATCTGGCCCTTCGGCGTCTCGAAGCTCATGCCTTCCATCGCCGCCACCATCTCGTCGCCGTTCTTCGCGTTCGGCGCTTTCTTCAGGGCCGAGACCACGGCGCTGGCCGCAGCCATGCCGCCGGCGGTGAACATATCGGGCGGCATCTTGTAGCGCTTGGTGTGTTCGGCGACGAACCAGTCGTTCATCTTGTTCTTCGGGAAGCCATGGTAGTAGTAGATCGTGCCTTCGGTGCCGGCATAGCTCTTCCAGGTCTTCATCACCGGCAGGATGTTGCCGCCCGGGGCCAGGGCGATGCCGTAGCGTTCCGGCTTCATGTCGGCGATCTTGTTCAGCGGGTTCGGGCCGGCCCAGACGATGGCCAGCACGCGCGGCTGCGGCTTGTCCTTCAGGGCGTTGAACAGGCGCTGGGTCGGGGCGGTGAAGTCGGCCGTCGCGGCCGGGGCGTATTCCTCGTGGATGGTCACGGCCTTGCTGCCGGCGGTCCGCAATGCGTCCTTGCCGGCCTCGATGGCGTCGCGCCCGAAGGCGTTGTCCTGGGCCAGGAAGCCGATGCTGCCGCTCTTGAGGGTGCTGGCTGCGGCCAGGGCGTCCTGCATCGAGCTGCGCGCGGTGCGGAAGATGTACTTGTTCCACTTTTCCTGGGTGATCGCATCGGCCACGGCCGGCTCGACGATCAGTACCTTCTTGTATTCCTTGGCCACCGGCAGCATGGCGATCGCCGAGCCGGAGGAGGTGGTGCCGACCGCGATGTCGACCTTGTCGTCGCCATAGGCTTCGGCCAGCAGGGTGCGGCCCAGGTCCGGCTTGGATTGATCGTCCTTGACGATCACCTTGATCTTGCGGCCATTGATGGCCATGGTGCCGCCCGTGAGGTATTCGAGGCCCATCATGAAGCCCGTCTCGGTTTCCTTGGCATAGGCTTCCAGCGGGCCGGTCTTGCCGGCGATGAGGGCGACCTTGATGTCCTTGCCCTGGGCGAAGACGGCCGGCGCGGCGGTGGCGGCGAAGGCGGCCACGATGGCGACGGAAAGGGGTTTGATCAGGTGCATCATGGAGTCTCCTTTATCTCTCTTGCATGTTCTCAGGGTACCCGGGCCAGGAAGGCGCGGATCGCGTCGAGCGCCGCCGGCTCGGTGAGCATGGGGGCGTGGCCGACATCGGGTACTTCGGCGTACTGCAGTTCCGGCGCCGCCTTGCGCATCCAGTTGGCTTGGCTTTGCTCGACCAGGTCGGACAGCGCGCCGCGCACCAGCAGGGTAGGGCGGCGCCGCGCCAGGCGGCGGAAGGCCATGCGCGCCGCCAGCGAAGTCGGACGCAGTTTGCCGGTCTGGATCGCGGTGGCGATATTCGGATCGTAACGCAGCGCCAGCTGTCCGTCATCCTTCTGTTCAAAGGCGCGGCGCGCCCACTTGTCCCATTCGGCGTCCGAATTGGCGGGGAAGGCGCAGGCGTTGATGTCGCGCAGGTAGGCGGCGGCATCAACCCAGGAGGCGACGGCGTTGCAGCGGCCCGCATAACCGGCGATGCGCTGCAGGCCGCGAACCGACATCACCGGGCCGATGTCGTTCAGGACGGCGGCGGCGATCAGGTCCAGGCGGCGCGCCGCGAGGGTCATGGTGATCAGGCCGCCCATCGAGGTGCCGACGAACACCGCGCGGGACAGGCCCAGTTCGTCCATCAGCCTGATGACGTCGGCGGCGTAGACCACCGGGTTGTAGTTGTCCGGTTTCGGGTCGTGGGCCGAATGGCCGCGGCCGCGCACGTCGACCGCGATCACGCGGCGCCCCATGGCGGCGAGTATCGGGGCCAGTTCGTCGAAGTCGGCGGAATTGCGTGTCAGGCCGTGGATGCAGATGACCGGCAGGCGGGCCGGCGCGCCCTCGGCCGAGGGTGCCGCGGGATAGTCGCGCGCATACAGCGCCAGCCCGTCGCTGCTGGTGTAGCTGATTGGAGTGAAGGTGGACACGCTGGCTGATCCTGTGTTTCGTTTCTTGTCTGGCGCAATGCCGTTTCAAAAGGCCGCATCCTTCCCGGCCGGCGCCGGGAAGGCGCCGGCCAGCGGGGATGCGGTAATACGGGAAACTTAGAACCGGTACTCGAGCGTCGCCGAGACCTGGCGCGGATTGCCGTAGAAGGCGGTCAGCGTGCCTTCGAGGCCGAGGGTCGGGAACAGGTAGCCGCCGGTCTTGTAGCGCTTGTCGCTCAGGTTCTTGCCGTGGATGCCGGCCCGGACCTTGCCGTCGGCGCGGGTCCAGACGATGCTCGCGTCATACAGCTTGTAGGATTCCTGGTCCAGCAGGGACGGGGTCTCGAACTGGGCGGTCGCGCCCTTGTAGGAGGCGCTGCCGATCAGCGAGAGCTTGCCGTTGTAGCCCGCCAGCGGCAGCGGGATATCGTAGTTGAAACGCAGGTTGGCCGAGTTCTTCGGGGTGTTCTGGAATACGCGCTGGCCCGCCACGTTCACGCCGTTCGCAATGTATTCCTTGTACTCGGCGTCGATGTAGCTGTACATGCCCGCGACCATGAAATTCGGGGTGAAATTGGCGATGGCTTCCAGCTCGGCGCCCTTGATCTCGGCCTTGCCCGCATTGGTGGTCACGCCGGCGAAGGTGTCGTCGCGGCCGTCGCCATTGCTGTCGATCGCCACCGAGCCCGGGATCTGCACGTCCTTGTAGTCGCTGTAGAACACGGCGGCGTTGGTGGTAATGCGGCCGCCGTTGAACGAAGACTTCAGGCCCAGTTCATAGGTCTCGATGGTTTCCGGTGCATAGCCGGCCTTGGCCACCGACAGCGGCAGGTTGAAGGCGGCGACGTTCAGGCGCGGCTCGAAGCCGCCGCCCTTGAAGCCTTCGGAGTAGGAGGCGTACACATTGTGGGCGCTGTTCATCTTGTAGTTCAAGGCGACGCGCGGGGTGAATTTCTTGTCCTTGCGCTTGAGGACGCCATTGCGCAGGTCGGTATCGACGCGGAACAGGATGCCGCCCGGCGTGCCCATCTCGGGCGAGCCGTTGCCGATATAGGTCTTGCGCAGGATCTCGGCTTCGCGCTCGTCGACGGTGTAGCGGCCGCCGAGCGAGACGCTGAAGGCGTCGGTGACGCTGTAGCTGCCGTCGGCATAGATGGCCCAGGCCTTGGTGTCGATGTCGCCGCTGGTCACGGCGGCCGTGCGGATCGCGCCGCCCAGGATGGTGTCGAACTTGTTGAAGGCGTTGGCGTCGATGTAGTAGATGCCGGCCACGCCCTGCAGGCGGTCGCCCGTGTAGGTGAGGTTGAATTCCTGGCTGCGCTGCTCGTTGGTGTAGATGGCCGGCACTTCCATGTCGACCACCGCCAGCGAGTCGAAGTCGATCGGCGCGTAGGATTTGTCTTTACGCGACGCCGTGATCGACTTGAAGGTCCACTCGTTGTTCAGGGTGTACTCGATGGTGGCCGAGACGCCGTGGGCCTTGACTTCCTGCTCGTGTCCGAGCGCCGTCATCAGGCTGGCGCGGGTGTCGTAGACATTGCTCAGGATCGGGGCGCCGCTGGTGCGGCCGACGATCAGGCGGTGGCCGTTCTTCGGGCTGGAATCGTCCCTGGTGGCGTCGCCGGCGATGCGGATGAACAGGTCCGGCGTCGGCGTGAACTCGGCCGACAGGCGGGCCGCGGTGACATCCTTGTCGTAGTTCTCGCCGCCGGTGGTCAGGTTCTTGCCGAAGCCGTCGCGCTTGAAGCGGGCGAAGGTGCCGCCGATGCGGGCGGTCTCGCTGACCGGGGTGCTGACGGTGGCGACGATTTCCTTCTGGCCGTACTGGCCGACGGTGGCGCGCAGGCGGGCGTCGGTTTGCGGCGCCAGCTTGCGGGTGACGTACTTGACGGCGCCGCCGATGGTGTTGCGTCCGTACAGCGTGCCCTGCGGTCCGCGCAGCACTTCGATGCGCTCGACGTCGTAGATGTCGGCCACGGCCGCCTGTGGGCGGGCCAAGTAGATGTCGTCGATGTAGATGCCGACGCCCGACTCGAAGCCGGCCAGCGGGTCGGCCTGGCCGACGCCGCGGATGAAGGCGGTCAGGGTCGAGTTGGTGGCGCGCGAGGCCTTCATGGTGGTGTTCGGCAGGGCCAGCGCGAGGGCGGTGACGTCCGGAACGGCCTGCTTGGACAGCTGGTCGGCGCTGAAGGCGGTGACGGATACCGGCACGTCCTGCAGGGTTTCCTCGCGGCGGCGGGCGGTGACGACGACCTTGTTCACGCCGTCTTCACTGGTCGCCACAGGCGGGGCGCCGGTCGCCTCCTGGGCGTACGCGGCGTTCCCCGCCGAGAGGACGAGGAGGGCCACCGCGGACTGGATGGCAGGGTTCAGCAGCTGCATTTTCTTCTTGGTCAGACGCATTGATGTCTCCTAATTTTTTGATAGCGGCATGCGTTCAGGTTGTCGCATGGTCGGCAGTTTGCCTCGGCTCGGTCTGGTTCGATAGTCAACATTCGCCCACCCCTTTGTGCAAAAATGCACAGCCCGCTGCACCGTGGCTGTGCGTGTCTTGACGAGGGAAGATTCCGGAGGCGCACCGTTTGTGCGCTGCAATATGGAAAAAGCCTCAGGCGATTGCAGAGGGAATGTGCACTGGTGCACAATATGTCATCTTGATATCGAACAAGCGAGCCCATGAATACGCTGCCCGAGTGGACCGACCTGCGTTTCTTCCTCGAGCTGGCGCGCGCCGGCACCCTGTCCGGGGCCTCGCGCCGGCTGGAAGTCGAGCACACGACCGTGGCGCGCCGCATCGACCGGCTGGAGGCGCAACTGGGCTCGACCCTGTTCGACCGCTCGCGCGAAGGCTATGAGCTGACCGAGGTCGGCCAGGCCCTGCTGCCGCATGCCGAGGCGATGGAAGGGGCGGCGCTGGCGGCCGCCGAGCAGATCGGCGGGGCGGAAGTGGCGGCCCACGGCGTGGTGCGCCTGGGCGTGCCCGAGGTGTTCGGCGTGCGCGTGGTGGCGCCGCTGCTCGCGACCCTGCTCGAACAGCACCCGGACCTGTCGATCGACCTGCTGAACCTGCCGCGCTTCGCCAACCTGGCCAACCGCGAAGCCGACCTCGGCGTAATGCTGGACCCGCCGACCACCGGCCGCTACATGGTCACGCGCCTGGCCTCCTTCCACTTCTACCTGTACGCCTCGCCGGGCTACCTGGCCCGGCACCCGCCGATCCGCACCCAGGCCGACCTGGCGCGCCACGATTTCGTCGACTACGTGCAGGACCGGCTGGCCAGCCGCGAACTCTCCTACCTGAACGAACTCGGTTTCACGCCGCGCCGCCGCATCTGCTGTTCTGGCATGACGGGGCAGCTCGAGGCGGCTTCGCTCGGCATGGGGCTGATGATGGCGCCGCCCTATGCGGTGCCGAACGACGGCAGGCTGGTGCGGGTGCTTCCCGGTTTCCAGGCCGAGCGTTCCTTCTGGCTGGCGGCGCCGACCGACCTGTACCGGCTGCGGCGGGTGAAGGTGGTGTGGAACCTGCTGCGCGAGTGTGCGGAGAGCCATCCGGATCTGTTCGTCGCCGATTGATGTAGGGTGGACGGGGGCGCCTAGCCGGCTCCGCCGTACGCGCGTTCAAACAGTGCCAGAATAGAAGCAGCGTGATTTCAACCACGGTTTGAACGCGCGGTCGGCATCGCGCAGTCCAGTCCACTGGACTCGACTGCCCCTACGAAAGGATCTCAATGCGCAGCCGCATCAGCGACGACATCACCTTCCGCAAACTCGAAGTCCTGCTCGCCTACATGGAGGGCGGCAACCTGAACGCCGCCGCGCGCATGCTCGACATCAGCACGGTGAGCGTGCACCGCGCCCTGCATTCGCTGGAAGAGGCGATGAGCTGCCAGCTGTTCAGCCTGCAGGGACGCAACCTGATCCCGAACGAGGCGGCCCAGGTGCTGGCCGAGGTCAGCCGCGACGTGCTCAAGCTGATGGCCGACGGGATCGCCGCGACGCGCTCGGCGGCCGGCTATTCGGCCGACCACCTGAGAATCGGTTCGCTGTATTCGCTCACCACCGGGATCATCCCCGAGGTCATCATCGGCATCAAGCTGCGCAAGCAGGAGCTCGAGACCGAACTGGTGCTGGGCTCGAACGCCGACCTGCTGCACAAGCTCAAGCAGAACGCGATCGACGCCGCCCTGATGGCCCAGCCCGATCCGGACCCCGACGTCGAATCGATCCCCCTGTTCGAGGACGAGGTCTTCTTCGCGGCGCCAGGCGGCTCGCCGTATGCGGGCATGAAGGAAGTCGACCTGCGCGAGTGCGCGGGCGAGAAGTTCGTGTGCCTGCGCGACGGCTTCGTCACCTTCAACGGCTTCCAGGAAGCCTTCCGCATTGCCGGCTTCGCGCCCACCATCGTTACCCGCGTGGGCGACATCTTCTCGCTGATGAACCTGGTCGGGGCCGGCATCGGCTACACGCTGCTGCCGGGGCGGGTGCGCGATGCCTTCGGGGACCGGGTCCAGCTGATCCCCCTGAAAGCCGATTTCCACATGCGCCAGACCATCGGCCTGTCCTTCCTGCGGGTGCGCGAGCGCGACCCGAACCTGCTGGCGCTGGCGGCCGTGTGCCGCATGCTCAAGCACGGTGCAAAGTAGGCGCGCGATTACCTTTAGCGTCGATAGTTCCGCTGAAAGTAAACGTCGCGCGGCGAGCGTAATTGATCGCTTCCCGATTCGAGGCTACCTTTACGTCACAAAATAGCATAACAAAAGAGCACGCCCGGCCCATGGGACCGGACATGCATTGGAGACGTATCACCAGCGGCACGAGCACGCTTGGCGCCGCGCCTTGAAGGAGCAAGCCATGTCTTCGCACATGATCGCAATCTGCGTACTGGCGCTGATGTTCGTCCTCGCCACCGCGCTGCCCATCAATATGGGCGTCATCGCCTTTGTCGGCGCCTTCCTGGTCGGCTCGGTCGTGGCCGGCATGCAGGCCAAGGCCATCATGGCGGGCTTTCCCGCCGAACTCTTCCTGACCCTGGTCGGGATCACCTTCCTCTTCGCCCAGGCCCAGAACAACGGCACCATCGACTGGCTGGTGCGGCTCGCCGTGCGCGCCGTGGGCGGACGCATCGCCGCCATTCCCTGGGTGATGTTCGCGATCACCGCGGTGCTGACCTCGGTCGGCGCGGTCAGCCCGGCAGCGGTCGCCATCATCGCCCCGATCGCCCTCGGCTTCGCCGCCAAGTACAACATCAACCCGCTCATGATGGGCATGATGGTGGTGCACGGCGCCCAGGGCGGCGGCTTCTCGCCGATCAGCATCTACGGCGGCATCACCAACAAGGTGGTGCAGGAAGCCGGCCTGCCGATCTCCGAGATGACCACCGCGCTGACCAGCCTCGGCGTCAACCTCGCCGTCTCCGCCGTGCTGTTCTTCGCCTTCGGCGGCCTGAAGCTGATGCGCCAGACGGCGCCGAAAGCCGCCGCGGGCGGCGCGGGCATCGGCATCTCGCCCTTCGGTCCGCCGGTGGCGGTGGCGGCGCAGGGGCCGCAGATCTATGGCGACGCCGAGAACGAAGCGGCCAGCGAAGAGCGCCTCACGGCACAACGTTCGGCCAGCGCCGCTGCCGGAGTGGGCGGCACGATGGGGACGGGCGGCGTGGCGGGCGCCCCGCGCGAGGCACTCGACAAGGGCCCGGACCTGCACCAGGTCATTACCGTGGTCGGCCTGGTCGCCCTGGCGGTCCTGACCCTGATGTACAAGCTCGACATTGGTTTCGTTGCGATCTCGATCGGCCTGCTTATCTCGATCCTGTCGCCGCAGGTGCAGAAGCGCGCCATCGGCCAGGTGTCCTGGCCCGAGATCATGCTGATCGTGGGCGTGAGTACTTATGTCGGCGTGATGCAGAAGATGGGCACCATCACCTGGGTGGGCGACAGCGTCGCCAGCCTGACTTCGCCGCTGATGGTCGCCTTGCTGCTGCTGTTCGTCGGCGCCATCGTGTCGGCCTTCGCCTCGTCGACCGCGGTGCTGGGTTCCCTGATTCCGCTGGCCGTGCCTTTCCTGGCCTCGGGCACCGGGGTCGACCCGATCGGCTTCATCGCGGCGATGGCGGTCGCGTCCACCATCGTCGACGTCAGCCCCTTCTCGACCAATGGCGCCCTGGTCCTGGCCAGCGCCCAGCACATCGACCGCGACGTGTTCCTGCGCCAGCTGATGATCTATGGCGGTATCGTCACCCTGGTCGCGCCGGTCGTGGTGTGGCTGCTGTTCGTGGTGCTTTAAGCACTTTGTAAAGGGAAATCGTATGAATGCAGTCGAAGGCCGCTGGAACACCCAGCAACGCAACCGCGGCGAGCGCCTGGCGCGCGCCCGGGCAGCGCTCGGCGCCGCACTGGACGGCAAGGTCGTCCAGTCCACCCATATCGTCGAGCTGCTGCACCAGGTGCTCGAACCGGGCGACCGCGTCTGCCTGGAGGGCAACAACCAGAAGCAGGCCGATTTCCTCGGCAAGGCCCTGACGCGCCTCGATCCTGCGCGCGTGGGCGGCCTGCACATGCTGCTCTCGGTGCTGTCCCTGCCGGAGCACCTCGACGTGTTCGACAGGGGCATTGCATCGAAGCTGGACTTTTCCTTCTCGGGGCCGCAGGCGGGGCGCCTGGCCAAGCTGGCCCAGGCCGGCAAGCTGAACATCGGCGCCATCCACACCTACCTGGAATTGTTCGCGCGCTATTTCGTCGACCTGACCCCGCGCGTGGCCCTGGTGGCGGCCGAGATGGCGGACCGCGAAGGCAACCTCTACACCGGCCCGAACACCGAGGACACCCCGGCCATCGTCGAGGCCACGGCCTTCAAGAGCGGCATCGTGATCGCCCAGGTCAACCAGGTCGTCGACAAGCTGCCGCGCGTCGACATCCCCGCCGGCTGGGTCGAGTACGTGGTGCAGTCCCCAAACCCGTATTACATCGAGCCGCTGTTCACGCGCGACCCGGCCATGATCTCCGAGATCCAGGTCCTGATGGCGATGATGGCGATCAAGGGCATCTATGCCGAGTACGAGGTCGAGCGCCTGAACCACGGCATCGGTTTCGACACCGCCGCCATCGAGCTGCTGCTGCCGACCTATGCGGCCGAACTGGGCCTCAAGGGCAAGATCGCGCGTCACTGGGCCCTGAACCCGCATCCCGCCCTGATTCCCGCGATCGAGGCGGGTTTTGTCGAGTCGGTGCATTCCTTCGGCTCCGAGCTCGGCATGGAAAACTATATCCGCGCCCGTCCCGACGTCTTCTTCGTCGGCCCGGACGGCTCGATGCGCAGCAACCGCGCCTTTTCCCAGGCGGCCGGGCACTATGCCTGCGATATGTTCATCGGCTCGACCCTGCAGATCGATTTGCAGGGCAATTCCTCGACCGCGACCCTGGGCCGCATCGCCGGTTTCGGCGGCGCCCCGAACATGGGCGCCGACGCACGCGGCCGGCGCCACCCCAGCAGCGCCTGGCTCAAGGCCGGGCGGCAGGCGCGCGAGGGCCGCAACACCATCCCGCGCGGCCAGAAGCTGGTGGTGCAGATGGTCGAGACCTTCCGCGAGCACATGGCGCCGGCCTTCGTCGACAGGCTCGATGCCTGGCAGCTGGCGGAACAGGCCGGCATGGCGATCCCGCCCGTGATGATCTATGGCGACGACGTCACCCACATCCTGACGGAAGAGGGCATCGCCAACCTGCTGCTCTGCCGCGGCGAGGAAGAGCGCGAGCAGGCGATCCGCGGCGTGGCGGGCTACACGCCGGTGGGCATGGGGCGCGACAGGCGCATGGTCGAGAACCTGCGCGACCGCGGCGTGATCCGCCGCCCCGAAGACCTCGGCATCGACAAGCGCATGGCGACCCGCGACCTGCTCGCCGCCAAGAACATGAAAGGCCTGGTGCGCGCATCCGGCGGCCTGTACGAGCCGCCGAAGCGCTTCAGGAACTGGTAACAAGGAGTCTGAATGGAAACCCTGCAATTCCGCTTTGAAAGCGGGAGCCGCCCCCTGGCCGGCACACCCCAGCTGGTCGGGGTGGTCGGCTCGGGCAACCTCGAGGTGCTGATCGAACCCGCGCAGCTGGGTGGCGCCTGCGAGATCGAGGTGCGCACCGCCGCGGTCGGCTTCGGCGCCACCTGGGAGGCCGTGATGGCCGACTTCCACGCGCGCTGGCAGCTCGCCGACGCCCGCATCAGCATCAACGACATGGGCGCCACGCCCGCCGTGGTCGGCCTGCGCCTCGACCAGGCCGTCGAATCGCTGACGGGAGGCACGCCATGAGCAGCTACCTGGAACTGACGGCGCGCCAGCGCATTCCCGCCATCTTCGACGCGGGGAGCTTCGAGGAATTCCTGCCGCCTAGCGCACGTGTGGCCAGCCCGCACCTGGCCCAGCTGGATGCGCCGGTCTCGTTTGATGACGGCGTGGTGGTCGGGCGCGGTCTGCTCGATGGCCTGCGCGTCTACGGCGCCGCGCAGGAGGGCGGCTTCATGGGCGGCGCGGTCGGCGAGGTACATGGCGCCAAACTGGTCGGCATGCTGCGCCGGGCCATCGACGACAGGGCCGATGCCGTGCTCCTGCTGCTGGAGTCGGGCGGGGTGCGCCTGCACGAGGCGAATGCCGGCCTGATCGCGGTCTCGGAAGTCATGCGTGCCATGCTGGACGCGCGCGACGCCGGCATCCCGGTGGTGGCGCTGGTAGGCGGCTCGAACGGCTGTTTCGGCGGCATGGGCATCTCGGCGCGCTGCGCCAACACCGTCATCATGTCGGAAGAAGGGCGGCTGGCGATGTCCGGCCCCGAGGTGATCGAGACCGCGGGCGGCGTCGAGGAATTCGATTCGCGCGACCGCGCCCTGGTCTGGCGCACCACCGGCGGCAAGCACCGCTACCTGCTGGGCGACTGCCAGGTGCTGGTGCCCGACGATACGTCGGCCTTCCGGCAAGCCGCCATCCAGGCGATCGCCGACGTCAAGGCCGCAGGGAGCCAGCTGACACTGGAAGACCTGCTGCGCGAACAGGACATGCTCGGGCGCCGCATCGAGCTGGCCGAGGGCCTGCACGAGCCCATGGAAATCTGGCAGCGCCTCGGCATCGCCGAGCCGGCCAGCGTGCCGATGCTGGATGCCGACGCCTTCCTGGCGCTGGCGAGCCGCCACCGCGTACAGGCGGGAAAGGGAGAGTAATCATGGACTGGCACACATTGGCAAGGCAGCTCTTCCCCGAGGGCCACGATATCCTCGAACACGATCACTTCCTGTCCGGCACCGCCCAGGTGGAAGGCAAGGCGATCGACGTGATCGGCACCACCGGCCACGTCCCGATCGGCATCGAGATCGCATTGAGCCAGGCCCGCGCCGTCCTGCGCACCGTGCAGGAGCATCCCGGACGCCCGATCCTGATCCTGATCGACACCGTTGGCCAGCGCCTGCGCCACCGCGACGAGATGTTGGGCATCAACAGCTACATGGCCCACCTCGGCAAGTGCGTCGACCTGGCGCGCCGCAAGGGCCACACCGTGGTCGGCCTCGTGTACGACCAGGCCCTCTCCGGCGGTTTCATCACCAGCGGCCTGATCGCGAGCAGCTGCTACGCGCTGCCGCAGGCGACCATCCGCGTGATGGGCCTGCCGGCCATGGCGCGCATCACCAAGGTGCCGGAAGAACGCCTGACCGAACTCGCCAAGGACAATCCGGTCTTCGCACCGGGCCCCGAGAACTACCTGCGCATGGGTGGCCTGCACGGCATCTGGCGGGTTGGCCAGGATGCGGACCTCGCGGGCGAGCTGGCGCGGGCACTGGCCGGCAGCCCGGTCGAGGACGTGCGCATGGCCCTGGGCCGCGAGCGTGGCGGGCGGATGCTGGCACAGACGGTCGCGGAAAGCGTGAGGACGGGCAGCCATGTTCGCCCGGCATGACCTGGTCTGGCTGACCCACCGCGGCTGGGACCGCGTGCGCGCCGGCGCGCCGCAGGATGCGCTCGTTCACCTCGACACCTGGCGCGAGGCCGGCTGGCCCGCCGTGGTGCGTCGCGCCGAGATGGACCTCGCCGCCAGCGAGGTGGCGATCGGCTTCGCCATGCCTCCGCGTGCGGTCGACGGGAACAAGCTGCGCGTCGCCTGCCGGGTGGAGCTGTCCGACGTCAAGCGCCGTACCCGGGCGCTGCCCCTGGTCGGCGCGCTCGATGCGGTGCCGGTCGAATGGCGCGAAGGACTCGCCCGCCTCGAGCAGGAAGCCGCCGGCGCCGGGCTTGGGCTGGCGGTCTACGGCTCGGTGGCGCTGGAGGCGCTGACCGGACAGCATTATGTGCGCCCGGAATCCGATATCGACCTGCTGCTGCGGCCCCTGAGCCGGGCGCAGCTGATGACCGGCCTCGCGCTGCTGGCCGCCCACGCGCAGGCGCTGCCGCTCGATGGCGAAGTCGTCTTCCCCGACGGACGCGCCGTGGCCTGGAAGGAGCTGCGCGCGGCCTTCGACAGCGCGGCCGGCACGCGGGTGCTGGCCAAGGCGCTCGAGCGGGTGGCGCTGGTCAAGCCGGAAGAACTGATTGCAACACTGGAAGACGTGAAATGGCTGAACTGAGCGCACTCCTGGCCCCCAGGACGGTGAGAACGCCGGCCACGGTGGCGGCGCCGGTCGGCGACCGCAAGTTCTGCCGGCGCATCGCGCGCCTGGCGGTGCGCAGCCTGTATGCCGAACTGGCCCTGTATCCGAAGCCCGGCCTGATCTCGCTGGTCGACAACGGCAGCCACGAAGACATGACGGCCGAGACCTTCTTGCGCAGCATGTTCGCACTGCGCCGCTATTTCCTGGACATCGCCGAGGCGGGCATGGCGGGGGCGCCTTTCGCCGAACTGAAGCGCTTAGGGCTTGCCGCCGAGGAGCGTATGCTGCGCGCCACGCTCGGCACCAACACCCACCGCGGCGCGATCTTCTGCCTGGGCCTCCTGTCCGCGGCGATCGGACGCTGCCGGGCAGCCGGGGCGTGCCTGTCTCCAGGCGCGATTCGGAATGCCTTGATTGAACACTGGGGAACTGAGCTTGGCGCCCACAGCGTCGACGCCGGCACGCAATCCCACGGCGCGAAAGCGCTCCGGCGCTACGCCGCGACCGGCGCGCGCGAGGAGGGCGCACGCGGCTTCCCCTCGGTGTTCGAGGTCGGCCTGCCGGCCCTGCGGCGCACGCTGGGCCAGGGGCGCGGCATGCGCCGGGCGCGCATCGACGCGCTGTTCTCGCTGATGGCGCACATCAGCGACACCAATGTCTACCACCGCGGCGGCATCAACGGCGCGCTGACGGTGCGCAGCCAGGCGCGCGCCTTCGTCGCACGCGGCGGCAGCGCGGCGCCGGACTGGGAAGCGCGCGCGCTGGCCCGCCACCGCGATTTCGTCGCGGCGCGCCTGTCGCCGGGCGGGGCGGCCGACCTGCTGGGCGCCGTGTGCTTCGTGCATGCCGCCTGCGGCGGCGAGGGCTGAAATGGCGGGCCGGCTCCTCGTCCTCTGTCCCGGCCAGGGTGCGCAGCATCCGGCCATGTTCGACATGGCGCGCAGCGACCCGGCCGCCTCCAGGGAGCTGGAGGACTGGCTTGCCGACCCGGCGCTGGCGCCCCTCTCGGGCGGCGCCTCGCTCTTCGCCAACCAGCTCGCCCAGCCGGCGATCGTGGCGGCGACGCTGGCCATGTGGACGGCGCTGCGTGACACGATTCCCGCACCGTCATTGGTGGCCGGCTACAGCATCGGCGAACTGGCCGCCTACGGCGTTGCCGGCGCGCTCGCTTCCCTGGACCTGGTGCGGATCGCGGCCGAGCGTGCGCGGCTCATGGACGCCTGCGTCGACGAGCGTGCGGCGCAGGGCATGGTGGCCCTGTCCGGCATGCCGCATGGCGCCATCGAAGCATTGCTGGCACGTTTCGGCTTCCATCCGGCGATCTTGACCGGGGAGGATGCCGTGGTCGCAGGCGGCCCTGCTGCGGCGCGCGAAGCGCTGGCTGAAGCCGTCCTTGCCGCGGGTGGCCGCGCGACCGCGTTGCCGGTCGAGGTGGCGTCGCACACCCCGCTGCTGCAGGGAGCGGTGATGCCATTCGCCGAGCTGCTGGCGCGCCAGGCCTGGTCGGCGCCGGCGTTTCCCGTCCTGTCCGGCATCTCGGCCGAGCAGGTGGAGGATGCCAGGCTGGCCACGCGCGTGCTCTCGCGCCAAATCGCGGAACCGATCCGCTGGATGGACTGCATGGATGCCTGCGTCGAGACGGGCGTCACGGTTGCGCTCGAACTCGGCCCCGGCGCCGCGCTGTCCCGCATGTTGCAGGCGCGCCACCCTCACATTGCCTGTCGTTCTGTCACGGAATTCCGCTCGCTGGACGGGATACGCTCCTGGCTGGGGAAGCAGCTCGAATAACATTCACCAGATCGATATCTGGTATTGCAAATCAGAATTGGAAATTCCACCGACTCGCCTCTATAACGGTAGTACTGGATCGCGTTTGCGATCGAACCGTTTCGCAGGGCCGCTCCGAATGGGTCCTGCACCAGAAGGAGTCGTGCATGAAAAACCTGTTCAACAACGTCGCCCGCGTGCTGCTCGCAGCCGCCAATGGCCGCGCCCTGAACGTGCTGCGCAAGCAGGCCGAACTGTCCAAGCCTTTCCACGTCGAGTTCCGCTCGAACGCCGGCGGCTGGAACTGAGCGACAAGAAGACCCCGCCCATGTCGATGGGCGAAACGGGAAGGGCCGGCTTCGCGCAGCGAATCCGGCCCTTCTTCTTTGTTGGTCGACGCGGGGCGCTATTTTTCGACGAGCGCTCGCGTGCCCGCCAACTGGTCGATCCTGTCGGCCAGCGAAACGATGCGCGCGGAAGGAATGTCCCGGCCCTCGCAGCCGAAGTAATAGTTCACGCTCCGGGTCCGTCCGTCCCGCCTGACCGCAAGGGTCAGCGAGGGAGCGTCGGTGATGACGTTCTCGCATCCGTCGGCTTCGTCCTGGTAGCTTCTGCGCAGCGTATCGAAGCGCGAGGCCTGAATCGCTTTCGCCAGCTGGTCCACCGCGCGCCGGTCGATGCGGGTTTCGCGCACGCCGGTCGTCTTCACGAATGCCTCGCCGGTATAGCGCACCCGCCCTTCTTCGAACACCTCGACTTCGTACACGGGACATTCGCCGTAGCAGGCCGATCTTCCCAGGTAGACCACCTCGTAGCCTTCGACAGGCCAGGGGGCCTGTTCCCACGGCGGGACGCTGTCCGAGCATCCGGACAGCAGCAATGCCGCAGCCGCGGCGATCCATTTTCCTTGCATTCTCATGCGCGCATCATACCCTGGCTGCGGAGGGTGGGAATGCGTGAAAATCCGGCGCGGCAAGGCCGATATACTCGTCAGGTTCGCACAAGGAGAGACGAGAATCGGATGGACTGCTTCATACGACCTTATCGACCGGCTGACCGCGAGGCGGTCGACCGCGTGGCGCTGGCCGCCTTCTCGCAATACGCGCATGCCTACCCCGACTGGCCGGGCTTCAGCGCGCGCATCGCCCGCACCTCGGCGCTCGCGAGCCAGGCCGAGCTCCTCGTCGCGGACGACGCGGGCGACATCCTGGGCGCGGTCCTGCACGTCGCGCCCGGCAAGCCGCGCAGCGCGATCTTCCCCGACGAGTGGGCGCTCATCCGCATGCTGGTCGTCGACCCAGAACAGCGCGGCCGGGGCATCGGCCGCCAGTTGATGGCCGCCTGCCTGCGTCATGCGATCCGCGACGGCGCGCCCGCGATCGGCCTGCACACCAGCCCCATGATGGAGACCGCCTTGCGGCTCTACACCACCCTCGGCTTCACGCGCGACCGCGACCTCGATCCGATCGACGGCGTCTCCTATGGCCACTACGTGCTGCCGGCCGAACGTTTGCAGGCGGCGCTGGACTGGCTGTCGAACCGGCCGGTGCGCTGATTCAGGCAGCCGACAGGTCCCCGAACCTGGCGAGGACGTGCCAGACCTTCTTCAACTGCTGCGCATCGTGGCGGCCGCTCCTTGCCGCCTGTCCCAGCAGCGCCGGATCGAGCCAGCCCGCATGGGCGATCGCGGCGGCGAGATCCACGATGTCGCGGCCCCGATAGGCTGCATGGTGCTGCAAGGCGGCCAGCGGCAGGCGAAAACCCGGGTGCCATTCGAGCGCGCAGGGCAGGCGCCTTGCCTGCGCTTCGATCTCCGTCCCCCGGTAGCAGGGATCCAGTACCAGCGCCTCCACATCCGCCTGCAGGCGTAGCGGCCCGTGGACATGGGCTTCCACGTAATCGTCGAGGCGATCCTTGTCGTCGCCGACGGCGCGCGCGACCAGGTCGCAGCATTCGCGCACGCCGAAGTGCTGCGGATCGAAGACGCTGTCCGGATAACAGAAAGTGCAGCGCGCCAGCACCTCGGGACGCAGGCGGAAGTGAGCGGACCCGAAGCGCGGCGAGCCCCCGGCGGCGCGTCCCAGATGGTTCAGGGCGCCGTACTTCGGCCGCTCGCCGGGTAGCGCCACGTCGTAGGCGCCGCCGAACATCCGGCTTTCCCAGTCCCAGCGCGCGCCGCCCGCATGCGCCGTGAGGCCGCCATTGCTGGTGCCGGTCTCGAACTGCGAGCGGTAGACGCCTTCCCCGGCCATGCGCCGCAGGATGGGCATGCCGCCATGGAGCCGGTCAGGGTGGAAGTTGAGCGTGATGCGCAAGCCGGGATCCAGCGGGCCGCCCGCACTCTGTCCGCGCACGAAGTCGATCGCGGCGGCCTGGCAGGGGTTCAGGGGAGGGCGGCTCATCGCCCCATCATATCAACGCTTGAAGGGATTGCGTTCGTTCAGCTCATCCATGTAGTCGTCGATCCCGCCTTTCTCGCGCTCCAGGAAGCGTTCGATCGCATCGGCAAACGATGGGTGGGCCAGCCAGTGCGCCGACCAGGTACGGGTCGGCAGGAAGCCGCGCGCCATCTTGTGCTCGCCCTGTGCGCCGCCCTCGAAGGCCCCGATGCCCTGTTCGATGCAGAACTCCAGCGGCTGGTAATAGGCCGCCTCGAAGTGCAGGCAGGGCACGTGTTCCAGCTCGCCCCAGTAGCGCCCGAACAGCGTGGTCTCGTTGTGGATGACGAGGGAAGCCGCGATGTCGCGTCCTTCGCGCGACGCGATCACGAGCAGGATGTTGTCCGGCATGGTCTCGCCGATGCGGCGGAAGAAGTCGAGGTTGAGATAAGGCGTCGAGTAATGCGCCTGGTAGGTGCGCCGGTAGCAGCGGTTGAACAGCACCCATTCCGAATCCGTCACGTCACGTCCCCGCACCCGGCGTAACGTGACGCCGGCCTCTGCTACCTTCCTGCGCTCGGCCCGGATGTTCTTGCGCTTCTTCTGCTCCAGCGTCGCCAGGAACTCGTCGAAGCTCTTGTAGCCCTGGTTCAGCCAGTGAAACTGCACGCCGCTGCGCAGCATGAAGCCCGCCTCCCGCAGCTGGCGCGCGTGTTCCTCGGGCGGGAACAGCACGTGGGTGGACGAGACCTCGGTCGCTGCCTGCGTGGCTGCCAGCACGTCGATCAGTGCGGCCCTGGCCTCGGCATCGACCGCCATCAGGCGCGGGCCCGCCACCGGCGTGAAAGGAATCGCCGAGAGCAGCTTCGGGTAGTACGCGAGTCCGTGGCGTTGATAGGCGTCGGCCCAGGCCCAGTCGAACACGTACTCCCCGTAGGAGTGGCCCTTGACATAGAGGGGCAGGGCGGCGGCCAGCTCCTCGCCATCGTAGAGGACGATGTACTGCGGCTGCCAGCCGGTCTCCGGCGCCGCGCTGCCGGATGCGTGCAGGGCGTGGAGAAAAGCGAAAGACAGGAAGGGATTGGATTCTTCCTGTGCGGCGACCAGCGCGTCCCACTGCCGCTGGCCGATATCAAGCAAGGAAGAAGCGATATGCGTGCGATAATTCAAAATGACATCCCTAAGGTATTGATGAGAGCCGACTTTGTTCGGACGTCCGAAAGACTCACCAATGACAAACCGATTCTTCAACCTCTATACGCACCACTTCGCCCGCGTCGCCGTGGCCATCCCGCGCGTACGCATCGCCGACCCGACCTTCAACGTCGAGCAGACGCTGGGCCTGGCCCGCCAGGCTGCGGATCAGGGCGCCGTGCTGGTCGCCTTCCCCGAACTCGGCCTGTCCGCCTACAGCTGCGACGACCTGTTCCACCAGCGCGCGCTGCTCGACGGCTGCCTGGCCGGCCTGGCCCGGATCATCGAGGCCTCGATCACGCTGCCGCTGGCGCTGGTCGTCGGCCTGCCCCTGAAGGTCAATCACCAGCTCTTCAACTGCGCCGCCGTGGTCGCCAATGGCCGGGTGCTGGGCGTGGTGCCCAAGAGTTTCCTGCCTAATTATGGCGAATTCTACGAATCCCGGCAGTTCAGTGCGGCGGATTGCGCGGCGGTCGACCAGATCGACCTGTTCGGCGCGACCGTGCCCTTCGGCCCCAATCTGCTGTTCGAGGTCGAGAACCTGCCCCTGTTCCGATTCCATGTCGAGATCTGCGAGGACGTCTGGGTGCCGATCCCGCCGTCCTCCTTCGCCGCCATGGCCGGCGCCACGGTGCTGGTGAACCTGTCGGCCTCGAACGTCGTGGTAGGCAAGAGCGGCTACCGCCACCAGCTGGTCAGCCAGCAGTCGGCGCGCTGCCTGGCGGCCTATCTGTACACCTCGGCCGGCCGCGGCGAATCGACCAACGACATGGCCTGGGACGGCCAGTCGCTGATCTACGAGAAGGGCGAACTGCTGGCGGAGTCGGAACGCTTCAGCGACGATTCGCACGTGATCTATGCCGACGTCGACCTCGACCGCCTGTCGAACGAGCGCATGCACGCGACCACCTTTGCCCAGTCGGTGCGCCGCCATGCGGACGAGGTGTCGAAATTCCGCCTCGTGCAGTTCCAGCTCGAACTGCCCCTGGACCGGGACATGCCGCTGGCCCGTACCGTGGAGCGCTTCCCCTACGTGCCGGCCGACCAGGCGCGCCGTGACGAGCGCTGCACGGAGGTCTACAACATCCAGGTGCAGGCATTGATCCAGCGCTTGTCCAGCACCGGTATCAAGAAGGTGGTGATCGGCGTCTCGGGCGGTCTCGACTCCACCCACGCGCTGCTGGTCTGCGCCAAGGCCATGGACCGGCTCGGCCTGCCGCGCACGAACATCCTCGCCTACACCATGCCGGGCTTCGCCACCAGCGAGCGCACCCTGCACCAGGCCAATGAGCTGATGCGCGTGGTCGGCTGCAGCGCCCAGCTGATCGACATCCGTCCGAGCTGCATCCAGATGCTCAAGGACCTCGGCCACCCCTACAGCGAGGGCAAGGCGGAGTACGACATCACGTTCGAGAACGTGCAGGCGGGCGAGCGCACCAACCACCTGTTCCGCCTCGCGAACTTCCACAACGCGATCGTGATCGGCACCGGCGACCTGTCCGAGCTGGCGCTGGGCTGGTGCACCTACGGCGTGGGCGACCACATGTCGCACTACAACGTCAACGCCAGCGTGCCGAAGACCCTGATCTCCTACCTGGTGCGCTGGGTGGCCGAGACCGGCGCAGTCGTGCAGGACGGCGCGGACGTGCTGCTGCGTATCCTCGACACCGAGATCAGCCCAGAGCTGGTGCCGGGCGGTGACAAGGACGGCAAACCGGCCCAGATCACCGAGAACACCATCGGCCCTTACGAGCTGCAGGACTTCAATCTGTACTACACGATCCGCTACGGCTTCAAGCCGAGCAAGGTCGCCTTCCTTTCCTGGAGCGCCTGGCACGACCGCGAACAGGGCAGGTGGCCGAATGTGGCGGGCACGCGCAACGAGTACGGCTTGGGGCCGATCAAGAAGAACCTCGGCATCTTCCTGTGGCGCTTCTTCAAGACCAGCCAGTTCAAGCGCACCTGCGTGCCGAACGGGCCGAAGGTGGGCAACGGCGGCTCGCTGTCGCCGCGCGGCGACTGGCGCGCACCGTCGGATTCCGAAGCCACCGTGTGGCTGGACGACCTGAACAATATTCCTGACTAAGAGAGAGACGAGAACATGAAACAGATTACCTGCGTGATCAAACCCTTCAAGCTCGACGAAGTGCGCGAGGCGCTGGCGGACGTGAACGTCACCGGCCTGACCGTCACCGAAGTGAAAGGCTTCGGCCGCCAGAAGGGCCACACCGAGCTGTATCGCGGCGCCGAGTACGTGGTCGACTTCCTGCCGAAGGTGAAGATCGAAGTCGTGGTGGAAGATAGCATGGCGGAAGGAGTGGTCGACGCCATCATCAAGGCGGCCCGCACCGGCAAGATCGGCGACGGCAAGATCTTCGTGCAGAACGTGGAGCAGGTGATCCGTATCCGTACCAGCGAGACCGGGGCGGACGCCGTTTAAGCGGCATTCGGAATTCAGCTTTTGTAGGCCTTTTCTTGCGCACGCAAGCGAAGCGTGGTCAATCGTACGGCGGAAAGATGCGTTAAGATAGTTGAAAGATTATCTATTTGACAATTACCCTTGTCATCGCTCCTCAACCCATGCATAGACCTCATGAGCGACATTGAGAAGATTCATACCGGTATTCCCGAACTCGACCAGGTGCTGCGGGGCGGGCTGCCCAGGCAGCGCATCCACCTGATCGAGGGACGGCCTGGGACCGGCAAGACCACCATCGGCCTGCGCTTCCTGATCGACGGCGCCGAAAAGGGCGAGCGCTGCCTGTACATATCGCTGTCCGAGACCGTGGAGGAGTTGCAGGCGACCGCGCGCAGCCATGGCTGGTCGCTCGACGGTATCGACGTGAGAGAGGTGGTGCCTGCCGAATCCCAGCTGGAGCGCCAGCAGAGCGTGCTGTTTCCCTCCGAGGCGGAACTGAGCCAGACCATCGGGGCCATCACGGACACCATCCAGGAGCGCCAGCCGGTGCGTATCGTGATCGACTCGATGTCGGAACTGCGCATGGTCGCCAACGATCCGATGCGTTACCGTCGCCAGATCGTCGCGCTCAAGCGCTTTCTCCTGCAGCAGGACTGCACCACGCTCCTGATGGACGACCTCACCGACGAGCCGCGCCAGTTCGACCTGCAGGGCACGGTGCACGGGGTGATCACGCTCGACCAGCGCGAGCGCGAATTCGGCGCGGCGCGCCGGCGCCTGCGGGTGGTCAAGATGCGCGGCGCCGAGTTCCAGAGCGGCTGGCATGACTTCGCCATCACCTCCAGCGAAATCTATGTCTTCCCCAGCCTGATCGCCGAAGAGCACCAGGGCCAGCGCACGCGCGAGGCGGTGACCAGCGAGGTCGCGGAACTCGATGCGATGCTGTGCGGCGGCCTGGTGCGCGGCACCTCGGCCATGATCCTGGGGCCGACCGGGGTCGGCAAATCCTCGCTGGCCCTGCAATACGCCAACGTGGCGGCCGAGCGCGGCGAGCACGTGGCGTATTTCGCTTTCGACGAGACCAAGGACACCTTGCTCGACCGTGCCAATGGCCTGTCGATGCGGGCCGGCGGCGCGATCGATTCCGGGAATATCTTCTGGGAGCGGATCAACCCGACCCGCATCACGCCGGGCGAATTCATCTGGAAGGTGCGGCGCCAGGTGGAAGACCACGATGCCGCGGTGGTTGTCATCGACAGCCTGAATTCCTACCTCGAGACCATGCACGAGGAGATGGCGCTGATGCTGCAGATGCACGAGCTGCTGAGCTACCTGGCGAACCAGGGCGTGCTCTCGCTCCTGATCGTCAACCAGTCCGGCGTGCTGCAGGACGTGCGCGACACCCTGGACGTCGGCTTCATCAGCGACACGGTGATCCTGCTGCGCTACTTCGAGGCGGAGGGTTCGGTGCGCAAGGCGATCTCGGTGGTCAAGAAGCGTCCCGGACGCCACGAGACCAGCATCCGCGAGTTTTCGCTGACCAGCCAGGGAATGTCGGTCGGCGAGCGGCTCGAGGACTTCCAGGGCGTGCTGACCGGCGTGCCGCGCATCGCGTCCGGGCCATGACGGATCCGCGCAAGCCAGGCTGGGACCTTGTCGCGGCCATCTGCGCGCCCTTCGGCCAGGACGGCCTTGCACTGGCTGCGCAGCTGGAAGAGTGGGGGGCGCGCCCGCGTCTCTGCCCGGACGGCGAGGCCCTCAAAGCAGCCGTTCTCGACCCTTCGCTGACGCTCCTGCTGGCGACGGACGATGCACTCGAGACCCATGCGGCCGAGCTGGCCGCTGCGCTGCGCGAGCAGCCGGCCTGGTCCGACCTCCCGATCATCGTCTTCAGCGCCCAGGCCAATAGCGGCGGCTCGCAGCAGCAATGGGCTTTCCTGCGCCAGTTCGCCAACCTGACGGTGCTCGCGCGCCCCAGCCCCGCCAACGTGCTGCGCGCGGCCTTCGACGCCGCCTGCCGCGCGCGCGCCTGGCAATTCACGGTGCGCGAGCAGATGCAGACCCTGGCTGCCGCCGCCGGCCTGCTCGAGCAGCGCGTGCTCGAGCGCACCGCCGAACTGTATGCGGAAGTGGAAACCCGCAAGCGCGTGGAAAGCGCCCTGAACGAATCGCGCAAGCTGGAAGCGATCGGCCGCCTGACGGGCGGCGTGGCCCACGACTTCAACAACCTGCTGCAGGTGATCCAGGGTTCGACCACCCTGTTGCCCCTGGTGGAGCCGGGCGGCGAGCGCTTCCAGCGCGCCCTGCACGCGATCCAGCGCGCCGCCTCGCGCGGCGCCAAGTTGACCCACCAGCTGCTCGCTTTCGGCCGGCGCCAGGCGCTCAGCGGCGGCGCGCTCGACATCGCCAGGCAGCTGGAAGAGATGCGCGACCTGCTGCAGCAATCGCTGCGCGAGCAGATTCCGCTCAGCCTGGATATCGAGCCAGGCCTGTGGCTGGCCGATGCCGATTCCACCCAGCTCGAAGTGGCGCTCTTGAACCTGGTCGTGAACGCCAAGGATGCCTTGCCGCGCGGCGGCAGCGTGACCATCGGCGCCTGCAACCTCACGCTGCCGTCGCCGAAGGCCGGCGAGACCGAGCTGCGCGGCGAATTCGTCTGGCTCACCGTCGCCGACAACGGTCCCGGCATGGCGCCCGAGGTCGAAGCGCAGGCCTTCGATCCCTTCTTCACGACGAAGCCGGTCGGCGCCGGCACCGGGCTCGGCCTGAGCCAGGTGTATGGCTTCGCCAGGCAGTCGGGCGGGACTGCATGGATCGATACCTCGCCCGAGGGCACCAGGGTGTCGATCGTGCTGCCGCGCAGCCAGGCTGCGGTGGCGCCGGACAAGGAAGGCAGTAGCGACGTGGCGCCGCTCGCGGTCGCGGGCAGGCGCGTGCTGCTGGTCGAGGACGACCCCGAAGTCGCGGACGCCACCCTGACCCTGCTCGAGAACCTGGGTTGCAGAACCACGCTCGCATGCGACGCGCAAGAGGCGCTGCGGCAGCCCCTGGACGCCTTCGACCTGCTGTTCTCGGATGTGGTCATGCCCGGCGCGATGGACGGCATCGGCCTGGCGCGCCGGGTGCGCGAGCTGCGCCCAGGCATGCCGATCCTGCTTGCCAGCGGCTACGTGGTGGCGCCCGAGCGCCTGCAGGGGCTGTCGATCAGCGTCCTGGCCAAGCCCTACACGCAGGAAGAGTTGCGCAAGGCCTTGGGGCGTCTGCTGACCGGCCAGTGACATTCGGTGGCTTTTGCCACGCCCGCCATCTGCTAATCTCGCGGCTATCCGTCTTTTCACCGCAGAGAACCGAATGGCATTCAACAAGCACTGGCCCATCATCCTCGCGCTCGGCGCATTCCCGTCCCACGCCGTCGAGGCGCCCATCCAGAGCGTCACGCTCTATCCCGGCAGCGCCACGGTGGAGCGCGTGGTGCAGGTGGCTCCGGGCGCGTCCCTGGTCGAGATCACCGGCCTGCTGGCCAACTTCAACACCGACACGGTGCGCCTGCAGGCCGACCCGGGCATCCAGGTCGGCCAGGTGGTGACGCGCGACCAGGGGAATCTCGATAACCCGAGCCCGCGCGCGGCCGAGCTGGAAGCGAAGATCCAGGCGCTGGAAGACCAGGTCGCCGTGATCGACGCGGAAGCCAAGGCGGCGCAGGTGGTGCAGGGCTACCTCGAACGCCTGGGCGGCGCCGACAACGCGGCCGGCCGCCCCGCGCCCGTCGATCCGAAGGCCCTGGCAGGCACCCTGGACGCGATCCGCAAGGGCGCGAGCGACGCCCTGCAGCGCGTGCACGATGGCGAGGTCAAAAAGCGCGCTTTAACCAAGCAGCTCGAGGTCTTCAAGCGCGACCTGGCCAAGGTCCAGGCCAGCACCCGCGAGAGCCGCGTGATGACGGTGGCCGTCTCGGCGAAGCAGGCGGGCCGCATCGTGCTTTCGTACCAGGTCAACCGCGCCGGCTGGAAGCCGGCCTACCGCGCTTCGCTGGATTCGAACGCTTCCACGCTCGACATTGAACGGATGGCGACGATTTCGCAGAAGACCGGCGAGGACTGGAGCCGCGTGAAGCTGCGCCTGTCGACCGGCCAGCCGAGCCTGTCGGTCAATGCGCCCGATCCGTCGCCCTGGCTGCTGACCTGGCAGCCGCCGGTACAGCTGGAGCTCGCGCAATCCTACCTGGCCGCGCCGGCGCCGCCACCTCCGCCCGCGCCCTCGGCAAGGCAGCGGGTGGCGGTGAGCGGATCGAGGGTGGCGGACGACTACGTCGCGCCGGTGCTGGAGACGCAAGGGAACTTCACCACCGAATTCGAGGTGCCGGCCCGGGTCGACCTGGCCTCGGACGGCCGCGAGATCTCGGTCGCGCTGTCGCGCCAGTCGATGCCGGTCAGGCAGAGCGTGCGCATCGCGCCGCGCTACTACCGTGACCTGGCGGTCCTGACGATCGATGCGCCGCGCCCCGAGGGCGTCTGGCTGCCCGGCCAGGTGCAGCTGCGCCGTGATGGCGCCTATGTCGGCTCCCTGCACTGGAATCCGCAGGAGGAGGAGCGCTTCGCCATGGCCTTCGGACGCGATCCGCTGGTGCGCGTGACGGTCGAGAACCGCAACGAGAAGTCCGGCCAGAAGGGGCTGTTCAAGCGCGACAACGAGCGCCGTATCGCCGACAGCTACGTAGTCACGAACCTGCACCGCCAGCCGATCGATGTGCTGGTGCTGGAGCCGACGCCGGTGAGCCAGTCTGACCAGGTGCAGGTGAAGGTGGCGCTCAGCCCCGCGGCGACGGTGAAGGACTGGCAGCAGCGCCGCGGCCTGATGGGATGGGAGCGCGTCTTGAAGCCGAACGAGACGGCGCGCTTCGATATGGACTACGAGATCGCCTACCCGAAGGAAGGCAGCGTGAGCGGCCTGAACTAGCGTCCCATGCGCAGGTCGAACTTCCACGTCAGCAGGCGCAGGCCGCTGATGAACAGGGCGCTCGACCACAGCGCGAAGTCGTGCTCGACGCCGTACTTGCCCATCAGGAGGAACATCCAGTTGCCCAGGAAGGCGCAGATGGCGTAGGGCTTCCCGTCGCGGAAGACCATCGGCACCTCGTTGCAGACGATGTCGCGCAGGACGCCGCCGAAGATCCCGGTGATCACACCCATCATCGAGGCGATGAAGATCGGCATGTTGGCGTCCAGGGCCGCCGAGGTGCCGGCGATCGAGAACAGGCCCAGGCCGACGGCGTCGGCGATCACGATCAGGCGTTCGGAGACGATCTGGCGCAGGGTGCGGATTAACGGGGAGGCGACCAGCGCCAGCACGAAGATCAGGATCGCGTATTCCTGGTGGATGACCCAGAACAGGGGGCGGCGGTCGAGCAGGATGTCGCGCAGGGTGCCGCCGCCGAATGCGGCGATGAAGGCCACCGTGAAGACACCGACCAGGTCCATGCGCTTGCGCCTGGCTTCGATGAAGCCCGAGAAGGCGCCGACCAGGATCGCCATGATTTCGATGAACTTGATGAGGGTCATGCGGTAAGGAGGAGCCCGTGATGTTGCTAGACTACCATGCCAATCCGCATGTAGGGTGGGCGGCTTCGCCGCCCACGCGTTCAAATTTCGGTGGCGGTGTGAGGACGCGTTTCGAACCGCATGGGCCGGTTGAACGCGCGGTCGGCGAAGCCGACCACCCTACAGGAGCGGGAGTCGTACCGAGAAGATGACCTCGCTGCCATCATGGCGATACGCGATCTCGCCATGGTGCTCGCGCACGATCTGCTGCGCGATGTAGAGGCCCAGCCCCATGCCCGTGCGGTTGCGCGGGTTGTTCAGGGAGGCGCGCTTGAAAGGATTGAACAGCGTGGCCGCGACTTCCGGCGGAATCGGGGCGCCGGCGTTGCTGACGTCGACGACCGCCTCCTTGCCCTGCACGGTCACGCACACCCGCACCGGCTTGCCGGCTTCGCCGTGGTGGCGCGCGTTGCTCAGCAGGTTGGACAGCACCTGCGCCAGGCGGCCGCTGTCGGCGTTCACCATGGCCGGTTCGTCGCAGGTCAGCTGGAAGGGAATGGCCGGGTAGGCCATGCGCGCCTCGTCGATCAGGTCTTCCACCAGTTCCGTCAGGTTCACGGGTTCGAGCGTCACGCCCAGGCCCAGGCCGCCGTCGATACGGCTCATGTCCAGCACCTGGGTGATCATGCGCTGCATGCGGCTGGTGGAGGACTGGATGCGCTTCCCCAGCGTCGGCTGGGCGCTGCCTTTTTCCAGCACCATGCCGGCCATATTGATCGAGTGGAGCGGGTCGCGCAGGTCGTGCCCCAGCATGGCCAGCAGCTGGGCGCGGGTCGCCTCGGTCTGGGTGCGGCGCGAAGTCATCACGCGCACCAGTTCGGCCAGCGTCAGGCGCGCGTTGGAGAGAATGGTCGATTCCCAGGGATGCGCATGGCCGCGCACCGTCTCGTACCAGGCGTCAAAAGAGCCGCGCGGCGTCAGTCGCTCGCCCAGCGGGCCGAAGGCCGTGGTCTTTTCAGGACGGCCGCCCCAGGCGACCTGCTCGATCTGCTCGAGGCGCAGCAGTACGTTCCAGCCGTGCGCGGGCGGGTCGAAGGGCAGGGCCAGCAGGCCTACCCACTTGCCCAGCTGGCCGCGCACCGGCTCCGGCCAGTCGCCCTGCTTCTCGCGCACCACCAGTTCGTGGCCGTTCTCGGGGAGCGAGGCGACGATGGCCTCGGCCAGGCCGGGCGGCAGGTCGGCGCCGTGCACGCGCAGCTTGCCGTAGTAGCTGGTGACCTGGGCCTGGGCCTGCGTCGCGGCCAGCATGGCCTCCGAGAAGCGGCCGAAGGTTTCCAGCGGATCGTCTTCCAGCAGCAGGTCTTCGATCAGCTTGGTGCGGGTCGAGGCCGAGCGCTCGATCATCGCCGTTTCGAGGCGCGATTCGATGCTGTGGATGGTCGAGGCCATCACCTGGGCCAGCACGTCGGCCGCCATGCGGATCGAGTAGGGGACCAGCTTGCGCGACATGTGATGGCAGGCGACCAGGCCCCACAGGCGGCCGTTGATGACGATCGAGACGCTCATCGAGGCGCCCACGCCCATGTTCTTCAGGTATTCGATGTGGACCGGCGAGACGCTGCGCAGCACCGCGTGGCTCATGTCGAGCGGCAGCGCCTCCGGCGCGCCGAGCAGGGGCACGGCCTCGTACTGCACGTCGATGATCGAGCGCAGGGTGTTCAGGATGTACAGGCGGCGCGCCTGGGCCGGGATGTCTGAGGCCGGGTAGCGCTGGCCGAGGTAGGGCACGAGACTATCGCGCCGGCTTTCCGCCACCACGTCGCCGCTGTCGTCGGGACGGAAGCGGTAGGCCATCACCCGGTCGAAGCCGGTGAAGTCGCGGATCTGGTCGACCGCGCTGGCAAGCAGGCCCTCGATGGTCTTCTGGCGGCGCAGGCGGTCGATCGAGGCATGGGCCTTGAGCGCGAAATGGGTCACCTCGTCGGCGCCGACTTCGCGCTGCTCGAATTCGGCGACCACGCGGCCAAGGCCGGCATGCACGATGCAGTCGTAGTCGGCGCCGCCCAGGGAAACCGGCACCATCGAGGGCGTCACTTCGCGCTCGCCCGGGCCGATGTAGTCGATCAGGAGTTCCAGCGCCGCGGGCGGCAGGGCGAGGGAGGCGTAGGGGAGGCCGAGGGTGAGCTCGAGGCCGAGCATGGAGGCGGCATTCGCGCTCCAGCCTTCGAGCAGGCCGGCATCGTTGAAGAACAGGAGGGCGCCGTGGGGTTGGATCGAACCGGGGATGTGGATGGGCTCGTCCGCACAGTTCAGCAAGTCGACCTGGCGGCCGTGCTCCATTGGAATCACGGTGGTACCCTTCACGCGCCGCCCTTTCTCGTCAATTCCGGCAAATACCGGCGCTGCATATTTTACATGGAATGCCTGTTGCCCGACGCAACATTTACGTTTGCGCTCGAAGCATTCAATCGACGAGGGCGGGGCGCAGCAGGACGATCAGGGCGCCGTGGCCGCCATCCTTCTTGCCGGCCACGCAGAAGGCCACCACCTCACTCTTCTGCACCAGCCAGCTGTGCACGATTCCACGGAGCACCGGCTGGCCCTTCGGCGAGCCGTAGCCGATGCCATGGACGATGCGCACGCAGCGCACGCCGCGGCGATTCGCGCGGGCCAGGAAATCGGTGACGGCGTCGCGCGCCTCGTCGCGGTTCATGCCGTGCAGGTCCAGTTCGTCCTGGACTGGCCAGTGGCGCTTGCGCATCTTGCGCACCACGTCGGGGCCGACGCCCGGCTGGGCGTAGCTCAGCGATGGATCTTCGTCGAGCAGGCCGTCGACGTCGAAGAGGTCGGACAGCGACTCGCGCAGCACCGCTTCGGTTTCCTCTTCCTCGGTGAGGGGTTTGCGGTCCTGGAAGCTGCGCTCGGAGGCCACGTAGACCGGGCGGTAGACGTAGCGGTCCGACTCGGGCAGCTTGTGCACGCCTTCCATCGCGCCGCGGAATTCCACGGCGCGTTCCTTCGCAATCCGCTCGCGCTTTTCGCGTTCGGCCTGTTCGATGGCGCGCAGGCGCTCGTCTTCCTTGAGCTTGTCGCGCAAGCCCTTCAGCTCGGAAAAGTCCTTCATGCCCGCCATCGTACCGCTACTCCTTTACTTCGGATCGTCTTCCAGCGCTTCCAGGTAGCGCTGCGCGTCGAGCGCGGCCATGCAGCCGGTGCCCGAGCTGGTGATGGCCTGGCGGTAGACGTGGTCCTGCACGTCGCCGGCCGCGAACACACCCGGCACGCTGGTGGCGGTCGCCATGCCCTCAAGGCCCGAACGGGTCTTGATGTAGCCGTTGTGCATCTCGAGCTGGCCTTCGAAGATGCCGGTGTTCGGCTTGTGGCCGATCGCCACGAACAGGCCGTGCACGGTCAGGTCCTTGGATGCGCCGGTATCGGTCGACTTGATGCGCAGGCCGGTCACGCCGCTGTCGTCGCCCAGGACTTCGTCCAGCGTGTGGTTCAGCTCCAGCACGATCTTGCCTTCACTGACCTTGTGCATCAGGCGGTCGACCAGGATCGGCTCGGCGCGGAACTTGTCGCGGCGGTGGATCAGGGTGACCTTCGAGGCGATGCCGGCCAGATACAGGGCTTCCTCGACCGCGGTATTGCCGCCGCCGATGACCGCCACTTCCTGGTTGCGGTAGAAGAAACCGTCGCAGGTCGCACAGGCGGACACACCTTTACCCATGAACGCCTGTTCCGAAGGCAGGCCGAGGTACTGGGCCGAGGCGCCGGTGGCGATGATCAGGGCGTCGCAGGTGTATTGGGCGGAATCGCCCACCAGGCGGATCGGCTTTTCGTTCAAGTAGGTCGTGTGGATGTGGTCGAACACGATGTCGGTATTGAAACGTTCCGCATGCTGCAGCAGGCGCTGCATCAGTTCCGGACCTTGCACGCCCATCGGGTCACCCGGCCAGTTCTCGACGTCGGTCGTGGTCATCAGCTGGCCGCCTTGCTCGACGCCGGTCACCAGCATCGGCTGCAGGTTGGCGCGCGCGGCGTAGACGGCGGCGCTGTAGCCGGCGGGACCGGAACCGAGAATCAGGACTTTGGCGTGTTTGGTAGTCGTCATGGGAGGCTATCGTAATTGGATGAACAAGCGGAAACTGGGGGCGGCCTGCGCCGAATCAAGACCTGGAATGCAACAGGCGAGCAACACAAGATTATAGACGATGATGCAGATGAGCATGAATCGTAGGCCAGCCCAGCTGTATATGGCTTAGAATGGGCGGATTGCCGTTAGCGATTACTTCAAGCAGCACCCAGCATGAGCAAGAATAGCCAAGCAAGCACCTCAGGATATACCCGCACCGCCCAGACGGTACGCTCCCGCCAGCCCCTGCCGGGCCGGCTGTCGCGCCTCCTCATGGAAGCGCGCTGGATCGCCATGGCCGTCGCCTTCCTGTATTTCGTGCTGATCCTGATCAGTTATAACAAGGGCGACCCGGGCTGGTCCCACGCCAACGCCGTCCCCAAGATCGCCAACCTGGGCGGCAAGGCGGGCGCCTGGCTGTCCGACCTGCTGCTCTTCATCTTCGGCTTCTCCGCCTGGTGGTGGGGCGTGATCTTCCTGCGCGGCGTCTGGCAGGGCTGGCGCCGCCTGACCGGCCGCCTGGCCCCCGCCGAGGAGCCGGGCCATACGGGCGAGATGTATGTACGCTGGACCGGATTCGCCATCATGTTTGCCGGCAGCCTGGGCCTGGAATACCTGCGCATGTGGTCCTGGAACGTCGAGCTGCCGCGCGCGGCCGGCGGCGTGCTGGGCCAGGTGATCGGCCATTCGGCCCACGTCGCCTTCGGCTTCACCGGCGCGACCCTGCTGCTCCTGCTGCTCTTCGGCCTGGGCTTCTCGCTGTTCTTCCAGGTGTCCTGGCTGGCCGTGGCCGAGCGCATCGGCGAGTCGGTAGAAGCTACCCTTGACTGGTTCCGCCTGCGCATGGAAGACCATGAGGACCGCAAGCGCGGCGAGGCGGCCGCGGTGGCCCGCGACGAGCTGGTCGTGCACGAGCGCCAGAAATTCGCCGAGAAGCATCCCGAACCGACCCAGATCGTCAAGGCCGAGCCGATGCTGGAGGCGCCGCGCACGCCGCGCCCGGAACCGAAGAGCGAGCCGATGATGGAACCGGTGATTGCGCCGGCTGCGACGCCCTCGCCGGTGGCGGCAAGCGCGCCCTCGTTCAAGATCGAGCCGCAGATGACCAGCGTGCCGAAGTCCGAGCGCGCCCAGAAAGAGATGCAGACGCCGCTGTTCCACGAGCTGGCGGGCGAGGGCGGCCTGCCGCCGCTGGCCCTGCTCGACGAGGCGCCGCCGGCCCAGGAAGCCGTGTCCATCGAGACCCTGGAATTCACCAGCCGCCTGATCGAGAAGAAGCTGTCCGACTTCGGCGTCGAGGCCAAGGTCGTCGCCGCCTATCCGGGCCCGGTCGTCACCCGCTACGAGATCGAGCCGGCCACCGGCGTCAAGGGCAGCCAGATCGTCAACTTGGCGCGCGACCTGGCGCGTTCGCTGTCCCTGACCTCGATCCGCGTGGTCGAGACCATCCCGGGCAAGAACTACATGGCGCTCGAGCTGCCGAATCCGAAGCGCCAGATCGTGCGCCTGACCGAGATCCTCGGTTCCAAGGTCTACGGCGACAGCGCCTCCAGCCTCACGGTCGCCCTGGGCAAGGACATCGCCGGCAAGCCGGTGGTGGCGGACCTGGCCAAGATGCCGCACCTGCTGGTGGCGGGTACCACCGGTTCCGGCAAGTCGGTCGGCATCAACGCGACCATCCTGTCACTGCTGTATAAAGCCGACCCTGCGGACGTGCGCCTGATCCTGATCGACCCGAAGATGCTGGAGATGTCGGTGTACGAGGGCATTCCGCACCTGCTGGCGCCGGTCGTGACCGATATGCGCCAGGCCGGCCATGCGCTGAACTGGGCGGTCAACGAGATGGAGCGCCGCTACAAGCTGATGTCGAAGCTCGGCGTGCGTAACCTGGCCGGCTACAACGGCAAGATCCTTGACGCGGCAAAACGGGAAGAACACATCCCGAATCCGTTCTCGATCACCCCGGATTCGCCCGAGCCGCTGGAAAAACTGCCGACCATCGTCATCATCATCGACGAACTGGCCGACCTGATGATGGTGGTGGGCAAGAAGGTGGAAGAGCTGATCGCCCGTATCGCCCAGAAGGCGCGTGCGGCCGGCATCCACCTGATCCTGGCGACCCAGCGTCCGTCGGTGGACGTGATCACGGGCCTGATCAAGGCGAACATCCCGACCCGCATCGCCTTCCAGGTGAGTTCAAAGATCGACTCGCGCACGATTCTCGACCAGATGGGCGCGGAAACCCTGCTGGGCATGGGTGACATGCTCTACATGCCGCCGGGGACCGGCCTGCCGATCCGCGTGCACGGGGCCTTCGTGTCGGACGACGAAGTGCATCGAGTTGTAAAACATCTCCAGTCGCTCGGTGAACCGAACTATATTGAAGGCATTCTGGAGGGCGGGACGCTGGAAGAGGGCAATGCCGACGGCATCCCGGCGGGCGAGGGCGGCGGCGAATCCGACGCGCTCTACGACCAGGCCGTGGCCGTGGTGCTCAAGAACCGCAAGGCCTCGATCTCCCTGGTCCAGCGCCACCTGCGCATCGGCTACAACCGCGCCGCCCGCCTGATCGAGCAGATGGAGCAGAGTGGCCTGGTGTCGCCGATGCAGTCGAACGGCAACCGCGACATCCTGGTTCCCGCGACCTCCGCCGCCGAATAACCCGCGTCCGCTTTTGTAGGGTGGACGGGTCTCCCGTCCGCGCGTTCAAGCAGCGGATGGGGACCACAACAAGAGGAATAGACAGATGAAATTCACCCCCCAAGTCATCGCAGCATTCATCGCAACGAGCACCCTTGCGTTTTCCGGCGCCGCCCACGCCAGCGCCCTCGACCAGTTCAAGTCTTTTGTCGCCAGCACCAAATCCGCCAAGGGCGACTTCACCCAGCAACAGCTCGGCAAGTCCAAGTCCGGCAAGGCCGCCCCGGTCTCGAGCGGCACCTTCGTCTTCGCCCGCCCCGGCAAGTTCATCTGGACCTACCAGAAGCCCTACGAGCAGCTCTTGCAGGCCGACGGCGAAACCCTCTACATCTACGACAAGGACCTGAACCAGGTCACCACCCGTAAACTCGGCAACGCCCTGGGTTCTTCCCCGGCCGCCATCCTGTTCGGCTCCAACGACCTGGAAAAGAACTTCACCCTTCTTGATGCGGGCGAGCGTGACGGCGCCGAATGGCTGACCGCCGTTCCCAAGACCAAGGACACCACCTTCGAACAGATCGGCATCGGCCTGAAGGGCGGCGTGCCGGTCGCGATGGAACTGAAGGACCAGTTCGGCGCAGTCTCGGTCCTGAAGTTCACCAACTTCCAGCGCAACCCGGCGCTGGGCGCCCAGCAGTTCACCTTCTCGGTGCCGAAGGGCGCCGACGTGGTCAGCCAGTAGGCGCAGGCGCCGTCAGCGCCTGGTGTCGCTGCGCTCGATGTCGGCGATCAGCGCCTCCATTTCCGCGATCTCCTTGCGCTGGGTAGCGATGATGGTATCGGCCAGCTTGCGCACCCTCGGATCGCGGATGCGGGCCCGTTCGCTGGTCATGATGGCGATCGAGTGGTGGGGAATCATGGCGCGCATATAGGCGGCGTCGTCGACCGTGCTCTGGCTGCGCACGAGCCACAGCGACAGGCCGAACACAAACACCGCACCCGTGAAGATCGCGGCGTTGCGCCGCTTGTCCTGGTACATGCCCAGCATGAATGCAAGCATCACTACCGCCATCGCCGCGCCCATCACGAGCGCCATCCAGGCCCGCGTCTGGCTGAAGCGGACATGGGCCAGTTCATAGGTGTTCAGGTACATCAGGCCGAACATGACCACCGTCGAGCAAAGAATCATCCACCCAAAACGCGCATAGCCAGCCATATGACCTCCCAAGAAAGATTTGTGCAAAACTTCTTTGTCGAACGGCCATCGTAGCCGCAATGTGCGACAAGGCGCGTACGGGTGCCGCGTAGTCCGCGAGCAGCCAGGCTTCTTCGCCGCTCCGATCGTTTACACTAGCGGCATGCACAACCATTTGTTCGATTCCGCCTGCACCTCGACCCTCCCGGGAGCGCGTCATGGATGACCTGTTCAAGACCGAACCCGCCCCGCCGCTGGCGGAGGCCCTGCGCCCGCGCACCATCGACGAGGTGATCGGCCAGAGCCACCTGCTCGGCCCGGGCAAGCCCCTGAACCTGGTGTTCAAGTCGGGCAAGCCGCATTCCATGATCCTGTGGGGCCCGCCGGGCGTCGGCAAGACCACGCTGGCGCGCCTGACCGCCCATGCCTTCGACTGCGAGTTCATCGCGCTGTCGGCCGTGCTCTCGGGCGTGAAGGACATCCGCGCCGCCGTCGAACAGGCGGAGCAGTACCTCGCGCGCGGCAAGCACACCATCCTGTTCATCGACGAGATCCACCGCTTTAATAAATCGCAGCAGGATGCGCTGCTGCCTTTCGTCGAGTCCGGACTCGTGACCCTGATCGGCGCGACCACCGAGAACCCTTCTTTCGAAGTCAACTCGGCGCTGCTGTCGCGCTCCCAGGTCTATGTGCTCAAGGCCTTGAGCGACGAGGAGATGCGCCAGTTGTTGAAACGCGCCCAGGAGCGGGTGCTGCAGCACCTGGCTTTCGACGAGATCGCGGTCGACACCCTGATCGGCTACGCCGATGGCGACGCGCGGCGCTTCCTGAACCTGCTCGAGCAGACCAAGACCTCGGCCGATACCTCGGGCGTCACCCGTATCACCAAGGACTTCGTCGAGAACGCCCTGACCCTGAACGCGCGCCGCTTCGACAAGGGCGGCGACAACTTCTACGACCAGATATCCGCCCTGCATAAATCGGTGCGCGGCTCGCATCCGGACGCGGCCCTGTACTGGCTGTGCCGCATGCTCGATGGCGGCGCCGACGCCAAGTACCTGTCGCGCCGCATCGTGCGCATGGCCTGGGAAGACATCGGCCTGGCCGACCCGCGGGCGCTCCAGATCGCCAACGACGCGGCCACGACCTACGAGCGCCTCGGCTCCCCGGAAGGCGAGCTGGCCCTCGGCCAGGCCGTCATCTACCTGGCGATCGCGGCCAAGAGCAATGCCGGCTACAACGCCTTCAACGCGGCCATGGCTTTTGTCAAGAAGGACAAGTCGCGCGAGGTGCCGGTCCACCTGCGCAATGCGCCGACGAAGCTCATGAAGGAGCTCGGCTACGGCCACGCCTACCGCTACGCCCACGACGAGCCGCATGCCTATGCGGCCGGCGAAACCTACCTTCCCGACGGGATGCCGGAGCCCGGCTGGTACCAGCCGGTGCCGCGCGGCGTCGAGTCGAAGGTGGCCGAGAAACTGGCCTTCCTGCGCGGCCTCGACGAGGACGCACGCGGCGAATCCGGGGCCGGCGACAAGGGCGGCTGAGCCGTTTTTCCGGCATCTGCACGCATCATGCGCGGTTCGCGCCGGGTTTTGCATCCGGACTGCGGCCGGTCCGCGCTTTGCGCATTCTGCTCCCTGTTTTTGGCGCTTCATCGCATGTCGATGGCGATGGATCGGGGCGATCGGTAAAGTTCAACCATACCGAATCACCTGACGAACCCAAAGGAGCACACCATGAACATCCGCAAAAACTTCGAAGCCATCTTCCTGAGCGCCGCCGCCCTGGGCCTGGTCGCCAGCTACGCCACCGCCGCCTCGCGTCCGGTTGAAGTCGCACAGAAGGAAGCCGCCGTCCTGATCGACTCGACCGTGCACGTCGTCGTCGTCAAGGCGCCGCGCCTGAGCGTCGCGGAAAAGGCCGGCCTGAAGTAATGCAGGAGTAGGGCAACAGCGGGCCGGCGAAGAACCCGGGCAATCCCATTGCCGAATCTCGCTAGGATTGTCTGTCGGCTTGGTACAATTGTGTTTTCGACATACGCAAGCGTCCCCGACATGATTGACATCCAACTTCTCCGCAAAGACATCGACAACGTCGCCGCGCGCCTGGCGACCCGCAAGTTCCAGCTCGACGTGGCCGGCTTCAACGCCCTCGAAGCCGAACGCAAAGCGATCCAGACGCGCACCGAGGAACTGCAGGGCAAGCGCAACTCGCTGTCCAAGCAGATCGGCATGATGAAGGGCAAGGGCGAGGACACCACGGCCGTGATGGCGGAAGTGGCCGGCCTGGGCGACGAACTGAAGGCCAACGAAGGGCTGCTGGCAGATGTGCAGGCCAGGATGGCGCGCTTCATGGAAGCCGTGCCGAACCTGCCGCACGAAAGCACCCCGCAGGGCACGGACGAATCGGGCAACGTCGAAGTGCGCAAGGTGGGCACCCCGCCGAGCTTCGACTTCGAGGTCAGGGACCACGTCGACATCGGCGAAAAGCTGGGCCTGGACTTCGACACCGCGACCAAGCTGACCGGTTCGCGCTTCTCGATGATGAAGGGCGGCATGGCGCGCCTGCACCGCGCACTCGCCCAGTACATGCTCGACACGCACACCGGCAAGCACGGCTACACCGAGTGCTACACCCCCTACATGGTCAACGCCGACTCGCTGCGCGGCACCGGCCAGCTGCCGAAGTTCGAAGCCGACCTGTTCTCGGTGAAGAAGGGCGGCGCGGAAGGCGAGGGCGAGAACTTCTACCTGATCCCGACCTCGGAAGTGTCGCTGACCAACGTCGTGCGCGACGAGATCGTGGCGCTGGACGAACTGCCGATCCGCATGACCGCCCACACCCCGTGCTTCCGTTCGGAAGCCGGCAGCTACGGCCGCGACACCCGCGGCATGATCCGCCAGCACCAGTTCGACAAGGTCGAGCTCGTGCAGGTCGTGCATCCGGAGCAGTCCTACGCGGCGCTGGAAGAGATGGTCGGCCAGGCCGAGTTCATCCTGACCTCGCTGGGCCTGCCTTACCGCGTCATGCAGCTGTGCACCGGCGACATGGGCTTCTCGGCCGCCAAGACCTACGACCTCGAGGTCTGGCTGCCCGCGCAGAACACCTACCGCGAGATCTCCTCGCTGTCGAACTGCGAAGCCTTCCAGGCGCGCCGCATGCAGGCGCGTTTCCGCAATGCGGCCGGCAAGCCGGAACTGCTGCATACGCTGAACGGTTCGGGGCTGGCGGTCGGCCGCACGCTGGTGGCCGTGCTGGAGAACTACCAGCAGGCTGACGGCTCGGTCGTGATTCCGGAAGTGCTGCGCCCGTACATGGGCGGCCTGGAGCGCCTGAACGCCGCCTGATGCTGGGTAGAGCAAGTTTTTCCACACGGGATTAAATTGCTCTTCCGTTTTTACAAGAGCGACGCTATAATCTTGTCTCTCGCATACGAGCGACCGCAGCACCGATTCAGGAGAGGTGGCAGAGTGGTCGAATGTACCTGACTCGAAATCAGGCGTACGGGTGACCGTACCGTGGGTTCGAATCCCACCCTCTCCGCCAAGAAAATGAAAAGGGCCCCAATCGGGGCCCTTTTCATTTTCTTGGCGGAGAGGAGCAAGGCCCCTTCGGGCCTTGCGCGTGGGATTCGAAGCCGTGCGCATACTTGCGCACGGGCGGCCCGCGGAACGTGGGCGAATCCCACCCGTGAGCAGCCGCAAAGCCTGCCTTTGCTTTTGACTTTGACTTCGACCTTGAAACATCCTTTCAAACGAGATGCTCATATGAAATATTATTTCACCCCAATTCTCCCTTCCCGAAACGCCCTACAGCCGCTATAATGCGGCCTCTCGCAGACAAGCGACCGCAGCACCGATTTAGGAGAGGTGGCAGAGTGGTCGAATGTACCTGACTCGAAATCAGGCGTACGGGTGACCGTACCGTGGGTTCGAATCCCACCCTCTCCGCCAAGAAAATGAAATGGGCCCCAACCGGGGCCCTTTTTGTTTTTGCCGACACCGGTACATACCGACCCTGAAACCGACGTCAAGTTCCGTCTGCACACATTGATCTAGCTCATACAGCCCCCAATAACGGCTTCTAGTATGGAAAAGGCACGGCGGAATGGCTGTCGGCCGCCTCCCGTCCGTGTCGCTATCCAGAACCGACAAGGAGGACATCATGGCCAACAATCTGACCCCCTTCGACCCCTTCCGCGAGGCCCTGCGCCTCTCGCCCCTGCGCAGCATCGAGGAATTCATGCGCGACTTCCCGATGGCCCAGTCCCTGCGCGGCATCGATACCGAGCGCCAGATCCGCATCGACGTGCAGGAGACCGACCAGGCTTACCTGGTGAAAGCGGACATGCCGGGTTTCAAAAAGGAAGACATCAAGATCGCCGTCGAGGGCAGCGTCGTGTCGATCAGCGCAACTATCCAGGGACAGGACGAACAGGCCGTCGGCGACACCGTGTACAGCGAGCGCTACAGCGGTTCGCAGTACCGCAGCTTCAGCCTGCCGCAGGAAGTCGACGACGACAAGACCGAGGCAAAGTACCTGGACGGCGTCCTGCACCTGACCTTGCCAAAGAAGCCGGGCGGCGCCAGGAAGCAGATCACGGTCCAGTAAGGCCGTGGCGCCGGCGCGATAAACGGCCGTGGACACGCCCATCCGGCGCATCGCCATCGTGACCGGCGGCGGCGACGCGCCCGGCCTGAATGCCGTCATCCGCGCGGTCGTGCTCGCGTCGAGCCGCCTGGGCTGGGAGTGCTGCGGCATCCGTGACGGCTTCAACGGCCTGCTGGCGCCCGAAGGCTGCCTGGGCGAGCCGGTGCTGCGCCTGCTGCCCGAGGCCGTGCACGGCATCGCCCACCTGGGCGGCACCATCCTCGGCAGCACCAGCCGCGGCAATCCGCTGCGCTATCCGGAGCCAGGCGGCGCCGCGACGCGCGACCGCAGCGACGAGCTGCTCGCCCTGTTCCGCGCCAGCGGTATCGATGCCCTGGTGATGGTCGGCGGCGACAGCTCGATGGAGATCGCCGCCTGCCTGCAGGGCAAGGGCTTGCGCGTGGTCGGGGTGCCCAAGACCATCGACAACGACCTCGACCGCACCAGCCAGACCTTCGGCTTCGACACCGCGGTCGGCTTCGCGACCGCCTGCATCGACCGCCTGCACAGTACCGCCGACAGCCAGCACCGCGTGATGGTGGTCGAGGTGATGGGGCGCTACGCCGGCTGGATCGCGCTGCATGCGGGCCTGGCCGGCGGCGCCCATGCGATCCTGCTGCCCGAGATCCCCTTCGACATCGGCGCCGTGGCCGAGGCCATCGCGCGGCGCCAGGCGGCGGGGCGCGGCCATGCCATCGTGGTGGCGGCCGAAGGTGCGCAGCCCCTCGGCGGCCGTCCGGAAGTGCGGGCGGCGGCCGGCGCCGGCCACGCCGAACGCCTGGGCGGGATCGGCGCCTGGGTCGAGGCCCGGCTGGCCGAGCGCCTCGACAAGGAATGCCGCAGCGTGGTGCTGGGCCACCTGCTGCGCGGCGGCAGTCCCTCGGCCTTCGACCGCGTCGCCGCCTCGCGTTTCGGCGCGGCCGCCGTGCGGGCGCTGGCGCGCGAGGAGTCGGGCGTGATGGTGGCGCTGTGCGGCCAGGACATCGCCACCGTGCCGCTCGCCGAGGTGGCGGGGCGCAACCGGCGCGTGCCGGTTGACGGCGACACCGTGCGCACCGCGCGCGAGCTCGGCATCTGCCTGGGCGAGCGCAGCGCGTGAACGCGCCCCGCGTTCCTGGCGTTTTTGATCTCGATCAAAGAAATTGTGTGGCCACCCGAACAGACTGGGGGGCAAGCAATCGAATCTCCCACCAACCAGGCATCCGCACCATTCCATCTGCCGGCACGGCCGGTTTTCTCTCCTGGAGGTTTGCCATGTACAAGCGCATCCTGCTGCCGACCGACGGCTCGGTGGCGTCCCAGCGCGCCATCCAATCCGGCGTCGATTTCGCCCGCAGCATCGGGGCCGAAGTGGTCGCAATGACGGCCACGCCGGAATTCCACGCCCTCACTGCCAATGCCGAGATGCTGGAACAGACCCGCGACGAATACCTCGCCGCCAGCCGGGCCTCCGGCCAGCGCCTGCTGGACCAGGCCGCCGCGGTGGCGCGCGACGCCGGCGTTCCCTGCACGGTCGTGCAGGTCGTGTCGGACGAGCCCTATGAGGCCATCATCGCCACCGCGCGCGACAAGCTGTGCGACCTGATCGTGATGGCTTCGCATGGACGTCGCGGGATCAAGGGTTTGTTGCTGGGCAGCGAGACCCAGAAGGTGCTGGTCCACAGCGCGATTCCGGTGCTGGTGCACCGTTAACCGGATAGCAGCCATGTACCGGCGCATCCTGGTCCCGACCGACGGTTCCCCCGTCTCCGAACGGGCCGTCGACGCCGCCATCGAGTTCGCGCGCGCCTGCGGCAGCGAGATCGTCGCCCTGTCCGTGGCCGTTCCCCAGCCAGCCTTCCAGTCGCTCGAAGGCGCCGTCGCCTGGGACCCGGGGCTGCAGATGGACCTGGCGACGCAGCAGGCGGAGGCATTCGCCAAGGCGGTCGCCGGACGTGCCCGCCAGGCCGCTGTCCCGTGCACCACGGTCGCAAGTTGCGCGCTCGACCCGGCCGAAGCCATCTGCGAGGCGGCGCGCGAGCATGGCTGCGACCTGATCGTCATGGGCTCGCACGGCCGGCGCGGCCTGAGCCGCCTGCTGGCCGGCAGCGTGACCCAGGCCGTGCTGGCCTATGCCCCGGCCCCCGTGATGGTGCTGCGGCCGCCGCTGGAAGAGGGCGGGGCGGGCCGCCATTCCACGGCTCCGGCCTGAACGGGCGGCCAGGTGCGCTTCGGGAAGGGAGCCGCGACCCTGCGCATGGCGGCGCGGCAGGACCGTCCGCAAGGCAGTGCCTTCGGCGCCGGCTGGCGGCCCGGGGCGCTTGCCGACCGGCTCGCCGGCAGGCTCGACCCGGATGCCGAGCGCGAATTCGGCCTGGCGCTGGACCGCACCCTGTCCGATGCGCTGCCCGCCCTCGGCATCGTGTTCGGGATCGGGGTCCTGCTGTTCGGCGCCTGGGACTACTGGATCGCTCACGAGCTGGCCACGACCACCGTGCTGGTGCGGCTGTCGCTGGTGCTGCTGGGCGCGCCCGGCTACTTCGCCTGGGGCGGGCGCTTCCCGGTCGCCTGGCGCTGCGCCCTGGTCTATATCACCCATGCCGGCGCCATGGTCTGCAGTTCCGCGCTGCTGCCGGGCGGCCTGGTGCTGGCGATGCCGGCGATCACGGGCGCGATGTTTCCGCTGGCCCTGGTCGAGCCGCGCCTGCGGCGCCTGGCCGGGCTCGTGCTGCCGCCTGCGCTGCTCTTCCTGCTGCTGGGGGCCAAGGTGCTGCCGCCGCCGGTGTTCGCCAGCTGCGCTCTGGTGTATGCCCTGGTCCTGGTCCTGGTGGCCGCCGTGGCGCTGTTCCAGGGACGCCTGCTGCGCGCCGATTTCCTTGCCGAGCGCGCGCTGGCCTGGACCGCCCGCCACGACAGCCTGAGCGGCGTGCTGGCGCGCGGCTACCTCGTCGAACTGGCCGGGCACGACCTCGCGCTGGCCCGCAGATACGGGCGGCCGCTCGCCATCGCCATGCTCGACATCGACTATTTCAAGCGCGTCAACGACCGCTGGGGACATGCGGTGGGCGACGCGCTGCTGTGCGCGGTGAGCCGCGCCTGTTCCACCCAGCTGCGCGCCAGCGACTACTTCGGCCGCGTGGGCGGGGAGGAATTCGTCTGCGTGATGCCCGAGACCGGGGAAGAGGAGGCGCTGGCCTGCGCCGAGCGCATGCGCCAGGCGGTGGCCGCCATCCGGCTCGATACACCGGGCGGCGCGGTAGCCTGCACGATCAGCCTCGGGGTGGCCGCACTCGACCCGGCGCATGCGGACTTCGGCGCGCTGCTGGCCGCCGCCGACGCCGCACTGTACCGGGCCAAGGCCGGGGGGCGCGACCGGGTCGCGCTGGCGCCCCACCCGGCAGGTGAATGATGGTTCCCGGCGCGCCGCACGGTGAGTTGCGCGCAGATCACGCCGCGCCGCCACCCGAAGGCCTGGACAGCGCCGAAGCGGCGCGGCGCCTGGCAAACGACGGTCCCAACAGCCTGCCTGACGCCGGCGGGCGGCGCTGGCGTCGCATCGCGCTCGATGCCGCACGCGAACCCATGTACCTGCTGCTGGTCGGCGCCGCGGCGGTCTACCTCGTGCTGGGCGAACCGCTCGAGGGCGCCTTCCTGTTCGGCATGGTGGTCCTGATGCTGTGCTTGACCCTGTACCAGGAAGGGCGCACCGAGCGCGCGTTGCAGGCCCTGCGCGTACTCGGGGCGCCCACCGCGCTGGTGTGGCGCGACGGACGCAGGCAGCGCCTGCCGGCCAGCGTGCTGGTCGAAGGCGACCTGGTCGAACTGGGCGAAGGAGACCGGGTCCCGGCCGACGGCCTGCTGCTGGCGGCGGCCGGCATGCTGGTGGACGAATCGCTCCTGACCGGCGAATCGCTGCCGGTCGGGAAACAGGAAGCGCCGCAGGGCGCGCCACCGAGCGCACCGGGCGGACCAGATCTGCCCTGGGTATATGCGGGGACCCTGGTGGTGCAGGGACACGGCATGGCGCGCGTGAGCGCCACCGGCGCGCGCAGCGAGATCGGACGCATCGGCGCGGCGCTCGGGCGGATCGCGCCGCCGCGCGGGCGCCTGCAGCGCGAAACGGCGGCGCTGGCGCGGCGCTTCGCCATCCTCGGCGGCATCGTCAGCGTGCTGCTGGTGGCCTTGCTGGTCGCGCGAGGCAGTGCGCCGCTGCAGGCGCTGCTCGCGGGTATCGCCCTGTCGATGTCGATGCTGCCGGAAGAGTTTCCCGTCATTCTGACGGTGTTCCCGGCGCTCGGCGCCTGGCGGCTGGCGCGAAGCCAGGTGCTCACGCGCCGCCTGGCGGCCATCGAGATCCTGGGCTCGACCTCGGTGCTGTGCGTCGACAAGACCGGCACCCTGACCGAGAACCGCATGGCGGTGGCGCGCCTGTGGCGCGACGGCGCAGTGCACGAGGCGGCGCAGCAGGGCGAGCTGCTGGCCTGCGCCCTGCGCGCCAGCCGCCCGCCCGGGAGCGATCCGATGGAGGCGGCGATCTGGCGCCTGGCGGGCGTTGCCCTGGCGGACGGCGGCGCCGTGCCGGCGGGCTGGCGGCTGCTGCGCGAATATGGCCTGACCCCGCAGCGTCCGGCCCTGGTGCAGCTCTGGGATTGCGGCGACGGCAGCGTGCTGGTCGCAGTGAAAGGTGCGCCCGAGACGGTCGCGGCGATGTGTCATGCAGGGCCACGCGGGGAGGCGCTGGAAGCGGCGGCCGGGATGGCGGCTGACGGCCTGCGTGTGCTGGCGGTGGCACGCGCCCGCGTATCAAGCCTTGCCGCACCGTGGCCGGCGGACCCGGCCGGCTTCGCTCCTGAGCTGCTTGGCCTGGTCGCTCTCGCCGATCCGCTGCGCGCGGACATTCCCGATGCGGTGGCGGCCTGCCGGGCGGCCGGGTTGCGCATCGTGATGATCACCGGCGACCACCCCGGCACCGCGCGCGCCATCGGGCGCCAGGCCGGGCTGGCCGGCGCCGAAGACGGCCAGGGCGGGGTGCTGGGCGGGGCCGAGATCGCCACCCTCGACGATGACGCATTGGCGGGACGGCTCGCCCACGCGGCGATATGCGCGCGCATCGCGCCCCAGCAAAAGCTGCGCATCGTCCAGGCGCTCCAGCGCGACGGCGCCGTGGTGGCGATGACGGGCGACGGCGTCAACGACGCCCCGGCCCTGCGGGCCGCCGACGTCGGGGTCGCCATGGGCCTGCGCGGGACCGACGTGGCGCGCGAGGCCGCCGAGTTGACCCTGCTCGACGACCGCTTCGCCTCGCTGGTCGAGGCGATCGCGGCGGGGCGCCGGATCTTCGCCAATATGCGCAAGTCGATGTGCTTCGTGATGGCGATGCACGTGCCGATCGCCGGCATGGCGCTGCTCCCCGTGCTACTGGGCTGGCCGGTGATGCTGTACCCCCTGCACATCGTGTTCCTGGAACTGGTGATCGACCCCGCCTGCTCGCTGGCCTTCGAGAACGAGCCGCCCGAGCCGGACCTGATGCGGCGGGGCCCGCGCGCGCCGGGAGAGGCGCTGTTCGGCCGCGCGGCGGCGCTCGATGCGCTACTGCAGGGCGGCTGGGTGCTGGCCCTGGTCGTGGCCCTGTACGGCTGGGGCTTGTCCTGGCTGCCCGAACCGCAGGCGCGCGCCGCCGCCTTCGCGGCGCTGGTGCTGTGCAGCCTGTCGCTGCTGCTGTCGAATCGCCAGCGCCACGGCCTCATGCGCACGCTGCGCGCCGCCAACCCCGTGTTCTGGACGATCGCCGGCGCCGCCATCGCCCTCCTGGCTGTGGCCATCCATGTGCCGGCCGCGGCGGAGGTCCTGCTGCTGGCGCCGCCCGCGCCCGCGGCCCTGGCCGGCAGCATTGCCGTGGCCCTGCTGGCCCTGTGCGGCCTCGAGCTGCGCAAGCGGCTGGCGGCACGCCCGCGCAGGACGAACCTGGCGATTTGACCTGAGTCAAACACACGAACCCGGGCAGCGGTAGCGCGCCGGCCCGGTCCCGCCCGCCATTTCCGAAGAGGTGTTCACATGGTTTCGTCGCCCCTCAGCATCCAGGGCCCGCACACCGTCGTGCGGGCGATGGCGCATGCGCGCACTACCCTGCTGGTCCAGGTCCGCGCCGCCGCGCGCGTGCCGGAAGCCGGCTTCGCCAGCGCCTTCGTCCACCTGGTCGCCGCCATCGAAGCGGCCTTCCGCAAGGAAGAGACCCTGATGGAGGCGATCGGCTTTCCAGGCGTGCGCGAGCAGCGCCGCGACAATGCGCTGCTGCTGAACGCGCTGCACCATGCCGTGCCACGGATCGAGGCGGGCGAGCTCGAGATCGGGCGCGAGGTGCTTGCCGTCCTGCCGGAGCTGCTGTCGCTGCACCGCTTCTGCGGCCTCCGGGTGCTGGCGACGGCGCGCCGCACGGTGCTGGCGCTGCGCCGCGGCCGGGCGCCGGGCCCGCTCGGCGGGCGGGCGCATGCGCGGCGGCCGGCGCACAAGCAGCACCATGCCTAGCGTGGCATCGCCCTGTCGATACGGAGGACACCATGAGCTACAGGACCATCGTCGTGCACGTGGACGAATCGCGCCATGCCCCGCAGCGCATCCGCCTGGCCGCGCGCCTGGCCGGCGAACACGAGGCCCACCTGGTAGGCCTGGCCGTCACCGGCGTCTCGCGCGAGGTCTTCCCGCACGGTTACCATGCCGTGCCCGGCAGCCTGGAGGCCAGCTACTTCGAGCCCCTGCATGCGAGCGCGGCGCGCGCCCTCGAGGGCTTCGGCCTGCTTGCGGCCGAGGCCGGGGTGTCCTTCGAGAAGCGGCTGGTCTGCGACCTGGCCAGCGAGGCACTGGCGCGCATGGGGCGCTTCGCCGACCTGGTGGTGGCCGGCCAGGACGACCCGGACGAGGCATTGAAGGACACCATCGGGCGCATACCCGAATACGTGGCCTTCACCTGCGCCCGGCCGGTACTGGTCACGCCGAACGCGCCGCTCGCCCACGGCATGGGCCGCCACGTGCTGGTGGGCTGGAACGGCAGCCAGGAAGCGTCCAGCGCGCTGCTGGCCGCGCTGCCCATGATGCGGCACGCGGTACGCGTCACGGTGGTCTCGTTCCGGCCGCATGGCGACCTTGAACTGGACGATCCGCAACACCAGGCCGACCTGGCCGCCTTCCTGGCGCGCCACGACGTGCAGGCCGATCTGCTCGTCCTCGCGCACCCGATCGACGGTGGCCGGGCGCTGCTCGAACTGGCCCGGCGCGAGGCCTATGACTTGCTGGTGATCGGCTGTTATGGCCACTCGCAGTTCCGCGAACTGTTCCTGGGCGGGGTCACCCGCAAGGTCCTGCGGGACGCCACGGTGCCGGTGCTGATGGCCCGTTGAGCAGCAAGCCGGACTGCGCTCAGGCGGCCGTGTCCTCGGCGAAGTCCGGCGGCGCGGCTTCGCGCGGATCGCGCAGCAGCAGGACCGGGATGGGCGAGTTGGCCAGCACGTATTGCGCGACGCTGCCGGCGAACAGGCGATTGGCATCGTTGGGCCCGTGCGTGCCCATCACGATCAGGTCGCAGCCATGCGCCTGCGCCAGCCGGACGATCTCGGGCCCCGGACTGGACGCCAGCGGCGTCGCGCTGTCGCAGCTGACGCCGCCGGCATGGGCGATGCGCTCGATGGTGGCGACGTGGGCGAGCGCCGCCCGGTGTGCGCGCTCGAATTCGCGCTGCACCGCATCAAGCGCGGGCACCGCGCCATCGTCGGGCAGGGAAAAGGAGGGCTGCGCAACCGAGACGGCGACGATACGGCCGGCCCCCGAGCGCGCCAGCAGCGCGCCCATCTGGGCGGCCCGAACCGCCAGGTCGGAACCATCGGTGGCGATGCAGACGCGTTCGAGGAACATGGCGTTGACTCCGTTGACTCCGTTGGCAAACTGGGACGCTCAGGCTTGCAGCACGTAGTCGCCGGGCGCCGCGGGGCCCGCCGTTGGCGCCGGCGGCGCCACCAGGGCACCGGCCTGGCGCGCCAGCCAGGCTTCCCAGGCCGGCCACCAGCTTCCCTCGTGCAGGGCGGCCGCAGCCTGCCAGGCGTCCGGCCCCTGGTAGGGCCCGTCCTGCGGATGCAGCGAGACCTGATAGCTGCGCTTCGGCATGCCGGGCGGCGACACCACGCCCGCATTGTGGCCGCCCGAGGTCAGGAGGAAGGTGACCTCGGTGTCCGACAGCGGGATGATCTTGTACACCGAACGCCAGGGCGCCACGTGGTCGGTCATGGCGCCGACCGCGAAGACGGGCACGTGAATGTCGGTCAGCGCCACCGGCCGGCCCTCGACGATGTAGCGCATGCTGGCCAAGCGGTTTTTCAGGAACAGGGTGTGCAGGTACTCCGAGTGCATGCGGCAGGGCATGCGGGTGGCGTCCGCATTCCAGGAAGCCAGGTCGTTGTCCTTGTCGGGAATGTCGAGCAGGTAGTGGCGCAGGCGCCGCGACCACACCAGGTCGTTCGAGCGCAGCAGCTGGAAGGCGCCGGCCATCTGGCGCGTGTCGAGGTAGCCCTGCTGCCACATCACGGCTTCCAGGAAGGCGACCTGGCTGTCGTCGATGAAGAGGGACAATTCGCCCGGCTCGGTGAAGTCGACCTGGGCCGCCAGCAGGGTCAGGCTGGCCAGGCGGGTGTCGCCCTCACGTGCCATGGTGGCGGCGGCGATCGCCAGCAAGGTGCCGCCGAGGCAATAGCCGCAGACGTTGATTTTCCGCGCGCCGGTCTGCGCCGCGATGGTGTCGAGGGCGGCCATCACGCCCAGGCCCCGGTAGTCCTCGAGCGAGAGATCGCGGTCTTCGGCGTCCGGGTTCTTCCAGGAGATCATGTAGACCGTGTGGCCGCGCTCGACCAGGTAGCGCACCAGGGAATTGTGTGGCGAGAGGTCGAGGATGTAGTACTTCATGATCCAGGCCGGCACCACCAAGAGCGGCGCCGCGTGCACCTGGGCGGTTCGCGGCGCGTAGCGGATCAGTTCGACGAGGCGGTTCTTCATCACCACCGTGCCCGGCGTGACGGCGACATCGCGTCCGGGCCGGTAGGCGACGGGCGCGCCCGTGCCGGCCAGGCCGCGGCGCAGGTCGGCGAGGGCGCGCAAGCTCCCGTGCAGCAGGTTTTCGCCGCCACGGGCCAGCGTGACGCCCTGGGCCACCGGATTGCTGGCCATGAAGTTCGATGGCGCCATGCCGTCGAGCAGCTGGCGCGCGACGAAGGTGACAACGTCGGAATGGTGGGGCGAGACCCCGCGCACGCCGCTGGTCGCGCGGTGCCACCATTTCTGGGCCAGCAGGAAGCCCTGGCTGACGCCGTTCCACGGCCAGGCGTGCCAGGCGGGATCGTCGAAGCGCTTGTCCTGGGCCAGCGGATGCACCGCTTCGCCGGCGTTGCCGAGCATGGCGCCGGCGCAGTAGCGCCACCATTCGGCCCAGTCGCCGGCGGCCTGGATGCCGAGCTCCATCTGCTTGGCCGGCGACAGCATCAGGTGGGCGGCCCAGTCCTGCCAGGCGACGGCCAGGGCGGCGGGCGAGATATTGGCGGTCAGGCGCCCGAGCCAGGCGTTCAGGGCCAGGTCGACGTGGGCGTGCTCGACGTGGCTCTCCGGGTAGCGCGGGCGCATGCCGCCCTGCCAGGCGCTGGCTTCGCGCCGCTGCTCGCTGGGCGGGACGTCGTTGCGTACGTTCATCGTGGCATTTCAGTGGGCGAGCAGCAGCGGCACCGGCGCGCGCTCCAGCAGCTCGCGGGTGGCGCCGCCCAGCACCCATTCGCGGTAGCGGCTGTGACCGTAGGCCCCGGCGACGATCAGGCCGGCGCCGCTGTCCCGCGCCACCTGGACCAGGGTGGCGCCGACCGTAGCCGAGGTGCGCTCCACGATCACCTCGACCGGCACGCCATGGCGCGCCAGATAGAGGGCCAGGTCGGCGCCGGGCTCCTCGCCGTGCAGGCCGGTCGCGGTGTCCGGGTTGACCAGCACCAGCTTGACGCTGCCGGCGCGGCACAGCAGGGGCAGGGCGGCGTCGATGGCGCGCAGGGCCTGGCTGCTGCCGTCCCAGCCGGCCACGACGGTGCCGGCGATGGGCGCGTCGCCGTAGGTCTCGGGCACCACCAGCACCGGCCGCACGCCGTGCAGGGCCAGGTGGGCGGGCAGGCCGCGCGGCGTCGACTCGCCCTTGCCGGCTTGGGCCGGATCCTGGCTCAGCACCAGCAGGTCGGCGTAGCGCGACTGCAGCAGCAGGCCGAAGGCGGCATCCTCTTCGGCCAGGCGCGCCTCGATCGAGGCCACGCCGAGGCGCGCCGCCTGGGTGGTGAAGGCCTCCAGGCGCTGGCGCGCGGTCGCGCGCAGGGCGTCGACATCGACCACCGGCACCGGCGGCTCCACCGAACCGGCCAGCAGGGCCACGTCCACCCAGGAGATGCCGGTGGAGGCGCTGCCGACCAGGTGGGCCTCGTGCTCGCAGGCCAGGCGGGCGGCCGCGCACAGCCGGCTGTCCTGGCGTGCGCTGCCGTCGATGTGGACGACGATGGTCTTGATCATGGCATCCTCCGTGCATGTGGCGCCAGCCATGTGTTTGACCTGATCACATGCGTCGGGTTCTGGCGGCGCGCGCCGCAGGTTCACTCCCGCCGGGACCGGATCAGAGCTTGAGGTTGAGCGAGAGATAGGCGGCGCGGCCCGGTCCCGACGAGAAGCTGGGCTGGGCTTGTCCCGCCGGCCAGAAGAAGTTGTCGTACCAGGCGTACTCGTATTGGCGGTCGGCGAGATTCTTGAGCTGGAAATCGATGCTGGTGCGCTTCGACAGCTGGTAGCGCACATTCGCGTCGAACAGGACGAAGCCGCCGTACTTGCCGGCCGTGTTCGGGCTGTCGATGTAGTAGTCGCCCTGGGCCCGGCCCTGGAGGCCGAAGCGCCAGGCATCGCCCGCGCGGTATTCGAGTCCGGCATTGCTGATGTGGCGCGGGGTCGAGAACACTTCCTTGCCGGCGAGCGAAGCCCCGTCGGCGGCGAAGGCGCGCGTGACCTCGGCCTTCTGCAGCGAATGCGAGACCCACAGCTCGAGGTTGTCGCCGATGTGGCCCGACAGCTGGAAGTCCACGCCCTCGCGCCGGGTTTCGCCCAGGCCCACGGTGGTGCCGGTGGCCGGCATGTTCGCCACTTCATCCGTCGCATCCTGGCGCCACACCGCCAGGCGCAGGTCGGTCTTTTGCGCCGGCTTGAACTTCACGCCCAATTCCTTGCCGGTGTTGATGGACGGCGCGAAACGGGCCTGGCCTGGCGTCAGGTAGGCGGGGGCGCCGGAGCCGGTGAGCATCTGGAACGTTCGGCCCCAGTTGGCGTAGACGTTCAGGTTCTCCATCGGCGTGTACACCATGCTCAGCTTGGGCTGGCGGATCGTGCCGTAGTCCTGCAGCGGGGCGCGCTGGCCGGTCGCGCGGAACAGGTTCTCGCCCGAGAAGCGGTCCACGCGCAGGCCCGGCACCAGCTTGAACTTGTCGCCCAGGCGGACAATGGCCTGCAGGTAGGCGCCGACGTTGTTGAAACTGTAGCGCTCGTCGTTCTGGGTCTGGGCCGGCGTCGAATAATCGGTCGGCAGGGCATAGGTGAAGCGGTAGCGCTGGTAGCCGTTGCGCTGGCGTTCGGTGCTGGCGCCGCCATCCAGCGTGATGCGGTCGTTCAGGCGCCAGGTGAGGGTAGAGATGAAACCCGTCTGCTCCTCGTCCCAGATGCGGCGCTGGCGCGGGGCGGTGCCGGCCGGGTTGCTGGTGAAGGTGACGCGGCGGTCGTCCTCGTAGCTGTTGAAGTAGAGCTTGTTGCTCCAGAAAGCATCCGGGGTGATCTGCCAGTCGAGGTGGGCGCCGGCGTGGTGCATCTCGCGCTCGCTGCGGTCGTTGGCGTTTTTCAGGGGCGACTGGCGGCGGTCGGCGCGCAGCTCGCTTGCGGTCAGGAAGCCCGGCTCGCCGGCGTCGTGCCGGTAGGTGCGCAGCACCAGGCCGCCACGCAGCTTGTTGTCCGCGGAACTCAGGAACCACTTGCCGCCCAGCGAATATTTATCCGAGCCGCTGCCGCGGTACTCGTCGGAGTCCTGTTTCGCGAGGAAGTAGTTCTGGGCGAAGCCCTTCGATTCGCGCCCCAGCGCCAGCTGCACTTCGCGGGTGTCGAAGCTGCCCAGGGTGAAACGGGCGTCGGTGTAGTTGCCGCCCTGGCGGGTGCCGAAGTTGATGTTGCCGCCGATATTGTGCAGGCCATAGCGCGGGTCGTTCGTGCCGCGCACGACCTCGATGTAGTCGACTTCGAGCGGGAAGATCATGTCGATGAAGCGCTGGTTGCCGCTGTTGACGTTGCTCGGCACGCCGTCGATCAGCACCTTGATGCCGTTGATATAGCCTTCGCCGTTGAAGGCGCGGAAGGTCGCCTTGCCGGACTCGGCGCCCATGCGGGTCTCGGTCAGCTGGATGCCGGGCAGCTGGCCGATCAGCTCCCAGCTGTTCATCACGTTCTCGTCCTCGACCTTGTCCGCGCCCAGCACGTCGACCGAGGTCAGCACGCGATTGCTCGCCAGCGGCCCGCCGGCACGCTGGGCGCTGACGCGCACCTCGCCCATGACGATCACCGGATCGTCGGCCCAGGCGGCCTGTGCCGGCAGGAGGGTGGCGAGGAGGGCGGGGAGGAGCTTGCGTTTCATTTCTTGGAGAACCTTATTTGTTGGTGCAAGGGCGGCAGGGGCCGGCTGTGCATTAATGATATGGCATTATCATTTAGATGACAACGATAATGATAAGTTGTTCTCAATTAATGCCGAAAGAGGTATGCTTCGGCTTTTGCTTCTTTCGCCTCACGCATGCACGCACCATCGCTTCTTCCCGCGCGCCAGCGCATCCCCGGCATCGACGCCCTGCGCGGCCTCGTCATGGTCTTCATGCTGGTCGACCATGTACGCGAAACCTTCCTGCTGCACCTGCAGGTCGGCGACCCGATGGATGTCGCCACCACCCCGCCCGCGCTGTTCGCCTCGCGTCTCCTGGCCCACCTGTGCGCGCCGGTCTTCGTCTTCCTGACCGGCCTGTCGGCCTTCCTCTACGCCGCACGCCAGGGACAGGGCGGCGCCGCGTCCTTCCTCGCCAAACGCGGCCTCTTCCTGGTTGCGCTGGAACTCACCGTGATCAACTTCGCCTGGACCGGCGCCTTTCCGCCGCAGCTCATCTACCTGCAGGTGATCTGGGCGATCGGCCTGTCAATGCTGGCCCTGGCCTGCCTGGTGCGCCTGCCGCGCGCGGCCCTGGTGGCGATCGGGCTGGCGATCGTGGCCGGCCACAACCTCTTCGATGGGCTGCACTTCGCCCCCGGCCATCCGCTGCACGGCCTCTGGGCGGTGCTGCACGACCGCGGCTGGCTGGACATCACGGATTCCCTGCGCGTGCGCACCTCCTACCCGGTGCTGCCCTGGATCGGCATCATCTGCCTGGGCTATGCCTGCGGCCCCTGGTTCGGCGCCGGCTTCCCTGCGGCCGCGCGCCGGCGCCGCCTGCTGGCCTGGGCGGCCGGCCTGCTCGGCGGCTTCGCCATGCTGCGCGGCCTGAACGTCTACGGCGACCGTCCCTGGGTGGCCGGCGCGACCGCGCAGGAGACCGTGATGAGCTTCTTCAACGTGACGAAATACCCGCCTTCGCTGCTGTTCACGGCCCTGACGCTCGCAATCGGCCTGCTCCTGCTGGCGCTGCTGGAGCGCCGCCACGGCCTGCTTGCCGGGAAACTGTCGGTGCTCGGTTCGGCGCCGATGTTCTTCTACATCCTGCACCTCTACGCGCTGCAGCTGCTCCACGCCGCCATGTCGGCAACCGGCATGGCGCGCTTCGAGGCGGTATGGCCGGTCTGGGCGCTGGCGCTGCTCTTGAGCGCCGCCCTGTTCCCTGCGGTGCAGGCCTTCGCCACGCTCAAGGCGCGGCGGCGCGATCTTGCCTGGCTCAAGTACCTCTGATCGTGCCGTGCCTGTGACCATTCGTGAGAATCGGCCAGTAACCACCCGATATACTGCTGAGCACGAGCGCCACGTATGCATGGCGCAGGTGCGCATCAGGAGAAGGTATGGAACAGCAGTTGCAGCACGAGGACGCGATCGTCCTGGAGAAGACCGCGCCGGCGTCCGGCGATGAAGCGCCGGCCCTGCCGCTCGCCGGGCCGTGGCGGCGCTGGTTTGCCCGCCTGTTCGACCTGTGGTGGGAGGTCGTGCTGATCGGCTTCCTCGGCGGCTTCGTGTTCGGCCAGGTGTCCGCCGACCTCCTGCGCTGGCTGGAGTCGCCCATCGGTGGAAAGCTGTTCGGCCTGGCTTGCGTGCCGCTGGCCCTGCTGTTCGATGCCGGCCTGATGGCAGCGCTGGGCAACACGCCCGGCAAGGCCCTGCTCGGGATGCGGGTCGGTCTGGTCGACGGCCGCACGCCGGGCTTCTTCCAGCTATGCAGGCGCAACCTGGGCGTGTGGGTCGCCGGCTTCGGTCTCGGCCTGCCCCTGATCAACCTGCTCACCATGGCGCGCCAGTACCGCAAGCTCAGGGAGGGCGAGCAGGCCAGCTATGACGAGGACAGCTTCCGGGTGCGGGCGCGGCCGATCGGCTGGATCAGGCGGGCGGGCTTCTTCGCCGCCTTCCTCGTGCTGTTCGCCGCGATGGTCGCCCTCGAGCACTGGGACCGCGAGGATACGCGCAAGACCGCCGCCCGCAACGCCGGGCCTTCCTTCCAGTGGACTAACCCGGGAACCGGGCGCACCGTCAGCGTCGCACCGCAGTGGGGCTACCAGCAGACCGAGGCGGACGACGGCACGGTGCTGCACCAGTTCACGCAGTACAGCGAGCATGCGGTGGTGATCCTCTCGAGCGAGGATGCGGGCGACATGAGCCTGCCGGAATATGCGCGCGCCTGGACCGATACGGTCTCGGACAGCTTCAAGGTGCCGGCCGGGAGCTTCGGCACATTCCGCGGCATGCCGTCCTGGACCGCGTCCGGCAAGCGCCGCGACGACGCAACCCGCATCCAGGTCCGCCTGGTGCTGATGGACGGGCAGGTCTGGCGGGTGATGGCGATCCAGTCGCCCCCCGTGGACTACACCGCCGACCTGGTCGACGTCCTCGCCGGCCGCCTGTGGGACACCGTGCTCACGGTCCCCTGATCAGGCCCCATCCTTGCGCGGCGGGAGCGTGAGGCCCGCCAGCACGTCCATCGGCAGCGGGAACACGATGGTCGAGGACTTGTCGCCGGCGATGCTGCCGAGGGTCTGCAGGGTGCGCAGCTGCATGGCGCCGGGCTGCCGGGCCAGCACGAAAGCGGCCTGCTGCAGCTTTTCGGAAGCCTGCAGCTCGCCCTCCGCGTGGATCACCTTGGCGCGGCGCTCGCGTTCGGCCTCGGCCTGCCGGGCGATCGCGCGGATCATGGATTCGTCGAGGTCGACGTGCTTGATCTCGACGTTCGCCACCTTGATGCCCCAGGCGTCGGTCTGGGCGTCCAGGACCTGCTGGATGTCGAGGTTGAGGCGCTCGCGCTCGGCCAGCATCTCGTCCAGTTCGTGCTTGCCGAGCACGGAACGCAGGGTGGTCTGGGCCAGCTGGCTGGTCGCTTCCAGGAAGTTCGCCACCTGGATGATGGCGCGCTCCGGGTCGACCACGCGGAAGTAGATCACGGCATTGACCTTCACCGACACGTTGTCCCGCGAGATCACGTCCTGGGTCGGCACGTCGAGCACCACGGTGCGCAGGTCGACCCGCACCATCTGCTGCAGCACCGGGATGATGATCACCAGGCCCGGCCCCTTCACGCCCCAGAAGCGCCCCAGCTGGAACACCACGCCGCGCTCGTATTCGCGCAGGATGCGGATCGCCGATACGAGCAGGGCCAGCAGCAGGAAGAGCAGGGCCCCCAAACCGAGGCCGAGTCCGGGAATCATGGGCTGTCCTTTCCATTCGCGGGCACCACTTCCAGGGTCAGGCCGCTGCGCCCGACCACCCGCACCGTCTGTTCGGGGCGCAGCACGGCGCTGCTGACGGCGCGCCATAGTTCTCCCTCGACCCGCACCCAGGCTTCGTGCCCGCGCAGCTGGCCGACGCGCTCCACGGTGGCAAGAAGCCCGACCAGGCCGGCCGCGCCGCTGGTCACGGGACGGCGGCGCGTCCGCAGCGCGAGGCGGGCGGTGGCGAACAGCAGCAGGGCGCTGGCGACGGCGAGCGGGACGAGCAGGCCCAGCGGAATGCCGTAGCCGGGCAGTTCGGTATCGATCAGCATGAGGGCGCCGGCGATGAAGGCCGCGATGCCGCCCAGGCCGAGGATGCCGAAGCTGGGCAGGAAGGCTTCCATCCCCATGAACACGAGGCCGAGGGCGATCAGGGCCAGGCCCGCGTAGTTCACAGGCAGCAGCTGCAGGGCGTAGAGTCCCAGCAGCAGGCAGATCCCGCCGATCACGCCCGGGGCCACGGCGCCCGGGTTCATGAACTCGAACACCAAGCCATAGATCCCGATGGTCATCAGGAGCAGGGCCACGCTGGGATTGGTGAGCGCGGCCAAAGCGTCGGTGCGCCAGTCGGGGACGAATTCGACGACATGCGCGCCCCGGGTCGCCAGAATGCGTTCCTGCCCCAGCACCGCCACCTTGCGGCCGTCCAGCTGTTCGAGCAGGCTCGCCACGTCCGGCGCGACGAGGTCGGCTACCCGCAGGCGCAGCGCTTCGTCGGCGCTGATGCTGAGCGACTCGCGCACGGCCCGCTCGGCCCAGTCGGCGTTGCGGCCGCGCAGCTGGGCCAGGCTGCGCAGGTAGGCGGCGGCGTCGTTGAGCGCCTTGCTGCGCATGGCGGACGCGCTGTCCTGGCCGTCGCCGCCGGGCGCCTTCCTGCCGGCCTCCTGGGGCGGGGACAGGCCGATCTCGACCGGCGTGGCCGCGCCCACATTCGTGCCCGGCGCCATGGCGGCGACGTGGCTCGCGTAGAGCAGGTAGGTGCCGGCGCTGGCGGCGCGCGCCCCGCTGGGCGCGACCCAGGCCACGACGGGAATTCTTGACGCCAGGATGGCCTTGATCACGGCGCGCATCGAGGTGTCGAGGCCGCCCGGCGTGTCCATCCGCAGGATCAGGAGCTGGTCGCCGCGCGCGGTGGAGGCGGCGATGCTGCGCACCACGTGGTCGGCGGTGGCCGGGCCGAGGGCGCCGTCGATGGTAAGCAGGCCGACGGCGGGCGCGCCGCGCGCAGGCAGGGGCTGGAACAGCGCCAGCAGGAGCAGGAGCGCCGCCGACACCGGCGCGAAGGCTTGGCGCAGCACGGGCTTGTCCAGGAAGAGGGCAGCGAAGGAAGACCATCGATTGCCCGTTTGGACAGCGCCCCGGGCGCCGTGTTCCCGCTAGCGCAGTTGTTCGTGCAAGCCCTCGAGCATCGCGATGCGCTTGCGCGTGGACCACGCGCGCCAGGCGTTCGGCGCCACCTGTGGGTACTTGACCTTGCCGAAGGCGATCCAGGCGTCGCGGTAGGCCAGCCAGGCGCGCTGGGTCCGCTGGATGCCCTCGAAGCGAATGGTGCCGAAGCGCGGCTCCGGCAGGGCCTTCAGTTGCCGGTAGACGGCATTGAGCCGCGCGTCCAGACGGGCGAACTCGGCATCACTGTCGCGCGGTAGTGCTCCCTTCTCGAAGGCGGCGACCGCAAGCCGGAAGTCCTCGCGCTGGCGGGCCTCTTCCTCGATCGTGAAGGCGGCGCGCGCCGTGCCGCTCAGGTCGACCTCTTCCACGCTGCGCAGGTCGAAGAAAGCGCTCGCGCGGTTCTCCAGGCTGGAGAAGGCCTGCTTTTCCCGGGCGCTCCAGGGCGAAGTCAAGTTCGCGAAACCGGCGCCGCGTTTCTGCTCCTTGAGCTGGTTCGCGACCGAGGCGCACCAGCCGCCCATATAGCCGCTGGTGGCGTCGTCGCAGACGTCGATCGGCCCTTTGCTCCTGCCCGCTTCCATCTCGGCCAGGTGTTCCAGCCGGCCCGCGACTTCCGCCGGCGCGCCGCCCGCTTCGCAGGCCGCCTTGCGTGCGAGGGTGAAGTCGCGCGCCACGCCCTGGCCGTTCGCATAGAGCATCATCAGGACGCCGCGGTCCTCGCGGAAAGGCTGGTCGTTGCCCGAAGCAGCGAGGGCGCACTGCCTGGCGAGCGCATGATCGACGGGCATGCCGATCCCGTAGTACAGCTTGACTGCGGAGCAGCCGGCCAGCCCGCCCGGTTCGGCAGCCGGATAGACCGTCTTGCCCAATGCCTGGCACTGGGCTTCGTAGGAGGGCGCGGCGAGGGCGCCGCCGCACAGGGAGAACAGCAGGAAGGCGAGGGATGCGCGTGTCATGCCCGCATTCTAGCGCCGGATCGCATGCAGCCATACCGCCGCGATCCGCTCCACGTCCTCGTAGCCAGGCTCGCCCAGCTGGCCGCCGAAGATGTCCGGATCGAGCTCGTCGTAGCTCCACTGGTCGCACAGGGCGTCCAGCTTCGGCTTGATCGCGTCGAGGAACTGGTCATGGGCGCCGGTGATCGCCACGCCCGTGTACAGCATCAGGCTGCCGCCGCGGCGCAGGCGCGCCAGGCTTTCCTCGACGATGCGCACCGACAGCTCGGCGCCGTGCATGCCGCCGCCGTGGCGGTAGGGCAGTTCGCTTGGATCGAGCACATAGGGCGGGTTCGAGACCACCAGGTCGAAGTCGCCTTCCACGCCGTCGAACAGGTCGCTGCGGGCGGCCGTGAAGTTGTCCAGGCCCGCCAGGCGCGCGTTCACGATGCTCAGGGCCAGGGCGCGGGTATTGATGTCGGCCCCCACCACCTCGGCGTGCGGGAAAGCCTTCGCGATGGCGAGCGCACCCGCGCCCCCGCCGCAGCCGATGTCGATCGCCCGCGAGGGGCCCGAGCCCAGCCAGGGAAAGGCGCGCGCCATGGTGCCCACGAAGCGGTAGGTGTCGGGGCCGAAGAACACCGAGTCATCGTCGTCCGTGGGGTAGGCCGAGTGGAACACCAGCAGTTCATCGTGATAGACGGGCAGGGTCGAGGCGCGCAGCGCAGAGCGCCACAGCTGGCCGTCGCGCTCCAGGATGCGGGCTTCACGCATCAGGTCCAGCAGCTCCGGCGCCACGTCGCTTTCCGCGAAGGGCCGGCTCCAGCCGAAGATGCCGCGCAGGTCGGCGGCGCGCTCGTTTCCCGGCCGGCGGTTGATGCGGCGATGGGTCGATGGGGTCACCGTCATGCAGCGGTAACCGTGTTCGCGTAGATAATGGCCGAGCGCGAGCAGGGCGGTGGCGTGGGAAGTCGTCATGCTGCTAGGGTCGCACGCAGCGCCCCCGCTCACTGTGCGCCAGCGAACCATGGATGTGCAGCTTGGTAGCTGGAAATTTCCGGCGCTATGTGAATATTCGAACATACCGAAGACCGGGGCACGACCATACTGGCTTCGACAGCAGTCCATATAAAACAAGGGGGGAGAGCACCATGTCGAACACGGACGGCGGGAATGGCGCATCTGGGCGCATCGCCCGCGAACTCGAGCGCGAACGGCAGGAGCGCGCATTGCACGACGAGGCGCGCGCCCACCTGGACGCGCAGGACGAATTCCGCACCAAGGATGCGCGCGAGCGCATGGACATCACGACGCTGAAGCGTCCGCCCGGACGCTGAGGAGCACGAAGGAGGAGGGCAGGCCATGAAATGGGAAGGCGATCGACAGAGCGACAACGTGGAAGACCGCCGCGGCGGTGGCGGCGGCTTCGGAGGATTCGGTGGACGCACGGTCGGCATCGGCACCCTGGTCATCGCCCTGGTCGGCGGCGCCATCTTCGGCGTCGATCCCGGCACCATCCTGGCCCTGCTGGGCGGAGGCGGCGGGCCGGTTCCGGTGCAACAGGCGCCCGGTGGTGGCTCCCAACGCGCACCCGCGAACGACCGCGAAACCCAGTTCGTGCGCACCACACTGGCCTATACCGAGGACGCCTGGTCGCAGATCTTCGCCAGCCAGGGCGCGCAATACCGGCCGGCGCGCCTGGTGCTGTTCGAGAACGCCACCAATACCGGTTGCGGCACGGGCCGCAGCGCCACCGGTCCCTTCTATTGCCCGGCCGACAGCACCGTCTACATCGACCTGGGCTTCTTCCGCCTGATGCAGCAGCGCTTCAACGTCGCCGGCGAATTCGCCCAGGCCTACGTCATCGCCCACGAAGTCGGCCACCACGTGCAGAACCTGCTCGGCGTGTCCGACCAGGTGCACAACGCCCGGCAGCGCACCTCCGAGCGCGAAGGCAATGCCCTGTCGGTGCGCCTGGAACTGCAGGCCGACTGCTTCGCCGGCGTCTGGGCCAACCGCACCAACCAGCGCGAGCAGATCCTGGAAGCGGGCGACGTGGAAACCGCGCTGGCCGCGGCGACCGCGATCGGCGACGACGCCCTGCAGCGCCAGTCCCAGGGCACGGTGGTGCCGGACTCCTTCACCCACGGCAGCTCGGCCCAGCGGGTGCGCTGGTTCACCCGCGGCCTGGAGAGCGGCCAGGTCGAGCAGTGCAATACCTTCGAGGCGCGCCAACTGTAGGCGCTGTTGTAGGACTGGGCGCCGCAGGGGCTCCACATCGGGGAAAACCCGGTAAAAAGGCCCCGTACGTTTCCGTGCGCGTATCGCCTTCCATGGTTTTTTGACATAACGTTTCCACGTCAGCCCGCCTTTCATGGCGGGCGCCCTTTGTATAACGTTGTGAAACCGAGGAGGAGCTATGCTGGCAATGAACTACCGCGGGCCATACCGTGTCCGTGCCGAACACAAGCCCGACCCCGTCATCGAGCACCCGGGCGACGCCATCGTGCGCGTCACCCGTTCCTGCATCTGCGGATCGGACCTGCACCTGTACCATGGCCTGGTGCCCGACACCCGCGTCGGCCACACCTTCGGCCACGAGTTCATCGGCGTGGTGGAAGAGGTCGGCTCCGGAGTCCAGCACCTGAAGGTCGGCCAGAAGGTGCTGGTGCCGTTCAACCTGTTCTGCGGATCCTGCTTCTTCTGCGACCGCGAGCTGTACGGAAATTGCCACAACACGAATCCGCAGGCCACCGCCGTGGGCGGCATCTACGGCTACTCGCACACGGCGGGCGGCTACGACGGCGGCCAGGCCGAACTCGTGCGCGTGCCGATGGCCGACGTCGGCCCGATGGTGATCCCCGACGACATCCATGACGACGACGCCGTGCTGCTCACCGATGCGGTGCCGACCGGCTACCAGGCGGCCGAGATGGGGGACATCAAGGAGGGCGACACGGTGGTCGTGTTCGGCGCCGGCCCGGTGGGCATCTTCGCCGCCAAATCGGCCTGGCTGATGGGGGCGGGGCGCGTGATCGTGGTCGACCACGTCGAATACCGCCTCGAGTTCGTCAAGCGCTACGCCCAATGCGAGGTGGTCAACTTCAAGGAAGTGCAGGACATGGCCCTGCACATCAAGAAGATGACCGACTGGCTGGGCGCCGACGTCTGCATCGACGCGGTCGGCTGCGAAGCCTCGGGCAGCGCCATGCAGACGATCACCGGCCGCTGGACCATGATGCAGGCCGGCGCCGCCACCGTGCTGCACTGGTGCATCAACTCGGTGCGCAAGGGTGGCAACGTCTCGATCGTCGGCGTGTATGGCCCGACCTTCAACGCGGTCCCGATCGGCAACGCCCTGAACAAGGGCCTGACCCTGCGCATGAACCAGGCCAGCGTCAAGCGCCACCTGCCGCGCCTGATCGAGCACATCCGCGCAGGACGCCTGAATCCCAAGGAAATCATCACCCACCGCGTCCCGCTGGAAGAGGTGTCGGATGCCTATCACATCTTCTCGGGCAAACTCGACAACTGCATCAAGACCATCCTGATTCCGCCCAACGCGAACCAGGTGAAAGCGGTCTCGGCCAGCGCACTGCATTGAGGAGCGAACATGGAAGCACGTACCGACGTCACTGAACACAAGCACCACCACCACGGCCACGACCACATCCAGCAACACCCCGGCCAGGGCCAGCTCGCGCCGCACCGACCGACGCGCCAGGAGCTACAGCACATCAACGGCTGGGGCGCCGACCTCGACCGCAAGGACCGCCCCGCCGTGCCGATGGAGCGCACTCCGCCGCGCTTCATTCACCAGCCGGAAGGCGAGCTCCCGCAGCAGCCCGAAAGAGTGGAAGTGCTGGTGTCCCCCGAGCGCCCGGGCATCACCCAGCTGTTCGGCACCGCGCAGCCGCCATCCGGGCTGTCGGGCATGATCCGGCGCCTGGCTTTCAAGTCCACCGAGAACGACCTCCGCCACTGGCTGCTCCTGCTGCTGGCCGACCGCGTCAACGTGGTCGAAGGCATCGCCGACGACCTGGCGCACGGCCACATTCCCAACATCCTGGGCGAGATGGGCATCAAGGCCGAGCTCAAGCACAACCCGGCGGGGCTGGCCAAGAAGGCCCTGATCACCACGGCGGTGGTGGGCGCGGCCTGGTACCTGCTCAAGCGCAGGGACGAGGACCGTTATTACCGCTGAGCGGTCCGCTGCAGGGCCGGGGCGGCCGGCGCCGGCGCGCGCTGCGCCACGGCCTTGCCCGCTGGCGCACGCTTGGCCGGTTTACGCCGGAACTTGAGCCACACGACGATGCCGGTGATGAAGAAGGCCAGCGGCGTGAGCCCCACGATGCTGATCAGGATGCGGCCCGCCAGGCCGAAGGCTTCGCCGGTGTGCAGCGGGTACAAGGTGCTCACGAACCAGTCGCCGCCGCGTGCGGCCAAGGGGTCGACGGTGCGCAGCACGGCGCCATTGCCGGCGTCGACGCTGACGCGGGTGGCGCCCGGGCCGTGGCGCAGTTCGCCCGGCTGGCGCACCCGCACTTCATAAGGCTGTTCCGGCTTGCCCGGAATGCCGATGCGCGAGACCCGCCCAGCCGGATAGCGCGCCTGCGCCGCGGCCATCGCCTGGCCGGCATCGATGCGCGCAGCCGATTCGCTGTCCGCGTTCACCGCTTTCTCGTTCTTGCTCAAGGGCGCGACCGCCCCGATGGCGGGCTTGACCCAGTCCGGCATATTGAAATACACCCCAGAAAAGGCCAGCACCAGCAGCACCGGCGCCGTATAGAAGCCGGCCGCGCGGTGCAGCTGGAAGCTGAATTTTGCCCAGTTGCCGCCGCGCCTGATCGTGATCGCATGCCAAAAGGCTGACAAGGTCATCTTCGGCCACCACACCACGATGCCCGTCAGCGCCAGCAGCGCCAGCGCCACGCCCTGCACCGCGATGATCACCTTGCCCGCATCGCCCGCCATCAGGTAGCGGTGCAGGTGGAACAGCGTCGGCATCAGGAGGGGCCGCGACAGGCCCGCTTCGCCCCAGTTGCGCTCGCCCAGCACGGCCAGGTTGGCCGGGTCTACCATGACCTGGCGCGTCACGCCCTGTTCCCAGTTCGAGGCCGGCTTCGCGGGCCGGTACCAGGCCACGTAGACGTCGCCGTGCACTTCCGGCAGGAAGAGGGTATCGGGGCGCCCGTAGGCCGGATCCTTCGCCAGGCGCGCCGCGACGGCGGACACCTCCGACGGCGCCGGCCTTGCCGCTTCGCCAGCAACCATGCCGGGCGGCGGGGCCACCGACAGCAGGCCCGGATTGAGCCAGGCGTCGAGCTCGTGGCGCCAGCCGATGACGGTGCCCGTCAGGCCCTGCAGGACGAGAATGGTGCCGAAGACGAGGCCGGCCCAGAGGTGGATGGTGCGGATGAGCGGTTTCATGGGCGGCATGATAACCCGAAATGAGAACTATTCCCATTGCGTAATGACATGAGAATCGTTATCATTTCGTATCTTACAATCCAGAAAGTGCTTTTCCCGATGATGCGCAAGTCGATGTCGATGAAACCCCTCGCGGCCGCGGTCGCACTGGCCTGTATCAGCCTGCCGGCCCTTGCATGGCAGGAGCCGGAGCAAAAAGAAGAGGCGGAAATGAACTCGGTGGTCGTGACCGCCACCCGCACCGCCAAGGCCGTCGACAAGATCCCGGGCGCGGTGTCCGTCATCACCCAGCAGGAGCTGGCGACGCAGTACCTGATCGCCGACGACCCCTCGCAGGCCCTGGCCACCTATGTGCCGGGCTATGCGCCGAGCCGCCAGAAGATGACCTCGACCGGCGAATCGCTGCGCGGCCGCCAGCCGCTGATCCTCTTCGACGGCATCCCGCAATCGAACCCGCTGCGCGCCGGCATGCGCGAAGGCTATTTTGCCGACAGCGCCATCATCGAACGCATCGAAGTCATCAACGGCGCCTCGGCCATGCAGGGCATGGGCGCCACCGGCGGCATCATCAACTACATCACCAAGACCCCGCGCACCCCGGGCACCAGCTATACGGTGAATGCGCGCCTGGCCAGCCAGTTCGAGTCCGACAGCCTGGACTGGAAGACCGGCCTGACGGTCAGCCACAAGTCCGAGGCCTTCGACATGCTGGCCTACGCCAGCGTGCAGCGCCGCGGCATGGGCTACGACGGCAGCGGCCGGCGCCTGGGCATCGACAACGTGCAGGGCGACACCCTCGATTCGCACGGCAACGACCTCTTCGTGAAAATCGGCAAGAGCTTCGGCGACCAGCGCCTGCAGGTGAGCCTGAACCGCTTCGACCTCAGCGGCGACGGCGACTACCGCAACGCCCCCGGCGTGGTGGCCCAGGGCGTGCCGACCAGCTCGGAGCCGGGCACCCCGGTCGGCATGACGCCGCGCAACCGCGTGAGGAGCGGCAGCATCGACTACCGCCACGCGGCGCTGTTCGGCGGCGCGCTGACGGCCCAGGTCTTCACCCACGATTTCGAGTCGCTCTACGGCGCCACCAACACCTCGACCTTCCAGGACCGCAGCATCGCGCCGGTCGGCACCCTCTACGACCAGTCCGAGGTGGTGGCCGACAAGCTGGGCAGCCGCATCACCTGGGTGCGCCCGGACTTCTTGGCGCAGGGCCTGGAGCTGACCGCCGGCGTCGACTGGCTGAAGGACCACACCCAGCAGCGCCTGGCCGGTACCAACCGCACCTGGGTGCCGGAGCTGAAGTTCCGCTCGCTCGCCCCCTTCCTGCAGCTCGAGTACGAGATCGGCCCGGTGACCGTGCGCGGCGGCGTGCGCCATGAGAACGCCACCCTCGACGTCGACACCTACACCACCCTGGCCGCCTACGGCAGCCGCCGCGTGGAAGGCGGCTCGGCCGAGTTCTCGAAATCGGTGAAGAACATCGGCGCCGTCTGGCGCTTCCTGCCCGGCTGGTCGGCCTTCGCCGCCAGCTCCGAAGGCTTCGGCCTGCCGGACGCGGGACTCGTGCTGCGCGGCGTGAACGTGCCGAACCAGTCGGTCTCGAGCCTCATCAGCCTGCAGCCCATCGTCACCCGCAATAATGAGGTCGGCGTCAACTGGCGCGGCGCCAAGGGGCAGTTCGGCCTGTCGCGCTACGATTCGCGCTCCAAGCTCGGCAGCGTGATCCGCATCACGTCGGCGGGCATCGGCCTGGTCGAGCGCGTGCCGACCACGGTCAAGGGCTGGGAAGCGAACGCCGAGTGGCGCTTGATGCGTGACTGGAGCGTGTTCGGCACCTGGGCCACCACCGACGGCAAGACCGCCGCCACCCAGGGCGCGCCGATGGACCTGGACCTGGGCGCCCGCTCGCAGGGTCCGGACAAGGCGGTGCTGGGCGCCAACTGGCGCCTGCGTCCCCAGGCCCAGCTGCGCCTGCAGGCCAGCCACCTGCGCGACCGCGACATCAATATCGGCCGCCGCGTCGGCACCAGCAATCTGGAAGAGCATTTCAAGGGCTACACGCTGGCGGACGCCGCGCTCACCTGGGACAGCGCCTACGGACGCTTCGGCCTGAGCATCGAGAACCTGTTCGACAAGCAGTACGTCGGCTACTACTCGCAGTCCGCGTCCGCCGTCGACCCGACCGCCACCTATGCCGGCCGCGGGCGCACCTTTGCGCTCAGCTGGACGCGCAGCCTGTAAGGCGGGGCAGGGCTGCGTCCACCTCTCCGGTGCGAGCAATTGCGCCGGAGCAAATCGTTTCTGCTGAGCTCGTCCACACTGTCCGATGCGCGGTCCATTCCAGGGCCGCGCTTTCACGGACGGAGACGAGATGAGCCCGCACACCACCTTCCCGGCAGCACTGCTTGCAGCCCTGCTGCTCGCGCCCCTGGCCACCCAGGCGGCGCCCATGATGAGCCCGCCGACGACGCTGAGCGCCAAGGCGAAGTCCTCCGTCCTCGCCCAGTTGGCGGCGCAGCGCCAGGCCAAGGGCCTGGATGCCGACCACTACTACCGCATCACGTCCCAGCATCCCGGCGTCGACGGCACCCAGGTGCTGCGCGCCGCCCATACCTGGAAGGGGCTGCGCATCTTCGGCTCCGACTCCGTCATCGTGCTCGACGCCCAGGCCAAGGTGTTGTCCGAGACGGCATCGGAACGCCGCCAGCACATCGGCACGGGCAATGCCAACCGCCTGGGGGCACTCACCGCCAGTTTCAGCGTCCAGCCGCAGATCAATGCCAGGGCGGCCATTGCCGCCTCGCTGGCGACCCTGCCCGCGGGCGCCACGCATGTGGTCAAGCCCAAGGCCGAACTCCTGATCTGGCCGGTGATGCGCATGCAGCGCGTGGTCGGCGCCGGCGCCAAGGCGGAAGAAGAACTGAATGCGCTGGACGTGGAGGACGTGGTCGAGCGCTACGAACTGGCCTACCTGGTCCGCACCCGCATGCGCCAGGGCGAGCAGCCCATCTACCACGACACGATCGTCAGCGCCGTTGATGCCGCGGTACTGGAGCGCTGGAGCATGCTGCAGACCGTGATCGGGGTCGGGAAGAGCCAGTACAACGGCGAAGTGCCGCTCAGCACCACCCTGAGGGACGGCCAGTACCTCCTGCTCGACCCGGAGCGCGGCAAGGGCGGCACCTTCGGCGCCATGGCCATCACCAATGCCAATCATGGCAGCAGTGCGGGCAAGGTCTACACCAATGCCACCAATATCTGGGGCGACGGCAAGCAGTACGTCGAGGGCGGCAGCACGACGGGACCGAACGGCCAGACGGCGGCCGTAAACGCCATGTGGGGATTGAAAAACACCTACGACGCGCTGAAGAACGTGTTCGGCTGGCTCTCGCTCGACGGACGCGACACCTCCACCTACATCGCCGCCCACGTCGGCCGCGGCTACGACAACGCTTATTACAGCGACACCTGCCGCTGCATGTTCATCGGCGACGGCACCTATTTCACCAGCCTCGGCGCGATCGACGTGATCGGCCACGAGATGGGGCACGGCGTCACGGCGGCCACCTCGGACCTCGTCTACTCCGGCGAATCCGGCGGCCTGAACGAATCGGCATCGGACATCAACGGCGAGATCGTGGAGGCCTATGCCCGCGCCGGCGGCAAGGGCGAGACCTTCCCGGAAGAGGGCAACGACTGGCAACTGGGCACCGAGATCAGCCGCAACGCCACGCCCCTGCGCTGGATGGTCAGGCCGAGCAAGGACGGCAACAGCCCCGATGCCTGGAGCAGCTCGCTGCGCCGGCTCGACGTGCACTACAGCAGCGGGCCGAACAACCGCATGTTCTACTTCCTGGCCAAGGGATCGCGCGCCGACGCCGCGGGCGACTACTACAGCAAATACCTGGTGAAGCAGCCGCAGGCCATGACCGGCATCGGCGTCGACAAGGCCTACCGCATCTGGTTCCGCGCCAACACCACCAAGTTCACCTCCAGCACGAACTACGCGGACGCACGCGCCAAGATGATCCTGGCGGCGGAAGAACTGTACGGCAAGGACAGCCGCGAATCGATCGCCGTCCAGCGCGCCTACGCAGCCATCAACGTCGGCGCGGACGTCGACGAGCCGTCCCGCGAAGACAACTAGCCTCACCACCTAACCCCGGGTGTCAGGTCTGACAAACGGACACGAGCTCAAGCATGAAGGCTGTTTAGTGCTGAGCTCGTGTCTGAATGTCAGACCTGACACCGAAGAAAACTGGTCATTGGGGGACCGTGTCCGCCATCATCGGGAAGGGATTGACCGGCGTTCCCTTCCACCATTTTTTCTCGGGCGTGAGCTCGAACATGGCGAAGTGCAGGTGGGGTGCGTTCGGGTCGGAGTTGCCGGTTACGCCGACATAGCCGAGCACCTGGCCGCGCTTGAGGTCCATGCCTTCCTTGATGCCCTCGGCGTAGCGGTCCAGGTGGGCGTAATAGTAGGCGTAGCGGCCGCTGGGGTCGAACTGGTAGAGGGTGGTGCCGCCTGGTTTGCTATCGAATAGCTTCTCCACCTTGCCGTCGGCCACCGCCAGCACCGGCGTGCCTTTCGCCGCCATGATGTCGAGGGCTTCGTGCTGGCGCTGCTTGCCGCGCGGCTGGTCGTAGGTGTCGGTCAGGTTCGCCGTTTTGATGCCCTGTACCGGCACCAGCAGCTTGCCCGTGCCGGCTGCGGCTGCGGCTGCGGCGATGTCGGCCGGGGCCGGCGGCGCATCGGCCGCCGGCAGGTCTTGCGAGGGACGCAGCGGCAGGTCGAGGGTGGAGAGATCGGCCTCGACCAGCGGCGCGTCCGGCAATTTCCCTTCGATCTGGGCGGCCGGCACGCCCGGGGACCCGGCCGGCGGCGGCGCCGCCGCCACGCTTGGGGCGGGCTCGTCGGGCACCGCGCGCAACAAGAGGAACAGGGCGCCGGCGCCGAACAGCACGCCGAGCAGGAAGGTCATGATCGATCGCATCGCATCCTCCGTCAGCTCAGGCTCGGGTTCTCAGGTGGTACAGCTCGCTTCAATTCTGCAGCACGACTTCGACGCCGGCCGCGACCGCCGCCGCGACTTCCGCCGCGCTCCAGTTGGTCAGGCGGATGCAACCGTGCGACTCGGTCTTGCCCACGTGGCCCGGTACCGGGGTGCCGTGGATGCCGTAGTGCTCCTTGGACAGGTCGATCCAGACCACGCCGACCGGATTGTTCGGGCCTGGCTGGACCTTGGCCTTCTTGTCGCCCGGTTCCGCATCCCAGAACAGCTTGGGGTTGTAGTGGTAGACCGGGTTGGCGTGCACGCCGTTGATCTTCCAGGTGCCGACCGGGAGCGGGTCGTTCGAGCTGCCGGTCGAGGCCGGATACTGGGCCAGCAGGGCGCCGCCGGCGTCGTACAGTTGCAGCACCTTGGCCTCGTCCTTGACCACGACCTTGGCCGCGCGCGGTAGCGGCGCCAGGCCGCCCACGTTCGGCACCACGATCTGCTCGCCCGCGCGGTTGAAATTCTTGCCGGGGTTGAGGCGCTCGATCAGGGCCGGGCTGGCGTGGAAGCGCTCGCCCAGGCCTTCCAGCACGCTGGCATAGCCGAGGGCAGGCAGCTTGGCCTTTTCCATCATGTCTTCCGGGATCGGGCGGAAGGGGCCGGCCACGTCGGTATCCAGCAGGGTGTAGTTGGCCAGCGGCGGCGTGTTGTCCTGCAGCAGGGCATTCCAGGTGGCCTCGTCGAGCTTGCCGGTGACCGGCAGCTTGCGCGCGGCCTGGAAGCTGTTCAAGGCCTGGCGCATGTTCGAACCGTAGGCGCCGTCGATCTCGCCCGGCGAGAAGCGGGCGCGGTCGAGCAGCACCTGGGCGTGCAGCAGGCGTTCGAATTCGGCCTGCTTGGCGGCAGCCGGGTCGACCGGCGGCGCGGCCTGCGGCGGCTGTGCGGGAGCGACTTGCTGCGCCTGGGCAAGGGGAAGGGCGCCCAGCAGGGCGGCGAGGAAAATCGGGGCGGTGCGGAGTGTCTTCATTTTGGTTTCCTGCAAACTTACTCTTGGAAACCTCAGCGTAGTAGCCCGGGGTGGCGGGGTCTGTGCGTGAACGAACTCAAGCAATCGAGCCCGGCGGCGCTACAATCGCGGACATGAACCTGCACACCATCGTGCTGCACCCGAGCGGCCTGAGCTTCACCGTGGACAGCGACACCGCGCTCCTCATCGCGGCGGAAAGCGCCGGCATCGAGCTGCCGAGTTCCTGCCGCAACGGCACCTGCCGCACCTGCATCTGCCGCGTGAAGAGCGGGGCGGCCGCCCACCTGATCGCGTGGCCGGGCCTGTCCTTCGACGAGAAAGCCGAGGGCTACATCCTGCCTTGCGTGGCGGTGGCGCGCGGCGACCTCGAGATCGAGGCGCCGCTGGCGCGCCGGATCGAGTTCACCTAGGCGTTTCCTGCATCAGTACCGGCAGGACGTGGGTGGTGAGCAGCTTGTCGCTGTTGGGGTGGGCGCCGCGCATCTGGAAGTTGGTGGTGGTAATCACCACGACCGCATCCTGCTCCGGCAGCACGAAAACCTTGTTCCCGCCCATGCCGGACATGCCGAAGGTCGGCACCTTGCGTTCGCCCAGCTTGAAGGGCTGCAGCCACCACAGGTAGCCGTAGTCGATGTCCTCGCGCGCATTCGCATGCGGCGCGATCGAGCGCTTGATCCAGTCGCGCGAGATCACCTGCCTGCCTTCCCACTTGCCGCCGTTCAGGTAGAGCTGGCCGAGCTTGAGCAGGTCGCGGCTGCAGCTGCCATTTCACGCTGGTGATGCCGAGGGGCTCGAACAGCACTTCGTCCGCGAAGCCGGCCACGCTTCGATTCGTGGCATGCATTTCACGCGCCAGCGAAAATCCAGTGCGCAGGAAGTTGTCGGCTGTACGTAACTGGCCCAAGGGGATGCCGCGCAGTGCAGGCCGGCGTCCAGGCCCCCAGGGTCAAATGAAATGGGCACGAAGCGCCCATGGCCGCTGAGGAAGCGGTTGCGGTGCTCGTGCCCGGTGGTTGCAAATGAAACGTGTTGCCTACCTGCTATATAGGTGCGGGACAGTACCGGCACAAAGTGGGCATCTATCTCCTACCGTTCACTCACCTCTGCTCTGGCGAAGTGGACTACAGTGCTGATGTCGAATACGCCTGCTATCGAAGACGTGTGCAGGTTGCTCAGCGTCCTCTTCCTGCCCCGAGCCGTCCTGCTGACCGTGCTCGTACCTGACAGGCGTAACTTTCCCGCCTGCCGTCGGCGATATGCCAGCGGCAGTGTCTGACGTTGCCGTCAGACTCGCCACGGGTAGCGCCGTTGTCGCTGCGAGAGCGTTGGTGGCGAACCATTTTTACATTGGCAGCTTCTTACTTTTCAGCATGTTGCGCACACTGGTTATCTTGACTTTGCCGCCTGGTTTTCGCGGCGTAGCTGAGTCAGCTCGGTATGTCGGCTGTATTCCAACACGCCCAAGACAAGACCCTAAGTCGTACGCAGAGTTCCGCGTTGCCTGTAGTCCTTCAAGTTCCTATACAAGCAATAGGGAAGGAAGCGGACCGTCATCGCCTACCTGGCTGGCGTCAATCCCAGGGCCCGTTCGATCACGCCCAGGACCTGGGGCCAGGCGGGCGAGCTGGCCGCCACCTCGTCGTAGTGGCTCGCGCCCGGCAGGATCACCACCTCGGCCACGTCGCCCAGCTTGCGCACCCGGGCCGCGTAGTCGTGGGCCACGCGCGGCGGCGAGATCGTATCCAGTTCGCCGGTGACCAGCCAGGTACGGCTGCCGTTCGGCGCCAGCTCTGCCGCGTTGGTGTCCACAAAAACGTCGGGCCGTTCGCGGCTCGGCGTGCCGGCCAGCTCGACGGTATCGCGCCCGCAGCTGGACTTGATCAGGGCCGCCTCGTTGCGCAGGTCGGCCAGGCCGCCGAGGCTGACCACATTGGCCACCGGCAGCGGATTCGCCCGGTAGAGCGGGCTGCTGGCGGGAATCTTCGCGCGGCCGGCCATCCACTGCACCAGCTGGCCGCCGGCCGAGTGGCCGACCGCGACCATGCGATTCAGGTCGAGCTTGCGCGCCGGTGCCTGGCCGGCGAGCAGCTCGAGGGCCGCGTGCATGTCCTGGTAGGTGCCGGGATAGCCGCCGCCCGCCTCGTCGCTGCGGCGGTACTCGACGTTCCACACGGCGATGCCACGCGCCGCCAGGGCGCCCGCCATATTGCGCAGCTGGGTGATGCCGCCGAACTTGCTGGTCCAGCAGCCGCCGTGCACCAGTACCGCGACCGGGAAGGGGCTGCTGCCCTGCGGCAGGAAGAGCTCGGCGTACTGCGAGGGAGCGGGACCGTAGGCGAGGTGGGCGGTCGGAGCGGGGCCGGTCAGGGCGAGATAGTCGTCGAGTGTCATCGGGTTGGCGGCAAGGGCGGCCTGCATGCCGGTGGCGAGCAGGAAGACCGGCAGGAGGCGGCGCAGATTCATGATGGGCAAGAAAAAAGTGGAAATCGCACTATAGCCGAGCTTGGGCCGCCCGAGAACACATGCCGCGCACGATTGAAAGCCGGCCGCTGGCATCCATGCTAGGCTGATACCAACCATGTTCGCACAGGAGGAATGACGATGAGCCAATCGAAATCGGGCGGCAGCCAGACCAACAAGCAGTCGGACAATATGTCGGAAGAAGACCTGGCCAAGCAGCGCGCCGGCAAGACCGAGAAGAGCAGCCACGACCACATGTCGCGCCAGAAGGCGGGCAAGGGCGAGGGGGCGGGTGGCGGCGCCAAGCAGAAGGCGCGCCGCTGAAGAGGCCGGCCATGACGATCACGCCAGCATACCAGCGGCTGCACAGCACGCCGGATCCGGAATCGCCGGACCGCCAGCCGCCTGATCCGAAACCCCCGGTCCCCGACGACGTTCCCGATCCGGTCAATGCGCCGGTCGAGGAGCCCGGCTTCAACGAGCCGCCGATCCGGGCTGACTGAATCTCCCGAAAGATCGAGGCCCCGGCCGCATTGCTGCGACCGGGGCCTTGTGTTTTGCCCGGGCGCGTCAGGCGCCCTGGCGGTCTTGCGTCGTGTCCTTCTGCTGGTTCTTGTCGGGCAGCGGCGGGATCTGGCGTATCATTTCCTCGGTTTCGTGCTGGCCCGGCGACTTTTCGCCGCTGCCGATGTCGGCTTCGTCGTACAGGGGGCGGCCGTGCGCCGCGGGATCGACTTTGCGAGTCGGGTCATTCATTGCTGTGCTCCGGTGGGTTGTCGATGTCCCCCGATCCTAGCAGGGCTACCCCGCATCCGGCGCGCGCCTGCCCTGGAGCAAGGCTGGAGTCGATGCGCGTCATGGCGCCGACATGGGCGCGGCCTAGAATGGTCGGATTCCCCTTCACGCACGGAGCGCACCATGGGCCATACCCTGTACAACACCATTCGCCTGGGGCGCGGCTCGCGTCGCCGAGCCCGCCTGGCGCTGGCCTGCGCTCTGGCGGCCGGCGGGCTTGCCTGGCTGGCCTTGCGTTGACCTGGCCTCGCGCGCCCGGTAACATGGCGCGCCTTGGTCGATGTGAAAGCAGGAATGAAGAACGAAGAACTGACGACGGACGAATACGACGCCCTCGAACTGGTCCGCCGCGGCGTAAAGCGCGACAATCCAGGCGCCTGCGTCGGGCGCAACCTCAAGAAACTGTCGGGTCTGAAGATGATGCAGGTGATGCGCGACGGACGCATCGTGCTGACGGAGAAGGGGCAGCAGCTGCTGTTCCTGCGCCGCTGCGTGCAGACCATGAAGGCCCTGGCAGCCGACCCGATGGCGCCGGTCGACGCCGACGTGGGCCGCTTCCTGAGCATCAAATCGCACATCGTGCCCGTGGAAGGCGGCGGCCATGCCCTCACCGAGAAGGGCCGCGAGTCGCTGGAAGACATCCAGCGCAACGAACGGGAACGCCGCTAGGCGTCCCCGAATGCAAGCCGGACCGCGCGTCCGGCTTCGCTTCTTCAGTTTGCCCGGCGGCGGTTCGGGTAAACCAGCACCCGCACGGCCACTTCGGCCGGCACGTTCATCGTCGCAAGGAATTCGGCTGCGCGCTGCAGGCCCAGGGTCGGCACGGAGGCCACCGCCTGGTTGATCAGGTCGCGGGTGCGGGTGTCGAGGCGCTTGTGGCGCACCTTGTCGGCCGCAGGAGCCAGCTCACCCATTTCATTCATCATCATAAATATCCGTATGTCCAAGATTGCAAAAGAGACACGGCTATTTTAAAGCTAACAATATTGAAATGGCCATAAATAAATGGCTTCCTAGTAGTTTTGCTAGAGAAATTTCGAGTTAATTGGGATTTTTGGGTTGCGTAGGGTGGACGGGTTCCCCGTCCGCGCGTTCAACTCCCGCGTGGAGGATGCAGCGCATGCAAATCATGCACGGTTTGAACGCGCGCACGGCGGAGCCGTGCACCCTACGAGCAGCAGGAAACTCAGGCGGGCAGCGGCTCCGGCTCAGCCTCGCAATGGGCCGGCGCGGGCAGGGCGCGGCGCTGGCGCAGCAAGGTCTCGAAATCCTCGGCGGCCAGCGGTTTGCTGAAGAAATAGCCCTGCATTTCGTCGCAGCCATGGCTGCGCAGGTAGTCGAGCTGCTCGAGCGTCTCCACCCCTTCGGCGATCACGGCCAGTTTCAGGTTATGGGCCAGGGCGATGATCGAGGTGACGATGGCTGCGTCGTTGGCGTCGTGGGTAATGTCGGCGACAAAGGAGCGGTCGATCTTCAGGACGTCGATCGGGAAGCGCGACAGGTAAGAGAGGCTCGAGTAGCCGGTGCCGAAGTCGTCGATCGACAGGTTCACGCCCAGTGACTTCATGCGGTGCAGCAACTCCACCGCCGGCGTCACGTCGCTCATGAACAGGCTTTCCGTCAGTTCGATCTCCAGGCAGTCCGGGTCCAGCGCGGTGTCCCGCAGGACCGATTCCAGGCCGGCGATCAGGTCGGCGGCGCCGAACTGGCGCGCCGACAGGTTCACCGCCACCCGCAGGCGGCCCAGGCCCGCATCCTGCCAGGCCTTGTTCTGGGCGCAGGCGGTGCGCAGCACCCAGGCGCCGATCTGCACGATCAGGCCGGTCTCCTCGGCGATGCCGATGAAGCGGTTCGGCGGCACCATGCCCAGTTCCGGGTGCTTCCAGCGGATCAGGGCTTCCATGCCGACGATCTGGCCGGTCTTGAGGTCCACCTGGGGCTGGTAGTGCAGCACGAATTCATTGCGTTCCAGGGCGTTGCGCAGCGCGCCCTCGATGCGCACGCGTTCCAGCGACTCCTCGTTCATGGCCGGGGTGTAGAACTGGAAGTTGTTGCGCCCCATCTTCTTGGCGCTGTACATCGCGATGTCGGCGTGTTCGATCAGGCTGTCGGCCGGCGTGCCTTCGCTCGGGTAGACCGCCACGCCGATCGAGCAGGTGACGAAGAATTCCTTGGTGCCGAGCATGACCGGCTGGGCCACCGAATCCATCACGCGCTGCACGATGTCGGGGGTGAGCAGATCGTCGTGGTCTTCCGACAGGATCACCACGAATTCGTCGCCCGACAGGCGCGCCACGGTGTCGGTGTCGCGCAGCGAGGAGGTCAGGCGCGCCGCCACCGTCATCAGGAGCACGTCGCCGGCCTTGTGGCCCATGGAATCGTTGACGAACTTGAAGCGGTCGAGGTCGATCAGCATGACCCAGATCGGGCGGCCGTTGCGGTTGGCGTAGGCGATCGCCTGGCCCAGGCGGTCCTGCAGCAGCGAGCGGTTCGGCAGGCCGGTCAGCACGTCGTGCTGGGCCACGTGGTGCACGCGCTGCTCGGTCAGCTTGCGTTCGGTGATGTCGCTGCCGGTGCCGCGGTAGCCGAGCAGCTGTCCCTGGTCGTCGAAGACCGGCTGGCCGTTGACCAGGAACCAGCGGGTGTCGCCGTGTTCGTCGACGGTGCGGTATTCGAGGTTGGCGAAGGGTTCATGGGCCTTGACCTGGGCGATGTGGGCGCGTCCGTCCTCGGTCTCGAGCAGGGAGGGCACGTATTCCCAGCGGGTCTTGCCGAGCACGGTCTCGACCGAGACCCCGGCCTTTTCGGTGAAGCCGCCGGTGACCATGGTGAAGCGCAGATCGCGGTCCTGCTCCCAGTACCAGTCGGAGGACATCGACACCAGCTGGCGGAAGCGCTGCTCGCTCTGCTGGAGGGCGCGCTCGGCGCGCTCGCGCGCGGCCATGTCTTCGACCAGGCGGCGGTTGGTGCGGCGCAGGTCGGCGGTGCGCTGGCGCACCAGCTGCTGGACCTTGCGCGCGCGCTGGCCGGACGCCTGCACGAAAGCCGTACCCAGCAGGGTCATCAGGATGCCGCCGACCAGCAGCGAGGTCGAGGCCATGTGGTCGGCGAGGAAGGGGCGCGGGGCGCCGGCCACCTCGATGCGCCAGGCCTTGCCGGCCACGCGCAGGATGTCGGCGCTGTGGCTGCTGTGGGCCGGCGCCAGCAGGCTGTCGAGCCAGCTGCGCGCGGCCGCCCTGGTGTCGCCGGTGGAGAACAGCAGGGTTTTGCCGTCGGCATATTCACCCGCGTAGACCGACACCGCGATGTCGCGCGACGCGTCGCGCGCGTCCAGCAGGCCCGCGTTGTCGAGCGAGGCGCGCACCAGTTCGGGGCCGCGGATGACGACGGCGGTGTCGCCGGCCAGCATGCCGTGGCGGTCCAGCACCGGCATGATCAGTTCGAAAGCCGGCTGCGGCTGGGCGTCCTGGGCCAGCTGGAACAGGCTGGTCGCGGCCGCCCGGCCTTCGCCGCGCGCCACTTCGAGCGCACTCATCACCTGCACGTTTTCCGTGATGTTCAGGCCAAAGGCGCGCTCGTTGCCGGCCATCGGCTCGATATAGTCGACGATGTGGTAACGCTCGCGCTGCGGGGCAACGGCCAGGCCGCCGCCATCGGGGCGCAATTCGGTGAACACGGTGCCCGGGCGTACCCGGCCGAGTTCCGCTTCGACGGCCGCGCGCGCCTCGCCCGGCACCGAGCGGTGGAAATTGAAGGCCTGGATATAGCCGTGGCGTTGCAGCAAGGCGGCGGTGAAGTCGCGGAACTGCTCGCGGCTGACCGGTTCGCCGCGCGCGAACAGCTGGTTGGTCACGGTCAGTACCTCGACCGCCTGCTCGATGCCCTGGCGCACGGCGGCCACGCGCTCGTCCGAACGCTGTCCAAAAGCCAGCGCCATATTGTCGTACTCGAGGTGGCTCACGCCCAGGAACAGGGCGCCGGACGCGGCCAGGCCACCTCCGAGCGTGAGGGCCGCCGTGAGAGTGAGCGACAGGGGCAGGCGACGTAACATCGAGCGCAAATAGTTCCGCAAAGAAGGCTTGCCAGTAGGCATGAATACGCAAAGTGTGTCACAAGGCGGCCATGTTCGGCAAACGAAATGTCTCATTTCTTCCCGCCTCGTGTGGGCGGCGCCCGCTTCATCCGCCGCGCCGGGCCAGCCAGGAAAGCAACAGGCGTGCGAGCAGGCGGTTGGACCAGCCGGCGCCGAGGCCCCGGTTGCGCAGAGTGTCGCGCAGCAGGCGCATGGCGGGACTGGGCTCCCCGTCTGTCCCGGCCGGACGCTGGGCAAACAGGATGGCGTTGTTGCCGGCGATGCCGGATAGCCAGCACAGGGCGCCCCCGAAGGCCCGCCGCAGGCGTTGCACCGCAGTCACATAGCCAGGATCATAAGTGAAGATATTTGCCACCAGCACGCCGCCGGGCGCCAGCGCCTTGTGGCAGTCGGCGTAGAAAGCCGCGCTCGACAGGCTCGGACACAGGCCCTCGCTATCGAAGCCGTCCACCAGCACGACGTCGATGCTGCCGGGTGCGGCGAGGGCCAGCCAGGCCGCCCCATCGCAGTGCAGCACCGCTAGCCGCCCGTCGGCCGGCGGCACCGCGAACTGCCCGCGCAGCGCGATCACGTCCAGGCGCTGCTCCAGCACCGTGATGCGGGTGTCAGGGAAGTGCCGGTGGCAGAATTTCACCAGGGAGCCGCCACCCAGGCCGACCATCACGATGTGGCGCGGGCGTGGCGCCAGGAGCACGAAGCACATCATCGCGCGGGTGTAGGCCAGCACCAGGGCCGTCGGGCGCGACAGCCGCATCTCGCTCTGGATGTCGCCCGGCGTGAACTCGAGCGTGCGGCGGTCGCCCTCGGTGCGCACGATCGGGGCGCGTTCCTGCTTGGGAAGTGGGTGCTGGGCGGGCATGGCCGCAGTATAGGGAAGGACGGGGGAGGGCGGCGCAGCTTGTTGTCGGGCATCCCTTTCTGATAAGCTGATCATTCGAACAAGCCCCCCAAGTACCCAACCACGCGGACTTCTTCCATGTTCCTGGACCATCCTTCCATCACCGCCACCAACGCCCAGACCGAGCCGGACCGGATCGAGCGCCTGCAGCGCGTGTACGGCTACGCGATGGCCCTGGCCGACAGCGCCGGCAATGCCGAGTTCGTCGAGAAGCTGCCAGTTGCATGACCACAAGGGCACCCTGATCGTGTTCTGGCATGCGCCGCCCACGAGCGAAGAACAGGACTACTTCCTGCGGGCCTGGGCCAGCAAGGTCGGCGACGGCAGCAGCCTGGTCGAACACGAGTTTTAACAGCGGGAGACCGAGCCTTCATGACGAACCTGGACGCGACCACGATGGTGCTGGTGCTGGCCCTCGGCAACCTGGCGCTGTGCGCGCTGCTGACCTTCTTCGACCACGGCCCCGTGCGCCCGCCGGCGCTCTCCGCCTGGGCCCTGTCCAAGCAGGTGCAGGCCGGCGCCTGGACCCTGCTGGCCATCGGCGGGGCGGGCGTGGTGCCCGAGGCGCTGGCGCTGCCGGGCGGCTACGCCCTGCTGTTCGCCGGCGTCGCCGTGGAAGCCGGCGCTGCCTTCGAGCAGGGCGGGCGCCACGGCTGGCGCCGTCCGACCCTGGTGGCCGGCGCGCTCGCCATCCTGGGCTTCCTCGTCTGCTACTGGATCGACGAGCAGGGGCTGCGCAGCGTCGCCGCCTCGCTCCTGCTGGGCGGCTTCTACCTGGCCGGCGCCGCGGCGCTGGCCACCGGCTGGCGCAATGCCTCCCTGCTGCAGCGCTTCCTGGCCATCGTCACGGCGGTGCTGGCCCTGGTGGTGGCCGCGCGCGGCCTGTCGGTGCTGCTGCTGCCGGGCGGCTGGCGCTGGCTCTCGAGCGAACTGCTGCGCCAGCTCTCCAGCATCGCCCTCTACCTCCTGATGCTGGCCAATGGCTTCGGCATGCTGCTGCTCGGCCGCGAAGCCGCAAGCCGCGAGCTGGCGCGCCTGGAAGTGGTTGACCCGCTCCTTGATGTGCCGAATCGCCGCGGCTTCTTCAACGCCCTGGCGCCCTGGATGGCGCTGGCGCGCCGCCCGGGGCTGCCGACCGCGCTGGTGGTGCTCGACCTGGACGACTTCAAGCGCGTCAACGACGGCTACGGTCACCCGGCCGGCGACACCGTGCTGCGCCACGTGGTGGACCTGTGCCGGCGCCAGCTGCGCGATTCCGACCTGGTCGGCCGCCTGGTCGGGGTCGAGTTCGCGATCCTGCTGCCGCGCACCAATGCCGACGAGGCGGCGCTGGTCGCGGAACGCATCCGCGCCGCCATCGCCAGCTCGCCGGTGAAGAGCGAGCGCGCATTGATTTCGATGACAGCCAGCTTCGGCGTCACCGTGATCCGCCCGGAAGACAGCACCGTGACCCTGTTCCAGCGCGCCGACGATGCCCTGCAGGCCTCCAAGCGCGCCGGCCGCAACCGGGTCAGCCAGGCCGTCGTCGCGCCGGTCGAGGCTTGAGCCCGGGCGCGCCGCGGCGCGTCACCGTGCTGTCACATGGCGCTCGTATGCTGCGGCTTCACGCAGCAAGAGCGCCATCACGATGCACTTTCCCGATTCCCCTCGTTACGCCGCCGTCGAACTCGGCTCCGACAGTTTTCGCCTCCACGTCGCCCGCGTCGAGGGCGGCGAGATTCACCTGGAAGCCTCGCTCGCCGAGCGGGTGGCGCTGGCCGCCTCCTTCGAGGACGACGGCAGCCTGTGCGAGGTCGCGATGCGGCGCGCGGTGGCCTGCCTGCGCGAATTCGCGCGCATCCTCGATCTCTGGCGTCCACAGGCGGTTCGGGTGGTCGCCACCGTGGCGCTGCGCATGGCGCGCAACGCGTCCGTTTTCCTCCCCGCGGCGGAAGGTGCGCTGCGCCGCCCGATCGAGCTGATCGCCGGCGACGAGGCCGGACGCCTGGTTTGCATGGGCGTGGCCTCCACCTTGCCGCACAGCGATGCGCCGCGACTGGTGCTCGACATCGGCAGCGCCACGACCGAGCTGGTGCTGGGGCAGGGCGACGTCATCGAGCGCATCGAATCCTTTCCGGTCGGCGCGCTGCGCCAGAGCCTCAGCTTCTTCCCGGGCGGGTCCATCGATGCCGCAGGCTTCGACGCGGCCGTGCGCTCGGGGCGCAGCCGCTTCGCCGAGACGGCGCTGGCCCGGCGCTGCCCGAATCAGGCGTGGGGCGCCTGTGGCACCGTGCGGGCGCTGGCCGAGATCGCGCAAGAGGATGGCCTGTCCGACGGGCCGCTCGACCGCGACTGCCTGCTGGCGCTGCGCGGGCGTTTCCTTGAAGCGGGCCATGTGGCGCGAATTCGCCTGGCCTGGTCGGCCGCCGCGCGTGCGCCGCACCTTGCAGGGGGACTGGCCCTGCTGCTCGCGCTGATGGAGGAATACGGTATCGAGACGGTCCTGGCGGCGCAGGCCGGACTGCGCGTCGGGGCGATCTGGGAGCTGCATCGGCGTACCGCGACGCTCACACCACCGCCCGGCCTGAGAGCGCCTGACAAGACCGTTCGACATACCGTCAGCAGATGAAGGGCAGGAAGGCGAAAGGAAGGCATGATGTATGTCTGCTCGCAACCCCTAGTTGACCTCGCCGAGTGCAGGAAACCAGACTACAAGTCGAGAAATCACATTACGGCCGGATGATGGTCAACGATCAAGTCGTGACACTTGAATACCCATTCCGGACCGCCAGGTTGGCCAAACACCTCATCGCGCCGCAGCAGGCGCTCACCGAAAGCATCGTTATCCAGCTCCTTCTTGACTCTTCGGGGAGCCATGATCCTGTTCCCAACAAGCGTCAAAGGTGGGGATCGCCCTTGGTCTTCTCCAGGAGATGTACCCGGAACACGGCCTCACTTGTCTCCGAATGGTGGAGCATCCCGGTTTCCCGCTGAAAGCTTCCCCTACATCCACAAGGGCAGTTCCACAGATCCGACTTTTTATGGGAAAACACTCCTTGGTTCATCGGCAGTGCATTTCATTCCAGTCGGGGCCGGCGAAGGAGAGGCTTCTGGCCAGTGCTACCCGGTAGACCTATCGTTAGACGTTCTGTAGAAGCGAAACGTAACCTGCAAACTCGTTTTGCCAGTCGCCATAGACCGCCGTCAGGTTACATCGAGGGCACCTACATGCCACATACAACCACCGGACGTCTTCTGAGTTATCGTACAAAGCAACGCCGATCGAAACCTCTAAATCGTCGCTTCCGCATGGACATCCACATTCTTCGAGTTCAGCGTCCTCAAGATACTCTTCGCTGTCACCGATCGGATGCTGGACATCACATTCAGAGCATTGACGAACAGCAGCGCCTTCGTTCTCGTCTAACCAGAGTCGGAAAATTCCACTACCACAGCTGCATACAGCATCTGCAAAATGTTGAGCCAAATAGCCGTTGCGCTTGCTATATCTTTTGATTTCACTGTGAATGTCGGCACGACCATCGCCATACCAGTACTGACCGCGTTTCGTAAGCATCTACGGCGTCCCCTTTGATCATCAATGGCACGTCTCAACGGCTCTTGCGCAGAATAACTGCACCCGACGGCCGCTATTAGCCCCTGCGTGGTCGTTGGCGCTCATTCTTTGACTATCTTGTCCAGCTCCGCATTGGCTTTTCTGGGTGTGCGGGTGCGGACAAGTCCCTCGAGCGCTACTCCGATGGCGACACTAATGCCAACCCCAAGGGCCAAACTACCGGACACAAGACCGATGCTACATCCGATCGCGATGGATATCGGCAGTAGGCGGTAGGACTGCACAGGACCTTCACTTCCGCGTTTCACGTTTTCCGTCTTTGCCATACCAGCTCCTAACGTTGCAATGACCTCATTAAAGGACCGCTTTTGGCCGATCTCGGCCGTTGAGCTCAACATAGCAGGCTCCGAAGGCAGGAAGATCGGAGACTGTCGTGAACAACAAGAATCAATCCAGAGCGCATGCGGCGTTGCACGAGGGTTGTCGGCTTTCCCTGCTGCCCCGGGCCGTCACCGATGGGTAGCAAAATGCTTTCGCAGGCGAGCTTCCATGTGCTGAGCGTCCCAGACCGCCGCTCGTTCGAGATTCATGCACATCTCTTTGCAAGACGGGTGAATTTCGCCTGTCACGCTGTAATAGATTGAATATTGACCAGTCAATATATCTTGCATGAAATATTGGCGCTCTCGCGCGAGTTCCGGCTTAAGGAGTCTTTGATCTACAATCTTCCAGCGTCTACTGCGAACGGCGGAGTTCATGACGGAGACGATAAACGCGATCGGTTGCGTATAGATCGCCTCGTACGAAGAAGCCGGGCCGTTCACGAGTCCGTCGTAAAACGCAAGTTCCGACTTGCTGACAATGCGCCCGTACGCAAAATTCCCTTCGCCCAGGTCAAGCTCTACAAGTCCACCGATCAGGATCCGCTGCTTGCCTGTCTCAACGCGTTTGCTTTCTGTATCCATGACATCCAGTTGTCGTTCCAAAAAACCTTGCTGGCCCAGTGGACGGTGCAAAATGGGATAAGGCGTTCCTCGTGTTCAGCGCCCAAATCAAAGGTCCACTTTTGGACCCATTGCAGACGTCAGCTTCTGTCTGGCTACAGTCGCCGATCAATCACGCCAGCGGACCGAACTGCCGATTCCGAGAGCGACCTCTGCTGCATTCATTGCCTCGGAAAGTGTCGGGTAACCACCTCCTCCCGCATTGTAGTGGCCGCGTAGAGTGGTACTTCCATGTTCAACATAGAAGGTTACTCGCTCATGATCATCCGCGAGCTCCGGCGGATCTTCATAGTCTCCAGATCCATAGCAGACTGGACTGCGCATAATCCGTATGTCGCAGGTGACTTCCCCGTCATACAAGAACGTTCCCGTTTTAGCGACTTCTTGGCCCGGTTGAAGGTCCATATATGCGCTCCCAGTCCCAAATGTGGAATTTCAGCAAGGTCCGCTCCTGGTCGACAACGCCAGGTCAACACAGCCAAGTGTACTGGGCTGTTGCCGTCAAAGCAACTTGAGGGTCCCAGGCACTATCGCCGCCAATTGGATTGAGGTGATACCGGCGTGTGGCTTTTGCGCCAAGCCCCTGATTTTGCTGTTGTTTGGAAACGTCTGATGGCATACTTGTGTTGTTCAATCAACCACGCTTGCTTTTCAGAACTACATGCGCCGCTCACCCCGTTTCCTGCTGGCCGCCTGCCTCCTGGTTTCGGCCACGGCCCAGGCCGCCAAACAGGACAGCATCACCCTGTGCTTCGAGCGCCAGGACGTGCGGCCCTGGCGCACCCTGGATGGCGGCGGACTGAATTTCGAGCTCCTGAACGAGGTCGCGCGGCGCACCGGCATCACCTTCGACTACCAGAGCATGCCCTGGAAGCGCTGCCTCGAACAGCTGCGCTCGAACCAGGTCGACGGGGCCTTTGCCGTCAGCTTCACCCGTGATCGCATTGGCCTGGGCGCCTATCCCGGCGTCGTGCCGAATACGGGTGCGGCGGTTGCCGACCCGCAGGCCGACCCGAACAAGCGCATGCATACCGACACCTATGTGCTGGTGCGCCGCCGAGGCAGCGCGCTCGACTGGGACGGCAAGACCTTCCGCAATCTCGACGGGCGGATCGGCTTCCAGCTCGGCTACTCGGTGGGCGACTTCCTGCGCCTGCAGGGCGTGGCGCTGGACGAGGGCAGCCAGCGCCCTGACGAACTGGCCGAGAAGCTGATCGCCGGACGCCTGGCCGGCGCCGCGATGGGCGGAGGCGACGCCATCCGCATGCTGCGCGGACCGCTGGGCAGCAAGCTCGAGGTGCTGCCGGTGCCGCTGGTCGAAAAACCCTACTACCTGGTGCTGTCGAACTCCTGGGTCACGCGCAAGCCCCAGCTGGCCGCGACCCTGTGGGACGCGATCGAGCAGGTGCGCACCAGCCCCGGCTACCGCCAGCGCGAACGCGACTATGCCGCGGCCGCGCGCCGCAAGCGGGTCGATACCGGCCTCGCCGCGCAGGCCAAGGGCGGAGGCAGCCATTAGCCGCCGCCGTCCGCGCGTGCGCCTGCTGCCGCGTCGCCTGGTCGAGAACTGGCGCCAGAACATCGTGTTCCGGCTCGGCGCCGGCATCGTGCTGGCGGTCGCGCTGTCCACCGGCGTCTACACGACGTATACCCTGCATACCCTGCGCATGGAGGCCGACGCGCGCCTGCAGGAGCGGGTCGAGCGCCAGGCCAATGTGCTGTCGCACGCGCTGGCGCGCCCGCTGTTCGACATCAACAGCGCCGCCGTGTCCTCGGTGGTCGACGCGCTCGGCGCCACCCCGGAAGTCCAGACCCTGCAGGTGCTGGCCCCCGACGGGACCCTGCTGGCGGCGCTCGGCAATACCGGCGAACATGACGGCGAGCCGGCGCTGCGGGTGCGGCGCCGCATCAGCTACAACGACGGCACCCGCGCCTATTCGGTGGGGGCGATCGAGCTGGCCTTCTCGCGCGCCCAGATCGACCAGGACCTGCGGCGCCAGATCGTGCACACGGCCACCGCCAACATCCTGCTCACGCTCGCCATCGTCGGCTGCGTGTTCGTGGTGGGGCGGCGCATGTCGCAGCCCTTCGCCGACATCCAGGACGCGCTGGAGAAGCTCGCGCGCGGCGAGACCGACATCCGCCTGTCCGGCATCGGCCGGCGCGACCAGGTCGGGCGCCTGTCCTCGGCGGTGCGCAGCTTCCGCGACACCCTGAACCGCCTGCGCCAGGCCGAGCAGGTGACCAATGGCCTGCTGCGCGAGAAGAGCCGCATCGAGCAGCAGCTGCGCGAGCTGAACGAAGACCTGGAACAGAAGATCGCCGCCCGCACCGAGGAACTGACCCAGTCGAACCTGCGCGCGGAAGCGGCGAACGTGGCCAAGTCCGAGTTCCTCGCCAACATGAGCCATGAGATCCGCACCCCGATGAGCGCCATCATCGGCATGGCCTACCTGGCGCTGCGCACCGACCTCAATCCAAAGCAGCAGGACTACGTCGGCAAGATCCACCGCGCCGCGCTGTCCCTGTTGGGGATCATCAACGACATCCTCGACTTTTCCAAGATCGAGGCCGGCAAGCTGGAAGTCGAGCAGGTCGCCTTCGACCTCGACGAGGTGCTGTGCAACGTCGCCAGCGTGACCAGCCAGCGCGCCGCCGACAAGCGCCTCGAATATCTGTTCCACGTGCCGCACTCGGTGCCGCGCCAGCTGGTGGGCGACCCGCTGCGCCTGGGCCAGGTGCTGATCAACCTGGTCAACAATGCGGTGAAGTTCACGCCCAGCGGCGAGCTGCAGCTGTCCTGCATCCCGCTGCGCGGGGCGGATCCTGGCCACGTGCGCCTGCGCTTCGCCGTCAGCGACACCGGCATCGGCATCGGCGAAGAGCAGCAGGCCAAGCTGTTCCGCGCCTTCAGCCAGGCCAACGGCTCGACCACGCGCGAGTACGGCGGCACGGGTCTTGGCCTGTCGATCTCGCAGCAGCTGGTAGGCCTGATGGGCGGTCGCATTGCGGTGGACAGCGAACCGGGCGCCGGCTCGACCTTCCACTTCGACCTCGATTTCGCCCTGTCCGGCCAGCCCGAATCGACCCTGGTGGCGCCGCCGGAACTCAATGGGGCGCGGGTGCTGGTGGTCGACGACAGCGTGCTGGCGCGCGCCGTGCTGCGCGAAGCGCTGGCGGCCCTGCCGCTGCGGGTCGAGTGCGCGTCCGATGCGCGCCACGCCGAAGGCGCGATCTACGCGGCCGACGCCGCGGGCGCCCCTTACCAGCTGGTGCTGACCGACTGCACCATGCCGCGCATGGACGGCATCGATCTGGTGCGCCGCATCCGTGACAACACCGACCTGTGCCGCCCGCCGCTCACCGTGCTGGTGACGCCGTTCGGACGCGACGACGTGCAGGCCCGCGCCGAAGAGGCGGGCGTGAACGGCTTCCTGTTCAAGCCTTTCGTCGGCTCATCGCTGTCAAATACGCTCGCCGGCCTGTTCGCGCAAGCCCCGCGCGACGCTTTTGGCGCCGGCGTGGTGCGCCCTTCGCAGCATGCGGCGCGCGTGCTGCTGGTCGAGGACAACCTGGTCAACCAGCAGATCGCGCGCGAGCTGCTCGAATCGCAGGGCATCGACGTGGACGTGGCATCCAACGGCCAGCAGGCCCTCGACAAGCTGATGGAGGCCGGCCCGGACGGCTATCGCCTGGTGCTGATGGACCTCGAGATGCCCCAGCTCGACGGCCATGCGGCCACGGTGCAACTGCGCAAGGATGCGCGCTTCGACGAGCTGCCCGTCATCGCCATGACGGCGCATGCGCTGGCCGAGATCCGCGAGCGCTGCCTGTCCGAGGGCATGCAGGACTACATCACCAAGCCGGTCGAACCGGAGAAGCTCTACGCCACGCTGTCGCGCTGGCTCGGCAAGGCCCTGCCCACGCGCACCGCGCTGGCATCGAGCGAGACCGGACCGACCACCGCGGGCGAGCTGCAGCTGTCGAGCGTGACCGGGATCGACGCCAGCTTCGGCCTGCGCAACGTGGGCGGCAACGGACGCCTCTACGTGGAGTTGCTGGACCGCTTCCGCGGCTCGCAGCGCGACGCCGGCTGCAGCATCCAGAGCGACCTCGATGCGGCGCGCCTGCGTGAAGTGGCGGTGCGCGCCCATACGCTGCGCGGCGTGGCCGGCAACGTCGGCGCGCGCGAGCTGCAGGCCCTGGCCCAGGAGATCGAGGAAGAAGCCGGGCGCGCGAACCCGGACCTGGCGCGCCTGGCGTCCAGCTGCACCGCCCTGCGCGGCAGCCTGGACGGCCTGATGGACGCACTCGATACCTATTTCGCCAAGGCGGCGCCGAAGGAGGCGATCGCGCCGCCGGCGGGCAGCTCGGCGCTGGACGCGGCCAAGGCCGTGGCCCAGCTGGAAGCCTTGCTCGCCGAGTTCTCCGGCGAAGCCACCGACTTTTTCGACACGGTGCGCGGGCCCCTCGGGCGCCTGCTCGGCCCGGGCGCATTGGCGCGCCTCGAGGCCCACCTGTCGCGTTACGAATTCGAAGAAGCGCGCCTCGTGCTGGCCCAGTCGCACGGCGGCGCGTCATCCATTGCGGAACACATATGAACGCAGCCTCGCAGCCGAAACCTGACAAACCGACGATCCTGATCGTCGACGACACGCCCGACAACATCATGCTGCTGTCGCGCCTCCTGAAGGACAAGTACCACACCAAGGTGGCCAACAACGGCACGACAGCCCTGCAGGTAGCAAGCGCCACGCCCGACCTCGACCTGATCCTGCTCGACGTCATGATGCCGGGCATGGACGGGTACGAGACCTGCCGCCAGTTGAAGAGCAATCCGGCCACCAGCGACATCCCGGTGATCTTCCTCACCGCGAAGAACCAGATCGAGGACGAGGCCATGGGCCTGTCGGTGGGCGCGGTCGACTACCTGGGCAAACCCATCAGCCCGCCGATCCTGTTCGCGCGCGTGAACACCCACCTGACCTTGCGCAGTGCGAGGAAACTCCTGCAGGAGCACAACCAGAACCTCGAGCGCATCGTGCAGCAGCGCACCGCCCAGCTGCTCCTGATGCAGGAAGCGCTGATCCTGGCGATGGCCTCGATGGTCGAGACGCGCGACGGCAAGGTTCACGAGAACAACGGGGGCAACCACCTGCGCCGCACCCAGCACTACATGCGCGCGCTGGCCCTCAAGCTGCGCAACCATCCGCGCTTCGCCGCCCATCTCACCGACGAGAACATCGACCTGCTGTACAAGTCGGCGCCGCTGTGCGACATCGGCAAGGTCGGGCTACCCGACCACATCCTGCAAAAGCGCGGCAAGCTCGATCCGGAAGAGTTCGAGATCATGAAGCTGCACGCGGCCTACGGACGCGACACCATCATGCTGGCCGAGAAGCACCTGGGCGGCTCGAACAGCTTCCTGATGTTCGCGCGCGAGATCTCCTACTCGCACCAGGAGAAATGGGATGGCAGCGGCTATCCGGAAAGCCTGAGCGGCGAAGAGATCCCGGTCTCGGCGCGCCTGATGGCGGTGGCCGACGTCTACGATGCGCTGATCTCGCGCCGCGTCTACAAGCCGCCCTTCAGCCACGAGCAGTCGCTGGAGATCATGCGCCAGGGCCGCGGCACGCACTTCGACCCGGACGTGCTGGACGCCTTCTTCGCGATCGAGGAGGAGTTCGCGCGCATCGCGCAGGAGTACCGCGACACGGAAGAAGGAGAGGGCGGATCAGGCGCCTGAGCGAAGGGATTGTCTGCGCGCGATCAATCGTGCGCCTTGGCACTGCGGGGGCAAATCGACTATATTGTTTAGCTTGTTGAACAATGGAGTCAGTAATGCCCAGGAAGTCGGCCGCCATCCCGGCGGCAACCAGGACCGAGCGCGCCAAGGCGCCGGTCGGGGCCGCAGCCAGGCCGGCTGCGAAAGCAGCAGTCAAATCCGCGGCCAAGCCCGCAAACAAGCCCGCAGCAAAAACCCGGACGTCCATAAAAACCGCCGTGAAGGCTGCAGCCGGCGCCCTTGCCGCGCCCGCGGCGAAGCGCACGCGCAAGGCCGCGCAGCCCGCCGCCACGACGCCCGCGCCGCGCGACGCCGCGCGTCCGGTGCTGGTGCGCGACAGCTTCACCATGCCCGAGCAGGAATATGCGGTGCTTGCCGAGGTCAAGGGCGCCTGCCTGCGCGCCGGCATCGACGTCAAGAAGAGCGAGCTGCTGCGCATCGGTGTGGCCCTGCTGGGCCAGGTCGACATCGCCACCCTCAAGGCCGTGCTGGCCGCGCTCCCCCAGCTCAAGACCGGCCGTCCGCCTGCAGCGTAGGGTGGTCGGCTGTGCCGACCGCGCGTTCAACTCTCGGATGCGCAGAGGCTGAGCATGCGCTGGCTGGACGCGCGGTCGGCGAAGCCGACCACCCTACAAAAACCAAACCTAATGGATCGAAGCGCTGGTCAGTTCCTTCAGTTCGCGGATCGGGATATTCGATTTTTCGTGCATGCGCAGGAGTATCGTCGCGCCCACATTGAGCTTGCGGTGGCGGATCTTGCTGATGATCGGGGGCTGCACTTCGAGGACGCGGCACAGCTCGGCATCGTTCTTCAGTTGCATGCGCTCGATCAGGGTGTCGAGCAGTTTGTTGGGCACGAAGCTGGATGGTTCGAGGGCGCGAGCCCGGTGCATTGCGGCGAGCATTTCCTGTTTTTTCTGTCGTACGCTCATGTTGGTTCTCCAATATGAAAACATGGGTTCGGGACAGATCGACTGTTCTGGAAGAGCCCAGCCTCTTTCTTGTGCTAACGGATCGGTGGCGGGTCGTTGTGATATTACTACGGCTGCGTCACGCACGATTCACGATTCAGACGCAAAATTGTTTCCATTTGCGTCTTTCTCCGTGGAATTTACGCTAATTTCAGTCCGGAGCGCGTCAGGAGCAGCACCTGGTCGGCCATGGCGGCCGCGGCATGCGAGTGGGTGACCATGATGGCGCCGGCGCCGCTCTCGCGGGTTTCCTGGCGCAGCAGATGGAGGATGCCTTCGGCGGTCTCGGGGTCGAGGTTGCCGGTCGGCTCGTCGGCCAGCAGCAGGGCGGGGCGGTGCACCAGGGCGCGCGCGATCGCCACGCGCTGCAGCTCTCCGCCCGAGAGCTGTCGCGGGAAGTCGGCGCCGCGGCCGCCCAGGCCGACGGCGGCCAGCATCTCGTCGGCGCGCCCCGCGTCCCGGCGGTTCAGGAGCAGCGGCAGGGCGACGTTCTGGCGCAGGGTAAGGTGGGGCAGCACGTGGAAGGCCTGGAAGATGAAGCCCATGCGGGTGCGGCGCAGCAGGGTGGCGGCATCGTCGTCGAGCGCCGCCATCGGCGCGCCGTCGACGATGACCTGGCCGCTGTCCGGCGTGTCCAGGCCCGCGATCAGGTTCAGCAGGGTCGACTTTCCGACGCCCGATTCGCCCATGATGGCGACGAATTCGCCGGCCTTGAAGGTATGCGAGAGCCGGGCCAGCACGGTGCGGCCGCCGTAGGATTTGGTCAGTTGGTCGAGGACGAGCATGGCGGCCATTATCCCCGAGCTCAGCGCGTCAGCGCGCGCCGCAGCGCGAAGCTCGCAGCATCCACGGCCGCCACCAGCAGCAGCATCGCGATCACCACGGTCGCCGCGCTCTGCATCTGGAACAGCGACAGGTGGTACTTGAGCATCTGTCCCAGGCCGCCGGCGCCGACCACGCCCAGCACCGCGGCGGCGCGGATATTGTTCTCCCAGCGGTAGAGGCTATACGACAGCATCTGCGGCAGCGCCTGCGGCAGGGTCGCGTAGAGGAAGGCGGCGAGCGGCGCGGCGCCGTTGTTGCGCAGTGCGGCCTCGGGCTGCGGCTCGGTGTTCTCAAGCGCGTCCGCGAACAGGCGCCCCAGCACGCCGCTCGTGTGCGCGGCCAGGGCCAGGGTGCCGGCAAGCGGCCCGAGCCCGGCCGCCACCAGCAGCAGGGCGGCCCACACCAGTTCGGGAATCGAGCGCAGGACGTTGAGCAGCACGCGCACCGGAACGCGCAGGGGCGCGCCAAGGCGCCCGCTGCCCGGCAGGGCGAGCAGCAGGCCGCCGATCACGGCCAGCAGGGTGCCGACCAGGGACATCGCGAGCGTCTCCCATAGCGCGACCAGGGTCTTCATCAGGAAGGCCGGCGCCATCTCCGGCGGCGAGAAGCCGGCCAGGAATTCGCCGGCCGAGGTGATGGCTTCCGGCGTGAAGAAGGCGGCCCACTGCAGGGGGAGGGAAGCAAAGCTGGCGACGACGAGCAGCAGCAGGGCGAGCAGCAGCAGCGGCGTGCCGATCGAGCGTGGTGGCGGAGGCGGCATGCCGGGCTTCATCCGAGCCTCCGGCGCAGCAGTTTCGAGACCAGGTCGGCCAGGGCCACCAGCAGCACGAACACGATCAGCATGGCCGAGACTTCACCGCCCGCCATCATCCTGGTGCTCTCGTCCATGCGCTGGCCGAGCCCCCCCGCGCCGACGAAGCCCATCACCGCCGAGCCGCGGATCGCGCACTCCCAGCGGTAGACGGTATAGGACACCAGTTCGGCGCTCGATTCGGGCAGGGCGCCATACAGCAGCGCCGGCAGGCGTCCGCTGCCGTTGGCCAGCAGGCTGTCGAGGGCATGGGCGTCGCCCGATTCGAGGATCTCGGCATACACCTTGGCCAGCATGCCGGAATACGCCAGGGCGATGGCCAGCACGCCGGCGGTCGGGCCCAGGCCGACGATGCGCACGAAGAGCAGGGCCCACACGAGTTCCGGCACGCTGCGCAGCAGCACCAGCACCCAGCGCAGCAGCTGGCGCACGCCGCGCGCGACGGGGCGCATGCGGCCCGTGCCGAGCATCGACAGCGACAGGCGTTCGGTGATGACGAGGGTGGCGGGGATGGCGCCCAGCAGCGCCAGGGTGAGGCCGGCGGTGGCGATGGCCACGGTCTGCCAGGTGTCCCGCAGGACCATGGCCAGGAACTCGGCGCCGTGCGCCGGACGCAGGAAGTCGCTCAAGAAACCGCCCGCGGCCGCCAGGCTTTGCGGGTCGAACAGCAGCCAGGGCTTGAATTCGCTGGCGGCCAGCATCGGCCACAGCAGGAGCAGGCAGACGATGGTAGCGCTCACCCGGCCGCGCCAGGCCGGGTCCGGGTGCCGCACCGCCGTCATCAGAAGCAGGCGCCGACCGCGATCCGGTCGGGCGATTCGTGCGGGTGGCCGGGATGCGGCTGGACGTTCTCGTTCTCGTAGAGCGCGGCGATCATGGCGTCCGTGACCTGTTCGCGCGGCGCGTCGAACATGATGCGGCCCGCGCGCAGGCCGACCAGGCGCGGGAAGTGGGCGCGCGCCATCTCGACCTGGTGCAGGCTGCAGACGAGCGATGCGTTGCGGCTCGCGGCCTCCTGCTGCAGGGTACCCAGGGTGTGCCGGGCCAGGGCCGGATCGAGGGCGGAGATCGGCTCGTCGACCAGGAAGGCTTCGCTGGTGGAGAGCAGCAGGCGCGCCAGGGCGCAGCGCTGGCGCTCGCCGCCAGAGAGGCGGTCGACCCGCGCATACAGCTTGTCGCCCAGGCCGAAGCGAGACAGCGCCGCGTGGGCGGCGTCGGGATCGCCCGGCTTGACCAGGGAAGCGAAGGCCTGCCACAGGTTCATGTGCGGCAGGCGCGCCGCCAGCACGCTGGTGACCACGCGCTGGCGCGGCGGCAGCGGCGGGGCCTGGGGCGCCAGGAAGAGGCGTGCGCGCAGGCGGTGGCGCGCGGCCTGCGACAGCGACCAGGGGTCCTGCCCGAAGACGGTGAAGCTGCCCGTGTCCGGGCGGTGGGCGCAGGCGAGGGTGGCGAGCAGGGTGGTCTTGCCGGCGCCCGAAGGGCCGATCAGGGCCAGCTGCTCGCCGGGGGCGACGACCAGGTCGAGTCCATGCAGGGCAGGCGCGGCATCGCGCTTCGCCGCCAGATGGCGGACCGTCAGGTTCTCGAGGTGGAAGGTCATCGCTTGCCGCTACGCCGCAATTACTTCAGCAGGCCCGCGTTGCGCGCGGCGGCTTCGATCGCCGCATAGTTCGCCGTTTTGGTCGGGACGAACTTGCTGGCGCGCTGCAGGTCGAGGATCAGCTTGCCTTCAGGCGTCGCGTCGTTCAGGGCCAGGAAGGCGTCGGTGATCTTCTTTTGCAGGGCCGGATTCATGTCGCTGCGCACGGTCCAGTTGTAGTCGTAGTAGCCCGGGGTGGTGTAGAACACGCGCACGACCTTCGGATCGACCTTCCTGGCTTCGACCAGCTTTTCCCACACCGAGATGTTGAGCGCGCCCGCATCGACCTTGCCGCCCGCGACGGCCGCGACGGTGGCGTCGTGCGCGCCCGAGAAGGCGACGCGCTTGAGGTCGGTGTCCGGGTTGATCTTCGCGCCCAGCAGGAAGGAGCGCGGCATCAGGTGGCCCGAGGTCGACGATTCCGAGCCGAAGGACAGGGTTTTCCCTTTGAGATCTTCCAGTTTATTAATGGCCGGGTTGGTGGTCACGAACACCGAGCGGAATTTCTCGTCCTCAAGACGCTGCACCAGCGGGGTCACCATGCCCTTGCTGCGCACGTTCGCCTGCACGAAGGTGAAGCCGCCGAACCAGACCATGTCGATCTTGCGGTTGATCAGGCCTTCGACCGAGGCCGCGTAATCGGTGACCGGAGTGAACTCGACCTTCAGGCCGGTGGCCTTGGCCAGGTAGTCGCCCAGCGGCTTGAACTTGCGCTGAAGCTCGGTCGGTGCTTCGTCGGGGATGGCGGAGACGCGCAATACGCCCGGGGTGTTCTGGGCATGGGCGCCGCCGGCGGCGAACATCAGGCCGGCCGTGGCGGTCGCGGCAAACAGGGATTTCAGGACACGCGAAGGCGAGAAGAAGGTCATTGTTATTGCTTTCTTATTGGGTGCTGGAAATAGGTTGAACCGGCATCGTCACGTGCGCACGGCAGCAGGGAACAGCGCGGCAGCGAATCCGCTATCATGGCAAAAACTGCAACTTCGATTTTCGACTAACCTTATGCCATGGCGCATGGTGCGGCATGGCGGCACGAATGATAACGCTTATGGACATCTCCTGCACGCAAGAACGCCCCCGCGCCGCCAATGCCCACGTGGCGGACGAGCTGCACGCGGGCCTGGCGGCCCCCGAGGCCTGGATCTCGCCCAAGTTCCTCTACGATGCGCTCGGTTCGAAACTCTTCGAAGCCATCTGCGAACTGCCTGAGTACTATCCGACCCGCACCGAGGCGGCCATCTTCGCGCGCCATGGCGCCGAGATCGCCCGGTCGGCCGGGCTTGGGACCACCCTGGTCGACCTCGGCGCCGGCAACTGCGCCAAGGCCGCCTCGCTGTTCCCGCTGCTCCAGCCCGCCCAGTACGTGGCGGTCGATATCTCGGCAGAGTTCCTGTGCGACGCCCTGGTGCGCCTGCGCCAGCGCTTCCCGAACATCGCGATGGAAGGGCTGGGGATGGATTTCTCGAACCGCTTCGAGCTGCCGCCGCAGGTACGCGCCGAACGCCGCCTGTTCTTCTATCCGGGTTCCTCGATCGGCAACTTCACGCCCGAGGAAGCCCAGGGTTTCCTGCGCCGCCTTCGCCTGCAATGCGGGCCGGACGGCGGCGTCCTGATCGGCATCGATCTCGCCAAGGACAAGGCCACGCTCGACGCCGCCTATGACGACGCCCTCGGCGTCACCGCCGCCTTCAACCTCAACGTGCTGCGCCATGTGAACCACCTGGTCGGCGCCGACTTCGACATCCGCGCCTGGCGCCACCACGGCTTCTATCATGCCGCGCGCGGCCGGGTCGAGATGCACCTCGAGGCGGTGCGCCGGCAGGAAGTCCGCTGGAAGGGCGGCGCGCGCGTGTTCGAAGCGGGCGACTGCATCCATACCGAGAACAGCTACAAGTACCAGCAGGCCGACGCGATCGCGCTGCTGGAGCGTTCCGGCTTCGAGGCGACCCGCGTGTGGACCGATCCGCAACGCTGGTTCGCGGTGATCCACGCTCAAGCGATTGCATGATGGGCGTCGGGCAGCGCGAAGACCTCATCCACGCCTACCAGAGGGTGCGCGCGCGGTCGCTCGCGATCGCCGAGCCGCTGTCGCCCGAGGACTGCCTGGCGCAGTCGATGCCGGACGCCAGCCCCGTCAAGTGGCACCTGGCGCACACGACCTGGTTCTTCGAGACCTTCATCCTGGAGCCGCACGAAGAGGGCTTCGCGCCCTTCCATCCGGCCTTCCGGGTGCTGTTCAACTCCTACTACAACGGCGTGGGCGCCAAGCATCCGCGTCCGCAGCGCGGCCTGCTCACGCGGCCCTCGCTCGCCGAAGTGCGGGCCTACCGCCTGGATGTCGACCGCCGCATGGCGCGGCTGCTCTCCAGTCCCAAGGACCCTGGCGTCGCCGCAGTGGTCGAGCTGGGCCTGCAGCACGAGCAGCAGCACCAGGAGCTGATGCTCACCGACCTCAAGCACCTGCTGGCGCAGAATCCCCTGTATCCGGCCTATGCGCCGCAGGCGATGCCGATTGGTGCGCCGCCCGGCCCGATCGACTGGATCGATTTCGACGGCGGGCTGGCCGAGATCGGCCATGGCGGCCGCGGCTTCTGCTTCGACAATGAGCTGCCGCGCCACCGCACCTATGTCGCGCCATTTGCGCTGGCCTCGCGCCTCGTCACCAACGGCGAGTACCGCGACTTCATCGAGGCCGGGGGCTACCGCGACCCGTCGCTGTGGCTGGCCGAGGGCTGGGACAAGGTCTGCGCCGGCGAGATCGCGCACCCGCTGTACTGGGTCGATGGAGGCGACGAGGGCTGGCGGGAATTCACGCTGCACGGCCTGCAGGCGCTCGACCCGGCCCGGCCCGTGACCCATCTTTCGCTGTACGAAGCCGACGCCTATGCGCGCTGGCGCGGCGCGCGCCTGCCGACCGAGGCGGAGTGGGAGTTCGCCGCACGGCAGTCGCTGCTCTCCAATGGCGCCCTGCACCCCGAAGCGGCCAGCGGCGAGGGCCTGCAGCAGATGTTCGGCGCCTGCTGGCAGTGGACTTCCAGCTCCTATGCGCCGTACCCCGGCTATGCGCCGGCCGCCGGGGCGATCGGCGAATACAACGGCAAGTTCATGGTCAACCAGTACGTGCTGCGCGGCTCCTCCTGCGCCACGCCCGAAGGCCATGCGCGCGCCAGTTATCGCAACTTCTTCCCGGCCGGGGCGCGCTGGCAGTTCACCGGGATCAGGCTGGCGCGATGAACCGGCGCCGCAGCTGGCGCGAACGACTCATGGATCAGCGCGCCAACGTCTGGATCCTCTCGCACCCGCTGGCCTTCCTGCTGCGCGTGGTGAAGGGCTTCCGCGCCAACCAGGGCCTGCTGCTGGCCGGCGCCGTCGCCTACTACGCGCTGCTCTCGATCGTGCCCTTCCTGATGCTGGTCGTGGTGGCGCTGTCGCATTTCCTCGACCAGGCCGAGCTGCTCGAAACCCTGGAGCGCTACCTGGGCCTGCTGGTGCCGGGCCAGTCGCGGCCCATCGTCGCCGAGGTCGCCCACTTCCTCGAGAACCGCGAACTGATCACCTGGGTGCTGGGCGTGACCATGCTGTTCTTCAGTTCCTTCGCCTTCACCGTGCTGGAGAACGCGATGAGCGTGATCTTCAAGCACCGCGTCGAGATCCGGCGCCGCCATTTCCTCGTGTCGGCCGTGCTCCCTTACTGCTACATCCTGGCGCTGGGCTTCGGCGTCATGATCGTGACCCTGGTGGCGGGCACGCTGGAAGTAATGGGCGAGGAGAGCGTCTGGCTGTTCGGCTACCAGTGGTCGCTGAATGGCGTGTCGGGCGTGCTGCTCTACCTGCTCGGCCTGCTCGGCGAAATCCTGGTGCTGACCTCGATCTATCTCGTGATGCCGGTCGGCCGGCTCTCCTTGTGGCACGCCACGATCGGCGGGGTGACGGCGGCGCTGCTGTGGGAGATCGCGCGCCACGTGCTGGTCTGGTACTTCTCGACCCTGTCGCAGGTGAACGTCGTGTACGGCTCGATGACCACCGCCATCGTCGTCATGTTCAGCCTGGAAATCGCCGCCACCTTGCTGCTGCTCGGCGCCCAGGTGATCGCCGAGTACGAACGGGTGGGCCAGGGCCAGGAAGACACGGCCCCGGCGCCTTTGCGGACCGGGCCGCCGACCTGAGCATTGCGCTTGGTCAATTTCCCCAAATCTAGGAGTGGCAGAGTAGCGACTTGCGCCAGATTAAAAGTGTGCGCATATCCATCATTCAAGGAGATGCCATGAGCCAGACGCTCGCCTTCTTCCTGCCCCTGCCGGTCGCCATCGCGCTGGCCGTGTTCCTGGTGGTGCTGTTTGCGCTCGCGGCGGTGGCGCTGTCGCTGCGCACACCCGCGCCGTTGCGCGCGCCGGTCCGGCGGGATTCCGCGGAACGGACGCGCCCCCGCTCCTAGCCGGAACCCATACACCTCGGTGTCAGGTCTGACATTCGGACACGACCTCGTCTGTACGTGGTCATAACAGCAGAGCTCGTGTCTAAATGTCAGACCTGACACCGAAGGAAGTGGGGGAGGGCGACGACTAGCCGATTGGGGGGCGGAGCCGGGGCTTCGGCTACACTGCCGGGCATGGCTCATTTCTACCTTTGCTGGGAACTCGGCGCGGGCTTCGGTCATGCCGCCCGCCTGAAGTCGATCGCGCTGCCCCTGCGGGCGCGTGGGCACCGCGTCAGCTTCGTCCTGCGCGACCTGGTGCAGCCGCGCCGCTTGCTGCAAGGGTGCGGCGGCGACATGCTGCAGGCGCCGGTCTGGCTGCACCGGACCGCAGGGCTGCCGCAGGTCCAGGCCAGCCTGGCCGAGATCCTGCTCGCGGTCGGCTATCTCGATGCCGATGCGCTGGCCGGGCTGTGCGAGGGCTGGCGCGGGCTGTTCCGGCAGGGCCGGCCCGACCTCGTGATCGCCGACTATGCACCTACCGCGCTGCTCGCGGCGCGCAGCCTGGGTGTGCGGAGCGCCGCCGTCGGTACGGGCTTCCAGCTGCCGCCGCCCGCACAGCCGCTGCCGCCCCTGTTGCTGGGTGAAGTGGAGCCGCCGTCCGCCTCACGCCTGCGCACGACCGAAGCGCGCGTGCTGGAGAGCGCCAACCGGGTGCTGGCCATGCATGGCGCGCCGCCGCTGGCGCATGCCTGCGAACTGCTGCGCGGCGACGAAGCGCTGCTGTGCACCTGGCCGGAGCTCGACCACTACGGCCGCGAAGATGGCGGACCCTGACTCGGCCCCAACCCGGCGCCGCCAGCAGGCGGCGAGGTGGCGTGGCCCGACGGTAGCGGTCCCCGCGTGTTCGCCTATCTGCGCGCTTCGCAAGCGGGTTCGCGCGAGGCATTGGCGGCGCTGCTGCGCCGGGGTTGCCGGGTGCTGTGCTACATGCCGGAAGTCGCCAGCGGGGCGCAAGCGCCGATCACGAATCCGCTGCTGCGCTTCGCGCGGGCGCCTGTCTCGATGCCGGCGGCCCTGGCCACGTGCGAGCTGGTGGTCTGCCATGCCGGCGAGGCGACCACGGCGCAGGCCCTGCTGGCGGGACGGCCCTTGCTGATGCTGCCGGTGTCGGCGGAGAGCTACCTGATGGCGCGCCGGGTGGCGGAGATTGGGGCGGGGATCAATGCATCGGGGCCGCAGGATTGGGATGGCTTCGTGCGCGATCTTCTGCAGGCGCCCGGCTACCGCGACGCGGCAGGCGCCTTTGCGCGGCGCCATGCCGGCTTCGACGCGGCGCGCCGGGCCGAGGCGCTGGCGGACCGCTTCGAAGAGATGGTCAGGCGACGCTGACGCGCGGCGCGCCGTCAGCCATACGGCCGATGACGGCGGCATCAAGGAAACCTTCGCGCGCGAACAGGGCCAGCACCTCGTCGACGCTGGCCGGATCGCAGGAGACCAGCAGGCCGCCCGAGGTCTGCGGGTCGGTCAGCAGGGCGCGCTGGGCCGGGGTGATGGCGTCACCCAGTTCCACGTCCTTGCCGTAGGCGTCCCAGTTGCGGCTTGATGCGCCGGTGAAGAAGCCATCCTGCGCCAGTTGCAGCACGCCGGGCAGCAGCGGGACCATGTCCATGTCGAGCTGCGCCGACAGTCGCGCGCCGCGCGCCAGTTCCAGCAGGTGGCCGAGCAGGCCGAAGCCGGTCACGTCGGTCAGCGCATGCACGCCCGGCATGTCGGCCAGCAGGCGGCCCGGCTTGTTGAGCTTCGTGGTATTGGCGATCATCGCCGCGTAGCCCTCGGGGCCGAGCGCATCCTTCTTCAGCGCCGCCGACAGCACGCCGACGCCCAGCGGTTTGCCCAGCACCAGCACGTCGCCCGCCTTTGCGTCCGCATTGCGCTTGACCTTGGACGGATGCACCAGGCCCATCACCACCAGGCCGTAGATCGGCTCGACCGAGTCGATGGTGTGGCCGCCGGCGATCGGGATGCCGGCTTCGGCGCAGACCGATTCGCCGCCACGGATGATCTGGCCGATGGTCTCCAGCGGCAGCTTATTCACCGGCATGCCGACCAGGGCCAGCGCCATGATCGGCGTGCCGCCCATCGCGTACACGTCCGAGATCGCATTGGTCGCGGCGATGCGGCCGAAGTCGAAGGGATCGTCGACGATCGGCATGAAGAAGTCGGTGGTGGCGATCAGGGCCTGCTCGTCGTTGAGCTTGTAGACGGCGGCGTCGTCGGCGGTCTCGATGCCGACCATGAGCTCCTTCGGCACCGGGAAGCCGGTCGATTTATTGAGGATCTCGGCCAGCACGCCCGGCGCGATCTTGCAGCCGCAGCCGCCGCCGTGCGAGAAGGAGGTCAGTTTGATGGGTTGGTCTGGCAGGGTGCTCATGGTGCTCCTAGCGATCTATCGTATTGGTTGGGCGCGCCGGGCGCGGCAAAGAGGAGATTATCCACCAACTTGCATACCGCCGCTTGCTCCGCGGCTGGGGCGAAGAGAAGTGCGCGGGCCGCGCACTGGCCGCGCAGGAGGGTGTCGAAATGCGGGTCCGTGATGCTGCGGTCGATCAGGCGCGCCAGCGCGGCCGCGTCGCCTGCAGGGAAGTAGCCGGCGTAGTCCTCGCCCAGCATGCCGCGGTTGCCGTCGATATCGGATGCGAGCACCGGCACGCCGCTGGTCACCGCCTCGATGATGACGTTGGCGCCGCCTTCCATTTTCGAGGTGATCGCCATCGCATGGCAGCGCTTCAGGCGCTGGCGCGCGGCCGCGTGGGGCAGGGCGCCGAGCCAGTGGTAGCGCGGACTTTCGGCCTGCGCCGCCGCCTCGCCCAGGGCCGGGTCGAGCGCGCCGCCGATGTGCAGGAGGCGTGCGCCGGGCGCCGTCACCAGACCGGCTGCGCGGATGAAGGTCAGCGGATCTTTTTCCTCGCGCAGGTGGCCGACCATGCAGATGTCGCGATGGCGTGCATTTGGGCTGCGTGCGTGAGGACGCAGGCTGGGCGCGGACTGGTAGATCACGTGCGCCCTGGACCGCAGATCGTTCGGCAGCAGGGCCAGGCCGGCAGGCTGCAGCAGCACGAGGGCGTGGGCGCGATGCAGGGAGGCCCGGGCGTTCGCGTCAATCGCGATGTCGCGATACAGGTCGGTCCCGGTCAGCACCAGCACGGACGGGCGATCCGGATGACGCGCCGTGAAGGCAGCCAGTGCCGCGGCCGAGCGCCGCGCATGCAGGGCGACCAGCAGGTCGGGCGCAGGGTCTTGCTCGGACCAATCGCGTGCGACCTCGACCTGGCAGTGCCCGCGCAGGAAGCGCGCCCAACGGCTCGCGGTCTGCCAGTTGCCGTTATTATCCCGCGCAGCGGCGGGGCTGATGATGAGGATACGCCTGCGCACTCTTGGAACCTGGGTCAACGTGGACCACAATTATATGCCGGGTCGTGATATCGTCATTCCTTAAAAAAACACGGAGAAGTGACGATGACGCTGAGGGACTGCCTGGGACTGCTCCTGTTCGCGGCCGGCGTGGTGTCGGGAATGCTGGCCTATAGCCTACGCGACTTGCTCCTTGGGGTGTGCGCGGCCGCCCTCATGACCCTGGGACTGGGCCTCGTCCATTGGCGAAAACGCGAGCGCGAGTGCGTGGATCTCGCATACGACGAATTGGGCGGGCCGCGGCCCTGGCGGCTCTGGCCGCGCCGCGAGACAGACGGCGTAGGCGATGACCCCGGCCTGGACGGCTGCGACGGCGACTGATGGGCGGTCGCGTCGAGCGCAAACAAAAATGGCTGCCAGAGGCAGCCATTCTTCATTCAGCGCTCAGCGATCAGAAATCGCCAAAGCTGCGGCGGGTACTATCCGCCGAGCGCGGGTGCGCCGGCTTGCTGTAGCCACCTTCACGGCGGGCGCCTTCTGGGCGATTGCCGCGGTAGCCGCCTTCACGCGGAGCGCTGCCCGGCGCGCCTTGCGGCGCAGCGTCACGGCGGTAGCCGCCTTCGCGCTGCGGACGGTCGCCATAGCCACCTTCACGCGGTCCGGCGTCCCGGCGGAAGCCACCTTCGCGCTGCGGGCGATCGCCGAAGCTGCTGCCTTCGCGCGAGGTCCGGCTATCCGGACCACGGTCGGCGTAACGGCTTTCGCTTTGCGGACGCGCATAGCCGCCTTCACGCGGGGCACGATCGCCGTAGGACGGCTTGGCGAAGCTGCGCTGACCTGGCTTGCCGGCACTGCGGCCGTCGCCCGGCTTCCAGCCCGGACGCGAGGCCGAGCGGGCCGGGGCGGCGCGCTTCGGCTCGAAACCTTCCACCACGCCGACCGGGATCGACTGTTTGGTGAAGCGTTCGATGCGGCGCACGTTCATGTTCTCGGCGTGGTTCACCAGCGAGATCGCGATGCCGTTGCGGCCGGCGCGGCCGGTACGGCCGATACGGTGCACGTAGTCCTCCGGGAACTTCGGCAGGTCGTAGTTCACCACGTGGGTGATGTTCGGCACGTCGATGCCGCGGGCGGCGACGTCGGTCGCCACCAGCACGCGCACCTGGCCGCGGCGCAGGCTGTCCAGGGTGCGGTTGCGCGCGCCCTGGTGCATGTCGCCGTGCAGGGCGGCGGCCGCGAAGCCGGCGATGTTCAGGCGGTCGGCGATCATGTCGGCGTCGCGCTTGGTCGCGGTGAACACCACGGCCTGGTCGAGGCTCTCGTCACGCAGCAGGTGGTCGAGCAGGCGGTTCTTGTGCGACAGGTCGTCGACAAAGTGCACCTTCTGCACGATATTCTCGTGGCGGTTGGTGGCGCTGGCGATCTGGATCACCATCGGATCCTTGGTGATGCGGCGCGCCATATTGCCGACCACGCCGTCGAGCGTTGCCGAGAACAGCATAGTCTGGCGGGTGTCCGGGGTCGCTTCGACGATCTTCTCGATGTCTTCGATGAAACCCATGTCGAGCATGCGGTCGGCTTCGTCCAGCACCAGGATCTCGAGCTGCGAGAAATTGATCTTGCCCGACTCCATGTGGTCGATCAGGCGGCCCGGGGTCGCCACCAGGATTTCCGGATTCTTCGACAGCAGCTGCATCTGCTTCGGATAGGGCATGCCGCCCAGGATCGACACGGCGCGGATGCGGCGCATGTCAGAAGTGTATTGTTCGGTCGCGGTGGTGACCTGCAGGGCCAGCTCGCGGGTCGGGGTCAGGACCAGCATCTTCGGCTGGGCCGGGGTAAAGCGGACGCGTTCGCCACGGGCGCGCGCCGACTGCGCCTGCTGTGCGGGCGTACGGGCGGCTTGCGGGCTTGGCTCCATATTGGCCAGCTTGTGCAGGGCCGGCAGCATGAATGCCGCGGTCTTGCCCGAACCGGTCTGCGACGACACCAGCAGGTCGCGGCCAGCGATGCCGGCAGGGATGGCCTGCTCCTGCACCGGGGTCGGCTTGGTGTAGCCGGCGGTGGCGACTGCCTTGACGAGCGACGCGTGTAAACCTAGTGCTTCAAAACTCATGTGTACTTTTACTTTCGGAATAAATCATGATCGCGCGTCGTCACATGACGGGCGCAGAATAGCAACGCGAACCAACGACTACGAAATGACTCAGTAATGAAAGAAATTTCGGCACAAAAGCTTTGCGCCGGGACGGTGTCTTGATGCTGACACGCAGGGCGGGAGGGCTTTTTAATGAAGGGCGATCGATTGTCGCCAAGGCTTGCGATGCTGCTGTTGTACTGCTCGGTACTACCTGTTGAACTGCTGCGTCCGGTCTGTTTGGACGCTCTTTTGCAGCGCACAAACGACATCATACATCAGTTCAGAAAAGTCTGCACGCGTCTGCACGGGCGTGCGGACGCGTCAGTAAGGTGCTTAAGCCGGGCGTAAGGTGAAACTGAGGCGGCTTGCGGGAAGATTAACGCTGCTTGCGCTTGGAGGAAGTATTGCGCGCGATGCGGTTTTTGGCGCCGGTGCGGGCCTTGGCCTTGTAGCGCGAACCGCTGGAGGCCTTGACCTTCTTGGCGCTGCGTTCGGCTTCGAACGCCACCACCGCGTTCTCGATGATGTTTTCGGCGATGTCGCCGGCGTTCGAGGCGGAGACCTTCGGCACCAGGATGGTCGAACCGGCCTTGACGGTCGACTTGGCCGGGATGTTGTTGGCCTGGCGAATCACTTCCGGGGTGGTGCCGAACTTCGAGGCCAGGGCCGCGATCGAGACGCGCGCGCCGGTGATCTTGTGGGTGGTCCAGGTCGACAGTTCGCGGCCCCACTGGGCCAGGTTCAGGTGGAACTTCTCGGCGTTTTCCTTCGGCAGCAGGATCTTGGTCTTCCCGCCGCCGGTGATGACCGGCTTCTTGAACTGCGGGTTCAGGGCCTTGAATTCGTCGAGCGGCATCTCGGCCAGCTGGGCGGCGACGGCGACGTCGATGTCGCTGGTCTTGTCGATCGCGGTGAAGTAGGGCTGGTTGTCGATCGCCGGCAGGATCACGTTGTACTGCTGCGGGTTGGCGACGATGTTCTTGACGGCCTGCAGCTTCGGCACGTAGTTGCGGGTCTCGGCAGGCATCAGCTCGGCCAGGCTCTCGAAATCGGTGCCCTTGCCCAGCGCCTGGTTCTTCTTGATGATGCGCTGGACATTGCCTTCACCCCAGTTGTACGCCGCCAGGGCCAGCTGCCAGTCGCCGAACATCGTGTACAGGCGCTGCAGGTAGGACAGGGCCGCATCGGTCGAGGCCAGCACGCCGCGGCGCTCGTCCTTGAACATGTTCTGCTTGAGGTCGTAGTCCTTGCCGGTGCCCGGCACGAACTGCCAGAGGCCGGCCGCGTTGGCGGTGGACAGGGCTTGCGGGTTGAAGGCCGATTCGATCACCGGCAGCAGGGCCAGTTCGGTCGGCATGCCGCGCTTTTCCAGTTCCTGCACGATGTGGAAGAGGTAGGGCGAGGCGCGGCCCGAGATGCGCTTCAGGCTGTCGGGACGGGCGCTGTAGGCCTGGGTATGACGGCTGACCAGATTGTTGTTGACGTCCGGAATAGCGTAGCCGCTGCGGATACGACCCCACACATCGGTTTCCTTGTACTCGTCCACCTTGATCGCGTTCGCCGCCAGGGGCAGGGCGGAACGGGTGATCGGTGCGGCGGCGAGGGAGGCCGGATTGTCCATGGCTTGCGCCAGGGGGGAGGTGGCCAGGAGGGCCAGCGCGGCAGTCGCGAGGGTGCTTCGGATCATGTCGTGCATCGCTTTCCGTTGTTGCGTTCAGGAACGAACGTACTGGTCAAGGGGCCCAGTGTACGTAGACATGCTTGAGTCAGTCAAGAAATATGTCCCCAACGTTACAAATTTCCTGTCGAGCTTCATTTGCGTAAATTGACATCATGAAAACACGAGATGACGCCAGATGGCTGCAAGATCGGTGAAGATATTGCTCAGGCTCGGCAGTGGAAACCCTGGCGCCCGACAGCTCGGTCTCATGCGTAAACTAGTCCCGGCTGGCTGTAAATCTATGAGGCGACGCAAAGTGTGCGTACAATCCGGCTCCTGTCTTTCTTGCTTCTGTAGGTTTCAACATGCGCACCGCAAACCCGAACGCCGACGACGAGGCCATCGTCGCCGCGACCCGCCGCTGGCTGGAAAAGGTCGTCATCGGCCTGAACCTCTGCCCCTTTGCCAAATCGGTCTACGTGAAGGAGCAGGTGCGCTATGTCGTGTCGTCCGCGACGACGCCCGAAGCCCTGCTCGAGCAGCTCATGGACGAGCTGCAGCACCTGTCGGACACCCCGGCCGAACAGACCGACACGACCCTGCTGATCCACCCCTTCGTGCTGCAGGATTTCGAAGACTACAACGAGTTCCTCGACGTCGCCGACGCGGCGGTCGAGGACATGCAGCTGGACGGCGAACTGCAGGTGGCGAGTTTCCACCCGGACTACCAGTTCGCCGATACCGACCCGAACGACATCTCGAACTACACCAACCGCGCGCCGTATCCGATCCTGCACCTGCTGCGCGAGGACAGCATCGACCGCGCGGTCGAGGCCTTCCCGGAAGCGGAAGAGATCTTCGAGAAGAATATCGACACCATGGAAAAGCTCGGCCATGAAGGCTGGGACAAGCTCGATGTCGGCCCCGCACGCTGACCAGGCCGGCGCGCCGGTGGAGCGCCCTGACGAGGCGCTCCCGCAGCGCCCCGACACGCCCTGTGTCGCCGTCTGCTCGACCACCTTCGACGAGGTCTGCCGCGGCTGCGGGCGCACCTATGTCGAGGTGGCCAACTGGGTGGCAATGAGCGCCGAGGAAAAAGAGAAGGTGTGGGTGCGGATTCTGGCGCAGGGCTATCCGCGCCGGAATACCTGACGTCGCGCCTCGGGTTTGGTAGGGTGGACGGGGTAATTCCGGGCAATGCACGGAATTACGAACGTCCGCGCGTTCAACCAGCTTGAGAATGGACGATGTGCGTCAATTCACCATATAGTTGAACGCGCGGACGGCGAAGCCGTCCACCCTACGAAACTCAAAGGCCCAGGAAGTCCCGCTTGCCAATCGGCACGCCGTTATGGCGCAGGATCGCGTATGCGGTCGTCACGTGGAAGAAGAAATTCGGCAGCACGAAGCCGGTGAGGTAGGGCTCGCCGCTGTCGAAACGGCGCGCCCGTTCGCCGGCGCCGTGGGTGATCGCGCGCTCTTGCGCGCCCTCGAACACGTCCTGCGGCAGCGACTCGATGAAGCCTAGGGTCTTGCTGATGCGCTGCTGGAGTTCGGCAAAGGTCTGCTCGTTGTCCTCATAGCGCGGCACCTCGACGGCGGCCAGGCGGGCGCTGGCGCCCTTGGCGAAGTCGGTGGCGATCTGCACCTGTTTAATCAAGGGGAACATGTCCGGGAACAGGCGCGCCTGCAGCAGGGCGCCAGCATCGTACTTGCTGGCCTGGGCGTGGGCTTCGGCTTTTTCCAGCACGTCGGCGAGTGCGCCCAGCATCTGGCGGAACACCGGCACCGAGGCGGAATACATGGACAGGCTCATCGTGTCTCCTCAAAAATAAATTAAATCATAGCAAGTCTTGTCGCGTGCCGCCGACACTCTCAGGCGTGCATACGCAGTGCGGCGTTCAATTTGATGACGCGTGGCAATCTAACATGCATAATCGGACAAATTCCTTGCTATAAATAAATGAAGGCGCTTGCCCCGACGAGGGGCGCAACCGATTGCCGATGTCGCTGTCACGTTCCCACTTTCGCGGATTCCCGTCCAGACTGCGCAAGCTGTACGGGCGCTCGATTTATGGCGCCTTGCTGCTGGTCGTGTTCGGCGGATTGGCGGCGCCTGCCTTGCTCGGCGGCTTCTTCCTGATCGGAGTCCAGGAACGCGAGGCGACGGAGCGCGCCCTGCACGATGCGCTGCGCCGCAATGCCGACATCCTCGCGCTCGGCATGCAGCAGCCATTATGGGACATGAATCCGGAGGCCGCCCGTTCCCTGGTCGAGTCGTTTGTCCGCGACCCGGCCATCGTGCACGTCGAGGTGCGCGGCCTGGAGAATGCCGAGCTGATCAAGCAGCGTGTGGCCGTTCCGCTGGGCGCCAGGGTCTACCGCGCCGAGCGTGACGTCCTCATGCGCGGCCAGAGGATCGGCCGCGTGGCCATCGAGATGGCCGACCACCTTGCCCAGCAGGAGCTGGCAACGAAACGCCGCAACTACGCCCTGGTGCTGGCGATCCAGCTGGCGGTCTCGCTGCTGCTGATCGCGCTGCTGCTCAAGCGCCGCCTGCTGTCGCCGCTGCTGACGCTCACCGGCTTTTCCGACCGCCTGGCGCGCGGCGACTTCGACACCCCCTTGCACCTCGCCGGCGGCGATGAGCTGGGGCGCCTTGGCGGCCAGATGGAGCGCATGCGCATGGCGATCGGCCAGCTGTTCGCCGACATCGGGCGGCGCGAGGAACAGTTCCGCACCATCGTCACCCAGGTGCCGGGCGCCGTGTTCCGGGCCCGCCCCGGGGGACCGATCGACTTCGTCAGCGACGCCATCGAGGGCATCTCCGGCTATCCGGCCGAACGCTTCATGCTGGCCACCACCGACGACTGGGCCAACATCATCCACCCGGAAGACCGGCGCATGCAGCGCCGCGTCACGCGCGAGGCCCTGATGGCCGGCAGTCCCTACGAGGTCGAATACCGCATCGTCGACGCCGGCGGCATCGAGCGCTGGGTGCTCGAGAGCGGTCAGCCGCAGGGCCTGTGGGGCGAGGACAACTTCCGCATCGACGGCATCATCTACGACATCAGCGAGCGCAAGCACGACGAGATGCGCATCGAGGCCCTGCTCACCGAGCAGGGCGCGATCCTGGACAACGTGATGTTCGGCGTGCTGTTCGTGCGCCAGCGCCGCATCGTCTCGGCGAACCGCCGCGGCGAGGCCCTGTTCGGTTACGGGGAGGGCGAGATGGTCGGCAAGTCGACCGAGATCCTGTTCCCGGGCCGCGCCGAATTCGAGCGCCTGTGGCTGGAAAAATACCCGCGCATCGCGCACGGCCCGGACACCGGCGAGGAACTGCAGTTCCGGCGCCGTGACGGTTCCATCTTCTGGCTGCTGGTGAGCGGCTGCGCGCTCGACCCTGCCAGGCCGAACGAGGGCAGCATCTGGGTGTTCGCCGACATCACCGAGCGCAAGCAGGCCGAGGAAAAGCTGCGCCTGGCGGCCACGGTGCTGGAACACATCGCGGACGGCGTCATGGTGCTGGACGCCTACGGGCGCATCATCGCGACCAACCCGGCCTTCACCCAGATCACCGGCTATACCGAGAACGAGGCGCTGGGCCGGCATTCCAGCCTGACGCGCGTAACGGGCGGCGCGCGGCACCACGACGACCTGTTCTACCAGCAGCTGTGGACGGATCTTGCCGACACCGGCTTCTGGCGCGGCGAGATCCGCAACACCCGCAAGAACGGCGAGGTGTATCTCGAATGGCTCACCGTCTCGACGGTGCGCGACGACGAGGACCAGGTCACCCACTATGTCTGCGTGTTCAGCGACATCACCAAGGTCAAGGAATCGCAGGACAAGCTCGACCACCTGGCCCACCACGACCCGCTCACCGCGCTGCCCAACCGCCTGCTGTTCCACGACCGCCTGCAGCACGCCATGGTGCGCGCGGCGCGCGAGCAGGAACAGCTGGCCGTGCTCTTCATCGACCTGGACCGCTTCAAGAACGTCAACGACACCCTCGGCCACCATGTCGGCGACGAACTGCTCAAGCAGGTGGCGGGCGCATTGGGCGGCTGCCTGCGCGAGGGCGACACCCTGGCGCGCCTGGGCGGCGACGAATTCATCGTGCTGCTGGAAGACGTCGACGGCGCCTTTGGCGCGGGCCACGTCGCCGGCAAGCTGGTGAACCTGTTCGAACAACCTTTCACCGTCTCGGGCTACGAGCTGTTCGTCACCGCCAGCGTCGGCATCAGCCTGTTCCCGCAGGACGCCGAGGACGTGCACATGGTGGTGCGTAACGCCGACGTGGCGATGTACCAGGCCAAGGCGCGCGGCCGCAACGGCTACCAGTTCTATTCTCCCTCGATGAGCGGCGAGGGGCTGGAGCGCCTGCGCCTGGAAGCCCTCCTGCGGCGCGCGGTCGAGAAGCAGGAGATCTTTCTCCATTATCAGCCGCAGGTGGAGATCGATACCGGCCGCCTGGTCGGCGTCGAAGCCCTGGTGCGCTGGCAGAATCCGGAACTGGGCCTGGTGGCCCCGAGCCGCTTCATTCCCGTGGCCGAGGACATGGGCTTCATCAAGCCGCTGGGCCAATGGGTGCTGGCCGAGGCCTGCCGCCAGATGGTAAGCTGGGACAAGGCCGGGCTCGCCGTGCCCAAGATCGCGGTGAACCTCTCGGTGCGCCAGTTCGAGCGCGGCAGCATCGCGGAACAGGTATCCGGCGTCCTGCGCGAGGCCGGACTGGGGCCGGGCAGGCTGCAGCTGGAAGTGACCGAGTCGGTCATCATGCATGCCGGCGACGCCCTGCAGCTGGTGAACGACCTCGATGCCATCGGCGTGGGCCTGGCGATCGACGACTTCGGCACGGGTTACTCGTCGCTGGCCTACCTGAAGCAGCTGCCGGTGCAGACCCTCAAGATCGACCGCAGCTTCATCAAGGACATCTCGACCGATGCGAACGACGAAGCGATCGCGGTGGCGATCATCCAGCTCGGCAAGAGCCTGAACCTGTCGGTGATCGCGGAAGGCGTCGAGAACGAGGAGCAGGCCGCCTTCCTGCTGCGCCACGGCTGCCGGCACGCCCAGGGCTACCTGTACAGCCGCCCCGTGGGGCCGGACGACATACTGACACGATGGAGACGAGAAGCGGATGAAGCGTGCAGCACCGAACGAGACGCAGCAAGCGAAGCCTGAGGAAGGCCTCGGCCTCAAGGGACGCACGCGCCGCAAGTACCTGGTAGGCGGCCTGCTGGGCGGCGCCGCCCTGCTGGTCGGCTGGGGCGTGCAGCCGCCGCGCCAGCGCCTGCACACGGGCGAACCGCTGCCGGTCGCGAAGGGCACGGTCGCGCTGAACGGCTGGGTCGCCGTCAAGCAGGACGGCACCGTCTCGGTGGTCGTGCCGCGCAGCGAAATGGGGCAGGGCGTGCACACGGCCCTCCTGACCCTGGTGGCCGAGGAACTCGACGTGGCCCTCGAGTCCGTGCGCGTGGCGCAGGCGCCGATCGACCCGATCTTCGCCAACCTGACCGTGCTGCGCGAGAACCTGCCGTTCCACCCCGACGACACCGGACAGCTGCGCCAGGGCGCGCAGTGGATGATGGCCAAGCTGGGACGGGAACTGGGCATCATGTTCACGGGCGGCTCGACCAGCGTCAAGGATGCCTGGACGCCGATGCGCGAAGCGGGCGCGGTCGCGCGCGCCATGCTGCTCAAGGCCGCGGCCGAACAGTGGAAGGCGCCGGTGGCGAAGCTGCGCACCGAGGACGGCTTCGTGCTGCATCCGGACGGCCGCCGGCTCGGCTATGGCGCGCTGGCGCTTGACGCCGCACGGGTGGGCGAGGGAATCGACGGCACGGATGTGCGCCTGAAGGAGCCGCGCGACTTCCGCCTGATCGGCAAGCCGCTGCGACGCGTGGACAGCCACGTCAAGTCCACTGGCGCCGCGCGTTTCGGCATCGATGCGCGTCCTCCCGGCATGGTCTATGCGGCGGTCAAGATGGCGCCGATGGTGGGCGCCACGCTGGCTGCTTTCGATGCGAGCGCGGTGCGCCGGATGGCGGGCGTGCAGGCGGTGGTGCCGGTGCCGGGCACGCCCGGGGACCTCACCGGCGCGGGCGCCGGCGTGGCGGTCGTGGCCGGCAGCTGGTGGCAGGCGCGCCAGGCGGCGAATGCCTTGCCCGTCACGTGGAACGAGGGCGCACATGCGCGCCTGTCCACCGAAACCCTGTTCGAGTCGTTCGCGCGGGCGCTCGACGAGGAGGGCGGCTTTGCCTACCATGAGGCCGGCAGCCAGGATGTGACTGGCGCCGCGGTGACCGTGTCGGCCGAGTACCGTGCGCCCTATCTCGCGCACGCGGCCATGGAGCCGATCAACTGCACCGCCCAGGTCGTGGACGGCAAGGTGCGCCTGTGGGTCTCGACCCAGGTGCCGAGCGTGGCGGTGGACGTGGCCGCGCGCGTGGCGGGCGTGGCGCGCGAGGACGTGGCCATCGAGGTGATGCTGCTGGGCGGCGGCTTCGGCCGGCGCCTGGAGGCGGACATGGTGGCGCAGGCCGTCACGGTCGCAATAAGCCTGCAGGGCAAGCCGGTGCAGCTGATCTGGAGCCGCGAAGACGACACCACCCACGACGTCTACCGACCCGCCGCGCTGGCGCGCTACAAGGCCCATCTCGATGCGAAGGGGAATATCCTGGCCTGGGACGCGCGCTCGGCCGGCGGCGCCATCGGCCACCAGTACTTCCCGCGCAACCTCGGCCTGCCGGGCCTGGGGCCGGACAAGACCACGGCCGAAGGCGCCTACGACATGCAGTACGGGATCGCGAACCAGTGCATCGCCCACGTGATCGTGGACAGCCCGGTGCCGCTCGGCTACTGGCGCTCGGTCGGGCATTCGCACAATGCCTTCTTCAAGGAGACCTTCGTGGAAGAGCTGGCCCATGCGGCCGGGCGCGACAGCGTCGAATTCCGGCGCTCCCTGCTGCAGGAGCATCCACGCGCGCTGGCCGTGCTGGACGCGGCGGTGGCGCGCGCCGGCCAGCCGGAAGAGGGGCGCGCGCATGGCGTGGCGCTGCACCGCTCCTTCGGGACCACGGTGGCCCAGGTGGCCGAGGTCTCGGTGCGGGAGGGGACCATTCGCGTGCACCGCGTGGTGTGTGCGATCGATTGCGGCCTGGTGGTGAACCCGAACATCGTGGCCCAGCAGGTGGAGTCGGGCGTGGTCTATGGCTTGTCGGCCGCGCTGCATGGCGAAATCACGCTCAAGGACGGGAAGGTCGAGCAGTCGAACTTCGGCGACTATTCGGTGCTGCGCATGAGCGAGGCACCCGAAGTCGAGACTATCATCATGCCGAGCAGCGCACATCCGGAAGGCGTGGGCGAACCGGCCGTGCCGCCGGTCGCGCCGGCGGTGGCGGCGGCGGTGTTCAGACTCACCGGGCAGCGGCTGCGCAGCCTGCCACTGCGGCTGAGCTCAAGCAGCCAGTAATTCGCGCAGGTTGCAGTCGCGCTGCCAGCCGCGTCGCTCCTCGCTGGACGCGGCCAGGCGCGCCAGTTCCTCGGGCGACTGCTCGGCCTGGGCCTGCACCAGGCGGTCGGCCACGCCGCCGTCCGGCACCATGGTGCCGAAGAAGGCGACCGTGTCGCCGCGCTGGACCAGCAAGGTGGGGAAATTCTCGACGTCGAGGTCGCCGACCAGGTCGGCCTGGTCTTCGATGTCGATCCACACGAAGGTCTTGTCCGGGTGGCGCGTGGCCAGTTCCTCGAAGGTGGCGCGGTAGGACGAGCAGGTGCCGCACCAGGCGGCGCACAGGCAGGCCACCGTCAGGGCGTCGCCGGAAATGGCGGCCAAAATGGCTTCGCGGGTGCTGGAATCCAGGGTCAGGCTTTGCATGAGGCGAATTCTACCGCGTGTTGGGCCCGTGTGCGGCACCGCGCCGCCGTGGCCGCCCGCTGGCCGAGCGGGTAAAATAGTCGCATGCCTAAGATTCTTGCCATTGAAACCTCGTCCGAGCTCGCCTCCTGCGCGCTGCTGGCCGGGGACACCGTCTTCCAGCGTTCCACATCCGGCGTGCGCACCCATTCGCAATCGATCCTGCCGATGGTGCAGGAACTGCTGGGCGAGGCCGGCATGCTACTTTCCGACTGCGACGCGATCGCCTTCGGCGCCGGCCCCGGTTCCTTCACCGGCGTGCGCACGGCCTGCGGCGTGGCCCAGGGCCTGGCCTTCGGCGCCAAACTGCCGGTGCTGCCGCTGGTGACCCTGGCGGCGATGGCGGAAAGTTGCCGCGCCCGCACCGGCGCCGTGGAGGTAGTGACGGTGCTGGACGCGCGCATGAACGAGGTCTACTGGGCGCAGTACCGCTATGACGCGGCCGCCGGCGCCTGGAGCGAGGTCGTCGCCCCGACCCTGGCCGCGCCCGACGCCGTGGCGCCGGTGGCGCGCGAGGGCCTGGCGGCCTGCGGCAACGGCTTCTCCGCCTATCCCGAGGCCTTCGCGGGCAAGGACTTCGCTCAGGGGGCGCTGGACGACATCCTGCCGCATGCGCGCGAGATGGCGGTGCTGGCCGCTCCCGCCTTCGCGCTGGGGAAGGCCGTACCCGCGGCCCAGGCCCAGCCGCTCTACCTGCGCAACAAGGTGGCCTACACCAGCGCCGAGCGCCAGGCGATCAACGCTGCGAAGGCCGGGACATGACGGTGCTGGAGTCGGCGACAGGGCTGCGCTTCGCGCCCATGCAGGCGTCCGACGTGGACGAGGTGTATGCGCTCGAGTGCAGCGTGTTTCCCCACCCCTGGAGCCGCGCGAACTTCACGGAATCGCTGGCCAGCGGCTACGACGCCTGGACCGTGCGCGATGCCGACGGCGCCTTGGCCGGCTACTATCTCCTGATGTACGCGGTGGACGAGGCGCACCTGCTGGACGTGGCGGTGTGCGCCGCCCGCCAGCGCCAGGGCCTGGGACGCCATCTGCTCGACTGCATCGGCGCGCGCGCCCGCGGGCAGGGCATGCTGTCGGTGCTGCTGGAAGTGCGCCCCTCGAACGAACGCGCGCTGGCGGTCTACCGCCGCTACGGCTACCGGGAAATCGGCCGCCGCAAGGGTTATTATCCGGCGCACGCCGGGCAGCGCGAGGATGCCATCGTGATGAGGATCGATCTGTGAACCGCCTGAGCGACCGCGACGCGGCCTTCCTGGCCGAGATGGGAATCGGGCCCCTGTGGCAGCTGCGTGCGGCGCCGCAGGCCGAACCCGAGGTGGTAGAGGAGCCGGTTGTGCCGGCCGAGCCGGCAGCGCCCGCGCCTTCCTTGGCGCCGCCGCCGATGCCGCGCCAGGTGGCCGAGCCGGCCGCGAAGCCCGCCTGGACGCCTCCCGTGCAGGAGGACAGCGCCTGGGGCGTGGAGGCCGAACCGGAGCGGGTCGACGTCTCGACCCTGGACTGGGCCGGCCTGCGCCAGGCCGTCGCCGCTTGCCGGCATTGCAGCGCCTGCAGCGCGGGCCGCAAGCCGGTGCTCGGCGCCGGCGCGCGCCAGGCCCGCTGGCTGGTCGCCGCCGGCACCGCCAGCGCGATCGATGAGAAGGCCGGTCAGCCGATGACGGGCGATCCCGGCAAGCTGCTCGACAATATGCTGGCCGCGGTCGGCCTCTCGCGCGAGCGCGATGTGTACGTGACCAGCCTGGTGAAATGCCGTCCCGCGAACGCGAGCGGCGGCGACCGCGCGCCCACCCCGGAAGAAGCGGCGGCCTGCCGTCCCTTCCTGGAACGCGAACGCGAGCTCACTGGCGCCGGCCTGGTGCTGACCCTGGGCCAGGTGGCCGCCAACGGCCTGCTCGGCAAGCCGTTGTCCGAGCCGCTCGCCGGTTCGCGCGGGGCCGTGCATGCCTTGAACGAGGTGCCGATGGTCGCCACCCTGCATCCGGGCGAGCTGCTGCGCCGCCCCGGCGACAAGGCGCTGGCATGGGCCGACCTGTGCCGGGCAAAGACAGCCGATGGAAGCGCCGGCTGAGAGCTACCAGCAACGCTTCCACCGCCGCTGGGGCCACCTGCGGCGCGCCCGGGTACGGGCGCTGGCCTGGCTGCTCGATGCGCCGGACCTGCTGGACGCGAGCGATCCCGTCTGGGCCGGGCGCATCGCCACCCTGGGACCGGTGACGCCGGAAACGGCAGCATGGCTGAATCGCCTCGACGCCGATCCCGCGCCGCTCGACGAAGCGCTCGGCGCCAAGGTCCACACGCGCCTCGGCCTGTATGCCGAAAAGCTGATGGCCTTCTATTTCGCGCAGCAGGGCCGCCTGGTGGCCCATGGCCTGCAAGTGCGCGCCAGCCCCAACGACACCGTCGGCGAATTCGACTTCCTGCTGGAGGATGGGCCGGATGCGGTCGAGCACGTCGAGTTCGCGACCAAGTTCTATCTGCTGGACGGGGAGGGCGGGCAGCAGTTCGATGCACTGGTCGGCCCGAACCTGGCCGACAGCCTCGGCATCAAGATGCGCAAGGTCTTCGAGCGCCAGCTCTCGCTGGGCGGGCATCCGGCCGCCCAGGCCCTCCTGCCGCGCCCCGTCTCGAAGGCGAAGGCGCTGGTGAAAGGCTGGCTGTTCTACCCATCGGGCAGCTGGCCCGGGATGCGCGGCATCGCCGCCGGCCATTGCCGCGGCTTCTGGTGCGCGCTCGACGAGATCGACACGCTGGCCGGGGATGAATTCCTGATGCTGCCGCGCCTGCAGTGGCTCGCGCCCTTCAAGGCGCAGTCGGCGACCTGGATGATGAGCCGCGCCCAGCTGCATGCGGAATTGTCCGCGCAATTCGAGACTTCGTCGACGCCGGTGCTGGTGTCGAGCGTGCGCTACCAGCCCGGGAAGATCGAGGAGATCGAGCGCGGCTTCATCGTGCCGAACGACTGGCGCGAACGCGCCGCGGCAAGAAGGATGGTGAAGGCGGTTTCGTAGGGTGGGCGGGTTTCCCGCCCGCGCGTTCAAAATGCCGATGCGTAGATGCGGGCGTGATTTGAACGCGCGGTCGGCGAAGCCGACCACCCTACGATATAGAAAATATTAAATTTCCGGTCCTGTGATACGTAAAACGTATCAATGCTTGTGCTCGCCAATCAGCGCCAGCGAGTCGTGCTCGCGCTGGTTGGCGGCGTGGCGGCGGCCGATGAAGAACATGATGCCCGCCACCGACATGCCGAACAGGACGATGATGATGTCCAGGTCCAGGTTCAGGGTGATCATGATGGCGTACAGCGCCAGCATGGTCAGGATCGACAGGTTCTCGTTGAAGTTCTGCACCGCGATCGAGTGGCCGGCGCTCATCAGGACGTGGCCGCGGTGCTGCAGCAGCGCATTCATCGGCACCACGAAGAAGCCCGACAGGAAGCCGATCAGGGCCAGCAGCGGGTAGGCCAGGTTCACCGAGGTCACGAAGACCATGCTGCAGACCACGAGGCCCATGATGATCCCGAGCGGGATCACGGTCAGCGACTTGCGCAGCGGGATCATGCGCGCCGCCATGGCCGCGCCCAGCGCCACGCCGATGGCGACCACGCCGATCAGGTTGGTCGCCTTGTCGAGCGGCATGTGCAGCGAGCGCTCGGCCCACTTCAGCACGATGAACTGCAAGGTTGCGCCGGCGCCCCAGAACAGGGTGGTGACGGCCAGCGAGATCTGGCCCAGCTTGTCGCGCCACAGGGTGGCCGAGCAGTTGGCGAAATCGGCGATCAGCTTGGCCGGGTTGCGCTCCTGGTGCTCGTAGCGCGCGCCGGTGTCGGGGATGCGCAGGTTGAAGAGGGCGGCCAGGATGTAGACGCCGACCACCACCGCCATCGCGGCTTCCGCGCCGGTCTCGATGCCGGGCATGCCCAGGCCGAGGAGGAAACTGGATCCGCGCTCGCTTACCAAGGTGCCGCCGGCGACGGTGCCGAGGATGATCGACATGACGGTCAGGCCCTCGATCCAGCCATTGGCGGGAACGAGTTTTTCGGGCGGGAGGAGTTCGGTCAGGATGCCGTACTTGGCGGGCGAATACACGGCCGCGCCAAAACCCACGACGGCATAGGCCAGCAGCGGATGCACGGTCAGGAACATCAGCGCGCAGCCGGAAATCTTGATCAGGTTCGCGATGAACATCACGCGGCCCTTGGGCAGCGAGTCCGCGAAGGCGCCGACGAAGGCGGCCAGCAGCACATAGAAGAGCACGAATGACAGCTTCAGCAGGGGTGTCAGCGAAGCCGGGGCGTTCATCGACGTCAGCAGACTGATCGCAACAAACAGGAGCGCATTGTCTGCCAGCGACGAGAAGAACTGCGCCGCCATGATGGTATAAAAACCACGGTTCATTCGAAAAGAGTAAAAACTGGTCCGAGTTGCTTTATACCATGAATGGTCCCCGCGCAAAAAGAAAAGGAGTCTTGTCAGCAGCAGGCTCTTCGCCTCTCCGGTAGAATGGAGGGCTTCCCAGTCAACCATCCGGGCCGCCCCAAAACGGCCGGTTTCGACGATGCCCCGCCCGATTTTCGCCACCATCCACCTCGACTCCATGCAGTACAACCTGGCCCAGGCGCGCAGCTACGCGCCGATGTCCAGGGTCTGGGCCGTGGTCAAGGCCAATGCCTACGGCCATGGCCTGGAGCGGGCCATGCGCGGCTTCGCGACGGCCGACGGCCTGGCCCTGGTCGAGACCGAAGGCGCCCTGCAGCTGCGCACCAGCGGCTGGATCAAGCCGATCCTGCTGCTGGAGGGCTTCTTCGATGCCTCCGACATCCCCCTGCTGGCCGAACACAATATCAATAGCGCGGTCCACAATATCGAGCAGGTCAAGATGCTGGAATATACCCAGCTCTACCGTCCGATCGACGTGCACCTGAAAATGAATACCGGGATGAACCGCCTCGGCTTTCGTCCGGACGAGTATGCGGCGGCGTACAAACGCCTGCGCGCGATCCCGGGCGTGCGCAATATCACCCACATGACCCACTTCGCCAATGCGGACGAACTGGAGCACCCGCGCCTGACCATCGCCGAGCAGGTGCGGCGCTTCCGCTTCGGCGCCGGCGAGCTGCCGGGCGAGCGCAGCCTGTCGAACTCCGGCGGGGTGCTGCACCAGCCGGACCTGGGCGATGCGCTGTCGAACGACTGGGTCCGCCCCGGCATCATGCTCTACGGCGGCACGCCGGGCGGACGCGCGGCGGCGGACTACGGCCTGCGCCCGACCATGACGCTGCGCTCGGAGGTCATCGGCATCCAGGAACTGCAGGCGGGCGACACCGTCGGCTACGGCAGCCGCTTCGTGGCGGACGGTCCCATGACGGTGGGCGTGGTGGCCTGCGGCTATGCCGACGGCTACCCGCGCCACGCGCCGCACGGCACGCCAGTGATCGTCGACGGCGTGCGCACGACGCTCGTGGGCCGGGTCTCGATGGACATGATGACGGTCGACCTGACGCCGGTCCGCAATCCGCGCATCGGCAGCAAGGTGCTGCTGTGGGGCGACGGCCTGCCGATCGACGAGGTGGCCTCCAGCGCCGGCACGATCGGCTACGAATTGATGTGCGCACTCGCCGGGCGGGTGCGCGTTACCGAAGGAAGAATGGGAACAGATGGCTAAATCAAGAACCGCCTATACCTGCAGCGAGTGCGGCGCGACCTCCGCGCGCTGGTCCGGCCAGTGCCCGGACTGCAAGGCCTGGAATACGATGGTGGAAACCGTCGTCGAGCCGCAGGGCGTGAACCGCATGTCGCAGACGGCGCACAAGGCGCTGGCGCAGACCGCGCCGGTGCTGTCCCTGAAGGACATCGAGGCGCTCGACGTGCCGCGCTTCGGCACCGGCATCGAGGAATTCGACCGCGTGCTGGGCGGCGGCCTGGTCGCGGGCGGCGTGGTGCTGATCGGCGGCGACCCCGGCATCGGCAAGTCGACCCTGCTGCTGCAGGCACTCAGCAACCTGGCCGCCACCCGCAACACCCTGTATGTCAGCGGCGAGGAATCCGGCGCCCAGATCGCGCTGCGCGCGCGCCGCCTGTCGGTCGACTCGGCCGAGCTGAAACTCCAGGCCGAGATCCAGCTCGAGAAAATCCTCGGCACGCTGGCGGACCTGAAACCCGAAGTGGCGGTGATCGACTCGATCCAGACCCTGTATTCGGACGCGCTGACCTCGGCCCCGGGCTCGGTGGCCCAGGTGCGCGAATGCGCGGCCCAGCTCACCCGCGTGGCGAAGCAGACCGGCGTCACCATCATCCTGGTCGGCCACGTCACGAAAGAGGGCGCCCTGGCCGGCCCGCGCGTGCTCGAGCACATCGTCGACACCGTGCTGTATTTCGAAGGCGATACGCAGTCGAGCTTCCGCCTGGTGCGGGCGATCAAGAACCGCTTCGGCGCCGTCAACGAACTGGGCGTGTTCGCCATGACGGAGAAGGGCCTGAAGGGCGTGTCGAATCCCTCGGCCCTGTTCCTGTCCCAACACGACAGCCAGGTGCCGGGTTCCTGCGTGATGGTGACGCAGGAGGGCACGCGCCCGCTGCTGGTCGAGATCCAGGCCCTGGTCGACGCCAGCCACCTGCCGAACGCGCGCCGCCTGTCTGTCGGCCTGGAACAGAACCGCCTGGCCATGCTGCTGGCGGTCCTGCACCGCCACGCCGGCATCGCCGCTTTCGACCAGGACGTGTTCATCAACGCGGTGGGCGGGGTCAAGATCACCGAGCCGGCGGCCGACCTTGCCGTCCTGCTGGCGATCAACTCCTCGATGCGCAACAAGCCGCTGCCGCGGGGACTTGTGGTGTTCGGCGAAGTCGGGCTGGCGGGCGAGATCCGTCCGGCGCCGCGGGGCCAGGAGCGCCTGCGCGAGGCGGCCAAGCTCGGCTTCTCGATCGCCGTGATCCCGAAGGGGAATGCGCCGAAACAGAAAATCGAGGGCATGACCATTATCTCGGTGGAGCGCATCGACCAGGCCTTCACCAAGCTGCGCGAACTCGACTGAGCTTTTATAATGCAGCCTCGATCCATTTTCACTCGTCAAGCTTAACGTGTTTACAGAACAAAGGAAAACCGAACGCAAGGTATTGCGCACGCGGGCGAAAGTCGCCATGGAAGGCGAGGCCCCCGTCACCGGGCGCACCAGCGACATCGGCGCCAACGGCGTCAGCATCAACCTGCCGGACCCCCTGCTGGTCGGCCAGGCCGGCGTCGTCGCCTTCGAACTGCTGGTCGACGGCAAGGCGGTCCCCATCAGCGCCCGCGCCAAGGCCCTGTACTGCATCTTCAGCGGTGGCGAATTCAAGGTGGGATTCCAGTTCCTGAACCTGGAACTGAATGCGATGACGGCGATCGCGCGCTACCTGCGCTGAGGAGTCACCATCCGCGCGCTCCGCGCGTGCGCTGTTACAAAAGCAAAGCGGCGAGCGCCCTCTGGGCCTCGCCGCTTTGTCGCTTTATGACATGGCCCGGACAAGCGGGCCGGCACTATTCGTGATAGTGATCGTGCCAGGTTTCCGAGCCGCTGCGAGTCTCTTGGTAGATCTCGTAAGCAACCAGCCCGGCCAGGCCTGCAAGTATGCCAAACACTGCAATATCGAACATAAACATCAACGCCTTTCAGCATCCCCTCCCTATGAAGAACACGCTTTCAGCTTAGCAGAGCGCGGCGTATTTACAAGGCCGCCGGAAGGCCGTTCCGTGAATATTTTTGCATCACCCGAGCCCGCCACCGCCGGGCTCCGCGGGCGTGATACAACCGTGTGCGTCCGCCCGGGAAAGCGGCGCATGATGGCGGCGCTCCGCCGAATTATTACATCTGTCATCAACTTGTCATATTCGGCCAGTAGACTTCGCAGCGTCAATGAACCGGGACCCGTCCCAGCCTCCGAAAGGATCCATCATGCGCATGAAGCACCTGTTCGCCTCCCTCGCCATCGCCGCCATCGCAGCCGGCGCCCAGGCCGCCGACATCACCGGCGCCGGCGCAACCTTCCCCTATCCGATCTACGCCAAGTGGGCGGAGATGTACAAGAAAAGCTCGGGCAACGGCCTGAACTACCAATCGGTGGGTTCCGGCGCCGGCATCAAGCAGATCAAGGCCAGGACCGTCGACTTCGGCGCCTCGGACATGCCGCTGCCGGCGGCCGAGCTGAACGCATCGGGCCTGTTCCAGTTCCCGGCCATCATGGGCGGCGTGGTGCCGGTCGTGAACGTGCCCGGTCTCGCCGCGGGCCAGCTGAAGCTCACCGGCGCCGTCCTGGCCGACATCTACCTGGGCAAGATCACCAAGTGGAACGCGCCGCAGATCGCCGCCCTGAACCCGGGCGTCAAGCTCCCGGCGGACGACATCACCGTGGTGCGCCGCGCCGACAGCTCGGGTACCTCCTTCCTGTGGACCGACTACCTGTCGCAAGTCAGCCCCGAGTTCAAGAGCAGGATCGGCGCCGGCACCACCGTCAAGTGGGCGGTCGGCGTGGGCGGCAAGGGCAACGAGGGCGTGGCCGCCAACGTGCAGCGCATCAAGGGCTCGATCGGCTACGTCGAGTGGGCCTACGCCAAGCGCAACAAGATGCAGCACACCCAGCTGCAGAACAGGGACGGCGCCTTCCTGCAGCCGGACGACGAGGCCTTCAAGGCGGCAGCCGCCGGCGCCAACTGGACCGGCACCCCGGGCTACGCCGTGGTGCTGACCAACCAGCCTGGCAAGGCCAGCTGGCCGATCACCGGCGTGTCCTACATCCTGGTGCACAAGAGCCAGGCTGACGGCAACCGCGGCAAGGAAGTCCTGAAGTTCTTCGACTGGGCCTACAAGAACGGCGATGCCGCCGCGGTCGAGCTGGACTACGTGCCGATGCCGGACAGCGTGACCAAGCTGGTGCAGGACGCCTGGCGCGCCAATGTGAAAGACGCTTCGGGCAAGGCGGTCTGGTAATTCAACTTGAACAGGGCTGCCGGGTGACACCTTGCGGCCCTTCCGTTTGCCTAGAAGATTGACAAAAAAGCCATGAGCGTACAACCCTCCGTCGCGCTGGACGACCTGACCGGCCAGGCCGCGTCCGAATCCGAAGCCCGCCAGGCCGCGGCCCTGCGCAACACCATGCGCAAGCAGCGCATCCAGGACTTCTTCTTCCACAAGCTCACGCTGCTGTTCGCGGCCTCGGTGCTGCTGGTGCTGGTCGGGATCATCGTGTCCCTCGCGCTCGGCGCGGCGCCGGCCCTGAAGGAATTCGGCGCCGCCTTCATCACCCGCGTGGAGTGGGACCCGGTGGGCGACCAGTTCGGCGCCATGATCGCGATCTGGGGCACGCTCGCCACCTCGATCATCGCGCTCGCCGTGGCCTTCCCGATCAGCTTCGGCATCGCCCTGTTCCTGACCGAGATCTGCCCGGCCTGGCTGCGCCGCCCGCTGGGCACCGCGGTCGAGCTGCTCGCGGGCGTGCCCTCGATCATCTACGGCATGTGGGGCTTCTTCGTGTTCGCGCCGCTGTTCGCCGACCACGTGCAGCCGCTGCTGAAGAACACCATCGGCCAGCTGCCGGTGATCGGCCAGCTGTTCCAGGGCCCGGTCATGGGCATCGGCATCCTGACCGCCGGCCTGATCCTGGCGATCATGATCATCCCCTTCATCGCCTCGGTGATGCGCGACGTGTTCGAGATCGTCCCGACCGTCCTCAAGGAATCCGCGTATGGCCTTGGCTGCACCAAGTGGGAAGTGGTGCGCAAGGTGGTGCTGCCTTACACCCGCAACGGCGTGGTCGGCGGCGTGATGCTGGGCCTGGGCCGCGCGCTGGGCGAGACCATGGCCGTCACCTTCGTCATCGGCAACGCCCACGACCTGTCCTGGTCGCTGTTCTCGGCGGGTAACTCGATTTCCTCGACCCTGGCCAATGAATTCAACGAAGCGACGTCGGCGATGCACCTGTCCTCGCTGTACGCACTGGGCCTGATCCTGTTCGCCATCACCTTTATCGTGCTGTCGGCCGCCAAGCTGATGTTGATCGGCATGTCCCGCAAAGAAGGAACGAAATAATGCACGCAGCAGCGAAAAACCCCGTCTACCGCAAGCGCCTGCTGGCGCACCGCGTCGGCATCTTCCTCTCTGTCTGCGCCATGGGCGTCGGCCTCGCGGTCCTGTTGTGGATCCTGGCGACCCTGGTGAAGGAAGGCTTCAGCGGCCTGTCGATGACCCTGTTCACCATGGACACGCCGGCCCCCGGCAGCCCGGGCGGCCTGCGCAACGCCATCGTCGGCAGCCTGATGATGGTCGGCCTGTCGACCCTGGTGAGCACCCCGATCGGCATCCTGGCCGGCATTTACCTGGCCGAATACGGCGAGAACAACAAGTTCGCCCAGGTGACGCGATTTGTCACCGACATCATGCTGTCGGCCCCTTCGATCGTGATCGGCGTCTTCGTCTACGCCCTCTACGTCTCGAAGGTCGGCAACTTCGCCGGCTATGCGGGCTCGATCGCGCTGTCCCTGATCTCGATCCCGGTCGTGGTGCGCACCACCGACAATATGCTGCGCCTGGTGCCGAACAGCCTGCTGGAAGCGGCCTACGCCCTTGGCGCCCCGCACTGGAAGGTGGCGATGACGGTGCGCCTGCGGGCAGTCAAGGCCGGCGTGATCACCGGTGTGCTGCTGGCCGTGGCTAGAGTCTCGGGTGAAACCGCGCCGCTGCTGTTCACCGCCCTGAACAACCAGTTCTTCAGCACCGACATGAATGCGCCGATGGCCAACCTGCCGGTGGTGATCTACACCTACGCAATGAGCCCCTACGACGACTGGCGTTCGCTGGCCTGGGGCGGCGCACTGCTGGTGACCTTCACCGTGCTGGCCCTGAACATCCTGTCGCGCACCCTGTTCACGCAGAAGACCCCGCGCTGATCGATAACGACCTCATTGGAATAAACAACGTGATGACCCAAGCCAAACCCGCACCGGCGCCGACCGCTGCCAAAGCCAAGACGATCGAGATCGAGGGCCTGAATTTCTTCTACGGGAAGACCCAGAGCCTGAAGAACGTCTCGCTCGACATCCACGACAAGCAGGTGACGGCCTTCATCGGCCCCTCGGGCTGCGGCAAGTCGACCCTGCTGCGCACCCTGAACCGCATGTATGACCTGTACCCGGGCCAGCGCGCGGAAGGGTCGATCATGTACCGGGGCCGTAACATCCTGGAGCCGGGCGTGGACGTGAACATGCTGCGTGCGAAGGTCGGCATGGTGTTCCAGAAGCCGACCCCGTTCCCGATGTCCATCTACGACAACATCGCCTTCGGCGTGCGCCTCTACGAGAACCTGTCGAAGGGCGAGATGGACGAGCGCGTGGAGTGGGCGCTGAAGAAGGCGGCCCTGTGGGAAGAGGCCAAGGACAAGCTGAATAAAAGCGGCCTGTCGCTGTCGGGCGGCCAGCAGCAGCGCCTGTGCATCGCACGCGGCGTGGCGGTGAAGCCGGACGTCCTGCTGCTCGATGAACCGACTTCCGCGCTCGACCCGATCTCGACGGCCAAGATCGAAGAGCTGATCAGCGAGCTAAAACAGGACTACACGATCACCATCGTGACCCACAATATGCAGCAGGCAGCCCGCTGTTCCGACTACACCGCGTATATGTACCTGGGCGAACTCGTCGAGTTCGGCGAGACCGACCAGATCTTCATGAACCCGGCGCGTAAAGAGACGCAGGACTACATCACCGGCCGCTTCGGCTGATCGGTAATCGGTAAAATAGCGACACAAGAACACGGAGAAGAATATGACGGGCGAGCATTCATCCAAACAGTACGACCACGAGCTGGAAGCGATCCGCTCGAAGGTGCTGCTCATGGGCGGCATGGTGGAAACCGCATTCGACGAGGCGCTCGAAGCTTTCCGCGTTGGCGACGCCGCGCGCGCCGAGCGCGTGATCCTTGACGACCAGGCCGTCAACCAGCTGGAAGTGCAGCTCGACGACGCCTGCAGCCACCTGATCGTGCGCCGCCAGCCGACCGCGAACGACCTGCGCACCGTGATGGCGACCATCAAGGTCATCACCGACCTGGAACGCATCGGCGACGAGGCCTCGAAGATCGCCCGCACCGCCAAGAGCCTGCACGAGCGCGGCGGCGTGTCCTTCGCCCACTACGACATGGTGCGCACCATCGCCAAGGGCACTTGCGACCTGCTGCACAACGCCCTGGACGCTTTTGCCCGCCTGGACGGCAAGCAGGCGCTGGAGCTGATCGCGGCCGACGAAGTCATCGACCACGAGTTCCGCACCATCCTGCGCAACCTGATCACCTTCATGATGGAAGACCCGCGCACGATCTCCTCGGCGCTGGACACCCTGTGGGTGGCCAAGGCCATCGAGCGTATCGGCGACCATGCGAAGAACATCGCCGAGTATGTGATCTACGTGGTCGAAGGCCGCGACATCCGCCACAGCAAACCTGTGGCCAGCGAGCCGGCAGTCTGACGATGGTCGACAGCACACGCGTTCTGGTCGTCGAAGACGAACCCGCCATCGTCGAACTGGTGAAGTACTCGCTGCGCGAGGCCGGCTGGGACATCCGCACCGCCGATACCGTCGCCGGCGCCTGGGACAGCATCACCCATGGCAAGCCCGACCTGGTCCTGCTTGACTGGATGCTCCCGGACCAGAGCGGCCTGCGCCTGCTCTCGCGCCTGCGCGGCGACCGCGATTTCCAGGACATCCCGGTCATCATGCTGACCGCGAAGAGCATGGAAGAAGACAAGATCGCGGGCCTGAACACGGGCGCCGACGACTACGTCACCAAGCCCTTCTCGCCGCGCGAGCTGCTGGCACGCTCGCGCGCGCTGCTGCGCCGCAAAAGCCCGCACCTGGCCGAGGCGCCGCTGCGCGCGGGAAGCGTGGTGCTGGACCCGAATAGCTGCACCGTCAGCGTCGAGAACCAGCAGATCGACATCGGCAATGCCGAGTACAAGCTGCTCAAGTTCCTGATGGCGCACCGCGAGCGCGTGTTCTCGCGCGCCCAGCTGCTCGACAAGGTATGGGGCGACCACGCCGTGATCGAGGAGCGCACGGTGGACGTGCACGTGCTGCGCCTGCGCAAGGCCCTGAAGAGCGCAGATGGCCTGATCCGCACCGTACGCAGCGTCGGCTACATGCTGTCCGAAAAATAGACGAGTGCGCGCGCCACGATGAGATCGATGAGTTCGAAGGTACTGTTCTGGGTGCCGGCCGTCCTGCGCCTGGCGCTGCTGTTCGTGGCGGCGGGCGTCGTCTGGTGGATGGGCGGACTGGTGGCGGGACTGGTGTTCGCACTGGGCGCGGTCGTCGTGGCCCTGTTCGTCCAGCTGCGCTACCTGCACGAGCTGGGCGAGTGGCTGGTCGACCCGCACTCGAGCCGCCTGCCGGACGGCTGGGGCGCATGGACCGACGTGTTCGCGCGCCTGTACAGGCTGCGGCGCGAGGACGAGCGCCACCAGGCCGAGATGGCCGAATGGCTGGCGCGCTTCCGCGAGGCGATGCAGCTGCTGCCGGAAGGCGTGGCCATCATGGACGACGTCCTGTTCCTGGAATGGTGCAACGAGGCGGCCGAGCGCCATCTCGGCCTGACCATGGCGCGTGACAAGGGCCTGCGCGTGACCAACCTGGTGCGCCATCCTGAATTCATCGACTACGTGATCCTGGGGCGCTACGAGCAGCCGCTGACGCTGTCCTTCCGTGGCCGCAAGCTCGAATGCCGCATCATCCCATTCGAGAACCGGCGCCAGATCCTGGTGACGCACGACGCCACCGATACCGAGCGCATCGAAGCCATGCGCCGCGACTTCATCGCCAACGCCTCGCACGAGCTGCGCACGCCGCTGACCGTGATCGTCGGCTTCCTCGAGATCGCGATGTCGGATCCCGGCCTGGACGTGGCCACCCGCACCGCCCACCTGGAACTGATGACGGAACAGGCACACCGCATGCAGCGCCTGATCGGCGACATGCTGACCCTGTCGCGCCTGGAGTCGGACGAGTTCCCGCTCAAGCGCGAGCGGGTCGATATGCGCGCGATGGTCGATTCGGTCGCGGCGGAAGCGCGCGCGCTGTCCGGCGGGCGCCACGAGATCGCGGTCGATGTCGACGGCCCCGACGTGATGGGCAGCCTGGAAGAGCTGCGCAGCGCCTTCGCCAACCTGGCCTCGAATGCGGTGCGCTATTCGCCGAACGGCGGCACGATCCGCCTGAAGTGGACGCGTGGGGCGAACGATCTGCGGTTCTCGGTGACGGATTGCGGGATCGGGATCGAACCGATCCACATTTCCAGGCTCACCGAGCGCTTCTACCGGGTCGACAAGAGTCGCTCGCGCGAGACGCAGGGTACCGGGCTGGGGCTGGCGATCGTCAAGCACGTGCTGATCCGGCATGGCGGGCGCTTGAGCATCAGTTCGGTGCCGGGGCAGGGGAGTACCTTTACCGCGTCGTTGCCGAATACCTCCTTGCCGGGCTGAAGCCCGTCCACATCCATAATGAGGGTCAGAGCATAATGAGGGTCAGAGTCAAATTATTGGGAAAGATTGTTAAATTTCCGAATAATTGAACTCTGACCCTCATTGCGTTTCGGTACCGTTACTCCTCGACAATTAGGGTCGGAGTCGAATTGCCGGCAACTTGAAAACCTTGCCCGGTAATTCGACTCTGACCCTAATGAGTTCTCGCAATTTGTAACTAACCAACGTGAGCGAACACAGTGCAAAAAAAGCGGCCGCCAAGGCCGGTGGGGAGCACATACGGTTCGGCTTTTCGAAGTGCGTCGGCCCGGGCCAGGCGTCCTGAGCGTTGGGGTAGAGAGTCGAGGTACAATCGTGCCTCGTTCTCATTTCCTCCGCATATGTTCTTTCGCCGTAGCTCCCTGATCGCCTGCGCCGCGCTGCTCCTGACTGCCTGCGGCAGCACCCCGACTCCACCCCCGGCCTCCCCGGTCGCCCAGCAAGTCACTCCCCCCGCTCCCCCGCGCAAAGTCCGTATCGGCCTGGCGCTGGGCGGCGGCGCCGCGCGTGGCTTCGCCCACATCGGCGTCATCAAGGCCCTCGAAGCCCAGGGCATCGTGCCCGAGATCGTGGTCGGCACCAGCGCCGGCTCGGTGGTCGGCGCCCTCTACGCTTCGGGCATGAACGGCTTTACCTTGCAGAAGACGGCCATGGGCATGGACGAGGCGACGATCTCGGACTGGGCGCTGCCGCTGTTCGGCAAGTCGACCGGCGTGCTGAAAGGGGAGGCGCTGCAGAACTACGTGAACAAGGCTGTGAACAACGTGCCGATGGAGCGCCTGAAGATCCGCTTCGGCGCCGTCGCCACCGACCTCAAGACCGGCAAGCCCATTCTTTTTAATAGGGGTAACACCGGCATGGCCGTGCGTGCCTCCTCGTCGGTGCCGAGCGTGTTCCAGCCGGTGAAGATTGGCGCGAACACCTATGTCGACGGCGGCCTGGTGGCTCCGGTGCCGGTCAAGTTCACCAAGGACATGGGTGCGGACTTCATTATCGCGGTGAATATTTCGAGCGCAACCGAAGGCGCAGCCACCGCCAGCTCGCTCGACGTCCTGATGCAGACCTTCAGCATCATGGGCCAGCGCCTGAACCATTTCGAGCTGAAGGAAGCCGACATCGTCATCACCCCGGCCCTCGGCAATATGGGCAGCGCCGACTTCACCAACCGTAACCTGGCCATCCTCGCCGGCGAGCAGGCGGCCGCGCAGGCCATGCCGCAGATCAAGGCCAAGCTCAAGGCCAAGCAGCAACCCCAATAACAGGACCCAATATGCAATCGAAACCTTACCTCACCCTCGAAGACATCAAGAAGATCGCCGCCGGCGCGGAAGCCGAAGCGCTGCGCAATCACTGGGCGGTGTCCTTCGCCATCGTCGACGACGGCGGCCACCTGCTGTGGTTCCAGCGCCTGGATGGCGCTGCGCCGACCTCGTCCTATATCGCACCGGCCAAGGCCAAGACCGCCGCGCTCGGCCGCCGCGAATCGAAGGTGTACGAGGACGTGATCAACAACGGCCGCGTGTCCTTCCTGTCCGCGCCGGAAATCGAGGGCATGCTGGAGGGCGGCGTGCCGGTGATCGTCGACGGCCACGTGATCGGCGCCGTCGGCGTGTCGGGCGTGAAGTCGAACGAGGATGCGCAGATCGCCAAGGCCGGCATCGCGGCCCTGATCCAGGGCTGAACGCGTAAGCGGCCTGTCACGGAAGGCGCCTGCGGGCGCCTTTTTTGTTTTTCGCGAAATCAGCAATAAAGGGCGAAGCGCACACGTTTCCGGTGTGAAAAGGCAGAAATTGCGCCGATTTTTTAAAATTGCTGCATTGCCGAATAGGGCCAATCCACGCTATAATTTGGAAGTTTAACCATTCACACATCAGCCGTAGCGCCTACCCACCATCCCTCATTCAACTAGATGTCCATCTCCCGGCAGGCAGCATACCGCCCGGGCATTTTGGATGTCGGTCTGACGTGGCGCAGCTACGGTAACTTTATTGGGAGTTACCCTTGCCGCCATTTTTTTCTGGCCCAGCCGTCCCGGCCATCCTGGCCCTCGCAGACGGAACGATTTTCAAAGGATATTCCATTGGCGCCGCCGGTCACACGACCGGTGAAGTGGTGTTCAACACCGCGATTACCGGCTACCAGGAAATCCTCACCGACCCCAGCTACTCGCGTCAGATCGTCACCCTGACGTACCCGCACATCGGCAACTACGGCGTCAACCCGGCCGACGTCGAGGCCTCCAAGGTCCACGCCGCCGGCCTGATCATCCGTGACCTGCCGCTGCTGGCATCGAATTTCCGTTCCACGCAATCGCTGTCGGACTACCTGAAGCAAGAAAATGTGGTGGCCATCGCCGGCATCGACACCCGCAAACTCACCCGCATCCTGCGCGAGAAGGGCGCCCAGGCCGGCGCCATCGTCACCGGCGTGCAGGGCAAGGAGCCTCAAGAAGCCCAGGCACTGGAGCTGGCCCGTTCCTTCCCGGGCCTGGCAGGCATGGACCTGGCCAAGGTCGTGTCGGTGAAAGAGCCGTATGTCTTCACCGAGACCGAGTGGAAGCTCGGCCAGGGCTTCGGAAAGCAGGAAAATCCCCAGTACCACGTGGTCGCCTTCGACTACGGCGTCAAGCGCAACATCCTGCGCATGCTGGCCGAGCGCGGCTGCAAGGTCACCGTGCTGCCGGCGGAAGCCACCGCGGAAGACGCGCTCAAGCTCAACCCGGACGGTATCTTCCTGGCCAACGGTCCCGGCGACCCGGAGCCCTGCGACTACGCCATCAAGGCCAGCCGCGAGCTGATCGAGAAGGGCATCCCGACCTTCGGCATCTGCCTGGGCCACCAGATCATGGCGCTGGCATCCGGGGCCAAGACCATGAAGATGAAGTTCGGCCACCACGGCGCCAACCATCCGGTGCAGGACCTCGATTCGAAGAAAGTCCTGATCACCTCGCAGAACCACGGTTTCGCGGTCGACCCGGAAACCCTGCCGGCCAACTGCCGCGTCACCCACGTCTCGCTGTTCGATGGCTCGCTGCAGGGCTTCGAGCGCACCGACAAACCCGCTTTCTGCTTCCAGGGCCACCCGGAAGCCTCGCCCGGCCCGACCGACGTCGCCTACCTGTTTGACCGCTTCATCAGCCTGATGCAAGCCGCGGAGAAGAACTAATATGCCAAAACGTAGTGATATCAAAAGCATCCTGATCATCGGCGCCGGTCCGATCGTCATCGGCCAGGCGGTCGAATTCGATTACTCGGGCGCCCAGGCCTGCAAGGCTCTGCGTGAAGAAGGCTACAAGGTCATCCTGGTCAATTCGAACCCGGCGACCATCATGACCGACCCGGAAACCGCGGACGTCACCTACATCGAGCCGATCACCTGGAAGGTCGTCGAGCGCATCATCGACAAGGAACGTCCTGACGCGATCCTGCCGACCATGGGCGGCCAGACCGCGCTGAACTGCGCGCTCGACCTGCACCGCAACGGCGTGCTGGACAAATACAAGGTCGAGCTGATCGGCGCGACCCCGGAAGCGATCGACAAGGCCGAAGACCGCGCCAAGTTCAAGGACGCGATGACCAAGATCGGCCTCGGTTCGGCGCGCTCGGGCGTGGCGCACTCAATGGAAGAGTCGTGGGCGGTGCAGCGCGAGCTGGGCTTCCCGACCATCATCCGTCCGTCCTTCACCATGGGCGGCAGCGGCGGCGGCATCGCCTACAACGAGGAAGAGTTCGAACAGATCTGCAAGCGCGGCCTGGAAGCCTCGCCGACCAACGAGCTGCTGATCGAAGAATCGCTGCTCGGCTGGAAAGAGTACGAGATGGAAGTTGTCCGCGACAAGAAGGACAACTGCATCATCATCTGCTCGATCGAAAACCTCGACCCGATGGGCGTGCACACCGGCGACTCGATCACCGTCGCGCCGGCGCAGACCCTGACGGACAAGGAATACCAGATCATGCGCAACGCGTCGATCAACGTGCTGCGCGAGATCGGCGTCGACACCGGCGGCTCGAACGTGCAGTTCGCGATCAATCCGAAGGACGGCCGCATGATCGTCATCGAGATGAACCCGCGCGTCTCGCGTTCCTCGGCGCTGGCCTCGAAGGCGACCGGCTTCCCGATCGCGAAAGTCGCGGCCAAGCTGGCCGTCGGCTTCACGCTCGACGAGCTGCGCAACGAGATCACCGGCGGCGCCACCCCGGCGTCCTTCGAACCGTCGATCGACTACGTCGTCACCAAGATCCCGCGCTTCACCTTCGAAAAATTCCCGGCCGCGGACAAGCACCTGACCACCCAGATGAAATCGGTGGGTGAAGTCATGGCCATGGGCCGCACCTTCCAGGAATCCTTCCAGAAGGCGCTACGCGGCCTGGAAGTCGGCGTCGACGGCCTGAACGAGAAGACCCGCGACCGCGAGAAGATCGAGGAAGAGCTGGGCGAGCCGGGCCCGGACCGCATCTGGTACGTGGGTGACGCCTTTGCCCAGGGCTTCACCCTGGAAGAGGTGCACAACCTCACCAAGATCGATCCGTGGTTCCTCATCCAGATCAAGGAAATCGTCGACATCGAGCTGTGGCTCGACCACCAGAAGCTCGACAGCCTGGACAAGCCGACCCTGTACAAGCTCAAGCAGAAGGGCTTCTCGGACCGCCGCCTGGCCTTCCTGATGCAGACCACCCCGCAGGCCGTGCGCGAACGCCGCCACGCCATGGGCATCCGCCCGGTGTACAAGCGCGTCGACACCTGCGCGGCCGAGTTCTCGACCAACACCGCCTACATGTACTCGACCTATGACGAGGAGTGCGAGTCCAACCCGACCGACAAGAAGAAGATCATGGTGCTGGGCGGTGGCCCGAACCGCATCGGCCAGGGCATCGAGTTCGACTACTGCTGCGTCCACGCGGCCCTCGCCATGCGCGAAGACGGCTTTGAAACCATCATGGTCAACTGCAACCCGGAGACCGTCTCCACCGACTACGACACCTCGGACCGCCTGTACTTCGAATCGCTGACCCTGGAAGACGTGCTGGAAATCGTCGACCTGGAAAAGCCTGTGGGCGTGATCGTTCAGTACGGCGGCCAGACGCCGCTGAAGCTGGCCCTCGACCTCGAAGCCAACGGCGTGCCCATCATCGGCACCTCGCCGGACATGATCGACGCGGCCGAAGACCGCGAACGCTTCCAGCAGCTGCTGCAGAAGCTCGGCCTGCGCCAGCCGCCGAACCGCACCGCGCGCACCGAAGCCGACGCCCTGGCGCTGGCCGACGAAATCGGTTACCCGCTGGTGGTGCGTCCGTCCTACGTGCTGGGCGGCCGCGCGATGGAAATCGTCCACGAGCAGCGCGACCTCGAGCGCTACATGCGCGAAGCGGTCAAGGTCTCGAACGATTCGCCGGTGCTGCTGGACCGCTTCCTGAACGACGCCATCGAAGTCGACGTCGACTGCATCTCGGACGGCGAAGCCACCTTCATCGGCGGCGTGATGGAACACATTGAACAGGCCGGCGTGCACTCGGGCGACTCGGCCTGCTCGCTGCCGCCGTACTCGCTGTCGGAAGAGACCATCGCTGAACTCAAGCACCAGACGTCCCTGATGGCCAAGGCCCTGAACGTGGTCGGCCTGATGAACGTGCAGTTCGCCATCCAGCAGTCGGAAGTCGACGGCAAGACGGTCGACACCGTGTTCGTACTGGAAGTGAACCCGCGTGCTTCGCGTACCGTGCCGTTCGTGTCGAAGGCGACGGGGCTGCAGCTTGCAAAAATAGCGGCGCGCTGCATGGTCGGCCAGACCCTGGCGCAGCAGGGCGTCACCAGGGAAGTGACGCCGCCGTTCTACAGCGTCAAGGAAGTCGTGTTCCCCTTCGTGAAGTTCCCGGGCGTCGACACCATCCTCGGACCGGAGATGAAGTCGACCGGCGAAGTCATGGGCGTGGGCGAGACCTTCGGCGAAGCCTTCGTCAAGTCGCAGCTGGCCGCGGGCATCAACCTGCCGGCCAAGGGCACCGTCTTCCTGTCGGTGAAGGGCACGGACAAGCCGCGCGCGGTCAACGTGGCGCGCGAACTCGTGTCGCTGGGCTTCTCGCTGGTGGCCACCAAGGGCACCGCGGCCGTCATCGAAGCGGCCGGCCTGCCGGTGCGCCAGGTGAACAAGGTGCTCGAAGGCCGTCCGCACGTGGTCGACATGATCAAGAACCGCGAGATCGTCATGGTGATCAACACCGTGGAAGAGAAGCGTTCGGCGATCAACGACTCGCGCACCATCCGTACCTCGGCCCTGCAGTCGCGCGTGGTCACCTACACGACCATCGCCGGCGCGGAAGCCGCGATCGAGGGCATGCGCCACCTGGACGAACTGCGCGTCTACGATTTACAAGGTCTGCATAAAACCTTAAACTAAGCAGCACGTAGTACCAAGAACCACAGAGCTCGCGCGGCATAAGCGTCGCGCGCCCTCTGTGGTTTTCACTTGGTACGTCCAATCACGAACAGCATAGAGCGACATGAACACTACCGTACCACTGACCAAATACGGCGCCGAACTCCTGAAGGAAGAGCTGCACCAGCTCAAGACCAAGGAGCGCCGTAATGTGATCGATGCGATCGCCGAAGCGCGTTCGCACGGCGACCTGTCCGAAAATGCCGAGTACGATGCGGCGAAAGAGCGCCAGGCCTTCATCGAAGGCCGCATCGCGGAACTCGAGGGCAAGCTGAGCGCCGCCCAGATCATCGACCCGGCCACGCTGGATGCGGAAGGCCGCGTCGTGTTCGCCTCGACCGTGGACCTGGAAGACCTGGAAAGCGGCCAGAAGGTCAGCTACCAGATCGTCGGCATCGACGAAGCCGACATCAAGCTGAACAAGGTCTCGGTCACCTCGCCGATCGCCCGCGCCCTGATCGGCAAGTACGCCGGCGACGTGGTCGAAGTGCAGGCCCCGTCGGGCCCGCGCGAATACGAAATCCTCGAAGTCCGCTACGTCTGATGGGCCAGGCGCTCCCGCCTTCCGCTTCCCGCATCGCCGGCGCGCGCCTGCTGGTGGCGGTGCTGTGGGCGGGCGCCCTGTGGGCGCTCGGCTATATCGCGGCGCCGGCGGTCTTTGCGGCGATGCCCAGCCTTGTCGCGGGAGACGTCGTGGCGCAGCTCCTGACGCGCCTGGGCTGGGTGTCGATCGCCTGCGCGGCGCTGATGCTGGTGCTGGTGCGCGTCTCGCCGGACCTGGCGCCGGGACGACAACGCTTCCTGAACCTGCTGGTGCTGGCCATGCTGGCCTGCGCGCTGGTGATGTGGGCGGGATTGCAGCCGGCCATGGCGCAGATGCGCGAGCTGGCCGGCCCGAACGGGGTGAGGGCGTCGCCATACTGGACGCAGTTCGCCGTCATGCATGGCGTGTCGCAGCTCTTCCACGTGATCGAGAGCGTGCTGGCGGCCATCCTGGTGCTCAAGAGCCGCTGATTGGTAGGGTGGGCGGTCCTCCGCCCACGCGTTCAACTCCGGCGAGCACGGACGAAACGATTGCCCGAGTACGCACCGGCCGCTTGAACGCGTGGGCGAGGGATCGCCCACCCTACGTACAACGACAGCGAAAAAAAACCGGGTGACCCCGGTTTTCATCACTTATTCAGTGCATTCTTCTTGGTCGAAGCCTGGCGCGGCTTGGCGCGCTTGATGTTGCCGCCCGCGGTAACGCGTTCGTTCCCCTTCAGCATGACCTTGGTGACGCTCGGCTTCTTGGTGCCGCTGGCGCTGGCCTTGACAATGGTGACTTCGCGCATGCCCTTGCCGGCCTTGCTGCTGCGTTCCTTGACGGCTTCCTTTTTCGGACGGTAGAGCACCAGGAGCTTGCCGATGTGCTGGACCGGAGCCGCGTCGAGTTCGGCGCAGATCTGTTCGTACATGGCGATGCGGGCTTCGCGGTCGTCGCCGAACACGCGGACCTTGATCAGGCCATGGGCGTCGAGGCTGGAAGCGATTTCCTTCATGACCGATTCGGTCAGGCCCGATTCGCCGATCATGACGACCGGGTTGAGTCCGTGGGCTTCGGCACGCAGTGCGCTGCGCTCGGCCGGAGTGAGTTTAAGCATAATAATTTTTGGGATGTACCTTTAAAAGCAGTATTCTACGCGAATGGCCAAGAACAAATTAAACAAAAACTGGTTGCACGACCATATTAACGACCCTTACGTCAAACTGGCCCAGAAAGAGGGCTTCCGCGCCCGCGCCGCCTACAAGCTCAAGGAAATCGACGAAAGCGAGAAGCTGATCAAGCCGGGCCAGGTGATCGTCGACCTCGGCTGCACCCCGGGCAGCTGGGCCCAGTACACCCGCCGCAAGCTGGCCGGCGCCGACGGTGGCGGCATCCACGGCACCATCATCGGGCTCGACATGCTGCCGATGGAGCCGATTGCCGACGTCCAATACATCCAGGGCGACTTCCGCGAGGAAGAGGTGCTCGGCCAGCTCGACGAGCTGCTCCAGGGGCGCAAGGCCGATCTCGTGCTGTCCGATATGGCGCCCAACCTGTCCGGCATCCCGACCGCCGATGCAGCGCGGATGGAACACCTGATCGACCTGGCTATTGAGTTTTCGCAAAACCATATGAAGCCAAGTGGGGCATTGCTAGTGAAGTGTTTCAAGGACATGGGCTTCACCCAAATCCTGGAAAAATTCCGCGACGAATTCAAAACCGTCAAACAGGTCAAACCCAAGGCGAGCCGGGACAAATCGTCGGAAATTTTCCTGCTCGGACGCGGTCTGAAGAATCCGGCGGCCTGAATTCCTTGCTTTTTCGGTGTTTCGGTCTTGCCCGCCCTTGATATTCGGCGTTGCAACCGCACATCAGCCGCGTAAGGCTGGCAGCGCAAACGGTTGCCTTGCCCGTCCAGCGTGTAAAAATGGCTTTTCGGCACTATTGCCGTACGTTGCGTGGCAGCGTCGGCTTATTGCGGTTAAAATCGTCATACTGAAATCGGTAGAGATGCAATCCGCATCGGAGGAGTTTTCGTGAATAATATGTTTTCCAAATCCGCCATCTGGGTGGTCGTTGCGCTGCTGTTGTTCATGCTGTTCAAGCAGTTCGACAACCACAGCGTCGCCGGCGGCAGCAAGACCATCGCTTATTCCGAGCTGCTCGATGAGGTGAAGGCACGTCGCATCAAGGATGTCCTGATCGAAGGCCAGAACATTACCGCGACCAGGACCGACGACACCAAGGTCCGCGCCACCGCGACCATCCTCGACCGTGGCCTGATCGGCGACCTGCGCGACAACGGTGTGCGCTTCGACGTGCGTCCGCCGGAAGAACCCGGCTTCCTGCAGCAGGTCTTCATTTCCTGGTTCCCGATGCTCCTGCTCATCGGCGTGTGGGTCTTCTTCATGCGCCAGATGCAGGGTGGCGGCAAGGGCGGCGCTTTCTCTTTCGGCAAGTCGAAGGCGCGCATGCTCGATGAAACCAACAATACCGTCACTTTCGCCGACGTCGCAGGCTGCGACGAGGCGAAAGAGGAAGTCTCAGAGATCGTCGACTTCCTGAAAGATCCGACCAAGTTCCAGAAGCTGGGCGGCCGTATCCCGCGTGGCGTGCTGATGGTGGGCCCGCCGGGTACCGGCAAGACCCTGCTGGCGCGCGCCATCGCCGGCGAGGCGAAGGTGCCGTTCTTCTCGATCTCGGGTTCCGACTTCGTCGAGATGTTCGTCGGTGTCGGTGCAAGCCGTGTCCGCGACATGTTCGAGAACGCCAAGAAGCACTCGCCCTGCATCATCTTCATCGACGAGATCGACGCCGTCGGCCGCCATCGTGGCGCCGGCATGGGCGGCGGCAACGACGAACGCGAACAGACCCTGAACCAGCTGCTGGTCGAGATGGACGGCTTCGAAGCCTCCTCGGGCGTCATCGTCATCGCCGCGACCAACCGCGCCGACGTGCTGGACAAGGCGCTGCTGCGTCCGGGCCGTTTCGACCGCCAGGTGATGGTCGGCCTGCCGGACATCCGCGGCCGCGAGCAGATCCTGAACGTGCATATGCGCAAGGTGCCGATCGGTACCGACGTCAAGGCCGACATCCTGGCGCGCGGCACCCCGGGCTTCTCGGGCGCCGACCTGGCCAACCTGGTCAACGAGGCCGCGCTGTTCGCCGCGCGCCGCAGCAAGCGCCTGGTCGAGATGATCGACTTCGAAGACGCCAAGGACAAGATCTACATGGGTCCCGAGCGCAAGTCCATGGTCATGCGCGAGGAAGAGCGCCGCAACACGGCCTACCACGAGTCGGGCCACGCGGTGGTCGCCAAGCTGCTGCCGAAAGCCGACCCGGTCCACAAGGTCACGATCATGCCGCGCGGCTATGCCCTCGGCCTGACCTGGCAGCTGCCCGAGCACGACAACCTGTCGGGCTACAAGGACAAGATGCTGGAAGAGATCTCGATCCTGTTCGGCGGCCGCATCGCTGAGGAAATTTTTGTCGGCCAGATGTCGACCGGCGCCTCGAACGATTTCGCCCGCGCTACCAAGCTGGCCCGTTCGATGGTGACCCGCTTCGGCATGTCCGAGAGCATGGGCGTGATGGTGTACGAAGACAGCGAGAACGAAGGCTTCTTCGGCGGCGCCACCAAGACCATCTCGGAAGCGACGCAGCAGAAGGTCGACGCCGAGATCCGCGCCATCCTCGACACGCAGTACGCGCTGGCGCGCCGCCTGCTGGAAGAGAACCGCGACAAGGTCGAAATGATGACCAAGGCGCTGCTCGACTGGGAAACCATCGACGCCGAGCAGATCAACGACATCATGGCCGGCCGCGAGCCGCGCCAGCCGAAGACCGGCCTGCTCACCAAGCGTAACCCGCCGGGCGACAGCGGCGGCGGTGTGGCTCCGAACGCAACGGCGCCGGCCTGATCGCCTGATCCAGTAAAGCAAAAGGCATCCACCAGGATGCCTTTTGTTCGTTAACGCTTTTCACTATCCCTATGCCCAAGCAATTGCAATGCGGCCAGTACAGCTTCGCGCTGGACGGCCCGTCCTCCGCCCATCCTGTCGTGATGGGCATCCTGAACGTCACCCCCGATTCCTTCTCCGACGGCGGCCGCTACCAGGGCCTCGAGTTCGCCTTGTCCCACGCCGAGGAGATGATGCGCGACGGCGCCACCATGATCGACATCGGCGGCGAGTCGACCCGCCCGGGTTCGCCCAGCGTCCCGGTGGCCGAGGAGCTGGCGCGCGTCATGCCGACCCTGTACGCGCTGCGCACGCTGGACGTCGCGCTCTCGGTCGACACCTGCAAGCCCGAGGTCATGCGGGAAGCCATCATCGCCGGCGCCGACATGATCAACGACATCAATGGCTTTCGTGCGCCGGGCGCCATCGATGCGGTGCGCGACAGCGATTGCGGCCTGTGCCTGATGCACATGCAAGCCACGCCGCAAACCATGCAGCAGGAGCCCAGCTATACGGACGTGGTGCAGGAAGTGATCGACTTCCTGAAGGCGCGCGTCGCGGTGATGGTGGGGGAGGGCATCGCGCGCGAACGCATCTGCATCGACCCCGGCTTCGGCTTCGGCAAGACGGTCGAGCACAACTACGCCTTGCTGCGCGAATTGAAGCGCATTCGCGATGAAGTCGGCCTGCCGGTGCTGGCCGGCCTGTCGCGCAAATCCATGATCGGCGCCATCACGGGGCGTCCGGTCGAGCAGCGCGTCGCCGGCAGCGTGGGCGGAGCATTGGCTGCGGTAGCGCATGGCGCTAAAATTGTACGGGTGCACGATGTCGCAGAGACCGTCGACGCGCTGAAGGTATGGCATGCCGCGCACGAATGAATCGTGACGACGTGAAATAATTACTACAGATAAAATACGCAAGGCGTTTAATCACGGAAAGAAAGAGAAGAAAATGGCACGCAAATATTTCGGTACGGATGGTGTTCGTGGTCTGGTAGGCGAGGCGCCGATTACGCCTGATTTCGTGATGCGCCTCGGCTACGCGGCCGGCAAGGTGCTGGCGCGCGGCGCCAAGTCGAGCAGCGGGCGCCCGGTGGTCCTGATCGGCAAGGACACCCGCATCTCGGGTTATATGCTCGAAGCCGCACTGGAAGCGGGCTTTTCCGCCGCCGGCGTCGACTCCATGCTGGCCGGCCCGATGCCGACCCCGGCGATCGCCTACCTCACCCGCGCGCTGCGCCTGCAGGCCGGCGTCGTCATCTCCGCTTCGCACAATCCTTTCCAGGACAATGGCATCAAGTTCTTCTCGCAACATGGCACCAAGCTGCCGGACGCGGTCGAACTGGAAATCGAGGAAGCCCTGGATGAGCCAATGGGCTGCGTCCCCTCGGACAAGCTGGGCCGCGCGACACGCCTGCGCGATGCCCAGGGCCGCTACATCGAATTCTGCAAGAGCACCTTCCCGAACGAACTGGACCTGCGCGGCCTGAAGATCGTGGTCGACAGCGCCCACGGCGCCGCCTACAACATCGCTCCGCATGTCTTCCATGAACTCGGCGCCGAGGTCGTCTCGATCGGCGCCTCGCCGGACGGCTTCAACATCAATGCCGGCGTCGGCGCGACTGCGCCGAAAGCGCTGTCGGAAGCCGTGGTGGCCAACAGGGCCGACCTCGGCATCGCACTGGACGGCGATGCCGACCGCCTGATCATGGTCGACGCCACCGGCCGCGTCTACAACGGCGACGAACTGCTCTACCTGATGGTGCGCGACCGCATGTCGACCGGCCCGGTGGCGGGCGCCGTCGGCACCCTCATGACGAATATGGCGCTCGAGGTCGCCTTCAAGGAAATGGGCGTGGGCTTCGCGCGCGCCAAGGTCGGCGACCGCTACGTGCTGGAAGTGATGCAGGAGCGCGGCTGGCTGTTCGGCGGCGAAAGCTCGGGCCACCTGCTGGCCCTGGACAAGCACACCACCGGCGACGGCATCGTCTCGGCCCTGCAGGTGCTGTCGGCCCTGCGCCGCAGCAACAAGTCGCTGGCAGAGTGCTGCAGCGAACTGAAGCTGTATCCCCAGACCCTGATCAACAAGAAGGTCACGCCGGGCTTCGACTGGACCCAGGACAAGGCCATGGTGGCCGAGAAGGAAGCCGTCGAGCGCGAGCTGGGCGACAATGGCCGCGTGCTGATCCGCGCCTCCGGCACCGAACCCCTGATCCGCGTCATGGTCGAGGCGAAGGAAGCGGCGCAGGCGGAAAGCATGGCCCGCCGCATCGCCGACAAGCTTGCCGCCTGATTTGACGCGCCATTCCCCAGCGAGTATCATCGGCCTTACATCGGAGTGTAGCGCAGCCCGGTAGCGCACCTGGTTTGGGACCAGGGGGTCCAAGGTTCGAATCCTTGTACTCCGACCAAGGCTTCCTCCGCGGGCTGTCGATCGACAGCCCGTTTCATTTGCGGCTCCGCACGCGGCGCCATCATCTGCCCATAGCTCAGTTGGATAGAGCATCAGCCTTCTAAGCTGAGGGTCGCTGGTTCGAACCCAGCTGGGCAGGCCATTTCCAAGACCAGATCTTGTCCAAACATGCTCTTCCTGACAGTTCCCTACGCCGAAAAGGACGAAGCCAAGGCGCTCGGCGCCCGCTGGAATCCGACCAAACGCCGTTGGTACGTGCCCGACGGCGTCTCGCCGGCCGCCTTCGCCAAATGGACGGGCAAGGATGGCGAAGCGCCCGCCGACGCGAAAGGCGGCAGGGTGGACAGCTACCAGGGCAAGACCGTGGTCGGCGCGAACTACATCGCTTTGGAGCACGACTGCAATCCTTTCGAAGCGTGCGAGCAGTGTACGGCCGCGCTGGCCGGCAGCGCATGGCTGAAGGCGCGCCAGCAGCTGACCACGCTCCGCTAGCGATTCGAAGCACGGTCGTACAGGCAAGCGAACGGCGCTTTCGACGCTGCCGTGTTAACGTTCCAGCAGCGCGTATCCGCCCTGGGTGCGCCAGGCCCGGAGACTTGCCATGCGCTTCGCACGACTGCTACAGACCTGCCTGCTGTTCGCCGCCATGTGTGGTGCTGCCGGCCTTGCCCAGGCCGATGCCACCGCAACGCCGGCCCAGGGCGAGACCTTCAGCCTGCAGCTTGCGGCGACGGGCGCGGCCGTGGGCGCCGAGTCCGGCACGGTGCAGTTCATCGGCACGGCCACCGTCATCATCCGCTACCAGGGCTTCACCATCCTCACTGATCCGAACTTCCTGCACAAGGGCGGCCACGTGCACCTGGGCTATGGCCTGACTTCCGAGCGCAAGACCAATCCCGCCATCAATTTCGAAGACCTGCCGCCGATCGACCTGGTGGTGCTGTCGCACTTCCATGACGACCACTTCGACAAACTGGTGCAGGAAAAGCTCAATCGCGCCACGCCCATCGTCAGCACCAAGGAGGCGGGCGAGCGCCTCAAGCGCCTGGGTTTCACCCGCACCTTCGGCCTCTCCACCTGGGACCGCCTCGAAGTCAGCAAGGGCGGCGCGCGCATGCGCGTCACCGCCACCCCCGGCCGGCACGGCCCGGCCGGTGTCGCCGTGCTGCTGCCCAAGACCATGGGCTCGGTGCTCGACTTCGGTGCCAATCCGGACGTGCCCGACTACCGCATGTACATCAGCGGCGACACCCTGGTGTACGACGACATCCACGCCATTCCGCAACGTTTCCCCAACATCGACCTGGCCCTGCTGCACCTGGGCGGCACCCGCATCCTCGGCGTGCTCAAGGTCACCATGGACGGCAAGGATGGCGTGCGCATGATGCAGGTCATTCGTCCGAAGAAAACCGTGCCGATCCACTACAACGACTATGACGTCTTCAAGTCCCCGCTCGAGGACTTCGCGCGCGAAGTCAAGGCGGCCGGGCTGGAGCGCGACGTGGTTTACCTGGCCCACGGCGAGACCTACGCCTTCCGCCGCGTGCAGCGCTGACCACGGCAGGCGGGCAGGGCCGTTGCCGCCCGGATTCAATCGTGCGCGCCTCGCCATACTGCCGAGTAAACGCTAAGATGCCAGCCTGACAATATCGCGTTTCTCCTCCGGGCCACGGCATGCATCGAACGCAGCACGGCAGTTCCCACGTCTTCGCGGTCCAGAGCGACCGGCGGCTCGTCACGGGGATCGCCGTCTCGGTGCTGCTGCATGGCCTGCTGCTGTCCCTGCAGTTCGGCATTCCGGGTCTCGATGCCGGCTCCGGCGGACCGATCCGTGTGACGCTGGCGCCGCCGCCGGCCGCGCTGCCCGAACAGCCTGCCTTGCCGCCCGCACCGCCCGCCACCGCGCTTCCCGAGCCGCCGCTGCCCCCGGCTGCCTTGCCGCCTGCGCCGGTTCAGGGCTTGCGCGCGGTGGATCCGCTGCCCAAGCCTGTCGAGCCCGTTCCTGCGCCGCCGCCGAAGCTTGTCGCGCGCAAGCCTGCCCGCCCGAAGCTGGCCAAGCGCCGGCCGTCGGTGGCGCCGCCCTTGATTGCATCGACCGCGGCCGACAATCCTTTCACGGTGGCGCCCAGCCTGCCGGACTTCGAGCCGGGCCCGGCGCTGGAACCGCCGGTGGAGGAAAAGGAAGCCGCGCCGGACGAGGCCATGGCCGCTGAGCGCGACGAGCAGCGCCTGCGCGACGAAGAAGCCGCGCGCCTGGCCGCGGCCGAGGAGAGCCGGCGCCAGGAAGAAGAAGCGCAGCGCCTGCGCCGCGAGCGCGAGGAAGCGCTGCGCCTGGCGGCCGAGCGCGATGCGGCCGCGCTGCGGGAGCAGGAACTGGCGCGGCAGGAGGCAGAGCAGGAAGCCGAACGCACGCAGCTCGCGGCCCGGCAGGAAGACGAGCGCCGCCGCATTGAGCAGCAGGCCGCCGAGCTCGCGCGCCAGCAGGCCGAACAGCAGGAAGCCGAGCGGGACCGCCTGGCCCGGCAGGCGTTCGAAGAGCGCCGCCGTCGCGAAGCCGAAGCCATGGCCGAACAGCAGCGCCTCGCGCAGCTGCGCGAGCGCGAGGAGGCGCTGGTGCGCGAGGAAGAGCAGCGGATCGCCGCGCAGCAGCTGGCCGCCCGCGACGCCGAGCGCCGCCTCGCGCAGGAGGCGGACCGCCGGCGCCTCGAAGAGGCGGCGCAGCGCCAGGCGCAGGAAGAACAGGCGCGCCGCCTGGCGGAAGAACGCGCCCAGGCCGAGCGCCTGGCCCGGCGGCAGGCGGACGAGGCTGCCCGTCGCGCCGCCGCCGAGCGCCTGCAGGCCCAGGCGCTGCCCGCGGATGGCGGCGCGACAACGCCAGGCATGGGCGGCGACGCCGAAGCGGGCGCGGGCGCACGACCAGGCGCGGGCGCCGGGACGGCGGGCGGCGTGCCCGGCAGCGCAATGGCCTCGCGCGCACGCGAGATGCTGCGTGGCCTGAACATCCCGAACGTGGACCCGCCGCCGGCCCGCCCGGCCTTCATGCAGCCGCGTTCGCGCCGGGCGCTGGCCGATGGCGCCGAACGCGATGCGCCGCTGCGCCTCTACGTGGACAGCGTGCGCCAGAAGCTCGAGCGCAACGCCATCCTCGGCGGGGCGCGTTTCGGACGCGGCGAGGTCCGCGCCGATCCGCTGGTCAGTGTCTCGCTGCGCAGCGACGGCAGCATCGACGACGTGACCATCGTGCGCTCGAGCGGCCGGCCCGACATGGACGAAGCGGTGCGCCGCTTCGTGCACCTGAACGCGCGCTACGCGGCCTTCCCGCCGAACGTGGCGGCGCGCTTCGATGTCATCGAGATCCGCCGGGTCTGGGCCTTTGCCGAAGGCCTCAAGCTCCTCGAAGAGCTGCGCTGAGTCCCTTCATTTCCCGCACCCCTTCCGTTCCCCGGCTCGACCTTTGATCCGGTGCAAAGCCTGGCCTGATGGACACCGTACGCTGAGCTGAACGGCTCACCGAAGCCGTGTACTTTTTGATAGGCAACAATCATGGCCTTGTTTTGTTCAGGTGCAATAAAGAGTTGCTGTGCGGCGGCGGCGCTGGGCCTGGCGCTCGGGGGCTGCGCCACCGGCCTTGGCTTCGACTCCTCTGCGGGCGCAGCGGACGGCGGCGCGGCCCCAGCCACCGAACTCATCACCGACAAGCTGATCGCCGCCGAGCGCCTGGCGTCCGACAGCGCCGCGCAACAAGACCTCAGCCCGCTGTTCGTGGCCTCGCCGCCGCCCTACACCATCGGCCGCGGCGACATCCTCTCCATCGTGGTCTGGGACCATCCCGAGCTGGCCGCAGGGGGCATGAACTCCGCCACGGCCCTGGCCGACAGCGGCGCGCCACCCAACACGGCCGCACCCGGCTTCGCCGTCGACCACATGGGGCGCATCCAGTTCCCGCTGATCGGCCTGCTCACCCTGGAGGGCCAGACGGCCGAGCAGGCGCGCGAACTGCTCACCAGGAAGCTCGCCCGCTACATCGCCCATCCCAACGTCACGCTGCGGGTCCAGTCTTACCGCAGCCGGCGCGTCTACGTCGACGGCGAGGTGCGCACGCCGGGCCTGCAGGCCATCGACGACATTCCCATGACCCTCGTCGAAGCGCTCAACCGGGCAGGCGGCATGACGCAGGGCGCCGACCAGAGCCGCATCGTCGTCGAGCGCGGCGACGCGCGCTATACCGTGAACCTGCGCGAGCTGATCCAGAAGGGCGTCAATCCCGGCACCATCCTGCTGGCGCACGGCGACGTGGTGCGCGTCCACTCGCGCGAGGAAAGCAAGGTCTTCGTCTCTGGCGAGGTGATCACCCCCAGGGCCCTGACCATGCACAACGGCCGCCTCACGCTCAATGAAGCGCTGGGCGAGACCGGCGGCATCAGCCCCCTGAGCGGCGATGCGCGCCAGGTCTACGTGGTGCGCAAGACGCCGGAGCGCACACGCGTGTTCCGCCTCGACGCGCGCGCCAGCGGGGCGCTGGCCATGGCCGAAACCTTCGAGCTGCGGCCGAAGGACGTCGTGTACGTTGCCGCCTCGCCGCTGGCGAACTGGAACCGCCACCTGAGCCTGCTGTTCCCGGGCGCCCTGACCCAGGCCGTCGGCGTTACCACCAGGCCCTGAGCAAGAGCGCAGGAGAAGAGTCGATGACCACGCCCCACGATCCCCATCCCCATTCGCTGAGCCATGTACTCAGCACCCCTCCCGTCCTGTCGGTGCCCTTCGATCCGCGGCCGAGCGAGCCGCTGGCCGAAGAGCCGAGCGTCGACTTCAAAGGCTACCTGAATACGCTGTAGCCGAGGCCGACAATGCCGATGACGGCGCTGCGGTTCTGCAGCTTGTCGAGCAGCTGCTCCAGGTGAGGGGAGGTATTCTCGTCGCGCATGTGTTTCCTCGTCGGTGGTGTGCGGTGGGGGCGATGGGGCAGGACTAGATACGGAAGGGTACGAAGCGCTTGATCAGGCTCGGACGCGGGGCGTCGGCCACCAGCGGCGGCGCGCTCGAAGGCGCGTGCGGCACGTATTCGGCGACGATGGCCTTGACCATCGATTCGATCGTGCCGCGTTCGTGGGTCTCGCAAGCCATCATCAGGCAGGTGATGCAGGTCTCCAGCACGCTCGGACGCAGGGCGCTTTCCTTCATGCGCATGATGCGTGGGTGCTCGCTGGGGAAGACGGTGCCGTCGGTGAGCAGCTCCTCGTGCAGTTTTTCGCCCGGGAACAGGCCGACGAACTGGATCTCGATGTCGCCGCGCGGGTTCTGCGGAGTGCGTTCGGTGAGGCCCGACATGGCGATCATGGTGCGCGCCAGGTCGACGATCTTCACCGGCTCGCCCATGTCGAGCACGAACACGTCGCCGCCCTTGGCCATGGCGCCGGCCTGGATGACCAGTTGCGCCGCCTCGGGGATCAGCATGAAATAGCGCGACACGTCCGGGTGGGTGATGGTGACCGGGCCGCCGCGCGCGATCTGGCGCTGGAACAGGGGAATCACCGAGCCGGAGGAGCCGAGCACATTGCCGAAGCGGACCATGCAGAAGGTGGTGTGGGCGCCGTGGCGCACGGCCGCGGCCTGGAAGATCAGCTCCGCGATGCGCTTGCTGGCCCCCATGATGTTGGTCGGGCGCACCGCCTTGTCGCTCGAGATCAGCACGCAGGTCTCGACCTTGTGCCTGGCCGCGGCGCTGGCCACCACCTGGGCCCCGACCACGTTGTTGCGCAGGCCTTCGACGATGTTGGCTTCCACCAGCGGCACGTGCTTGTAGGCGGCGGCGTGGTAGATGGTGGCGACCTTGCCCTCGCGCAGGATACGCTCGACCAGGTCGTTGTTGCAGACCGAGCCCAGGTGGGCATGGATGCTCAGGGAGGGAAAGCGCGTGCTGAGCTCCTGGCGCACCGTGTAGAGCGCATATTCGGAGTGGTCGAGCAGGTGCAGCTCGCTCGGGGTCAGGGTGACGATCTGGCGGCACAGTTCGCTGCCGATGGAGCCGCCGGCGCCCGTTACCAGCACGCTCTTGCCGCGCACGCAGCGGGCGAACAGGTCGAGCCGCGGCGGCACCGGCGGGCGCCCCAGCAGGTCTTCGAATTTCAGTTCACGGATCGAGCCGCGCGCCGGCGGACGGTCGTCGGCCAGGTCGACGAGGCGACTCAGGATCTTGACCGGGACGCCGGCCTGGCCGAGGCGCTGCATGATGTCGCGCAAGCGTTCCGGCGGCGCCGATGGCAGGGCGATGACGATGGTGCGGATGCCCTGGCTTGCCACCAGTTCGGCCAGGCGCGCGGTGTTGAAGACCCGCAGGCCGGCGATGGTGCGGTCGCCCATGGCGCGCTTGTCGTCGAAGATGCAGACCGGACGGTACTCGTCGCTGTGGCGCATGGCCTGCACCAGGCGCGCCCCGGCCTCGCCGGCGCCATAGACGGCAACCGCGTCGGGACTGCCGGTCCGCTGGCCGCCATGGCCGCGCAAAAGGTTTCGCAAGCCAATGCGGGAAATAACCACGTAGGAAAATACGACAAACCAGTAAATCGCCAATGCGCTGCGCGGAAAGCGCGGTTCATTCATGATGATTAATACGACGTACACGCATAATATGGCGAACGCCAATGCGGCGCCGGTGAAACTCAGGAGCCGCTGGTCGATAAAGCGGATCACCGCCCGGTACAGGTCGGACATGGAAAATGCGGCGATCGTGACCACGGCCACTAATACATAGGAGGCGGGTCCGTAATTTTTTGCGAGTTGTAAATCGCCCCCGCGCAATATCATGGCGATCAAAAAACAGACCGGGAGGGCCAGCAGGTCCGCCACGACCATCAGGGCGATTTTGCTGGTGCGATTCATCGACACCATCCGTGCGCGAAGCTGGCTGATAAGATCGGAACTGAATTTCGACATGGCGATCCGCTGCTGGTTAGAGAAGAAGAAATATGGCGCTGGCCTGGTATGCGGAATAGGGGCTTTAATGAAAAATAGCTTAGTATTTAATGCTTGGGGATAAGCTCATTTGAGGGTCATATGTTTTGTAAATTTATTATCTTGCGACCACAACGAGGGGTGTTTGACCTGACTCAACGGCGGAAAGTGAATTAAAACGAAAGTGCCTGGAATTTAGGTGGGGAAATGAAATTAGGAAATAAATCGCCTAATTCATTTCCATAGATAACTTAATTGATGAGCATTGCACCGATTGAGGAGCAAGGCCGGGAAAGCGCCTGCGAAGAAAGATGGCCTACGCGGTGTGCGAAGGCCGGGGCACGATTGCGCGGGCGCGGAACGATGTGGGGGATGGAGGGCCACCATGAGCGGCACGGCCGGCCAACGGGCCAGTACGACGTGGGATGTGGAAACCCGCGCCGTGACGCGGGCAGTGAAAGAGGCGGCCGGGCGGCCGCCTTCCGGTTCAGGCGCCGGCCGGGCGGCCGGGGCGTGGCTGCGGCGCCATCGGCGGCACAACGATTTCCTCGTTCAGGCGCAGGAACTTGAAGCCGGCCAGCACCTGGCCGCGCTTGCCCTCGCGCGCATTCTTCGCCTCGCGCTCGAGGGCGCGCGCGATGAAGGCGTCGAAGGTCTCTTCGCGCACCTTCGGGGCCTGGGAATGCAGGAAGTGGCGCTCGCCCTTCGGTCCCAGCACCACCAGGCCGACGTGCGAGGCCCAGTAGTCGCCGTCGCGGGTCGAGATCACGTTGACGAAGTCCCCCTCGCGCAGCTGCGAAGCGATGGCCGCCACCTGGTCTTTCGGGACATAGGCCTGGCTGCTGCTCTCGACCGGGATGTCGGCCACGGTGTGGTGGCGGGTGCGCAGGAACGCCGCGCGGTCCACCGTCATCCGGTACGTCGGTCCCGCAGGGCCGGCCAGTTCAGCGCTGACGTCGCGCACCAGCCAGCGGTTGGCCACGTTCCAGTCCATCTCCGTGTAGTGGTTGCGGGTGGCCACGCCGATCACGCCGTCGCGGTAGCGGATCCGCTGCAGCATCCAGAAGAATTCTTCCCAGGACTGCGACAGCGCCATCGCATAAGTGTGCTCGGCGAACACCACGCAGTCGCTCTCCTTCAGGCTGAAGAGCGGCAGCTCGTCATGGATCTCGTAGGGGAACTCGCCCAGCAGGTGCAGGGAATAGGGCTGGCCCAGGTTCTTGCGTCCGATCGCGGCGATGCGCTTGCGCAGGTCGGGTTCCGATGCCTGCATGTGGGCGATGTAGCGGCCCGCCTCGCGCGGCGTCATCTGGTAAAGCTGCTTTTGCAGGACCTCGCCCAGGGGCGTGTCCGGGGGCGGCGTGGCGGGGAGCTTGGGCGGAGCGGAGGCGCAGCCGGCGAGGGCGGCGCCGGCAAGCAGCAGGCAGGCGAGGCGCATGATCGGATCGGTCAAAGTGTTGTGATATCGCCACGCTAATCGCCTGCGCGGGCGCTGGAAAATGAATTTTCATGCACACGCCATAACCCGGCATGCGGCAAAGATTTGTCCAAACAGAGGGGCTTGAATATGTACATTCCTCCGGGTTATATAGACTATAAAACAAGTGATTATTCAGCAAGGGCACCCTTCATCAATACTCCGAAAATGGCGGCGGTGGCGCCTGCCGTGCAGACCAATAGCGAAAACAATAGGAGATACACAATGTTCAAGCAGAAGCCGCTCGCCGCGGCCGTATCGATGGCGGTATGGAGCCTGGCAGCCCTGCCGGCGCTGGCCCAGGACGCACCCGCCGTCCCGATGCAGACCGTCGAAGTGACCGGTATCCGCGCCTCCATGGCCAAGTCCCTGGCCGTCAAGCGCGACGCGACGGCGAACGTCGAGGTGATCACCGCCGAAGACGTGGGCAAGATGCCGGACCGGAACCTGGCGGACTCGTTGCAGCGCCTGTCGGGCGTGGCAGTGCGTACCGACTACGACGAAGCGGAGAAGGTCGCCATGCGCGGCACCAATCCGGACCACACCCTGATCATCTTCAACGGCCACGCCGTCTCCGGCGGCGACTGGTACATCTCCGACCAGCTCTCGAGCAGCCGCTCGACCAGCCTGTCGCTGATGCCGTCCTCGGTGCTGAACCAGGCCCAGGTCTACAAGACCTCGCAGGCCAACCTGGTCGACGGCGGCCTGGCCGGCACCATCAACGTCACCACCCGCAAGCCGCTCGCCCAGAAGGAACGCCTGTCGGGCGTGGTCAACGTGGGCGCGGTGTATGCCGACCTGCCGGGCAAGACCACCCACGACATCGATGCCTCGATGAACTGGAAGAACGAGGCCGGCACCTTCGGCTTCATCGTGCAGGGCTTCGCCCAGAAGCGCATGATCCGCCGCGACTCCGTCTCGCGCTTCGCCTATCCGCCGAACAGCGGCTGGGACGTGATCAACACCACGACCATGAAGGGCATCACCGACGAGTCGCTGGCCGGCACCGGCTACAAGGCCGCCGACCTGAACGGCGTGCGCATCCCGGGTTCGATGAGCATGGAATTCGTCGAGGGCGAGCGCGACCGCAAGGGCGGCATGTTCGCGGTCCAGTTCAAGCCGAACCAGGACCTCGACGTGAACTTGACGGGCTTCCATTCCCAACTGAAGGCGCCGAACTACGGCCGCCTGAACGCCGGCGCCATCATGAGCATGCTGCTGGGCCGCCAGAGCGGCCAGGGCCCGTATGGCGGTGCGGCGACCTCGGTGAATGGACAGCAGGTCTTCGCCCAGATCAGGAACCCGGTCATCGTCACCGAAAAGACCGTGTTCGGCCACGAACTGAAAGTGCTCAAGAGCGCCGACATCGTCTATGCGGACGGTACGCCGCCCCAGTACATCGGCGAAACCGAAGGGGCGTATCGCGATGGCGCCAAGGCGACCAGCTCCTTCCTCGACCTGGACGCCAAGTACCGCGTCAACCAGGACCTGACGGTCAAGGGCCTGCTGTCGGTGACCCGCGGCGTCGGTCAGACCGAGCTCGACCAGGGCCTGACCTATACCCGTTTCGGTACCGGCGTGTCCTATGCGCTGGGCAGCCTGTACGACGCCCCCTACGTCCAGTACCACGGCAGCGGCCCGAACAGCTACAAGCCGCAGGGCGCGGACGGCACCGGCTTCGTCCTCACCGGCCGCAACGCCTCGGGCGCCAAGACCGTCGACAAGGAGCATAGCCTGAACCTCGACGCCGAGTACAAGCTCGACCGCGGCTGGCTGAAGTCGATGGAGACCGGCGTGCGCTACTCGCAGCACAAGCGCGACCTGGTGCGCCGCTGGCCGCAGCTGCGCTATGCGGCCCTGGCGCCGAACGCGCCGACCAGCGGCTTCAAGCCCTGGCCCTCGGACTTCGGCGACGGCCTAGACGGCCCGGGCGGCTGGGACAACGTGAGCTGGACCATGTCGCCGGAAGCGCTGAAAGCCTATTTCGAAGCCAACCGCACCGTCACCAGCGACGACTGGGAACGCCGCGCCGGCCTCGAGATCGATATGCGCGAACGCCAGAGCGCCGCCTACATGATGGCGAACTTCGAAGCGGACCGCCTGTCCGGTAACGTCGGCGTGCGCTATGTGCGCACCCAGGTCGACTCGATGATCCCGAACCTGGTCCCGGCGGGCCTGTGCACCCGTTCCCGTCCGGGCGAGCCGATCGTCCCGTGCCCGGGCTATCCGGATGCCATCACCTGGTACCACGAAGGCAGCGGCTCCTTCCAGGACGCGAACTTCAATCCGAAGGCCGGCAACTTCTTCTACAAGAAGGCCAACAAGCACGTCTACACCAACGTGCTGCCGAGCCTGAACCTGCGCTATGAGCTGGACAAGGACATGCTGCTGCGCTTCGGCGCCAGCAAGACCCTGGGCCGCCAGAACTACAACCTGTTCGCGGTGGGCTACAGCGGTCCGACCTGCGGCGAAGCCGGTTGCACCATCATCGGTCCGAACCCGAACCTGTCGCCACAGACCTCCAACAACCTGGACCTCGCCTGGAACTGGTACTTCGCGCCGCGCGCCCAGGTCGGCGTGAACGTGTACAACTCGCGCATCAAGGGTTATCCGAAGACCGGCGTGGCCGGCGCCGCCACGATCCAGTTCGTCGACCCGCGCGACAGCCAGCTGAAGGACTTCTTCGTCCTGACCTCGTCGCAGCAGGGCGCCCGCATCCGCGGCATCGAGATCTCCTACGAGCAGCCGATCGGCAATACCGGCTTCGGCTTCACCTCGAACGTCAGCCGCGCCAAGACGAAGGTCGATGACGGCCTGCCGATGGTCGGCGCTTCGGAATGGGCGGGCAACCTGGGCGGCTACTTCGAGAACGACAAGATCTCGGCGCGCCTGGTGGCGAACTACCGCAGCGAGTACGTGAACTCCAGCACCGCGCCGGCGCCGAACGCGGCCAGCCAGGGCAAGGCCGTCATCAACGGCGTCACGATGCCGGTGGCGCCGACCTACGCCGCGCCGGTGACCACGCTGGCCTTCAATGCGAGCTACAACCTGACGCCGAACCTGATCCTGTCGCTCGATGCGACCAACCTGACCAACGCCAAGCGCGCCTACTATCGCTACAGCGAGGAAGAGCAGCAGAAGCTGGACGTCAGCGGCCGCCAGTACTACGTGAACCTGAAGTACAAGTTCTGATCGCCTTGCAGGTCCGTATGGGGGGAGCTTCGGCTCCCCTTTTTTTATTTGGACGGGGGGGCTTTCCGCTTGCGCCCGCGACCTTGTAGGAGGCGGCCTATCGAAAAATGTGCGGCAGCTAACGGTCGCCCCTTGGGGGCATCGATATGATGGAGCCGTGTGAGTGAGGCGCTGCGCTGCAATCGATGCAGAGGGTGCCAACAGCTCAACAGGTTAGCCGGTCGCCTCGAGGACCGGCACCAGATCCGGGCCGGCGTCCGCCAAGACGAACGACGGCCCCACAACGGGAGCGGAGGTTGCCAATGTCCGAGATCAAGCATCCACCCAAGCACGTGGTCCGTGAATACCTCGAGCGCCGCGCGCGCGACACGGCGCCGCCGCCGACGCCGGAGGAAATCCGGCGCCAGCTCGGTTGGGGCATGCTGATGCCCTCCGACCTCAAGATGGGCACGAACCGCTCCTGATCCCGGCCGCGCCCATTGGCGCGGCGTCCCATCCAAGGAGACAGCCATGACCCGCAAGATCGGCAGCAAACACGAAGCACAGCACCGCGGCAAGAAGGAACGCCAGGAGATCCGCCGCACGAACATCGCCCGCGAGGCCGTCAAGATGGCCGAGGCCCGCGCCAAGTACCGCAACCAGGTCAAGGGCCGCCCGCAGGAGCAGGCAAGCGCCACGGCCTGAGGCCCTCAGCATTGCCCATCTGGCCCGCCACCGGCGGGCTTTTTTTATTTCCGCCTCCGATCCGCCGCCGTTCGCCGCCGTTTCCGGCTGCCACCCGCCGCCCGCCGAAAACTTCGCCATTCACCGCCTTGCCGCCGCCGTTCGCCGAAATGCCCTTTCGCCCGGCCGTGCCCCCTTGGTATCGTGTGTCCATACCAATCACATACGAGGAGTCACGCATCATGGATAGCGAAGACGCGTACCGCTGGCGCAAACAGGTGGTCCTGGGTCTCTTGATGATCGCCATCGGCGTCATCGTCCTGCTCGACCGCATGTACTATATCGACGCCGGCGACTACTGGCACTACTGGCCGCTGCTGCTGGTGGTGGTCGGGATCAACCAGACCATCGGCTACCCGAGCCCGCGCGAATTCGGCAACGGCGTGTGGACCATCTTCATCGGCCTGTGGCTGTTCGCCTGCTTCGAACACCTGTTCGGCCTTACCTTCCGCAACAGCTGGCCGCTGTTCATCCTGGCCTGGGGCGTGAAGCTGGTGTTCCAGCCGCTGGTGGCGCGCCGCTTCCAGCAGGCGCAGTCGCAGCAGCAGGGCTTTATCGACAATCCGGAGAAGCGTCATGAAAAGTGATATCCAGTCCAGGGGCGTGAAGAGCCAGATCGTGCTCGGCGTGCTCGTCATCGTGATGGGCCTGCTGTTCCTGCTCGATAACCTCGACATCCTCGACATGCACCGCGCGATCTCGTTCTGGCCGATGGTCTTCATCATCGCCGGCGTGGTCAAGCTCTACGACACCCAGAGCCGCGGCGGACAGCTGCTGGGCGCCTGCCTGGTGGGCCTCGGCGTCCTGATCATCCTGGATCGGATGGACATCATCGACTTCAACGTGCGCACCATGTGGCCGCTGTTCTTCATCGGCTTCGGCATCTACACGATCTACCGGGCCAGGACAGGGCGGCGCCTGATCCAGATCGACGGCGTCAAGGGCGAGCAGGACCTGAAAGGCGAGGGCGTGGTGGACATCATGGCGGTGCTGGGCGGCTTCGAGCGGCGCGTCTATACACCGGCTTTCCGCGGGGGCGAGATCACCGCCATCATGGGCGGCTGCGCCCTCGACCTGCGCAATTCCTCGATCGAGGGCGAGGCGGTGGTAAACGTGTTCGCTTTCTGGGGCGGCGTGACGATGAAGGTGCCGCCCGACTGGACCGTCGTCCTGAACGGCACGCCGATCATGGGCGGCTTCGAGGAAAAGACGGCGCGCCCGCCCGACAACAGCAAGCGCCTGATCGTGCAGGGCTACGCGATCATGGGCGGCGTCGAGGTGCGCAACTGATGGCACCGGTGGCGCGATGAGCGGGAGCTTCTGGGCGCGGCGCAGCGTCGCGCTCTACCTGCTGGCCTGGCTGATGCTGGGCCTCCTGATCGCCGGCCTCCTGGTGGCGACGCTGGACGCCGGCCTCGGTCCCAGCCTGCTGTTCGCCGTGCCCCTGATGCTGTGCTATGCCTGCGCCTGCGGCTTCTCCGCCTACTACCTGTGCCGCGCCTATCCGCTGGCGGAGCAGAGGCTGCGCGCGGTACTGTCGGTGTTCCTGTTCAGTGCATCGAGCGCGGCCCTGCTGTGGTGCGCGCTGGGCAGCGCCTGGGCGGCCCTGTGCGCCTGGCTGCTGCCCGGCGAGGCGGTGGTGGAAGTGACGCGTCCCTTTGCCGCGCTGATGTTCGCGATCGGGGTGCTGCTGTACTGGATGACGGCGGTGGCGCACTACCTGGCGCTGGAATTCGACCGGGCGCGGCGCGCCGAGACCCAGGCGCTGGGAGCGCGCCTGCTGGCCCAGGACGCCGAGCTGCGCATGCTGCGCACCCAGATCGATCCGCATTTCCTGTTCAACAGCCTGAATTCGATCAGTGCGCTCACCAGCATCGATGCGGGCCGGGCGCGCGACATGACGCTGCAGCTGGCCGGCTTCTTCCGCCAGACGCTGGGACTGGAGGCGAACCGCAAGGTGGCGCTTCGCGAGGAAGTAGCGCTGCTGGCGCGCTTCGTCGCGATCGAGCAGGTGCGTTTCGGTCCGCGCCTGGCTTTCGAACAGAAGCTGGGGGAGGGGACGGAGGATTGCCTGCTGCCGCCGATGATCCTGCAGCCGCTGGTCGAGAACGCGGTGAAGCACGGAATCGGACAGCGCCTGGAGGGAGGCGCCGTCGTGCTCGTGGCGGAGCGCGCCGCGTCGCTGCTGCGCATCCGCGTCGAGAACGACATCGACCCCGACGGCAGGCCCCGGAGCGGCAGCGGGATCGGGCTGGAAAACGTGCGCCAGCGCCTGGCCGCGGCCTATGGGGTCGAGGCCAGCGTGCACTGGACGCGCGATAAGAATACATTCAGGGTGGACATGATGCTGCCCGCGGAAACTGGAGGGGAATAGACATGCGAGTGCTGATCGTCGACGACGAACACCTGGCGCGCGTGCTGCTGCGCGAATACCTGGCGGACCATCCCGATGTCGAGATCGTGGGCGAGTGCGCCAACGGCTTCGAGGCCGTCAAGGCCATCGGCGAGCTGGACCCGGAACTGGTCTTCCTCGATATCCAGATGCCGAAACTGGACGGCTTCGAGGTGGTGGAACTGGCGGGAAGCAAGCCGCATTATGTCTTCGCGACGGCCTACGACCAGTTCGCGCTGCGCGCCTTCGAGGTGCATGCCATCGACTACCTGCTCAAGCCATTCAGCCGCGAACGGCTCGCCCAGGCCTTGGCGCACGCGCGCAGCCGCCAGCCGCAAGCCGGACAGGCCCAGGCGCTCGATGCCGTCGTGCAGGAGGCTGTCCGCCGCCACGGCCACCTGGAACGCATCCTGATCAAGGATGGTGTTCGCGTGCACGTGGTCCAGGCCGCCACGGTCGACTATATCGAGGCGCAGGACGACTACGTGCAGGTGAACGCGGCGGGCAAGGGCTGGCTCAAGCACCAGCGCCTGTCCGAGCTGGAAACCCAGCTCGATCCGCAGGTCTTCGTGCGCATCCACCGCTCCTACATCGTCAACCTCGGTGCGATCGCGCGCATCGAACCGGCCAGCAAGGACAACTACTGCGCCGTGCTGAAGGATGGCGTCAAGCTGCCGATCAGCCGCAGCGGCTATGCGCGGGTGCGCGAGCTGATGCGCTGATCCACGCTCCACCAGGCGGGCAGCAGCGCGCGCACCTCGGGACGGCCGAAGCGGTCGTCGATCAGCCACACCACGCCGCGGTCCTGCTCGGTGCGGATCACGCGGCCGGCCGCCTGCACCACCTTCTGCATGCCGGGATACAGGTAGGTGTAGTCGTAGCCGGCGCCGAACATGGCCTGCATCCGTTCGCGCAGCTGCTCGTTGACCGGATTCACCTGGGGCAGGCCGAGGGTGGCGACGAAGGCGCCGATCAGCCGCTCGCCCGGCAGGTCGATGCCTTCGCCGAAAGACCCGCCCAGCACCGCGAAGCCGACCCCGCGGCTCTCCAACGTGAAGCGCTCGAGGAAGGCCGCGCGTTCCGGCTCGCTCATGCGGCGCTCCTGGCGCCAGGCCGGCACCTCGGGATGTTCCTGGGCCAGGCGCTCGAGGACCTGCTCCAGGTAGTCGAAGCTGCTGAAGAAAGCCAGGTAGTTGCCGGGCTGCGCAAGATACTGGCGCGCGATCAGGTCGGCGATCGGGCCGAGCGAGGCTGCGCGGTGCTGGTAGCGGGTGGAGATGTCGGCGGCGATGCGGACCTCGAGCTGGCTGCTCGTGAAAGGCGAGGCGACGTCGGCCCAGGCCGTGTCCTGGGGCATGCCGAGCAGGTCGCAGAAATAATGCCAGGGGCTGAGCGTGGCCGAGAACAGGGTCGCCGAATGGGCCTGGGCGAAGCGTGGCGCGAGAAAGGGCGCGGGCACGACGTTGCGGATGCTGATCACGGAATCGCGCACGCCCGCGCGCGTGAGGTCGCACAGCGAATGCTCGCCGAAGGATTCGGCCAGGCGGATGAAGCCCAGGGCATCGAAATGGAAGCGCTGCAGTTCGGGGTCGAGTGGCCCCGGGAATTCAGCGAGGAAGTCGTTGACGGTGCTGGTGGCGTTCTGCAGGGCGTCGAGCAGCTTGTCGGGCAGGGCCGGGAGCACCTGGTAGGGCGCGGGGGCCTCCTTGTCGACCCCCAGCCAGGCGCGTCCGACACGCTCGAGCGCCTTCTTCACCAGCTCGGGCGCATTGGCGCGGGCCGCGCGCAGGTTCGTGCGGTCCAGCTCCGCGCTGTACATCGAGCGTGCGCGCGACACCATATTGTGGGCCTCGTCGACCAGCACGCTGGCGCGCCAGCCATTGTTCTGGGCGAGGGCGTAGAGCATGGCGCCGCCGTCGAAATAATAGTTGTAGTCGCCCACCGCCATATCGGCCCAGCGCGCCATCTCGCTGCCCAGGTAATAGGGGCAGATGTCGTGCGCGAGCGCGACCTCGCGCAAGGCCTCGCGGTCGAGGATCGAGACTGCCGCCGCCGCCTCGCGTGCTCCAGGCAGGCGGTCATAGAAGCCTTTCGCGAGCGGGCAGGCGTCGCCCTGGCAGGCCTTGTCCGGGTGCTCGCAGGCCTTGTCGCGCGCCGTCAGCTCGAGCACGCGCAGCGGCAGGCCCGACCCCGCGCCGAGGCTGGCGGCGGCGTCGAGCGCCAGGCGCCGCCCCGGCGTCTTCGCGGCCAGGAAGAAGACCTTGTCCAGCTTCTCCTGCGGCATCGCCTTCAGGACCGGGAAGAGGCTGCCCACGGTCTTGCCGATGCCGGTGGGCGCCTGGGCCAGCAGGCAGCGTCCGCTGGCGTTGGCCCGGTAGACGTTTTCGGCGAGTTCGCGCTGTCCGGGGCGGAAATTCGCATGCGGGAAGGCGAGGGTGGCAAGGGCGGCGTCGCGGCTGCCGCGGTGGGCGGCTTCGCTTGCTGCCCAGGACGCGAAACGCGCGCACAGGTCCTCGAACAGCGCCGCCAGCTCCAGCGCCGCGCGGGTCTCGCGCAGCACGGTCTCGAGCCCCGTGCCGATGTCATAGTAGACCAGGGCCAGGTTGACGGACTCCAGGCCGAGCTGGCGGCACAGCAGGTGGCCGTAGACACGCACTTGGGCCCAGTGCAGGTGGCGGTGGTTGTCGGGGATGTTCGCGAACTTGCCGCGGTGGGTCTTGATCTCTTCGATCAGGTTCTGGTCCGGGTCGTAGCCGTCGGCGCGGCCGCGCACGTGGAGCATGCCCCAGTCGCCTGACAGGGAGACTTCGGTGCGGTAGTTGGGGCCGCGCCGGCTAGTGACCACCGCATGGCCGGCAATGCCTTCCTGGGCGGTGGGCGAGGGCGTGAAGCGGATGTCGAGGTCGCCCTGCTTGGCGGTGAACTCGCATAGCGCCCGCACCGCGACGCTGTACTTGTCAACGTCGGTCAAGCAGCCTGCTCCCACTGCAGGTAGCACACCGACACCGGCATGTCGTGGGCGGCGCAATAGTCGATCCAGCGCAGCTGGTTGTCCTGCAGGCGGTCGCCCGGGCCTTTTACCTCGATCATCGTGTAACGGCCTTCTTTCGGCCAGAACTGGATCAGGTCCGGGAAGCCCGTGTGGTTCTCCTTCACGTCGAGCAGGATGCGTTCGCACCACTTGCGCAGGTCGGCCGGCGGGATGCAGGCGAGGGCCAGCTCGAGCAGCTCCTCGCTCAGCGCGCCCCAGTAGACGAAGGGCGAGGCGATGCCGGCCTTCTCCGCATAATTGCGGCGGATGGTGTCGCGGTAGCTGCCGTCTTCGAGCCCGGCCAGGCAGGCTGCGAAGTCGGAGGCGCGGCGCTGGGCGAAGTCCGGGCTGTGCAGGTCGGCCGGTCCGCGCTGGAAGGGGTGGAAGAAAGCGCCGGGAACGGCGGCGTACACGGCGCGCCAGCACAGCAGGCCGAAGAGGGAATTGGCAAGCGCGTTCTCGACATAGAAGACGGGAGCTTCTCTACTTGCCAGGTGCTCGCGCACCACGCCTTCGACCCACCAGTCGCCAGCGGGCATGGGCAGGCACAGGTCGATCCGGTGCGGGGAGGCGGCGCGGCGCGCCGGCAGCTTGGCGTGGCCCAGGCGGCGCGCCAGGCGCGGGGCGATGCGCAGCAGGTGCTGGCGCTCCGCCTCGTTCTCGGGGGCCGCCTGGGCCTGCTGGAGCAGGGCGTAGGCTTCATCGAAGCGCTCGTGCTTTTCCAGCACGCGGATCGCGCGGCCGCGCGCGCCCGGAAAGCGGCAGCGCGCGTACAGGGCGTAGGCATTGTCCCAGTCCTTGAGCTTCTCGAAACCCTGGGCCACCTGGAACAGCAGCTTCTCGCGCCGTCCCACCAGCCAGTCGTTGTCGAAGTCGTGCTCGGGCAGGTCGCGTACGATCTCGTCCAGGGCTTCGCCGGCGTAGAAACGCTGCTTGCAGTCGTGCAGGCGCAGGTAGTGCTCGACGTCGGCGCGCGAGCGGAATCCCCGCGAAGCCTGCGAGATCTCGACCTGCTCGAAGCGGAACATGCCGAGGTCCGACAGCACGAACTCGGTCCAGTCCTGGTGCAGGTTGCCGAAGAAGATCAGGCGCAGCCGATCGCACAGCGGTTTCATGACGATGCGCAGGACCACGTCCTCGCAGTCGCCGTGCCAGGCCGAGAAGGGGCGGCTGTCGGGAAACAGCGCGCGCAGCGCTTCCAGCTGCTCGCTCTTGCGCGCGCTTTTCGATGGCAGATGGGGGCCGAAGGCGGCGGCAATCTCGGCCTTCAGGAGCAGTTCGAACAGTTCGTCCAGATCGACGCAGGGATCGCGCTCGACCCAGCCGGTGCCGAGCAGGTGCTGGGCGGCCTCGATCGGGCAGCCGATCTCCGCATACACCAGTTTGCTGGCGCGGAACAGCTCGCCCTTGCGCATGACCATGCGCACGAACAGGGCGCGGGCATTCTGCGGCAGGGTGGGGAAGGCGGCGAGGAAGGCGAGTTCCTCTTCCTCGAGCAGGTCGCGATACCGCTCGCCGATCCAATCAAGGACGCGCTGGAAATTGTCCAGATAATAAAACTCGTTTTCCAGAACCCTGATCATGGTGTGACGTCGTACTGTGCTTATGTACAGTATAACGCCACTTCGTGGCAAGAACCCAGCCGTATCGGCGTTTTTCGGCGCCGATGGTGGCTTTTCGCCACGTTACTGGCGATTCGGGCGGGGCTGGCAGGAATCGTTCGGACACAGCAGTTCGGTCATCTGGGATCCTTCCGGGGCATGGCCGTTGGCATGGACGATGACGGCGGAGATCAGGGCGACGTCCGGATCGACCGGCGCTTCCGCAACCCGCACGGGGGCGGCGTGCCGCTGCGCCTTTGCTTGCGCCGGCCGTGCGGCGTTGCGGGCCACCGAAGCCGGGCGCGGACGTGGGGCTGCTGCGGCGCCCGGCGCCGGCGTGCGCGCCAAGGGCGCAGTCGCCGTAGGGGGCGCGGCCACGACGGCCTTTGGCGTCGGCTTTGCGGGGGCCACGACCGGCGGCGCCGGCGCCTTCGCGGGCGTTCCCGGCGCCGGCTTGAGCAGGCGCAGCGGCGGCACGTCGTCCTGGGGCTTCTGGTCGACGATTACCGCCGCGCTGCCGGACCGTGCGGCCGGCGCGGCCTCGGCGAGGGCGACCTGGACGAGGGCGGGCGCAGGGCGCTCGGCTGCCGTGGCTGGCCGCGCGGCGCTGTTCGCGTCGGCCATCATGCTGCGCTCCACGTCCGGGCGCAGGCCATCGTTGCCGGCGGCCAGCCAGACCAGGGTGCCGGTCAGGGCGACGGCCACGACGGCGCTTGCGCCATACCAGGCCAGCCGCGGCCCCGACATGCCTGCGCCCGCGCCGCGCTTGCGCGCCGGGTCGCGCTCGAGCATGGCCAGGATGCTGTCCTCGCCGCTCGTCCTTGCACGCTTGGGCGAGATCAGGTTCGGGCGCATGGACTCTGCTTGATTTTCGTCTGTAGGCCGCACGGCATTACTCCTAAGATTGGTTCTCCCAATTCTGATTAGAAACAATCTTGGAGGTAGCGATGCTGATTTTCCAGGTCTTCGACAAGGGCGTGCTGGACGATGCGGAAGGACGCCAGATCGACTTCCGCAACACCGTCATCATCCTGACCTCGAACGTGGGCTCGAGCCAGATGATGCAGGCCTGCCTGAACAAGCCGCCCAGTGAGCTGCCCACGCCGGAGCAGCTGGCGGAACTGATCCGCCCCCAGCTCATGAAGCACTTCAAGCCGGCTTTCCTGGGACGCCTGTCGGTGGTGCCTTTCTATCCGATCCGCGACGAGGTGCTGAGCAACATCATCCGCCTGAAGCTGGAGCGCATCAAGGCGCGCGTGCTGGACAACCACCGCGCCCGCTTCGAGTACGACGACGCGCTGGTGTCGGCGGTCCTGAGCCGCTGCACCGAGGTCGATTCCGGCGCGCGCAACGTCGACAACATCCTCAATGGCACCCTGCTGCCCGAAATCGCGGACAGCGTGCTGGCGCGCATGGCCGAGGGAGGGGCCATCTCGCGGGTGAAGGTGGGCGCGACCAAGGCCGGCAAGTTCAAGTACGCGATCGAATGAGGAGCGGGCGATGCTGAATCTCGATAAGTTGCTGGTCCCGATCAGCATGGACCGGCCCTGCGGCGAGGACCTCGCGTTCTCGCCCGACGTCGACGCCATCAACCGCGCGCGCCAGGCCGACGATCCTTCGATCGAACAGGGCGCCTGGGTGACGGCGCTGAAGGAGGCGGACTGGAAGTTCGTCACCAAACGCTGCACGGAACTGCTGGAGACGCGCAGCAAGCACCTGCAGCTCGCGGTCTGGCTGCTGGAAGCGGCCACCAAGACGGGCGGGATGGCGGGCATGGCCGGCAGCCTGCGCCTGCTCGGCGGCCTGTGCCAGCGCTACTGGGATGACTTGCACCCGCTGCCCGACGAGGACGGCTTCGAGCGCCGCATCGGCAACCTGTCCTGGGCCGCGGCGCGCATCGCCCCGCTGGTCAAGGAGCTGCCGCTGGCCGACGGGGTCACCATGGGCGCGTGGGAAGCGGCGCGTACCCGTGGGCCGGAGGCCCTGGCCGAGCTGGAGGCGGCGCGCGCCAGGGCCGCACCAAGCGCACGGCAGGCGCTGGCGGAAGCGGCGCACGACTGCCTGGCGGCGCTGGCCGAGCTGGAAAAAGTGGTCGACGCGCGCCTGGGCGTCGACGGGCCGAGCTTCGGCGCGGCGCGGGCGGCCCTCGAGAACTTCGAGGACATGGCGGCGCCCATGGTGCCGGCGAAGGTCGATGCCGTGGTGGCGGTGCCGGGTGCGGTGGCGACGGTCGCCCATGCGGCGCCACGCGTGATGCTGCCCGAGGGACCGCTGCAAAGCCGCGAGCAGGCGATTGCCCAGCTGCGCGCCGTCGCCAAGTTCTTCCGCCGCACCGAGCCGCACAGCCCGGTCGCCTACCTGGCCGAACGGGCGGCGCGCTGGGGCGAGCAGCCGCTGCACGCCTGGCTGCGCTCGGTGATCAAGGACGATGCCTCGCTGGCGAAACTGGAAGAATTGCTGGGAGTGGAAGCGGAAGGGAGTTGAAAGAAAATTTCACCCAAGCGTTCGAGATGAAATTTTATTTCGTAGGGTGGACGGCTCCGCTGTCCGCGCGTTCAACCAGCTCAGGAACAGATGCTACGTCTGCGCTTGCTCGGTTTGAACGCGCGGACGGGGAACCCGTCCACCCTACTGCGCCGGCTGCACCATCGAGCTGGCCTTGGCGATCTGCGCCTCGACCGTCTGCACCGCCTGGCGCGTGGCCTGGGTCACCTGTTCATAGCCCTTGAAGGCGTTGTCGATCGCGGTCTTGATGATCTCGACCGCATTCTCCGAGCCCGGCTTGACGTTCTGCGTCACGTCGTAGATCAGGGCCGACAGGGTGCTCTTGGCTTCGGCCACGTGGGTGTCGGCGGCCTGGCGGAATTCGTTGTGCATCTCGTCGATGATGGTCTTCAATTGCTCGCGGTATTCGGCAGCCCCTTGCACGCCCGGCTGCATGCGCGCATGCAGTGCGGCGATCGCGGCCTTCGGGTCACCCGCACGCGCCATTTCCTGGCCGGCGGCCAGCGAACCTTCCATCGAGCTCTTGGCCGCGTTCATGTTCAGCGCCACCACCTGTTCCACGCCCTTGACGGTCTTGTTGGCGAGGGCTTCGAAGGTCTGCATCTGCAGGTCGAACAGGGTCTTGGTGGCGTTGGCAAACTGCTCCGGACTCGTGAACATTGCTTGTCTCCTTAATATGGGATCGGATGAGCCTTGCTTCCCCATTATTTAGCAACAATGAGTTTTTCGCAACGCGCGTCCCGATACGGACCAGCAGTTTTTTCCCAGCCCGGCCCCAGCGGTGTCTGCGAGCAGGTGAGGGCGCCGTTGAGCTTGCTGCGCCACTGGAACCAGGGCGCCGGACCGGCCAGGGCCGAGGCGGCGAGGAAGAGGGCGAGGAGAGGGAGGACGATTCGTTTCATACCCTGCCGAGCTTAACGCGCTGGCGCCCCAAGTCAAGCGCGGGCTTGACCTTCCCGCGGTGGGAAGGTGTATGCTGCCCTGGAAAACAACAGGAGATGACGATGCAGCAAGCCGCCCTGACCATCGGCGAGGCCGCCAAGGCGTCCGGCGTGTCCGCCAAGATGATCCGCCACTACGAATCGATCGGCCTGATCGACGCGGCGCGGCGTACCGACAGCGGCTACCGCCTGTATTCCGACCAGGACGTGCACGTGCTGCGCTTCGTGCACCGTGCCCGCGAGCTCGGCTTCTCGCTCGAGCAGATCGGGGTCCTGCTGAGCCTCTGGCAGGACAAGAGCCGCGCCAGCGCCGACGTGCGCGCCCTGGCGCGCAGCCACATCACGGAGCTGGACCGCAAGATCGCCGAGATGCAGGCCATGCGCCGCACGCTGGAATCGTTGGCCGCCTCCTGCCACGGCGATGCGCGCTCGGATTGCCCGATCCTCGACGACCTGGCGGCCAGCTAGCCCAGGTTCAGGGCCAGCGCTCGCAGCGGCGCCAGCTCGGGGAAGGCCGTGACGCGGTAACGTTCCGGGAAGGCGTGCGGCACGGGCTGCATCAGGTGGCCGCAGCCGGCGTACAGCGCGTCCCACGGCAGAACCAGCAGTTCCTTCTGCTCGTCGCCGTCGGCCGGCACGAACAGCGCGACCCGGTCGGTGCGCGGCAGCAGGGTGTCGACCCCCTTGGTCCAGCTGGCCAGGCTGTATTCCTCGCCGCTCTCTTCGATGCGCATCACCTTGTAGGTGGCCACGAAGATGTCGCTGCCGTCCTTTTCGTGGAGCTCGTCCATCGTCTCCTTCTGCGCCGCATAGTCGCCATGGCGGTACTGGCGGTCGAGGCGCGCCAGCGCCGCGCGGACTTCCCCGTCCTCGGGCAGGTGCTCGACCGGGCGGCCGTCCACAAAGCGGTAGAGCAGGGCCGACACCGGCCGCGTGTCCTCGTCGGCGATGCGCTGGGCCAGCGCGGCCATGGCGCGCACGCCTTCGACGTCGTTGCCCGAGGCGAGCAGCAAGGTGCCGCGGTTCGGGATCATCGCCAGCGGATTGGCGCCGGCGATGCGGTGGGCCAGGTCCGGCAGCAGCAGGCGCGAGGAATCGTAGGCGTCGCCCCAGTCGCCGGCGTAGACGCCGGGTGCGACCCGGGTGAAGCGGTCGACCGTCGCGTCGCGCAGATTGTCCATCGCGGCGGCCAGCGCCTCCTCCAGGCTCACGCCCCACTGCTTCAGCTGGTCCGGCCCGAAGGATTGCATCGCATCGTCGCCATCGTAGACCAGCATCAGCGCCGCGTCGCGGCTGAACGGCAGGACCAGGAAGCCGGACGGCGTGCCGGGATCGCGGCCAGGCTCCATCAGGCGCAGGTATTCCATCATGCCGCGGCCGCGCAGGGCCGGCATCAGGTGGGCGCGCGCCTCGGCGAAGCTGGCCGGTATCCCGGACGGCTGCATCGAGGCCACCGTCCGTTCGAGCTGCAGCACACGATCGGCCTTGCTGGCAGCGCAATATTCGCTGTACAGGTTGTGCAGGTTGATGACGTGGCCGCCGCTGGCGCCGACCAGCAGGCGAAAGCCCGCTTCGTCGTAGCGGACCGGCTCGCCCGGCTGGTGGATGGCCAGTTTCTTGATGAGCAGCTGGGCGTATTTGGCTGGCGTCGGCGGCCGGCGGAAGAAATCGAAGAGGGACATGGGGCGCAGTCTATGAGGAATTGCCGCGCCTGTCCAAACGAAGGGCATAAACGCAAAACGCCGTAAGCCTTTTTCAAAGCTTACGGCGTTTTGCGGGATCTTGATCGATCCAAGGTAGAGTTTGGTGCCCACGGAGGGACTCGAACCCCCACACCTCGCGGCACATGGACCTGAACCATGCGCGTCTACCAATTCCGCCACGTGGGCACTGATACTGCTACAGCAAAAACATTTTACAACTTGCGGATAGTCATCCGGTAGATGGTGCCCACGGAGGGACTCGAACCCCCACACCTCGCGGCACATGGACCTGAACCATGCGCGTCTACCAATTCCGCCACGTGGGCATATTTACTTCGATTGCTGCTACTACTGTGCTGCCTTCCGCTCCGGCGGGAAACCCGCCAGGCCTACGATACTGCATACTGCTGCGGTGTACTACCGGTAGAGTGGTGCCCACGGAGGGACTCGAACCCCCACACCTCGCGGCACATGGACCTGAACCATGCGCGTCTACCAATTCCGCCACGTGGGCACTGAACTGCTAACTCTGCTACAATATCAGGCTTTGTCATTTTTCGCTAGATCAACTTTCGTTCGATTCCAGCGTAAGACGCTCTTCCTGCTACTGCTTTCTCTCCCGCTTCGGCTTGCAAGCGTTGCTGAAGAGACCGAGATTATAGCGGAAGGATTTCAAAAGTCAAAGACCCCGCAGCGAGGTCTTTCGCTTCTTGCGCACCAGTTTCCGCGAGCACGCTTCGCCGCATATGTTAGGCGAATCGGATGGCAATCCCTTACACTACGCCTGCCAAGGTGTTAATCAAATGCCGCATTGGCGGCGCCCATTATTAAGAGAAATAAGAAAACGATTTGAAGCAACCTACTCATACCATTCCTAGCCGCGAGGAAATCCTCGCCGTCTTCCGCAGTGCCAAGGGTCCGCTGGAAGCGGCCGACCTGGCGCGTCTACTGAAGGTCAAGCCCGCGGCACAGGAAGTGCTGGGCCGCCGCCTGAACGCGATGGAGCGCGACGGCCAGATCCGCGCCGACCGCAGCGGCACTTATGTGCTGGCCGACCAGTCCGGTTTCATCACCGGCAAGGTCAGCGCGCACCGCGACGGCTATGGCTTCGTCATTCCGGACGAGGGCGGCGACGACCTGTTCCTGAACGACAAGGAAATGAACAAGGTGCTGAACGGCGACCGCGTGCGCGCGAAAGTCACCGGCACCGACCGCCGGGGCCGACTGGAGGGCACCATCGTCGAGGTGGTCGAGCGCGCCAACACCCACATCATCGGCCGCCTGATGAACGAGGGCGGCGTCTGGATCGTCTCGCCCGAAGACAACCGCATCAGCCAGGACGTGCTGGTGTCGGGCGGCCCGGGCAAGGCCAAGGCCGGCCAGGTGGTCAGCGTCGAGCTGATCGAGCAGCCTTCGCGCTTCCAGCAGCCGACCGGCCGCATCGCCGAAGTGCTGGGCGAGCTGGACGACCCCGGCATGGAAATCGAGATCGCCGTGCGCAAGTTCGGCGTGCCGCACGTGTTCTCGCCCGCCGCCCTGAAGCAGGCCAACCGCCTGCCGAACGAAGTGGTCGATGCCGACCTGGCGGACCGCGTCGACCTGCGCGACGTGCCCCTGGTAACCATCGACGGCGAGGACGCACGCGACTTCGACGACGCGGTCTATTGCGAGCCGGTCAAGATCGGCCGCACCAAGGGCTACCGCCTGCTGGTAGCAATCGCCGACGTCAGCCACTACGTCAAGCCCAACGACGCGCTGGACGTCGATGCGATCGAGCGCAGCACCTCGGTCTACTTCCCGCGCCGTGTGATCCCCATGCTGCCGGAGAAGCTGTCCAACGGCCTGTGTTCGCTGAACCCGGCGGTAGACCGTTGCACCCTGGTGTGCGACATGGTCGTGAGCCAGGACGGCGAGGTGAAGGCCTACCAGTTCTACCCGGCCGTGATGCACTCGGCCGCGCGCCTGACCTATAACGAAGTGGCCGAGATCCTCGGCAACACGAACGGTCCCGAAGCGCAGCGCCGTCCGGGCATCGTGCCGCACCTGCTGAACCTGAACGAGGTGTTCCGCGCGCTCCTGAAGGCCCGCCAGGAACGCGGGGCGATCGATTTCGAGACCACCGAGACCTACATCGTCTGCAATGCCGTCGGCAAGATCGAGAAGATCATCCCGCGCACCCGCAACGATGCGCACCGCCTGATCGAGGAGTGCATGCTGGCCGCCAACGTGTGCGCGGCCGACCTGCTGATCCGCCACAAGCATCCGGGCACCTTCCGTATCCACGCGGTGCCGACCGAAGAGAAGCTGAACCAGCTGCGTACCTTCCTGAAGCTGGTCGGCCTGAACCTGGGCGGCGGCACCAAGCCGACCGCGCGCGACTACGCCGAAGTGATGCAGAAGATCAAGGAGCGCCCGGACGCGGCCCTGCTGCAGACCATGCTGCTGCGTTCGATGCAGCAGGCCGTCTACAGCCCGGACAACGTCGGCCACTTCGGCCTGGCCTATGAGGCATACGCCCACTTCACCAGCCCGATCCGCCGCTACCCGGACCTGCTGACCCACCGCGCCATCAAGGCCATCCTGCAAGGGAAGAAGTACGAGCCGAAGGGCATCGAGCTGGGCAAGCTGAACACGACGCTGTCGAATTCGGCCCGCAAGCAGCAAGCCAAGGACAAGGCCGCGGGCACGGCAAAGAACGAGAAGGACCTGACGATCTGGGACGCGCTCGGCGTGCACTGCTCGGCCAATGAGCGCCGCGCCGACGAGGCTTCGCGCGACGTCGAGAACTGGCTGAAGTGCTACTTCATGCAGGACAAGCTGGGCGAGGACTTCACCGGCACCGTGTCCGGCGTGACGCCGTTCGGCATTTTCGTGACCCTCGACCAGCTGTACGTGGAAGGCCTGGTGCACATCAGCGCCCTGGGCACCGACTACTTCCAGTACGACGAGGCGCGCCACGAGCTGCGCGGCGAGCGCGGCGGCCAGGTCTACAAGCTGACCGACAAGGTGGCCGTCAAGGTCGCGCGCGTGGACCTCGAGTCGCGCAAGATCGACCTGGTGCTGGCCGAATCGCAGGAAGCCGTTCCGGCGCCGCTCGAGCGTGCGCGCCAGGCCGCCATCGAGGCGCTCGAGCCGAAGCCGCCGAAGAAGCGCAAGGCCAAGGGTGGCCCGGCCGACCAGCTAGTGCAGCCGGAGCCGGTCGAAGAAGACGTCGTCTTCGTTCCGCCGACCCGTGCGCCGCGCGCGCGCAAGACCACGGCGTCCAAGACGCCAGCCAAGAGTGCGGCCGGGGTGAAAACCGCGAGCGCACCGAAAACCAAGGCGGTGGCCAAGACCCCCGCAGCCAAAACCAGCAGGAAGAAGAAGTAATACATGAAAAACAAAATGCTTTTCGGTTTCCACGCGGTGACCTCGCGCTTGCGCCACGAGGCCCAATCGGTGGAAGAGATCTTCGTCGATGCCGAGCGCAATGACGCCCGCATGAAGGCCCTGATCGCCAACGCGAAAGAGGCCGGCGTGCGCGTCATGCCGGTCGAGGCCGCGCGTCTCGACAAGATCACCGGCACCCGCCGCCACCAGGGCGTGATCGCCTTCGCCAGCCAGCTGGCGCTGGCGCGCAACCTCGACGAGCTGCTCGACGCCATCGAGGGTCCGCCCTTGCTGCTGATCCTGGACGGCATCACCGACCCGCACAACCTCGGCGCCTGCCTGCGCGTGGCCGACGGCGCCGGCGCGCATGCGGTGATCGTGCCGAAGGACCGCGCGGTCGGCCTGAACGCCACCGCCGCCAAGGTCGCCAGCGGCGCCGCCGAGAGCGTTCCCTACATCACCGTCACCAACCTGGCGCGCACCATGCGCGAGCTGAAGGACCGCGGCATCTGGCTGATCGGCACCTCGGACGACGCCGACAAGGGCCTGTACGAAGCCGACTTCAGCGGCCCCGCCGCCATCGTCATGGGCTCGGAAGGCGAGGGCATGCGCCGCCTGACCCGCGAAACCTGCGACCTCCTGGTCAGCATCCCCATGTTCGGTTCGGTCGAGAGCCTGAACGTCTCGGTCGCCTCGGGCGTCTGCCTGTACGAAGCGCGCCGCCAGCGCATCGCGCGCGAAGGCTGAGCCTTCTGAAGCACGGGTTCCCGCAACGAGCGGGAGCCCGCGGCCCCGCCCGGGGCATCCTCCGCAGTCCTCCCAAGCAAACCGCTGCAACATACGCTACCATCATCGTTGGTTTGCGATCATGCTTATTATGTTTTCTAACTTACGCGACGATATCCATAGCATCATCCAGCGCGACCCCGCCGCCCGCAACGGCTGGGAAGTCCTGACGTGCTACCCCGGCCTGCATGCCGTGATCATGCACCGCTGGGCGCACGCCTGCTGGAAGCTCGGGCTCAAGTGGGTCGGCCGCTTCATTTCCTATCTCGCCCGCGTCCTGACGGGCATCGAGATCCATCCGGGCGCCACCATCGGCCGCCGGGTCTTCATCGACCACGGCTTCGGCGTGGTCATCGGCGAGACCGCCGTGGTCGGCGACGACTGCACCATCTACCAGGGCGTGACGCTCGGCGGCACGACCCTGGTGGCCGGCACCAAGCGCCACCCGACGCTCGAGCGCGGCGTGATCGTCGGCGCCGGCGCCCAGGTGCTGGGCGCCTTCACGGTGGGCGAGTACGCCAAGATCGGCTCGAACGCCGTCGTCATCAAGCCGGTGCCGGGCGGCGCGACGGCGGTGGGCAATCCGGCCCACATCATCCGCAAGGAAGAGCAGTCGCGCAGCGCCCAGCTGTTCGCGGCCTACGGGGTCACGCCGAACGGCGACGACCCGCTCTCGAAAGCCCTGCGCGGTCTCATCGACCACGTGGCGCGCCAGGACGAGCAGATCGAACGGCTCACCAACACCATGCGGGAGGCCGGCCTGTGCTGTCCCAAGCTCACCGAGGGTGATAAACTCGATTCCGAACAACTGAACCGACTGGTCGACTGAGGAATCGCATGACGAATGACGTGACGGGCGCGCCGGAGAACGGCGCCGCCACGAATGCTGCTGTACTTGATCCGCATGAAATCCGCGTGCTCGCGGTGCTCGCCGAAAAAGAGGCACTGACCCCCGATAACTACCCGATGTCGCTGAACGCGATCGTCAACGGCTGCAACCAGGTGTCGAGCCGCGACCCCATCATGCAGCTCACCGACGAGGTGGCGCAGGACACCCTGCAGCGCCTGATCGAGAAGAAGCTGGTGAACGCCATTTCGCAGGCCGGCGCGCGCGTGGTGAAGTACGAGCACCGCATGCGCATCAAATGGACGCTGGAGCAGGACAAGGTGGCCGTCCTCAGCATCCTGATGCTGCGCGGCCTGCAGACCGCCGGCGAGATCCGCACCCGCACCGGCCGCCTGTTCGAATTCAAGAGCGTGCAGGACGTCGAGACCGTGCTGCAGTTCCTGATCGATAAATACCCGCCGCTGGTGGCGCGCCTGGAGCGCGCCCCCGGCACCAAGGAGCCGCGCTACGGCCACCTGCTGGGCGGCGAGATCAGCGCCACCTACGAGGCGCCGAGCGCCGGCGCCGGCCTGGGTGGCGGCGGCGCCAGCCGCATCGGCCAGCTTGAGGCCGAAGTCGCCGCCCTGCGCGGAGAACTGGAAAGCCTCAAGGCGCAGTTCGAGGCGTTTCGCCAGCAGTTCCAGTAGCGGCCGCAATCACCGGGGCCTCGTCGGCGAAGGTCAGTTCGATCATCGCCTCGTCGCTCCAGGTCGAATTCCCGATCGGTACCTGGTAGGAGTTCCCTTTTGACTGCAGGAGGGCGGAACGATTGCCCTCGACCAGGATCGCCTCCTTGACCGGCTTTCCGGCGCGATAGCCGAAATGCGCGTTCTTTGCGGCGCCCTTGTAGGCGGTCGACTTCTCGTCGCCGAAGAAGCTGCACCAGTCGGTCCGCAGCAGCAGGCCGTTGATCACGCCTACCCAGATGAAGGGGATCTCCGACTTCGCGATCGCGATCTGCACCTTGCACTCGAGGCGCAGGTCGCCGAGCCGGCGCCGGTTCTCCGGCAGGCCGGGCGTCCTGACCTCGACCCCGATGCGGTACAGGCCGCGCTTCTGGTTCAGTTCCAGCTCGCTCTCGGCATCCTCGGCCGCCTCGCTGCGCGGCACCTCGAAGCGGCCGTTGGCATCCAGCGCAATCGGCAGCGTGAAGTCATCGTCGCCGACCAGGCGCACCTTGAGCACGGCCGGCGGCGCCCGATGGTCCTTGGGCTCGGCCACGAAGCGCAGCCTGTCGACCTGGGGCGCCAGCGCGTGGTACTTGTCGAAGGCGTCGAGGCCTGCGAGGATGTGCTCGTACTTGCGGACCTCGGGATTGCGCATGGCGTTCACATGCACGGGATCGAGTTCGCGGACCGGCTCATCCGCGGCGCCGGCCGTGCCGGCGCCGTAGAAGAGCACGCTCCCGAACAGCAGGGCGGGGAGGGCGCGCATTCGCTCAGCCCTCGTCGCGCCAGCGGCGCAGGCGCATCGCCGCGTAGATCATGCCCGCGCCGGCCAGGGCGCCGAGCCACACGCCGGGCTTGGCCAGGGTCCGGTAGGATTCGCCGAGCACCAGCATGGCGTCCAGTCCGTTCTTCATGTGCGAGAAACTCGATCCGTCGACCTCGCTCAGCCACACGCCGGGCATCAGGCCGCCGAGCATGCGGGCGACGATCTGCTCGCCGATGAAGTCGATATCGAACTGCATCGGCGCCACCGGGCTGATCATGAAGTTCAGCCAGAACAGCAGCAGCAGCGAGACCAGCGGAATGCCGACTGCCCACAGGAAGACCTTGGATTTCGCCCAGCTCGACACCAGCAGCAGCCAGCCCACGGTCGGCAGCGCCCACAGGATGTAGAGCGGCAGGAAGGCCAGCAGGTACAGCGGGCTGAGATACAGGCTCGGTTCCATCAGCACCGGCGCGAACAGGTTCAGGCCCTTGCCGGCGGCGGCGATCATGCCGATCAGGAGCAGCACCAGCGAGGTCGCCACGCCGATCGCGATCGTGATCAAGGGCGCCACGCACAGGGCGGTGATCACTTTCGAGAGCACGGTATCGCGGTCCGACAGCGGCAGCGACTTCCAGAACAGGATGCTGCGGTCGCGCCGGTCGTCGTGCAGGGCGGCCAGGCAGTAGAAGAACACCACGACGGCCAGCACCATGAACAGCGGGGCGGCGACGCCGAGGTAGCCGGTGGCGGCGACGTGGGCGATCTTGTAGCGCAGGTCTTGCGGGAAGCCCTGGATCGACACCACGTTCTGGCCTTGCCACTGGAAGTTCGTGGCATCACCAAAGGCCATGCTGTAGGCGAAGCCGCCGCCCATCAGGATCACCATGGCCGCGGCGATCACCAGCGGCGCCCAGAAGAAGGCGCCCTTGTGTTCCCACAGCTCGCGCCGGAGCAGCCATTTCATCGTTTTCATGCGTAGGTTCCTTTCATGGTTGCCACGAACAGGTCGGCAACGCTGGGATTGCGGGTTTCGCCGAGCTGCGAGAGCTGTTTGCGGCACACGCCATCGAACAGCATCACGGACTTGCCGAACACGGTGCGCTGGTCGATCGGCGCCAGCGCGTTGGCGGCGCCGACCTTGTCGGCCGGGACCATCACTTCGGTATAGCGCTCGCCGATTTCCTCCATCGAGGCGGCCAGCACGATCCTGCCTTCGCGGATGAACATCAGGTCGGTCAGGATGTGCTCGACCTCTTCCACCTGGTGGGTGGTGATGACGATGGTCTTCTGCTCGTCGAAATAGTCTTCCAGCAGATTCTGGTAGAACTGCTTGCGGTAGATGATGTCGAGGCCCAGGGTCGGCTCGTCCAGCACCAGCAGTTTCGCGTCGATGGCCATCACCAGCGCCAGGTGCAGCTGGACGATCATGCCCTTCGACATTTCCTTGACCTTCATTTCGGGCTTGAGCTTGGTGTTGGCCACGTAGCGCTCCGCCTTCTTGCGGTCGAAGCGCGGGTGCACGCCCTCCACGAAGTCGATCGCATCCTTCACGCGCAGCCAGCGCGGCAGGATGGCGACGTCGGCGATGAAGCAGACTTCCTTCATCAGATCGTCGCGCTGGGTGCGCGGGTCGAAACCGAGCACCGACAGCTGGCCTTCGAAAGGGATCAGGCCGAGGGCCGCCTTGAGCGTGGTGGTCTTGCCCGAGCCGTTGGGGCCGATCAGGCCGACGATGCGTCCTGGCGCGATGTCGAAATCGATGCCGTCGACGGCGGTACGCTTGCCGTAGTGCTTGCTCAGGCCGCGCGCTGAGATGACGGCACTCATGCTGAACCTCCCGGGGCGTTGTTGCCCGAGGCCTTGAGCAGCTGCTCGACGTTCAGGCCGAGGCGGCGGATGCGTTCGACCATGGCGGGCCATTCCTCGCGGATGAAGCGTTCCCGCTCGGTGGTCAACAGTTTCTCGCTTGCTCCTTCGGTAACGTACATGCCAATTCCCCTTCGCTTTTCCACTAAGTTCTCGTCGACCAGTTCCTGGTAAGCCTTCGATACGGTGATCGGATTGAGTTGATATTCGGCCGCGATCTGGCGGACCGAGGGCAGGGCGTCGCCGGCTTTGAGAACGCCGTCGAGCATCATGCCGACCACCCGCTCCTTGAGCTGGCGGTAAATGGGGGTGTTGTCATTCCAGCCGACTGTCATGTCCAGTCCTCCTCTGCGGTATTGGTTCGTGTTGCATATTCGTCTCCGTGTTGGTGCTTGGTTGAAGTGGTGTTGTAGTGAAGTATAACAGCGGTTTGGTGAGTGTCAATATACATATTGAACAAATTTCCCGGGCGCGGCCTCCAGGCGCGTTTTGCTAGGATGGGTGCCGAACCAGGAGGAGGACGCGATGCTGACATGCCCGAACTGCGGCGTTTCGCCGCTGACGCATGCGATCAGGGAAATGCAGTACAGCTACAAGGGGCAGAGCACGACCATCGCCGACGTCGTGGTCGAGCACTGCGCCGGCTGCAAGGAAGTGATGTTTGCCCGCGGCGAGGACGAGCATTACGGGGAGCTGATCAAGGCCTTCCGCAAGCAGGTGGATGCGGAGGAGCTCAAGACGATCCGGGCGATGCGGAAAGCATTGGGGCTGACGCGGCAGAAGGCCGATGAATTGCTGGGGGACGAGGCGGGGGATTTCGCGCGTTACGAGGCGGGGGAGGCGCATGCGCCGGTGGCGCTGGTCAAGCTTCTGCGGCTCCTGGGCAAACACCCGGAGCTACTGGATGCGGTTCGGTAGGATGGTCGGCTTCGCCGACCGCGCGTCCAAACAGCTCAAGAACAGCCGTGGCGTCATTTCACAAGGGAGCTGAACGCGCGGTCGGCAGAGCCGACCACCCTACGTAAGACAATGGCAGGTCAGGGTGCCATCGCTGGCCAGCTCGATCCATCCACCGCGTTGCGGCTCGGCGTCCAGCTCCCAATCCGGCAACACATAACGCAGCTTGCCGCCCACCTCATGCACCGCCGGCCGGTGCGTATGTCCATGGACGATGACATCCGCCCCGGTCTGCGCAAACACGGCCTCGACCGCATCAGGCGTCACATCCATGATCTCGTAGGATTTGCCCGCCTGCGCTTCGCGGCTGCCTTCGCGCAGCCCGGCAATGATGGCCTTGCGCTGCGCCAGGGACATGCCGAGGAACTGCTGCTGCCAGGCACGATCGCGCACCTGGGCGCGGAAGGCCATGTACTTGAGGTCGGCCGTGCACTGGGCGTCGCCGTGCACGAGGGCGATGCGGCGGCCGGCCGTTTCGATGAGATGCGGTTCTTCCAGCAGGCTCAAGCCTGCTGCTTCGGCAAAGCCCGGCCCCACGAGAAAGTCGCGGTTGCCGGCCAGCCAGTACACGCGCGTACCCGCAGCGCTGACGGCGCGAATGGCGTTTATCACTTGCTGATGGAAAGGCTCGGCGAGATCGTCGTCGCCGGCCCAGTATTCGAAGATGTCACCGAGCAGGTAGAGCCGCTCGGCCTTGGCCGCATGCTCGGCCAGGAAGCGGAAGAACGCTTCGGCCGTACGCGGATGCGAGGCCTGCAGGTGCAGGTCCGAGATGAACAGCGCGTAGGTGCGCGCGGGCGTGCTCATTGAATCGAAGGGTACAGCCGCCCCACGCGCACCGACTTCATCAGATGACTTCGACCTTCTCGATGACGACCGGGTCGACCGGCACGTCCGAGTGCATGCCGCTGCGGGTGGTCTTCACGCCGTTGATCTGGTCGACGATGTCCTGGCCTTCGGTGACCTTGCCGAACACGGCATAGCCCCAGCCGTCCTGGCCCGGATAGTTCAGGAAGGCGTTGTCCTTGGTGTTGATGAAGAACTGTGCCGACGCCGAGTGCGGCGCCGAGGTGCGGGCCATGGCGATGGTGTACTTGTCGTTCTTCAGGCCGTTCTTGGCTTCGTTCTCGACGGTCGCGTCGGTCGGCTTTTGCTTCATGCCCGGTTCGAAGCCGCCGCCCTGGATCATGAAGTCCTTGATCACGCGGTGGAAGATGGTGTTGCTGAAGTGACCCTTGTTGACGTAGTCGATAAAGTTGGCAACGGTCTTCGGCGCCTTGTCGGCGTCCAGTTCGACGGTGATGTTGCCCATATTGGTGGTCATGCGTACGCTGGTCATCTGGTGTCCTGTTCTAAGGTGTTATTGAAGGATGCAAGATTGCACATCCGCTATTTTACAAGCTTGTCGCCCTTGAGCACGGTAACGGACTTAATGAAGATCGGCACCACCGGCACGTTCTGCATGCCGCGCACGTCGTCCACCACCACACCCTTGATCTTGTCCACGACTTCCTGGCCCTTCACGACCTTGCCGAACACGGTGTAGCCGGAACCCTGGTAGTTCGGATAGTCGATGCCCGAGTTGTCGGCCACGTTGATGAAGAATTGCGAGGTGGCCGAGTCCGGGTGGTCTTCGCGCGCCATCGAGATCGTGTATGGCTGGTTCGACAGGCCGTTGTTGGATTCGTTCTTGACCGGCTTGTTGGTCTTGCGGCCCTCGAACTTCTCGTTCATGCCGCCGGCCTGGATCATGAAGCCGTCGATCACGCGGTGGAAAATCGTGCCCTTGTAAAAGCCCTGCTTGACGTACTGCATGAAGTTGGCAACCGTCCTGGGCGCGCGCTCCTCGTCGAGCTGGAGGACGATCTCGCCCATGGTGGTCTTCATCGACACCTGCGGACCCTTGACGACGGGCGCGGCCGGGGCTGCGTCAAGGGTGGGTGCGGCCTGCGGCTCGGCCTGCTGCGCCAGGGCGGCGCCGGACAGCAGCAGGGCGCCTGCGCCCAGGGTCAGGCCCTTGATCAGTGTACGGCGGAAGGAAATGGTCATTCTGGATGCTCTCCTCTGATGGACCCCGGTCAAGGCGGTGTCAAGTCTTTTCCCGAAAAATAAAGCTGAACCATATGCGGCCAGCCGGGATTTTAACAATGCTATACTTTGCGCAGAACGTCCCATTCTATCAAAGAAGAACAACACCCGAGGGTTCAGACGATCCCGACGCTGGCGCGTCCCTGTCCTCACCCTCACCAGAACCTACCCATGAGCCAACTGAAGATCTATAACACGCTCGCGCGTGATAAGCAGGTATTTGTCCCGATGGAAGCCGGCAAGGTCGGCATGTATGTGTGCGGCATGACCGTCTACGACTTCGTGCACGTCGGGCACGCGCGGATGATGATGGCCTTCGACGTCATCTATCGCTGGCTCATGGCCTCGGGCTACGAGGTGAAGTACGTCCGCAACATCACTGACATCGATGACAAGATCATCCGCCGCGCCGTGGAAAACGGCGAGACCATCGGCCAGCTGGTGGAGCGCAACCTCAAGTACCAGAACGAAGACATCGCCGCGCTGAACATGCTGCCTCCGACCCTGGAGCCGCGCGCGACCGAGCACGTGCCGCAGATGCTGTCGATCATCGAGCAGCTCGAGTCGAAGGGCCTTGCCTACAGGAGCGAGGATGGTGACGTCAACTACGCCGTGCGCGGCTTCGAAGGCTACGGCAAGCTCTCCGGCAAGTCGCTGGACGACCTGCGCGCCGGCGAGCGCGTGGATGTGAGCAGCGGCAAGCGCGATCCGCTCGACTTCGTGCTGTGGAAGGCCGCCAAGGAGTCCGAGCCGGTCGAGGCGAAGTGGGATTCGAAGTGGGGCAAGGGCCGTCCGGGCTGGCACATCGAGTGCTCGGCCATGTCCTGCGCCACCCTCGGCGAACATTTCGACATCCACGGCGGGGGTGCGGATCTCCAGTTCCCGCACCACGAGAACGAGATCGCCCAGTCCGAAGGCGCCTTCGGCGGCAATATGGTGAACTACTGGATCCACAACGGCTTCGTGCGCGTGGACAACGAGAAGATGTCCAAGTCCCTGGGCAACTTCTTCACCATCCGCGACGTGCTCAAGAAGTACGACGCCGAAGTCATCCGCTTCTTCATCCTGCGCGCCCACTACCGCAGCCCGCTGAATTATTCGGACGCCCACATCGACGACGCCAAGGGCGCTTTGACCCGCCTGTACACGGCGCTGGCGACCGTCGACATCGACGCCGAGACGCCAGCGGTCGACTGGGACGAGGAACACGCCCTGCGCTTCCGCGAAGCGATGGACGACGATTTCAATACGCCGCTGGCCGTGGCCGAGCTGTTCGACCTGGCTAGCGAGGTGAATCGCAGCAAATCGCTCGATGCAGCCCGCCAGCTGAAAGCGCTGGCCGGCGTGCTGGGCCTGCTCGAACGCGCGCCGCAAGCCTATCTGCAGGGCGGTAGCGAAGGCGGCGACGCCAGTATTGACGACGCCATCGCGCGCCGCGCCGCTGCCAAGAAGGCCCGTAACTTTGCCGAAGCGGACGCCATCCGCGCCGAACTGACTGCCGCCGGGATCATCCTGGAAGACAAGCCGGACGGAACGACGACCTGGCGCCGCGCATAATGGCCGCGCACAAGGACAGGGACACGGCCGCCGTGCCGGAGCTGACCGTCCCCGCCTACTGGGCGGAGGCGAAGGCCGCGCTGATGGAGCGCGACCGCATCATGAACAAGCTCATCCCGCAGATCGGCGACCTGCACCTGCGCGGCCAACCTGATCCTTTCACGACCCTGGCGCGCTCGATCGTGGGCCAGCAGGTGACCCCGAAGGCCGCCGACGCGGCCTGGGCCAAGCTTCTGGCAATCTGCCCGAAGCTGTCGCCCGCACAAGTGATGAAAGCCGGCGCAGGCGAGCTGGCCGGTTGCGGCCTGTCCAAGCGCAAGACCGAATACATCCTGGATCTCGCCGACCATTTCAAGGCAAAACGTGTCCATGCCGACCTGTGGTCGCAGATGGACGACGAGGCCGTCATCGCCGAACTGGTCCAGATCCGCGGCATCAGCCGCTGGACAGCGGAGATGTTTTTGATATTTAATCTGCTCCGGCCGAACGTGCTGCCGCTCGACGACCCCGGCCTGATCCAGGGCATCAGCCAGAATTATTTCTCGGGGGAACCTGTTTCCCGCAGCGATGCGCGCGAGGTGGCGGCCAACTGGGAACCCTGGCGTACGGTGGCAACCTGGTACCTGTGGCGCAGCCTCGACCCAGTATAAACCAGTAGATAAGCCCCATGTCGGCGTCCCGACCCGCCAAGGGTACGGTAGAATACGCCCCAAAATCAGTCCACTGCCGCGCGAACGGAACGTTGCGGCCACGAAATAATCCGGAGGTACAATGACTAAAACAACTTTCCTCAATTTTGAGCAGCCGGTCGCCGAGCTCGAGTCCAAGATTGAAGAGCTGCGCTTCGTGCAGGACGATTCCGCCGTCGACATCTCCGAAGAGATCGACCGCCTGGCCAAGAAGAGCCAGCAACTGACCAAGGACATCTACGCCAAGCTGACCCCGTGGCAAGTGTCGCAGATCGCACGTCACCCCCAGCGTCCCTACACGATGGACTACGTGAACGCGATCTTCACCGACTTCCACGAGCTCCATGGCGACCGCACCTTCGCCGACGACCAGTCGATCATCGGTGGCCTGGCCCGTTTCAACGGTCAGCCTTGCATGGTCATCGGCCACCAGAAGGGCCGCGACACCAAAGAGCGCGCGATGCGCAACTTCGGCATGCCCAAGCCCGAAGGCTACCGCAAGGCCATGCGCCTGATGAAGCTGGCGGAAAAATTCGGCCTGCCGATCTTCACTTTTGTGGATACCCCTGGAGCGTTCCCGGGCATCGACGCGGAGGAGCGCGGCCAGTCCGAAGCGATCGGCCATAACCTCTACGTCATGGCCGAGCTGAAAGTGCCGCTGATCGCCACCATCATCGGCGAAGGCGGCTCGGGCGGCGCACTCGCCATCGCCGTCGGCGACGCGGTGCTGATGCTGCAATACGCGACCTACTCGGTGATCTCGCCCGAAGGCTGCGCCTCGATCCTGTGGAAGACCTCCGAGCGCGCCGCCGACGCGGCCGACGCCCTGGGCCTGACCGCCCACCGCCTGAAAGCCATCGGCCTGATCGACAAGATCGTCAACGAGCCGCTGGGCGGCGCCCACCGCGATCCGAAGCAGATGGCCCAGCTCCTCAAGCGCGCACTGGCCGACACCCTGCGCCAGTTCCAGGGCATGAAGACCAAGGAACTGCTGGACGCCCGTCACGCCAAGCTGATGGCCTATGGCAAGTTCAAGGAAACCCTGCCGCGCGAAGAGTGAGTCGCGCAGCTTGAAGCTTTCCACTTTCGCGCAGGCCATGCTTGGCCTGCGCGCCGCGTATTCCCCCACCTCCATTGCCGTCGCCCTCAGCGGCGGTCTCGATTCGATGGCGCTGCTGCGCCTCGCCCGCGACTGGGCGGCGGAGCAGGGCGTCGCCCTTTACGCCTTCCACGTCCACCACGGCCTGAGCGGGAACGCGGATGCCTGGCTGGCGCATTGCGCCGCTGCCTCTGCTTCCCTCGGCATTGCCTTTGACCATCGCCGCGTGGCGGTAAAAAAGGGCAAGTCGGGCATCGAGGCGGCGGCCCGCAAGCTGCGCTATGCGGCGCTGGGCGAGATGTGCCGCGCCCATGGCGCGAACCTGCTGCTGACGGCTCACCATCTCGACGACCAGGCCGAAACCGTCCTGTTGCAGCTGCTGCGTGGCGCCGGGCCGGCCGGCCTGTCCGGCATGGACGCCGCCAACCGCGCGCCCGGCCTGCTGGGTGACCCGGACCTCGTCATGGCGCGGCCCCTGCTCGGCGTAGCGCGGCAGGAGCTGGAAGCCTATGCGCGGGAGCAGGGCATCGGCTGGGTCGAGGACGAGTCGAACCAGGATCCGCGCCATGCCCGCAATGCGCTGCGCCACACCGTCATGCCGGCGCTCGCAAGCAGCTTTCCCGGTTTCCAGCAGCGCATCGCCCGCAGCGCCGTCCATGCCGCCTCGAGCCAGTGCCTGCTGGACGAGCTGGCCGCCCAGGACCTCGCCGCCTGCCTCGACGGCGACGCGGTCGACCTGGCCCGCCTGCAGCTGCTCAGCCGCGAGCGCGCCGACAATCTGCTGCGCCACCTGTTTGCCGAACGCGGCCTGGCCATGCCGTCGACCGCCTGGCTGGGCGAGATGGTGGCCCAGCTGTTCTCGGCGCGCGAAGACGCGCAGCTGAAGGTCACCCATCCTGCCTGCCACATCCGCCGCCATCGCGGCAAGCTTTACATTACGCCGCGCCTGCCGGATCTCGCAGGCATGCGCGATCCGGACGACGCCGGTGTGCTGGATAAGCCCGGTCAATCCTTCCGCTGGAAGGGTGAGCCGAGCATCGCGTTCCCGGCCTATGGCGGCGTGCTGCATTTTCATGCCGCCGACACCGGATTCGACCCTGCCTGGTTGCGTAACCAGGAGTTGATCATCGACTTCCGCAAGGGCGGCGAGCGCCTGAAGCCGGCAGCCAACCGTCCGACGCGCTCGCTCAAGCAGCATTACCAGGCGCTGGGCGTGCCGAGCTGGGAGCGCGAGCGGGCGCCGGTCGTGAGCACCGATCGTTCCCTGCTGTTCGCCGCCGGGATCGGCATGGATTGCCAGTTTCTGGGGGCGGGGCAGGGGGATCGCATCGCCCTGCGCTGGGCGCCGCAGGCGGAATAGTGGCCCATAGTTTCTATACGAAAAAGGTATTACTTTATTTTCTTTTCGTATAGCTTTTTCTCCCCCGAGCCTTGTGATACTGCGCTGCAGCATGCTAAAGTAAGCATCCCCTTTTGATCTTTCAACAAGCTGGAACCCTTCCTGATATGGCTTTAATTGTCCACAAGTATGGCGGTACGTCGATGGGCTCGACGGACCGTATCAAGAATGTCGCGGCCCGAGTGGCGAAGTGGCATGACGCCGGCCACCAGATCGTTGTGGTGCCGTCGGCGATGTCCGGCGAGACCAACCGCCTGATCGGCCTGGCCAAGGAAATCATGCCGCAACCGGACCCGCGCGAACTGGACATGATCGCCTCCACCGGCGAGCAGGTGTCGGTGGGCCTCTTGGCGATGGCGCTGCTGGCGATCGGCAAGGACGCGGTCTCCTACACCGGCTGGCAGGCGGGCATCCGCACCGACTCCTCGTTCACCAAGGCGCGCATCCAGTCGATCGACGACACCCGCGTGCGCAATGACCTGAACCAGGGCAAGATCGTGATCATCACGGGCTTCCAGGGCATGGACGAAGATGGCAACATCTCGACCCTGGGCCGCGGCGGTTCGGACACCTCGGCCGTGGCGATCGCCGCCGCGCTGAAGGCCGACGAGTGCCTGATCTACACCGACGTCGACGGCGTCTACACGACCGACCCGCGCGTGGTGCACGAGGCGCGACGCCTGTCCAAGATCACTTTCGAGGAAATGCTGGAGCTGGCCTCGCTGGGTTCGAAGGTGCTGCAGACCCGCTCGGTCGAATTCGCAGGTAACTACCAGGTCCCGACGCGCGTGCTGTCGTCGCTGACCGATCCCCTGATGCCGCTGGACGAGGAAGCGAAGTCCGGCACACTGATTTCGTTTGAGGAAGAAAGCAATATGGAACAAGCCGTCATCTCCGGTATCGCCTTTCATCGCGATGAAGCCAAGATCACCATCCTGGGCGTACCGGACAAGCCGGGCGTCGCCTTCCACATCCTGGGCCCGATCGCCGACGCGAACGTCGAAGTCGACATGATCATCCAGAACCAGTCGGTGGACGGCAAGACCGATTTCACCTTCACCGTCTCGCGCAACGACTACGCCAAGGCGATGAGCGTGCTGGAAGCCCAGCGCGAGTCCCTGGGCGCCGCCAAGGTGCTGGGCGATGCGAAGGTGTCGAAAGTGTCGGCCGTCGGCGTCGGCATGCGCAGCCACGTGGGCGTGGCCTCGCAGATGTTCCGCACCCTGTCGGAAGAGGGCATCAATATCATGATGATCTCGACCTCGGAGATCAAGATTTCCGTCCTCATCGACGAGAAATACATGGAACTGGCCGTCCGTGCCCTGCACAAGGCTTTTAACCTCGAGCAAGCTTAACAATTTTCAAAATTTTCGGGCGTGCGTCCTTGACGCAACGTGCACCAGCCCTTAAGATGCGTGCACTCAGCGCTGACTGACAAACAAGTCGGTACTGATTGGAGACGTGGCCGAGTGGCCGAAGGCACTTCCCTGCTAAGGAAGCATACGGCTTATACCCGTATCGTGGGTTCGAATCCCACCGTCTCCGCCAAGTTTTAAAGAAGAAGCCACCGCAAGGTGGCTTTTTCTTTTTTCCTTGAGGTCGCGCCACGGCGCCGCTGTTTTACCGGGTGCGCTGGTCAATGCCCTGCGTAGCGCATCGTCACATCCGCAGTGAGCAGCAGCCCCTCGTCTCCAAAGAGCGGGTCGGTGATGAATCCGAAAATCTGATCGCGCACACGTATCTGAACGTTCATGCGGACATACGTCGGAACGCTCAAGCCGTTACAGGTAATTCCATCGCACTGGGCAGTAGGAGAGGCCCCTATCAAGCCGGGCCGGATTTCATCCAGTTCGGCGTTTGCGATAGCTCGAGCAATGGCCGCCACGCCCGGTTCCAAACCGCCTGTCGATCCTTGAATTTCCATCCTGGAAGCCTGGGAGAGAAAGCGGGCGCCATCATGCGCCGCTTTTTCGGCCACGCTGTAATACCAGAAGATCCGGGCCAGGAAGAGCGGCACGGCGAGGAACAGGATCAACACCGGCAGGATGATCGCTGCCTCGATGGCAACACTGCCCCGCTCGGCCTGCCGGTGTCGTCGAGAAAAAAGTGTCTTCATGGATCTCGCCTTGATGCATGAGGTCTATTGATCAGCGCGCCCTTGCCCAGTCTAGGCGTCGATTCAACCGGTCAGTTGATCTTGCGCAGTTCAACCACGCTTCAGGGAGCGGACTGGAGCCTGCCTCCCCGCTAATCGCCACCCGCGCCTGGCTGCGTTCAATGGCGCCACAGCCTACGTGTTGTGCAGCATGTCTGCTTCATTCCCGATTTTCTGCTCCGCCGCATGCCGTCGGATGGCCTGGGTAGGGCCGGGCTCGTATCGATCGAGGAGAACAAGCCGGAACCAGGCGAATACGGCTGATGTCCAGAGCATCCACACAATGGCTCCTAGAACGAGGGGATGCGGCAGCCGGTCAGTCACCGCGAGCCCGACAGTCATTCCTGCGCAAAGTAGCGATACGGGTGCGACGAGGCTCCGCCGGCAGAGCGCAATGCGGGACCAGGGGAAGAGGAAGGTAAGCAGGACATACGGGATGAATACCGTGATCCATCCACTTCCCGCGGCTATGGCGCCAAGGTAGCCAAGACCTGCCAGGAATAATGAAGCGCGCAAATGAGGTGGATAGCCGGATTTTCCAATGACCTCTACCAGGATCGCGCGCTCGTGAGCGGAAACCACTCGCCAGTGGACGGCAATCCGGCGGTACATCAGCACGATGGCGGTCGCGCCGACTGCTGCGCATGTGAGGGAAGAGAAAGGGTTGGACTCTGCAATGAACAGGATGCCGATCAGTAAAATCATGCCGAAGGAGATGCACACCAAGGCGCTGAAGCCAATATTGCATATCTGAAGATCCCGTTCGTGTTGCTCTCTCATGCTGCGTCCTCCTCAAGATCAAAGGCTTTCCAGCAACAAAGATTGACAAGATTTTGTTCGTCACCCTTGCTTTAGCTCATTTGCAGATCGATCGCTGTCGGCCCGAGAAGACCGACCCGACGTCTCCCGCCATTCCCATGTGGGAAACAGTGTCGGAGCCCGAGCGATATCCAAGTCAGATTGCGTGATGTCAATTGATTGAAGCTAAGGGCTCACTAGACTTGCTGATAGGTGTTCGGAAGGCGTGGTGTTTCCGAAGGAGGCAGCATGGGCATGAACAGGGGCACGCCCCGCATGCGGCATGACATTCATGTCGCATTCAGGCGTCCGGATCGTCAACACGGCGCCATCGGAATCATGGCCGTCGGGGCCATTATTATCCTGTGCGGGTTCTGCAGCCTGGCGCTGGACCTTTCTCGTGTTTATAACCGGAAGATGGAACTGCAGAGCGTGGCGGACGCCGCCGCAGTGAGCGCCGCAATCGAGCTCGACGGAACGAGGGCCGGACTCACCAGGGCGGCGCAGAAGGCAGCCTCACTGTTTGCAATCCCTGTGGTGTACGGCGGTCCCAGTTACGGATACGTTGCAGAATCGATGGACTGGTCGGATGACGCCATCAGATTCGCCGCCTCACCTGATGGCCCATGGCTGTCGAGTGGCGAGGCCGCTTCGAGAAGCGTTCCCAATGGTCTCCTGTATGCCCGCATCGATACCGGGGGGCTGGATCCGGCGTACGGACAAGTGCAGACCGTGTTCCTGCCCGTTGTTTCCACGGGAGGGGCACTCACCTCGACAGCTGCGCGCGCCGTGGCTGGCCCGACTGCGCTTGGCGTCATGCCATTCGGAATATGTGCGATGGACGACGACGAAAAGCGCAACCGTGGTGGCGAGCTGGAGGAGTACGGGTTCAGGCGTGGCGTGAGCTATGACCTCATGCAGCTCAATTCCGAGTCCACGGGCGCGGGACAGACCTTCCTGATCCATCCTTTTGCCGGCCCAGGCGCCGCCTCGACGGCGCCAAGCAACTTCAATACCGTCGCGCCTTCCGTCTGTACCGGGATGATGGGGATGTCGCGGATCACGGGAGGGAGGGTCTCGGTCGTGTCGCCATTCCCCCTCGGTGACTACTACGAACAGTTCAACTCGCGCTTCGATTCCTATACCGCGCCATGCACACCCGATACCGCGCCCCCCGACAGGAACATCAAGCCCTACAAGTTCGACGATGGCAGCGTGTCGTGGATGACGACGGCGCCCGGGGCCCAGGCATCGGTCGTCTATCAAGACAGCGCCAATCAGAAGCGCTGGACCGTTGCAGGTCCCTACCCGTCACCGCCCGGGACCAGCGGCGAACAGTACGGCCCGCTGTGGACCTATGCCAAGGCGGTCCGATATGCCGACCCGGCGCCAGTAGGAGGCTATGTCGCGTTCGCCACATCGAGCTGGAAAGACCTGTACACGCCGGGCGAGCCCACCGCCAAATCCAGTTATCCGTCCTCGTCGCCTTATCTGACTGGCGGAACGACATATGGTCGGACACCCACCCACACCGGCGTGCGTGACAGGCGGGTGCTGAATATTCCCTTGCTGTCTTGCCCGGTTGCGGGAAACAGCGCGACCGTGCTTGGAATCGGCAGATTCTTCATGACCGTGAAAGCCGACGATACCCATTTGTACGCCGAGTTTGCCGGCCTGGCAGAAGAGCAGACGCTTCGCACCCGAGTGAGGCTCTATCCATGAGAACACCTTTCTGCCAAGCCTACAGGCGAACGGTCCGAACGAAACAGCAGGGCGTCGCTGCTGTGGAGTTCTCGTTCGTGGCCATTGTCTTCTTTCTGATCTTCTTCGGCATCGTTGAAGTGTCGCGCGCGATGTACATCATCAATACGCTGCAGGAGGTAACGCGTCGCGCAGCCGCGCTTGCGACGAACACCGATTTCAGCAATGCGGCAGCGATGCAGGAGGTACGCCAGCGCGCCATCTTCCGCGACTCGCCAGGCGTGCTGCTGTTTGCACAGCCGGTCGCGGACACGCACATCGTCATCGACTACATGTGGATACGGCGTGCAGGGGACACGATGACGATGGTGCCGATCCCGGCGGCATCCCTGCCGGCAAGCCCGGCAGCCAACTTCGCGAACTGCCTGGGCGACCCCTACAGCGAAGGTTGCATACGGCTGGTGCGCGTGCGCGTGTGCCAGACCGCCAGTGCCGATGATTGTGATCCGGTCGGGTATCAGAACCTGGTGTCGCTGGTGCCGCTTTCGTTCGGCCTGCCGGTATCGATGACGATCGTGACAGCCGAGACACTGGGAATGCCTGCGGGCGTTCCCTGCGAATGCACGTGACCGGCGGCGGCCAGCGGTCGACACCATCGACGCTTACTGCGCCTTCTCCCACTGCACGACGGTCACCGCACCGTTCACCCGTTCGGCCGCGAAGCGGATCCTGTCGCCGACCTGAACCTGGTCCAGCATCGCCGCATCCTTCACGCGCAGGACCATGGTCATCCCGGCCATGTTGAGGTTTTTGATTTCTCCGTGGCGCAGGGTGATCTTGCCGGCTTCCTTGTCGATCTTCTTCACTTCGCCGTCGGTCAGATCTGCCGCTGCGGGCGCTTCCTGGCCCGCAGCTGCCGCGCCATGCCCTGCATGGGAGTCTTGTGCACATGCGATGGCGCTTGCTGCAGTCATTACGAGAGCCAGGGTCAGTTTCGAGAAAGCGTTCATGGTGTCTCCTTGTCGGGTTGTTTCAGTTGTCATGCCTGAAAATCAATGATGGCCCTGGTGGCCCCTGGGTTTGCGCACCGTGACTTCGACCTCGGGCGTTTTTGCCGCAGGCATGGATTGTCCGCCTGCATCCTGCTGGCGCACCGCCGCCGGCGCTTCGCCCTTCCATTCATATGCCACGGTACCGGCCGGGTGCTTGTACCAGCCGGGATCCCTGTAGTCGCCGGCTTTCTGGTCCTTGCGCACCTTCAGCACGGTGAACATGCCGCCCATCTCCACGCCACCAAAGGGGCCCTGGCCCGTCATCATCGGCAAGGTGTTGTCCGGCAGCGGCATCTCCATGTCGCCCATCGAGCCACCTTTCTCGCCCATGACCATGTAGTCCGGCACCAGTTTCGTGATCTTCTCGGCGACGCCGCGGTGGTCCACGCCGATCAGGTTCGGGACGTCGTGGCCCATGGCGTTCATGGTGTGGTGCGACTTGTGGCAGTGGAAGGCCCAGTCGCCGGGTTCGCTTGCCACGAACTCGATGGCGCGCATCTGGCCCACGGCGACATCGGTCGTGACCTCCGGCCAGCGCGACTCCGGCCGGGTCCAGCCGCCGTCCGTGCCGGTGACCTCGAACTCGTGTCCGTGCAGGTGGATCGGGTGGTTGGTCATTGTCAGGTTGCCCACGCGGATGCGTACACGGTCGTTCTGGCGCACGTTCATCGTGTCGATACCCGGGAACGCACGGCTGTTGAAGGTCCAGATATTAAAGTCCAGCATTTCGTTGACGCGTGGCGTGTAGCTGCCCGGCTCGATGTCGTAGGCGTTCAGCAGGAAAACGAAATCGCGGTCGACCCTGTGCTGGGCCGGGTTCTTCGGATGCGTGACCCAGAAACCCATCATCCCCATCGCCATCTGGACCATCTCGTCCGCGTGCGGGTGGTACATGAAGGTGCCCGGGCGCCGGGCGACGAACTCGTAGACGAAGGTCTTGCCTGGCTGGATGCCCGGCTGGGTCAGGCCCGTCACGCCGTCCATCCCGTTTGGCAGGCGCTGGCCGTGCCAGTGGATGCTGGTGTGCTCGGGCAGCTTGTTCGTCACAAAGATGCGCACGCGGTCGCCCTCGACCACCTCGATGGTCGGCCCCGGGCTCTGGCCGTTGTAGCCCCACAGATTGGCCTTCATGCCGGGCGCGATCTCGCGCACGACCGGTTCGGCGATCAGGTGGAACTCCTTGACGCCATTGTTCATGCGCCAGGGAAGGGACCAGCCGTTCAGGGTGACTACCGGATGGTAGGGGCGGCCATTCGGCGGCGGTGGCGGCGGCTGGGTCGCCGCGCTGTTCATGATGGGCGCTTCGGGCAGGGTGGCCGCGCCGGCGCGGCTGACCAGTCCGGCGCCGACCAGCGCTGCGGCGCCGGTAAAGAAATCTCGACGAGTAGACATGTTCTATTCCTTGTCAGTGTTCGGGTGCTTGCGCAGACGCGGAGGCCGTCAGTGCCACCGTCGATCCGCCGCTGCCGTTGATGGCGGCCTGCAGCTCGGTTTCCGCGATCCAGAAATCGCGCTGCGCTTCGATCGCGGTGTTCACCCCGGTGATCTGGGCGCGTGCATCGGCCAGCAGCTCGAAGACGCTCATGAGCATCCCGTTGTAGCGAAGCAGGGTTTCTTCAGAAATTCTCTTCTGCTGAGGCACGACTTCGTCGCGGTAATGCCTGGCGACGTCATAGGTCGTCCGGTAGGCGGAGTACGCTTCGCGCACCTGCGAGCGTGCGGTGACGGCGGTGTGGGCGGCGCGGTGCACCGACTGCATGTAGAGCGCCTCGGCTTTCGCCACGCGGGCGCCGCCCCAGTCGAAGATCGGCAGGGCCAGCTCGATTTCGTAGCCGTTCTCGCGCGGCGCACCCGACTTGCTTGTGTTCGCATAACCGGCGTCGAGCACGTTGATCACGCCGGTCGCCCTGGTGAGACCGAGCGCGCGGGCAGTGGATTCGGCATCCAGTGTCGCGAGCTGGACGTCGAGCCGCTGCCGCATCGCCTGCGCTTCCACGTTGCCCGCTTCGCGCGCCGCTGCCGGAAGATCGGGAAGCCTGTCGGGGAGGGTGAACGCGGTCTGCGTACCCCATACCCCCAGCAGGCGGGCGAGCTGCTCGCGCGCGGCCGTCGCCCTGTGCCGCGCACGCGCGAGCTGGGCGGTGGTTTCGGCCGAGAACACCTGTTCCCTGGCCTGGTCGAGGGCGCTCAGGTTGCCGGCCCTGGCCATGCGCTGGGCCAGTTCGGCGCTGGCCTGGGCGGCGTCACGCACCTGCTCCGCATAGCGCGCCGACTGGGCCGCGGCTACGGCGTTGAACCAGGCCTTGCGCGTGTCGGCGGCGAGGCGCACCGCGTCCGTCGCGGCGACCAGCTGCGCGCCCCGGAAGCGGCGCGCTTCGATATCGCGGCGAATCGGCATGGTGAGCAGGCCGACCAGGTCGAACATGACGCCGCGCTCGATCTCCGTCTCGCCGCCGCCCGACATGCGGCTGAAGCTGAAAGCCGGATTGCGCATGCGTCCCGCCTGGACGAGATCGGCTTCCGCCACGCCGAGGCCGGCGAGCGAAGCGCGCAGGCCGCGGTTGTTGAGCAGGGCCACGCGCACGGCGCCGTCTGCGGTGAGGGGCGCCTGCAGGAGCCGGTCGAGTTCCGCCCGGGCCGTGTCGCCGTCGTCGCTTGCCTTCGGCAGGCGGACGTCCTGGCCGCTGCGTGCCGAGGCCATGGTCGATACCGCATCGAGACCACCGTCCCGGGAGAAGGTGGCGCAGCCGCCCAATACAAGCGCGAGCACGCCGGCCGTAATGGCGCGGAGCAGGGGTGGCGAAGTCTGTATAGTCATCGTCTTGCCTCGGATGGTTCAGTGGTGTTGATGCCCGGTTGTCGCCGGCGCCGGCGTCGACGGTGCGGGAGCCGGGGCCTGCTGGTGTGCGGAGGCCGGCGCCTGTGGGGAGCCGTGCGCCGCATGGCCCGCTCCGTTTGCGACGACATCATTTAGCTGGCGCCAGTTTTTATCCGGCGTTGCGTGGCTGTCCTGCGGCAGGCTTGAATAGCCCACGATCGCGGACTCGTACACGGGCTGCGGCACCGCCACGCCGGGGTCGAGCGGGTCGGGCAGGCTGGAAGATTGCTGGGCATGCGCGGGCAGCACGGCCATCAGGACGGCGAGGGCAGTCGCCAATTGCATTGGTTTCATCGTGAATCCTCATAATCGGTGAGGGAACGTGCGCTGGACGCACGGCCGCTTGCGAAGCAGGCGCGGTGGTGCGGCAGCACCAGCCGGGATCAGCTTCCGAATCGATTAAGCGGATGGATGCCGGGGAGGTCGCTGCGGACCATCCGGGATGAAGCCGGAATTGAAGATGGACGGCGAGGCATTGACTGCGTCGGAGCCGTCGAAGCTGGGAAGGGGAAGGAAAACCGATGGCGGCGCCACGGCGCCGGCGCACAGTGCCGAACAGGCGCTGCACGAGGAGTGCGCTTTTTTCGTGAGGTCCGGTACCGGCGCATCGTCGTCGGCTGCCGCGGCCGCGTGGTGCGCCGCGTGATCGCCGCCATGGTGCGCATCCGCATCCGCGGCCGGCTGGTGATGCGGCATGCTGATGCCGCTCGACGCGTGCTGGCGGACCGGCGCGCAAGACATCCCGACGCTGGCGGCGACCGCATGGAGCGGCAGCATCAGCATCAGTATCCAAACGAGGAATGTCTTGACGGTGAGGTTCATGGGCGAGGGGAGTATAGCACGGCATTTTCGCCTGAAAAGGGGGAAAAGGTTCGGCGAAGTCATTGTGCGAGCACGCATGCATGGCCGAATCCAGCGCGCCATCGACGACGCTTGACCTTTCCACAATTGGAAGGTTTAGAGTAGGTCGAGTTAATTTTTTCGGAGTTTCATCATGCACGCACGCAAGCGATTGACCGAGCCCTCCGGGACTGCACGCCAGCCTTCCCCCGGTAGCGGCCAGGCCGGCGACACGAGGGCGCCAGCCAGGCAATGCCTGTTCTGCCGATACCGGCGCGCCCAAGCGGAGCGAAAGGAAACATCCAATGCCTAAGCTGACCGTCCTTCCGCATCCGGAGTGCGCGCCTGCCGGGGTGCTCATCGAAGCCAGTCCCGGCACCAGTATCTGTGACGCCTTGCTCGAGCATGGGGTGGAGATCGAGCACGCCTGCGGCAAGGTGGGCGCCTGCACGACCTGCCACGTCATCGTCCGCGAAGGCTTCGGGTCACTGGATGAAGCAGGCGACGCCGAAGAAGACATGCTCGACCGTGCCTGGGGCGTCGAACGGCATTCGCGCCTGTCATGCCAGGCGATCGTCGCCGAGGCCGACTTGAGCGTCGAGATCCCGCGCTATTCGCTCAATCACGCGAAGGAGAACGGCTAGCGACAGGAAGACGGCTCCTGCCCGCCATGGGCGCCACACCTGGGCCTCTTCACATCGCAGGGCCGCTGGCCTACTGCATGGCCTGGGTCCGCGCTTCGGGCGCGTTCGTGCCCACCGGGCGGATCTGGGTGCCCTGGTGCAGGGCGACGCGCCAGCCCTCCGGGTAGCGGGTCCAGATGCGCACATAGCGGCCGCGCAGCGTGGTGGCCGGCTGGTCCATCGGGACGCTGCGGTAGGTGCCGGTGACGATGGCGGTGCCGCCGTCGTCGACGAGGCGGATCTCCATCTCCTCGACGCCGTAGTTGCGGATGCGGTATTCGTCGCGCGCCAGTGCCTGCAGGAACTCGGTCTTGGTGCGCACCCGGCCATTGCTTTCGACGTGGTAGTAGTCACCGCTGATGAGGCGGCGCAGCGTATCGATGTCGCGCTGGATCAGGGCCTGGGCGCGCAGGCGCTCCGCTTCGCGCACGCCGGCCGCGGCCTGGCCCTGGGCTGCGCCTCCCTGCGAACGCGCAGCCGGCTCGAGTGCGGCCTGCGAGCCCAGGGCGGGAGGTGCCAGGCAGACGAGGCAAAGCGCAAGAATGGTCGTGGCGCGCATGGTGGTTCCTGGTGAAGTGCTGGAGCGATTATAGGATTGCAGCGCTCGCTGAAATGTCACATATTATCTCGGATGAGAAACATTGTTGGTAATTCAGACACTGTAATTTTGTGTAGGTAATTGTATATCTGTTACAGTTCTGTCTGGACCGCGCACCCTGCCGGCAATGCCGTACCTTCCGACCGAACGAGATCTATGCCCGCCGCCCCACTGCCTCCCGACGAACTGGACCGCCTGTCGCTGCTCGACGCGCTCGCCTTGATGGACACCCCGCCGGAACCGGTGTTCGACCGCATCACCCGGCTGGCAAGCCGCCTGCTGAACGTGCCGATGGCCCTGTTCTCGCTGGTGGACGCCGACCGCCAGTGGTTCAAGTCGCGCGTCGGGCTGGAGACGGACCAGACTCCGCGCGAATACGCCTTCTGCGCGCATGCGATCGGCATGACGCGGCCGTTGGTGGTGAACGACGCGACCCGGGACCAGCGCTTCAGCGACAACCCGCTGGTCAACGGGCCGCCGAACATCCGCTTCTACGCCGGGGTGCCGATCCGCACCGCGGCCGGGCTGGCGATCGGCACCCTGTGCGCCCTCGACACGAAGCCGCGCGATCTGAGCCCCGAGGAGGCGGAGGTGCTGAACGACCTGGCGACCATCCTCACCAAGGAGGTGCATTACCGCGAACGCCTGGCGCTGGCGCGCGAGCAGCTGGAGCAGTCCAGCGCCGTGCTGGGCGCCAGCGAGGCGCGGTTTCGCTCCATCTTCGACGTCGCCAGCGTCGGCATCGCCCTGGTGGCGCCGGACGGGGGCTGGATCAGCGTCAACGGGGCGCTGTGCGGGATCGTCGGCTACAGCGAGGAAGAGCTGTGGGGCCTGACCTTCCAGCAGATCACCCACCCGGACGACATCGTGCTGGACGTGGGACTGCTCGAGGAGCTGCAGCGCGGGACGCGCAGCCAGTACCAGCTGGAGAAGCGCTACATCCGCAAGGACGGGCGCGAAGTCTGGATCAACCTGAACGTCGCGCCCAAGCGCAACAGGCTGGGCGAGATCGAGTATTACGTGTCGGTGATCAAGGACATCGATGCGGAAAAGCGCGCGCAGCGGGAGGTGGCCGAGCTGAATGCCGAACTCGAACGCCGCGTCGCCGAGCGCACCGCGGCCCTGGGCGCCAGCGAAGCGCGCCTGGCCAGCGTGATCGAGAACGCCAGCGACGCCTACATCAGCCTGGACGAGGGCGGGGCCGTCACGGCCTGGAACCGCCAGGCGGAGCAAACCTTCGGCTGGCCGCGCGAGGAAGCGCTGGGACGCAGGCTGGAGGAACTGATCGTTCCGCCCGAGCTCGTCGAGCGCCACCGCAAGGAGATGCGGCGCTACCTGGAGGCGGGCCAGGGCGGCCTGCCCGACCAGCGCCACGAGCTGCCGGCGGTGCGCCGCGACGGCTCCACCCTGACGGTCGAGCTGCGCATCCGCTTGCTCGAACTCGAAGGCGGAAAGGTGTTCAGCGCCTTCCTGCACGATATCACCGAGCGCAAGCAGGAACAGGCGCGGCGCGAGTACGAGAGCCGCCACGATGTACTCACCGGCCTGCTGAACCGGCGCGCCCTGATGGAGGCGCTGCCGCTGGCGCAGGCGCGGGCCAGCCGCAATGGCAAGACGGTGGGCATGCTCTTCATCGACCTGGACGGCTTCAAGGCCGTCAACGATTCCCAGGGTCACGAGGCCGGCGACATCCTGCTGGGCGTGGTCGCCGAGCGCCTGCGCGCCGGGGTGCGCCGCACCGACAGCGTCTACCGCCTGGCCGGCGACGAGTTCACCGTGCTGCTGGAAGACATGGCCGATACCGTCGACGACGCCCATAGGGTGGCCGAAAAGCTCATCAGGAGCATCGCCGAACCGGTCGAGCTGCCGGGCCGCGCGGTGCGGGTACGTGCCAGCATCGGCATCGCGCTCGACGCACCGGGCGGCGCGCGCCAGGCCGAGGAACTGCTGAAAGAGGCCGACCACTTCATGTACCAGGCCAAGAAGGCCGGCCGCGGCCGGGTGTGCTCGGCCAGGCAACCCTGCTGAGGCGCGCCGGCGCGCAGTCAGGCTTTCCTGCAGGCCTCAGCGCAGCTTCAGGTCGGTCCAGCCCAGCGGCTGGGCGATGAAGACCGTGCTGCAGGCCTCGGTCGGGTAGGCGAAGTCGAAGGCCACCTTGCCCTGGCTGTCGAGCCCCAGCAGGCGCGCCTTGGTGCGCGCATTCAGTACCGAATAGGCGACCAGGTAGTTGCCCGGGCTGCCCTCGTAGACACTGGAACAGATGTCCGAGAGGAGCTTGCGTTCGCCTTCATAGGTCCAGACCTCGCGCGCGGTGCCCGCCTTCTCGTCGATGGCGTAGCGTGATGGCGTGCTGAAGGTGCGGGTGGCGCCGGGCGAGGTCCCGGGTGGATGGTTCAGGCTGCCCAGGCCATTGTTGAAGAGCAGCAGTTCGCCGTTCGGCGTGATCGACAGCGTGTGCTGGCCGATCGGCGCCTTGCCTTCCACCAGGCGCAGGGCAAGGGCGCGCAGCGAGGGGTAGTTCTTGTACCAGTGCTTGCTGGTGTCGCCGAACAGCCAGCGGATCGCACCGGTATCGTAGTCGATCTTGACGACGAAGTTCTCGCGGCTGGACAGCAGCAGGGAATTGTCCGCCGCGTTGTAGATGGCGGAGTTCATGTGGAACCAGTCCTGGCCGTCGCGCACGAAGTTGGACGGATCGTCGCCCTTGGCCCGCATGTGGTCGCGGAAGATGCGGCCGAGGTCCCATTCGCGCAGCACCTTGCCCTCGGTATCGATCTCGGCCAGCACGGACTCCAGGATGCTGACGCCGTTCTGCAGGGCGTCGAGCTCGGCCAGCATGCCGACCTTGCCGGGCGTCAGGTCGTGGTGGAAGTTGGTCAAGGTCGACCCGCCGGGCGAGGGGCCGAGCTGGACGCCGCTGTAGGCGCCGCCGACGTCCATCCGGTACAGGGTCGGGGTGTTCAGGCTGCCGACATAGAAGGCGTCCGGCCCGAACATCGAGGAGAAGGAATCGGCCAGTACGGCCCCGGTCCAGCGCATATTGCCGTCGGTGTCGAGGACGACCGGCGCGGTCCGGCCGTTCTTGACGAGGATGAAGTCGAAGCCGGGCACGCGCGTGGCGCTGCGCGCCACGTTGATGTCCGGCTGCGCATAGATGTCGGCCGGCCCGCGATAGGCGCCGGTCGGCACCTCGACCCGCCATGCGTGCTTCGAGCCGTCGCGAAAGCGCGCCGTCAGGTCGACCAGGTTGGTGTGCGCGGCATACAGGCCGAAGACCGGCAGTTCGAGGCGCCGGCCGTTGGGGTCCCAGGCCCTGCGCCGGTCGAGCCAGCTGCGTTCGAAGCTGACCGCGAGCGCGCCGGAGGCGGTGCCGGGGCGGGGCACGACCGTATAGGCGACGCTGGCCAGGTCGCCGTAGTTGGCGAGGTTGAAGCTGAGATGGGAGACGAAGACCGTGATGCCGGGCGCCTGGCGCACCTCGCCGATCCTGGCCAGCTCGGCCTGGGTCTCTTGGCGCCCGTCCTCGTCTTCGTCCTTGTCGCGCCCACTGCAGGCGGACAGGATGAGGGCAAGGGCGAAGGCGCACAGCAGGCAGGCGGCGCGGCGTAGCTCGAGATGCATGGGCATGGACGGGTGCAGGTGCATGGACGCTCCCTCGATGTGAATGGTTGAGTGTTCCGGATTCGACGGCCGGACTGTTCTTTTAGTTCGCCCTCCCGGCACGCGCCACCGATGGGCTCAAGCGAAGACGTATTCGCACGAAAATGAGACGCTTGACCTTCCCACCGTGGGAAGGAATATCCTTCAGGTATGGAAACAGGAGGACCAATGGACATGACAACGACGCCCACGGTGCTGCGCATCGAAGGCATGACCTGCGCCTCGTGCGTGGGACGGGTCGAGAAGGCGCTGCGGGCGGTGCCCGGCGTGATCGACGCCAGCGTCAACCTGGCGACGGAAAAGGCGACCGTGCACGGCGGCGACCCGGACCGGCTTGCGGCCGCGGTGCGCGCGGCCGGCTACGAGAGCGCGCCCGCGGACCAGGCGCCCGCGCCGCACGCCACCGGGCGGAACGGCGCGCTGCCCGGCTGGTGGCCGGTGGCCGCCAGCGCGCTCCTCAGCCTGCCCCTCCTGGCGCCGATGCTGGCCCAGCCTTTCGGCGCCGACTGGATGCTGCCCGGCTGGCTGCAGCTGCTGCTCGCGACCCCGGTGCAGTTCTGGCTGGGCGCGCGCTTCTACCGGGCCGGCTGGAAGGCCCTGCGCGCCGGCAGCGGCAATATGGACGTGCTGGTGGCGATCGGCACCAGCGCCGCCTACGGGCTGTCGGTCTATTTGCTGCTGCGGGAGCATGGACACGGCATGCCCCACCTGTATTTCGAATCCTCCGCCGTCGTGATCACCCTGGTCCTGCTCGGCAAATGGTTGGAAGCGCGCGCCAAGGGCCGCACCGTGGCGGCGATCCGGGCGCTGGAAGCCTTGAAGAGCGTCGATGCCCTGGTGCGGCGCGAGGGTGGGGACGTGCGCATCGGGCTCGACGATCTGAGGGTGGGCGACCTGATGGTGGTGCGCCCCGGCGAGCGGGTCCCGGCTGACGGCGTCGTGGAAGAGGGCCGCAGCCACCTGGACGAATCCCTGCTCACCGGCGAGAGCCTGCCGGTGGCCAAGGGACCCGGCAGCCGGGCGGCCGGCGGCGCGGTTAATGCCGAGGGGCTCCTGCTGGTGCGGGCGACCAAGGTCGGCAGCGAGACCATACTGTCGCAGATCATCCGGCTGGTCGAGGATGCGCAGGCGGCCAAGGCGCCGATCCAGCGCCTGGTCGACCGGGTGAGCAGCGTGTTCGTGCCGGTGGTGCTCCTGATTTCCCTGGCGACCCTGCTGGGCTGGGGCCTGGCGACCGGAGACTGGGAAGCGGCGCTGCTGAACGCGGTGGCGGTGCAGGTGATCGCCTGTCCCTGCGCGCTGGGCCTGGCGACGCCGACGGCGATCATGGTCGGCACCGGCGCGGCGGCCCGCCACGGCATCCTGATCAAGGATGCCCAGGCGCTGGAAACGGCGCATGCGCTGGACGTGGTCGTCTTCGACAAGACCGGCACCCTGACCGAGGGCAAGCCGGTGCTGGCGGCCGTGGAGGGCGATGCGGACGGGGTGCTGCTGCTGGCCGGCGCCGTCCAGCGGACCAGCGCCCATCCGTTGGCGGGCGCCGTGCTGGACGCGGCGCGCAGCCGCGGCCTGGCGCTGGCGCCGGCCGGGGAGGCCGAAGCGCTGCCGGGACGCGGGGTGAAGGCCGAGGTCGGCGGCGCCACCGTCTGGCTCGGCAATGCGCGCCTGATGGCGGAACTGCAGCTTGACACCGGACGTTTCGCCGCCGCGGCTTCAGCGCACGAGGCGGCCGGGCGCACCGTGTCCTGGCTGGCGCGGCGCGAAGGAGACAAGCCCGAGGTGCTCGGCCTGCTGGCTTTCGGCGACGCCCTCAAGCCGGGAGCGGCGCAGGCGGTGGCGCGCCTGCGCCGGCTGGGCATCGAGACCGTGATGCTGACCGGCGACAACGAAGGGGCGGCGCGCCTGGTGGCGCAGCAGCTCGGGATCGCCCGCTGGCATGCCGGCGTGCTGCCGGGCGACAAGGCAGGCGTGGTGGCGGAACTCAAGGAGGGGGGACGGATCGTCGCCATGGTCGGCGACGGCATCAACGATGCGCCGGCCCTGGCCGCCGCCGACGTCGGCATCGCCATGGCCAGCGGCACGGACGTCGCCATGCAGGCCGCCGGCATCACCCTGATGCGGGGCGACCCGGGCCTGGTCGCGGATGCGGTATCCGTCTCGCAGCGCACCTATGCGAAGATCCGCCAGAACCTCGGCTGGGCCTTCGTCTACAACGTGGTCGGCATTCCGCTGGCCGCCTTCGGGCTGCTCAGCCCGGTGCTGGCCGGCGCGGCGATGGCGCTCAGCTCGGTGAGCGTGGTGGCGAATGCGCTGCTGCTGCGGCGCTGGCAGCCGGCACAGGAAGCATCAATGCACATCGATACCGACATCAACGGGGCCGTGGCGCCCCATCAACCTGGAGAAAAGACGATGTACGAACTACTTGTGGACGGAATGAGCTGCGGACACTGCGTGGGCCGCGTGACCAAGGCGGTACAAGGCGTGGACGAGGCGGCCAGGGTCACCATCGACCTGCCCACGCGCAAGGTGAGCGTGGACAGCAAGGCCGAGCTGGCGAGCATCGCGGCAGCCATCGATGCGGCCGGCTATCCAGTGCTGGATTCCGGCGCGGCGGGGCGTTGAGAACGCCTTGAACCAAACGGCACTCCTCGATATCTACTTTTGAGATATATTTTAGTGGACATTAAATAAACACAAAACACAGGCCCGGTGCCGGCGGTACGGGGCGCGGCTCGACCAGGCGGTCGGCAATCCAATGGAATCCATGATGCGATATGGCGTGTTAGCGGAACCGGCGGATCTGGCGACCCACCCGCCGTCGAGCAATCAGATGCGCAATGTGCTCATCGTGCTCGCCGTCCTGGGCCTCGTGTTCGTCCTGCTGGCGCCGCTGGCCGGCATGGCGCTGCCGGCGGCGCCGGAGTTCGTGCCGATGCACCAGTCGGCCCTCATCGGCAGCAACCTGCTGACCGGGATCCTGCTGCTCGGCCATGTGCGGACCAACCGTTCCTGGTCGCTCGGCATTCTCACCCTGGGCTACCTGTTTACCGCGCTGATCGCACTGGCCCACATGCTGACCTTCCCGGGCCTGTTCGCCAGCCATGGCGTGCTGATCGGGAACGGCCAGACCACGCCCTGGCTGTTCATGGTCTGGCACGCGCTGTTCCCGCTCTTCGTGCTGGGCTATGCGCGCAGCTACCGCCGGCCCTTGCCCGACCACTTCCTGCGGGCCGGCACCCTGCTCACCACGCTGTTCGTTGCGCTGCTGGTGCTGGTCTGCACTACCGGCGCGCCCTACCTGCCGGCGCTGGCCGACCAGCATCGCTTCCTGCCTTCCTATCGTGCTTTGGGGCTGGCCGTGCTGGCCCTGTCGCTGTTCGCGCTCTGGCGCATCACCTGCAAGCGCCCGCGCGCCTTGCTCGATGTCTGGCTGATGGTGGCAATGACGGCCTGGGTAGCCGAGCTGATGCTGTCCTGCCTTCTCAACAGCGGGCGCTACGACCTCGGCTTCTATGCCGGCCGCCTGTACGGCCTGGCGGCCTCGCTGCTGGTGCTGGGCGCGGTCGCGATCGACAACATCGCCCTGCATGCGCGCCTGCGCCAGACCTTCGAGGAGATGATCGAGACGCGCGCCCGCGCCCAGTGGCAAAGCCTGCTCGGCTCGGTGCTGCGCCAGCTGCCCGACGGCGTCCTGATCGTCGACCGCGAGGGCCGCTGCGTGATGGCCAACGACCAGGCCGGGCACATGGCGGCGCGCTTCGAACATGCCGCGCTCGACGGCACGCCGGGCCCGGCGGCGATGCTGGCGCTGCTCAGGGAGCCGGTCGCGCGCGCGATCGGGGGCAAGCCGTTTCGCGACGCAGTGCTCGAGAGCGTGGCGCATGATGGCCGGCGCGTCTACACGGTGAGCGGGGCGCCGCTGCGCGACGGCGCGGCCGAGCTGGCGGCGGCCGTGATCGTCCTCGACGACATCACCGAGCGCACCGAGGCCAGCGCGGCGCTGGCGCGCGCCCTCGACCAGACCCGCTACCTGATCGAGAACACGCCGCTGGCCGTGATCGAGTGGGACCGCGACTTCATCATCCGCCTGTGGAACCGGCGCGCCGAGGAGCTGTTCGGCTGGAGCGCGGAGGAAGCCGTGGGCCGGCGCATCGACGCGCTGCCGGTGGTGCACGAGGAGGATACCGGCAAGGTGGCAGGGGCCATCGGCCGCCTGCTCGATTCGGCAACCCGCTACGTCAAGTCGACCAACCGCAACCGCACCCGGGACGGGCGCACCCTCTGCTGCGAGTGGTACAACTCGGTGCTGCACGACGAATCCGGCGCCATCGACCGGGTGTTCTCGCTGGTGCTCGACGTCAGCGAGCGCGAGGCGGCCATGGAGCAGCTCAAGGAAGCCGACCGCCGCAAGGACATCTACATCGCCACCCTGGCGCACGAGCTGCGCAACCCGCTGGCGCCGATCGCCAATGCCGCCTCCCTGCTGCGCGGGCGCGGCCTGGCCCAGGAGCGGATCGAGTGGATCGCTGCCATGGTCGGGCGCCAGGTGGCGCAGATGTCGCGCCTGCTGGACGACCTGCTCGACGTCACCCGCATCAGCCGCGGCAAGATCGAGCTGCGCCGCGCGCCGCTCGAACTCGGGCGCCTGCTGCGCGACACCCTGCAGGCCAGCATGCCCCTGATCGAAGCGGGGCGGCACGCGACCGAACTCGATCTGTGCGACGAACCGGTCTGGGTCGAGGCCGACGCCCTGCGCCTGACCCAGGTGCTGGCCAACCTGATCAACAACGCGGCGAAGTACACGCCGCCCGGCGGGCGTATCGCGATCCTCCTGAAGGAGGAGGGCGGCGAAGCGCTGGTGCGCGTCAGCGATAACGGCATCGGCATCGAGCCGGAGATGGTGGACCGGGTATTCGACGCCTTCGTGCAGGTGAGCAGCGCGAGCCACCTGGCCCAGGGAGGGCTGGGGATCGGCCTGTCGCTGGCCAGGGGCCTGGTGGAGCTGCATGGCGGCCGGATCGCGGCGCACAGCGACGGGCCGGGGCACGGATCGGCGTTCACCGTGTGGCTGCCGGCCATCCCGGCGCCGCGGCCGGCGCCGGGGGCGGCCGCAGGGGCGGACGCGGTGGCGAGCCTGCGCAAGCGCATCCTGGTGGCCGACGACAATGTCGACGCGGCCGAGTCGCTGGCCTGGCTGCTGTGCACCGAGGGCGCGACGGTGGAGGTGGCGCATGACGGGGCGGCGGCGCTCAGGCTGTTCAACGAGCGCCCGGCCGAGATCGTGGTGCTGGACCTGGGCATGCCCGAGATGGACGGCCTCGAGGTGGCTTCCGTCCTGGCGCGGCGTACACCGAAGCCCTGCCTGGTGGCGGTGACGGGAAGGGGACGGCAGGAAGACCGCGCCGCCTCGCTGGCGGCCGGCTTCGACGCGCATTTCACCAAGCCGGTGGCGCCGCAGGAGCTGATCGAGCTGCTGAGGAAATGGCAGGCGGCCGACTAGTTTTTTTACGGCGCTGTCACCATCATGTGTGGAAAATCCCGACCGCCGCTCTCAGGAGACGCTCGGGTGACGCAATCCTTTCACCGTCCAGCGCCCAGCGCCAGCCGAGGTAGTTCGGCAGGTAGCGCGAGGCCACGCCGTGAAAGCGCGCCAGCCAGCTGCGCAAACGCTGGTGGTAGGCATTCACGTTTTGCACGTGGATCGCCCCGCGCACACGCTCGCCCAGGCGCAGGTTGACGAAGGCGTGCGCTATCCGCGCTTGCCTGGCGAAAGTCTGGTAGGCCCGGTGCCCGCCCGTCACCAGGAGCACGTTCGGGTCGAGCACCGGTCGCAGATGCCGGACGCCGCCGAGAAAGCGGTGGCGCCAGTGAAAGCTCGTATTGCGGTGTATTTCCACCGCTTTCGCGGCCGCGCGCACGCTACGCGAGTCGAGCATCTCTTTAGAAAAGTCGAGCCACTTTTCCCGAAAACGCAGGCGCGCCAGCGGGGTGCCGCTCAAGGCGTTGAAGGTGCGGTTGCAGGCCCGGCAGCGGTAGCGCTGCAAGCCGCGACTCGCGCCATGCCGGTAGTGGCGGCTGCCGCCACAGCCCGGACAAGACAACGGCGCCGGCCTCGCATGCTCGATCGTCTCGCATACGCTGTCCAGTCCGATGGCCGGCCGCAGCGCTGCCAGCAACTGTGAACGTTGCTGCCTGTTGAGCATAGGCACTTGCCGAAGCAAGCGGACAAAGCCTGGCGAGCGCATGATCCCTCCTGACGGTCCAGCTTGGACATCCGCTCAGCTCAACAGTTCAATTTCCACACTTGATGGTGACAGCGCCTTTTTTACAACGGTCGATGCTTATTAAATTGCTAATGAGATGACCGACTGTTAGTATGCTTCGTCCATGTGAGGAGCATAACGATGGCGCTTCTGTTACGCCTGTTCGGGCCGCGGCGCAGGAAAACCCAGGACGACGTCGCCGGCCGCGCCGCCGAAGTCGTCGTGCAGGTGCTGTACGACGTCGGCGTCGACCGTTTCCTGGACGGCAGCATGCTGCTGGACCGGCGCTTTCGCGTCGTGTTCTATGCCGTGCCGCCGATCGATTCGCCGATCTTCCAGGCGAAGGTGGCGGTGCGCGACTTGCCCGCGGCCTGCCGCTTCCGGGATGCCGTGGCCTGCCACGGCTTCGACGCCGCCCTCGACCGCCACGTCCCCGGCATGGTGGACGAACTGATGCGCGCCCTGCGCGAACGCGCGCCCGCCCTGCGTGCCCTGCCGACCCGGCGCAATAGCGAGGACGCCGCCTGCTGAGCGGTGCGTGCGCGCCGCCTTGCCAAGGGGCGCTATCCTTCCCTGCATCCCCCAAGCCCAAGGAAAGGCCACCATGAGCGTCCGCAACCTCGAGCACCTGTTCGCGCCGAAGTCGGTGGCCCTGATCGGGGCGTCGGAGCGTCCGGGCAGCCTCGGGGCGACCCTGCTGCACAACCTGCTGGCGGGCGGATACCAGGGCCAGGTCTGGCCGGTGAATCCCAAGTACGAGACCCTGGCGGGCAGGACCTGTTACGCCGGCGTGGCCGAGCTGCCCGGGGCGCCGGACCTGGCCGTGATCTGCACGCCGCCCGCGACCATCCCCGCCATCGTGCGCCAGCTGGGCGAGGCCGGCACCCGGGCGGCCGTTGTCCTCAGCAGCGGCGTGGATGCGCGGAGCGGGCGTGGCCGCAGCCTGCGCCAGCAGATGCTGGATGCGGCGCACCCCTATCTCCTGCGCCTGCTGGGACCGAACAGCGCGGGCCTGCTCACGCCCGGCCGCGGCCTGAACGCGAGCGTGGCGGCGAGCAGCGCGCTGCCGGGGCGGATCGCCTTCGTGTCGCAGTCGGGCGCCCTGATGTCCGGGGTGCTGGACTGGGCGCGCATGCGCGGCATCGGCTTCTCGCACTTCATCGCGCTGGGCGACTCGGCGGACGTGGACCTGGGCGACGTGCTCGACTACCTGGCCAGCGACGGCGGCACCTCCGCCATCCTGCTCTATGTGCAGGACTTGCGCTATGCACGCAAGTTCATGTCGGCGGCGCGGGCGGCGGCGCGCAGCAAACCGGTGCTGGTGCTCAAGGCCGGACGCGAGGAAGATGGAACGCCCGCCGCCGCCAGCGAGAGCGGAGCCCTGGCCGGCAGCGACGACGTGTTCGACGCCGCGATCCGGCGCGCCGGCATGCTGCGCGTGACCACCACCGAGCAGCTGTTCTCGGCGGCCGAGACCCTGGCCTATGCGCGTCCGCTGCACGGCGAGCGCCTGGCCATCGTCAGCAATGGCGCGGGGCCGGGCGTACTGGCGCGCGACGCGCTGGCCTACGGCAAAGGGGTCGAGGCCGCGTTTTCCGCCGCCACCAACGAGAAGCTCGATGCGCTGCTGGCGCCTGGCTGGCGGCGCGGGAACGTGGTGAACCTGCGCAACGCCGCCTCGCCCGAGCTGTACCGTCAGACCCTCGAGCTGCTGCTGCAGGATCCGGGCGTCGACGCGGTGCTGGCGATCCAGTCGCCCACCGCCACGGTCGCCAGCCGCGACGTGGCCGACGCCATCGCGCCGCTGGTCAAGACGGCCTCCAAGACCCTGCTCTCGTGCTGGCTGGGCGGGGAAGCGGTGCGCGAGGCGCGGGCGATCGCATCGGGTGCCCGCCTGCCGGCCTTCCGCACGCCGGAAGACGCGGTGGCGGGCTTCCTGCAACTGGTGCAGTACCGCCGCAACCAGAACCTCCTGATGGAAGTGCCGCCTTCGATGGCCGGCACGGTGGCGCCGGACCGCGCGGCGGCGCGCGCCCTGGTGCGCGAAGCGATCGCCGCCAAACGCTACCTGCTCTCGGACCCCGAAACCAAGTCCATCCTGCGCACCTACGGGCTGGCGGTGGTCGAGACGCGCAGCGCATCCACCATCGACGAGGCGGTGGCGGCCAGCGAGCGCATCGGCTACCCGGTGGCGGTCAAGATCCTTACGCCCGACGTGATGCACAAGTCGGACTTCGGCGGCGTGACCCTCGACCTGGACAGTCCTGAGGCCGTGCGCGCGGCGGCCCAGCGCATGCGCCGGCGCCTGGAGGAGCTGTTCCCGCAGGCGAAGTTCGAGGGCTATTCGGTGCAGGCCATGGCGCGCAGCACCCACGCCCACGAGCTAATCGTCGGCGCCGCCCTCGACCCCGTGTTCGGCCCGGTGATCGTGTTCGGCCAGGGCGGGGTGGCGGTGGAAGTCACGGACGACCATTCGGTCGGCCTGCCGCCGCTGAACCTGGTGCTGGCGCGCGACCTGGTGGACCGCACGCGGGTCGCCAGGCTGCTGGCGGGCTACCGCGGACGGCCGGCGGTGAACATGGACGCGCTGCTCGCCTCGCTGGTGCAGGTCTCGCGCATGGTCTCGGACATTCCGGAGATCGTGGAACTGGACCTGAACCCGCTGCTGGCCGACAGCCGCGGTGCGGTGGTGCTGGACGCGCGCATGCGCCTGGCCCTGGCCGACCGCTCGGGCAGCACCCTGGACCGCCTCGCCATCCGCCCCTATCCGCGCGAACTGGAAGAGACCATCGACTGGAACGGCGGGCCCTTGCTGCTGCGCCCGATCCGGCCCGAGGACGGCCCGGCCCACCTGGCCTTCTTCGATGCGCTCACGCCCGACGACGTGCGCTACCGGATGTTCGTGCGCATTCGTGAATTGCAGCCTTCGCAGCTGGCGCGCTTCACCCAGATCGACTACGACCGCGAGATGGCCTTCATCGCCACCCGGAAGAACAGCGCGGGCGTGGCCGAGACCCTGGCGGTGGGCCGCGTGGTGGCGGACCCGGACAACATCACGGCCGAATTCGCGGTGACGGTGCGTTCGGACCTGAAGGGTATGGGACTCGGGAAGATCATGATGCAAAAGCTGATCGACTACTGCCGTTCGCGCGGCACCCGCGAGATCGTGGGCGAGGCGCTGCCGCAGAATTCGCGCATCACCGGCATGGTCAGGAAGCTCGGGTTCACGGTGAGGACGAAGGACGAGGAGGGCATGCGCGAGATGCGCCTCGTCCTCAGATGAAATATTCTTTCACCACAGGCGCCGGGATGAAAGAATATTTCAGCGTCGGAAGCGCACGTCTTCCTGCACCACTTTCGCGTCGCCCTTCGGCTTCTTGGGCTTCTTCGGCTTCTTGACGATCTTCCCGCCCGCTTCCGTCACCGGCACGCGGTGGTCCGGCTCGAAGCCCGGCTCTTCCACGCGCTCGAGCGTCTGGCGCGTCAAGGCCTCGATGGCGGCCAGTTGCTCGACCTCATCCGCGCACACCAGCGATACCGCTTCGCCCGAGGCGCCGGCGCGCCCGGTGCGGCCGCTGCGGTGCACATAGTCCTCGGCGACGATCGGCAGGTCGACGTTGACCACCACCGGCAGGTCGCTGATGTCAAGGCCCCGTGCGGCGACGTCGGTTGCCACCAGCACCTTCACTTCGCCCGCCTTGAAGCGCTCCAGCGCGCGCAGGCGCGCGGGCTGCGGCTTGTCGCCGTGGATGGCGTCGGCGCTGATGCGCTTGGCCTCGAGCAGGCCGACCAGCTCGTCGACACCCTTGCGGGTCTTGGCGAAGGCCAGCACCTGGGGCCAGGCGTGCTTCTTGAGCAGGTACAGGAAGAGTTCGGACTTGCGCTTCTTGTCGACCGGGACCAGCCACTGCTTGATCGCCGTGGCCGTGGTGTTGCGCGGCGTCGCCTCGATGCGCACCGGCTCGCGCAGCAGGCGATTCGCCATGGCGCGGATCTGGTCGGAGAAGGTGGCCGAGAACAGCAGGGTCTGGCGCTTCTTCGGCAGGGCCGCGAAGACCTGGTCGAGCTCCTTCGAGAAGCCGAGGTCGAGCATGCGGTCGGCCTCGTCGAGCACCAGGGTCTGCACCTCGCCGAAGGTCACCGCGTTCTGGCGGTGCAGGTCGAGCAGGCGTCCCGGCGTGGCGACCAGCACGTCCACCCCTTTGCGCAGGTTCATCATCTGCGGATTGATGCTGACGCCGCCGTAGGCCACCATGGTGCGGAGCAGCAGCCCGGCGCCGTAGGCCTTGAAGCTCTCGTGCACCTGCTCGGCCAGCTCGCGGGTCGGCACCAGCACCAGCGCGCGCGCCGAGTTCGGGCTGACCTTCGAGGTCTTCTTGACGAGGCGTTGCAGGAGGGGCAGGGCAAAGCCGGCGGTCTTGCCGGTGCCGGTCTGGGCGGCGGCCATCACGTCCTTGCCGGCGAGCACGGCGGGGATCGCCTGTTCCTGGACGGCGGTCGGGGTGGTGTAGTCGAGCGAAACGAGGGTCTGGACGATCGGGTCGATCAGTCCCAGGGAGGCAAAGGTCATGGAGTAGCTGCGGCGGATAAATGAACAGGCCGCAGTTTACCAGCCAACGCCGGCATGGCGAATCTTCAGTTCGCCAAAACGATGGACAGGTCGACGATCGGCTTGACGGGTTCGCGCTGGTCCTTGCAGCCGCTGAGTGCCAGCACGGCAAGGACGAGCATGGGAATCAGGGCGCGGCGCGGGTGCATGATGGCTCCTCGAGATGAGCCTCCATCATACGCCAGTAGCGCGCCCGAATGCATATAAAAACGCTATCAGAAGCTGTACGAGACGCTGGCGCGCAGCACCGGGTAGAGCTTGTAGTCGGAGACCTCGTCGGTGAGGCGCACTTCCTCGACGTCGAGGTCGCGCACGAGGGCGTTGCACACGGTGGCGGAGGTGGTGCAGCCCCAGGAACCGAGTTTCACCTGCGCCTTGCCCTGGTGGTAGACGCCGAGGTCGGTCTGGAAGTTCCAGCGCTTGTTGGGCGTCAGGGCATTGCCCCAGCCGATGCCCAGGTAAGGCGCGGCGCGGCGGAAGCGCACTTCGCCGCGCAGGGTGCCGACGTCGGCCGCGGTATAGGTCTTGCCGTTGAAGGTGAACTTGCCGTCGGCGGCCGGCTTGCCGAGCGCGTCGAAGCGGCTGCCGTTGTACATCAGGCCGCCCGTCAGGCGGAAGTTGCTGTTCGAAATCAGGTACCAGTCGAACAGGGCGTCGAAGGTCATCAGCTTGCCGTCCAGCTTGTAGTCGACCTGGCCCGAGCGCTTGTCGAAGTCGTGCTTGAAGTAGTTGATGCCGAAGCGGCCGTTCAGGGTGGTCTCCATCGGGACCACGAGGTGCAGGCCGAGGCCGGTGGTGCCGATGTCCGCGGTGACGGCGGCGCCGACCTGGGCCTGGGCGGCGGAAGCTGCCGCGAACGCTGCGAATGCGGCGAATGAGAATACGATGTGCTTGCTTGCCATGCTGGATAAAACCTTTTCTGGTTGCGGTCAACCTGCGATTGTAGCGGCTGCCGGCTCCCCCGGGCGAGCGGCTCTCTCGAATGTGAGGGGCGGGCGCAACGGTTTTTCTGTCCTCCTTGCCCCCGGTTTCGTCGCCACTATCCCGGCTCCGTCGCATAATGTCACCCGGCAATGAAGACCAGGACTAATCTGGCGCTGCCCTGACCCTTGAGAGACGATCATGATTGCAAGCCTGTTCCACCTTATCCGGCTGCTCGCCGCATGGCTGCTGAGCTACCTGTTCCTGTGCATCCTCATCAACGAGACCATTTTCGAGCCGCTCGATCGTGACCCCGGCGGCTACTTCGCCTTCGTGGCCCTGCTGCTCGGCACCTGGATCGCCTCCGGCGTGTTCTCGCACATCCGCCGTGTGCGCCTGATCGCCGGCGCCCTCAACAGCACCACGCTGTCGAACCGCCAGCGCCGCCAGATCGAAATCCCCTTCGAGGCCGGCGAAGCCTTCGACCTGATCGATGCCGCCATCCGTGAACTGCCGGGCGCCGAGATCGTCGACTCGGCCCGCGACAGCCTGCAGGTGCGCGCCAAGGTCACCCGCATCGACCCCTACGGCGGGCGCAGCCAGTCCTCGCACTGGGCGCTCGATCATTTTGGTGCCCGCCGCAACCAGATCCTGGCCACCGTCACGCCCAACGGCGACGACGCCGGCAGCGTGACCCTGATCTGCGAGCCCGAAGGCGCGGCCTGGACCGACCTGTTCCTGGTCGACCACGGCACCAACCTCGAGAACGCCGAAGCCATCGCTCGCGCCATCACCCGCCGCGTGGCCGAGCGCCGCCGCGGCGAGGCGGCCAAGGTACGCCAGACCGCCACCGAGAAGGAACTCACGGTGGCCAAGCTGAACCTGCTGCACGCCCAGGTCGAGCCCCACTTCCTCTACAACACCCTGGCCAGCGCCCAGGTGCTGACCCGCAGCGACCCGGCGCGCGCCGACGAGATGCTGGGCAACCTGATCCAGTACCTGCGCCATTCGCTGCCGCGCACCGAGGACGCCCCCTCGACCATCGGCGAGGAACTCGAGCGCGCCCAGGCCTACCTCGACATCCTCAAGATCCGCATGGGCCCGCGCCTGCAGCTGCAGGTCGACATTCCCGATGCCCTGCGCGGCGTGCTGTTCCCGACCATGATGCTGCAGACCCTGGTCGAGAACGCGATCAAGCACGGCCTCGAACCGAAACCCGGCGGCGGCACCGTGTGGATCCTGGCGCGCCAGGTGGCTCAGTTGGAACATTCGGCGGTGGCCGTGACGGTGGCCGACGACGGCCGCGGTTTCACCGCCGAGGGCGGCGGTACCGGGGTCGGCCTGCGCAACGTCCGCGAACGCCTGCGCCTGGCCTACGGCAGCGCGGCCAGCTTCTCGATCGTGGCCAACTTCCCGAGCGGGGTGGCGGCCACCATCACCGTCCCGAACACCGTGCAAGCAGGAGTCCATCATGCCTAAATGTGTGATCGCCGAAGACGAAGCGCTGCTGCGCGAATCGCTGGTCCAGCTGCTGGGCCAGGTGTGGCCGGAACTCGAGATCGTCGCCGCCTGCGAGGACGGCGGCAGCGCGCTGGAGGCCATCGCGGCTTGCCAGCCTGAAGTGGCCTTCCTCGACATCCGCATGCCGGGCCTGTCCGGCCTGGAAGTGGCGTCGAGCATGCTGGACGCGGGAATGAAGACCGAGGTCGTGTTCGTGACCGCCTACGACCAGTACGCGATCGACGCCTTCGAGCGCGGCGCCGTGGACTACCTGCTGAAACCCGTGGCGCGCGAGCGCCTGGCGGGGACGGTGGGGCGGCTGCGCGAGCGCCTGGCGCGCGGCGGCCAGGACATCCGCCAGCTGCAAAGCCTGCTGCAACAGCTGCAGTCCGTGGCGGCGCCGCAGCCGAAGACGCCGCCCCTGGTCTGGCTGACCGCCAGCCGCGGCCAGGAGACGCGCCTGATCATGGTCGACGACGTGGCCTACTTCCAGTCCGACAGCAAGTACACGGTGGTGATGACGGCGGACGGCGAGGCGCTGCTGAGAAAGCCGATCCGCGACCTGCTCGAGGTGCTGGACCCGGCCATGTTCAAGCAGATCCACCGCTCGACGATCGTCAACCTGCGCTGCGTCGCCGGGGTGACCCGCGACGAGAGCGGGCGCGGCACCCTGCGCCTGAAGAACCGGCCGGAAACCCTGGCGGTCAGCCAGCCCTTCATGACCTTGTTCAAGAATATGTAAGCAGATGTGAAACCATGCACAGAGTGTAAGAGTGTGCCCTGGCGAACCGAATCTGGCAGTTTCCAGTGGTAAAGTCCTGCCAACGACACACGGAGACCCATCATGAAAGCACTCTTCCTCTGCGCAGCCCTGGCCGCGGCATCGGTTCCGGCCCTGGCCCAGACCAATGTCAGCATCAGCGTCGGCCAGCCCGGCTTCTACGGACGCATCGACATCGGCGACGGCTACTACGGCCCGCCGCCGGTCTACGTGCGCGAGCCGGTCATCATCGAGCGCCACTACCATGCGCGCGCCCAGCCGGTCTACCTGCGCGTGCCGCCGGGCCACCGCAAGAACTGGCGCAAGCATTGCCGCAAATACGGCGCCTGCGGCCAGCCGGTGCTCTTCGTGCAGGACCGCTGGTATTCGGACGTCTACGCGCCGCGCTACCGCGAGCGCCATGGCGGCTACGACCGTCATGACCGCCACGACCGCCGCGACCGTCACGACGACCGTGGGCATGGCCGCGACCATGACCGCGGCCACGGCAATGGCCACGGCAGGGGCCACGGCCGCGGCCACGACTGAGACTGTCGATAAGGCAACACACCCGGTGCGCCCGGGTGTAGACTTGCCCCTCCAAAACAAGACAAGGGGGCAGGGATGAAACGCGTCACAGGTATCGGCGGCATCTTCTTCAAGGCCCAGGACGCGGATCGCATGCGCGCCTGGTACAAGACCCACCTCGGCATCGATGTCCAGCCCTGGGGCGGGGCCGCCTTCAGCTGGACCGACGACGCGGGCAAGCCGACCGGCGGCACCACGATCTGGAGCATCTCCGGTCCCGGCGAAGACCCGCCGCCGGCCAGCAGCGCACCGTTCACGATCAACTACCGCGTCGCCGACGTCGAGGGCCTGGTCAAGGTCTTGCGCGAAGAAGGCTGCAATGTGGTCGGCGAGGTGCAGGATTCCGAATACGGCAAGTTCGGCTGGGTGCTCGACCCGGAAGGCAACAAGGTCGAGCTCTGGCAACCGCCGCCCGGCCAGTAGTCAGGCCGGGAAGGGAGCGCGCGCATCCAGCAGCCCTTCGGCGCGCAGCTCCTCCCAGAAATCCTTCGGTATCCGCAGATCCATCAGCGCCGCGTTGCGCTCCAGGTGCCGCGTGCTGCTGGCACCCGGGATCGTCGCCGCGACCAGCGGATGCGCGGCGCCGAACTGCAGCGCGGCCGCCGCCAGGTCGACGCCGTGGCGTCCCGCCACCGCGCGCAGGCGCTCGCGCCTCACATGGTGTTCGGGCCTGGCCGGCTGGTAGTCATAGTGGTCGCCGCCCGCCAGGAAGCCCGAGTTGAAGGGCCCGCCCAGCACGAAGCGCGCGCCGCTTTTCTCGGCCAGGGGGAAGAGTTCGTCGAGTGGCGTGGTCTCCATCAGGGTGTAGCGCCCCGCCAGCAGGAAGATGTCCGGGTTTGAATCGCGCAGGGCGCGCAGGCAGGGTTCGACCGTGTTCACGCCCAGGCCCCAGGCCTTGATCAGGCCTTCCTCGCGCATCCGTACCAGGCCCTCGAAGGCGCCGCCCGGGCCGGCCGCGATCCGGTAGTAGTGATCGAACCGGTCGCCGAAATGGTCGGGCGAGAGATCGTGCACGTAGACGATGTCGATGGCGCCCAGGCCCATGCGCTGCAGGCTGTCCTCGACCGAGCGGCGGGCGCCATCGGCGCTGTAGTCGTAGACGCGGCGGTAGGGCATCGAGGAGACGAAGGGCGGCTCGATATTGCCGTCCAGGTCGGGAATGAGGATGCGCCCGACCTTGGTCGACAGGGTGTATTCACTGCGCGGCCGCTGCCGCAGGGCCTGGCCGAAGCGGTGCTCGGAAAGACCCGTGCCGTAATGCGGCGCGGTGTCGAAGTAGCGGATGCCCGCTTCCCAGGCCGCGTCGACCGTCTCCTTCGCGGATTGTTCGCTCGTCTTGTGGTACATGTCGCCGAGACCGGTGCCGCCCAGCCCCAGTCGCGTGATCGGTTGGTAGCGCTGTGTCACGTGGATTCCTTTCCTTCCTTGAACATGTCCAGCGCATGCTAGCGCGCGGGGAGGAATGGCGGCGCGCAGGCCGAAACAGGCTGCCGCGCAACGTGACTTGTGATTACGTATTAAAATTGCCACATCGCCCATGTGCTGGCATTGCCGGACGGGCGCCATGACGGAGGTGAAGCTTGCGTAGCGATATCGTGATCGTGGGAGGCGGGGCCGGGGGACTGGAACTTGCCTGCAAACTGGGGCGCAAGCTCGGCCCTTCCAAAGTGACGCTGGTGGACAGCCGGCTCTACCATATCTGGAAGCCTTCGCTGCACGAGGTGGCGGCCGGGACCCTGGACATCCACCAGGAAGGCCTGTCTTACCAGATGCTGGCGCACGACAATGGCTTCAATTTCGTGTTCGGCCCGATGACGGCGCTCGACACGCAAAACCGCAGCATCACCGTGGGCGCCATCGTCGCCGCTCTTGAGAACGACGAAGTGCTGCCCGAGCGCCGCCTGACGTATGGCTCGCTGGTGCTGGGCATCGGCAGCGTCTCCAATTATTTCGGCGTGCCCGGCGCGCAGGAACACACGATCTCCCTCAATGCCACCGAGGACGCCGAGCGTTTCCGCCTGCGCATGCTGCGCCTGATGCTGGCGGCCGAACAGGATCATGAAGAAGGCAAGGGCAGTGGCCTCGACGTCGTCATCATCGGCGGCGGCGCCACCGGCGTGGAGCTGGCGGCCGAACTGCGCGAAGCCTCGGGCGCCTACGTCACCTATGGCTTCGACCAGCTGGACGTCAGGCGCGACGTGCGCATCACCATCCTGGAAGGCGCGCCGCGGGTGCTGGCGCCGTTGCCGGAAAAGGTGTCCGCCGCCGCGACCGAGCTGCTCGCCAAGCGCGGCATCCGCGTGGTCGCCAATTGCCGCGTGACCCAGATCGACAAGGACCGCGTGATCGACAAGGACGGCAACGTCTATCCGGCAAACTTGTGCGTGTGGGCGGCGGGGATCCGCGCGCCGGACCTCCTGGCCACCCTGGGCCTGCCGACGGCCAAGGGCGGCCAGGTCGAAGTCGATGCCCACCTGGCGGTGAAGGGCGTGCCGGACGTGTATGCGCTGGGCGACTGCGCCGCCTGCGTGGACGGCAAGGGCAATGCGGTGCCGCCGCGTGCCCAGGCCGCGCACCAGCAGGCCGACTACCTGGTCACGACTTTCCTGCGCAAGGCCAAGGGCGAGCCGCCGCAATCGGCGCCTTACGAGTACCGCGACTACGGCTCGCTGGTGTCGGTCGGCCGCGACACGAGCGTGGGCAGCCTGATGGGCTCACTGCGCGGCGCCAGCTGGTTCGTGCAGGGCACGATGGCGCGCATGATGTACACGAGCCTGCACCTGATGCACCACCGCGCGGTGCTGGGCACGATGCGTACCGGCGTGCTGGCGCTGGCGCGCTTCCTGGTGCGGCGCGCGACGCCGCTGGTCAAGCTGCACTGATTGCCTGGGCCGGCCGGCTCAGGCGGGGGCGGTCTTCGGCAGCGTCATGCGCAGCACGGCGCCGCCGCTTTCGCCCGAGCCGAGTTCGAGCGTCCCACCAAGGAAACGGGCGCGCTCGCGCAGCAGGCGCAGGCCGTGGCAGCTGTTCGATTCGAGGGCCTTGTCGTGCTTCGGCAGGCCGCGGCCGTTGTCGCGCACGGTGAGCATGACCTGGTCTCCGTCGTCGTCCAGCACCACCTCGACCTCGGTCGCCTGCGCGTGGGCGGCCACGTTGCGCAGGCCTTCCTCGGCGCAGCGCAGCAGCACCACGCCCTGGGTGCGCGTATAGCTGCCGTCCTCGTCCGGCAGGCTGGCGCGGGCCTGGACGCCGTTGGCGGCGCCCCAGGCGGGCACCAGCTCGGCCAGCGCGGCCTTGAGGCCGAGGAACTCGAGCTTGTCGTTCCACAGCTCGAGCTGCATCTTGCGGTTGGTCTCGATGATGTTCGCAAGCAGCGTCTTCATCTGCGCGCTGCGGTCGCTCATCGCCTTGTTATCGGCCGGGATGTGCTGCGTCAGGAGCGCCAGGTGCATCGTCAGTGCCGTCATCGACGAGCCGAGGCTGTCGTGCAGCTGGCGCGCCAGCAGGCGGCGTTCCTCGTCCCAGCAGGCGGCGAGATAGCCCAGCATTTCGGCGAGGTCAGCGGTGCGGTCCGCGCCAGGTGCGGGCTGCGGATGTGCCGGTTCGGTCATCGTAGGCTCGGGTTAAATGTTTCCCAAAATAATACAACAGTTGGCGATGGGGCGGCGCGCAAAGCGGATCTCCCATGTGCCGGGACCAGCGTGCGTTGCCGAACGGTGTACACAGCAGTTTCGGGCGAAGCTGGAGGCGTGGGCTGGTTGCACGCCAGCCACGCTACTCAACAACAATGGGGGTATTACCATGACGACCGCAAACAAAGCGCAGGATGCCATCACGCTGCTCACGGCGCAGCACCGCGAAGTGCACGAGATGTTCGAGAAGTTCGAGAACATGACCGACCGCGCCAAGGTCAGCAAGAAGAAGCTGGCCGACGAGATCTGCCAGGCCTTGACCATGCACACCACGATCGAAGAGGAAATCCTGTATCCGGCCGTGCGCGAGGCGACCGAGGAAACCGAGGACATGGTGGACGAGGCCGTGGTCGAACACGCGTCGGCCAAGGACCTGATCGCCCAGATCCAGGAGATGGACCCGGGCGACGACCTGTACGACGCCAAGGTGAAGGTGCTGGGCGAGCTGGTCGACCACCACGTCGAGGAAGAAGAGAAGGAAATGTTCCCGAAGATGAAGGAACTGAAGCTGGACCTCAAGGCCCTGGGCGAAGAAATGGCGGCGCGCGCCGCTGAACTGCAGTAAGGAGTTGCGTAGGGTGGTCGGCTCTGCCGACCGCGCGTTCAACTCCCGTTTCAAGGGACGCGGCGCGGCTGTGCACCGGCTGCTTGAACGCGTGGGCGGGGGACTCGCGGGGCCGCCCAGGCCCACCCTACGGTACGGCGGTGGTTTTTACGCCGCGTGCGCCTGCACGCTGGCCGGCGCCAATGCTTCCAGCAACTGCTCCATGCTGACCGGCTTCACCAGGTGCTGGTCGAAGCCGGCTTCCAGCACGCGCCGCTGGTCTTCCGCCAGGCCGTAGCCGGTGAGGGCGATCAGGCGGATGCCGCGCGTGGCCGGGTCCATGCGCAGCCGGCGCGCCACTTCATAGCCGTCGATGCCGGGCAGGCCGATGTCCACCAGCGCCGCGGCCGGCAGCTTGGCCATTGCTGCGGCCACGCCCTGCAGGCCGTCGGCCGCCTGGTCGACCGGGAAGCCGTGGGCGGCCAGCATGGTCGCCATCATCTCGCGGCCGTCTTCATTGTCTTCGATGAGCAGGACCGAGGGCTTGCCGCTGTTGTCGCCATGCGTCGTCTGCGGCGCCTGCGTCGCGAGCGCCGGCTCGGTGCGCGGCAGGCGGATCGTGAAGGTGCTGCCGTGGCCGCTGCCTTCGCTGTGTGCGCTGACGCTGCCGCCATGCAGTTCCACCAGGCGGCGCACCAGGGACAGGCCGATGCCCAGGCCGCCCTGGGAGCGGTCGATCGAGATCGCGCCCTGCACGAAGACGTCGAAGACCTGGGGCAGCAGCTCGGCCGGGATGCCGACGCCGTTGTCGCGCACGTTCAGGACCACGTCCCCGCCTTCCTGGACCAGCTGGATGTCGATGTTGCCGCCGCTCGGCGTGTACTTGAGCGCATTGTCGAGCAGGTTCGAGGTGATCTGCTCGAGGCGGGTCGGGTCGCCGTCGACCCAGCCGGGGCTGAGGTCGACGCTGAAGCGGTAGCCGGCGGTGCGGCCGGTGGCGCGGAAGGTTTCCATGCAGCCGGCGACCAGGTTGGCCAGGTCGGTGGGTTTGCGCGCCAGGAGGATCTTGCCCGACATCGCGCGCGACAGGTCGAGCAGGTCGTCGACGATGCGCGACAGGTGCTGGCTCTGGCGCTGGATGATCTGCTTGGCGCGGCCGACGGTCTCGCTGTTCGCGCCCGGCAGGCCGATGAGGCTCGATGCGCTGCTGATCGCCGACAGGGGATTCCTCAATTCGTGGCCGAGCATGGCCAGGAATTCGTCCTTGGCGTGGCTCTTGCGTTCCGCATCGCGGCGTTCTTCCATCTCGCGCACCAGGCGGCGGTTGGTCGCGGTCAGCTCGGTGGTGCGCTGGGACAGCTTCTCGGCCTGCCGCTTGAGCTGCTCGTTCTTCATGGCCAGGGCCACGAACACCGAGACCTTGGCGTGCAGGACCTGGGGGATCACCGGGGTAAACAGGAAGTCCGCGGCCCCGCGCTGGTAGGCTTTCAGGCGATCGATCTCGTCGGCCAGGAAGGCGGTGACGAAAATGATCGGGATGTCGGCCGAGCGGGCGCGCTGGTGGATCGCCTCGGCGGTCTCGAAGCCGTCCATGCCGGGCATGTTCACGTCGAGCAGGATCACGGCGAAATCGTGCAGCAGCACCTGGCGCAGGGCTTCCTGGCCGGAACGGGCGGAATGGACGGCGTAATTGCTCTCGTCGGCCCACTGGTCGAGCAGGCTGGTCAGCGCAAGGAGGCTGGCGGCGTCGTCGTTGACGACCAAGATCTTCGGTTTATCGGTGTGTGCCACGATGGTTGCGATGCTTTCGCCAAAAGGGTCGTGCCTTCAGCAAAGAATATCAGAGCAAAGATTGTTTCGTTTAAGAAATTGGTCGTAATAACAAAGGATGATATCACGCCCAAATCAGTGCACTTAAGCAAAAAACTCAATCGTGCGCACGGGACGATGTACGGTGCCGCACATACGCCACACGGGGCTTGTGCGATAGTGGAATCGTCCAGTTCAACCGTATTCACGAAGGACGGGGCTGCCTACATGAAAGGACATCCTATGAATATCGACTCTATCGTAAATCAACAATTCCACGGCAAATCGTTTAGCGAGCTGGTCAATGCACCCTTGACCGCACTGTGCGGTGTCAACGAACAACAGGCACAGGCCTTCGCCGGCATCGGCGTGCACACGGTCGGCGATCTGGCCAACCTGCAGGTGGTGAACTATGCCATCGCCATCAAGGCCTTGTCCGGCTGCGAAGGCATGTCTTCGAAGCAGCAGGCGGAAGAGGGCCTGCTCGACGACGCCGTCGAGATGACCTTCCCGGCCAGCGACCCGATCTCGGTCGACGCCGGCATCACGCGCATCGAGGTGGCGCCGGACAAGGTCGACGCCAGCACCGACCACCAGCACGCCAAGGCCATCGAGGCGCACAACGAGGAGGCGCTGGGCACGGCGGCGATTCGTACCGGCTACCTGCAGAAGGGCGAAGGCGGCAACCGCTGAGCCTCGGGTTTCCGGTTTCAAGAAAACGGGCCACCGGTGGCGCAAGCTGCCGGTGGCCCGTTTTCCGTAGAGCGTGCGGCGTCAAGGCCGCGGGCAACACATGTTCAGGGGTGAAGCCGGACACCCCGCAACAGCAGGGCGTGGCAGGCAGGATGGCTCAGCGGTGCGGCGCCGCCATCTCCACGGCCGGCGTGGCGGCCTGGGCGGCCGGCATCTTGGACGCGCCCTGGCGGTTCGCCGCCGGCGAGCAGAAGCGGTTCTTGCCGGCGCGCTTGGCCTCGTACAGGGCGTAGTCGGCGATATTGATCAGGGCGTCCACCGTGTCGGCGTCGTCCGGGTAGATGCTGATGCCGATCGAGGTCGACAGGCGCAGGGTCAGGTCGTTGATGAAATACGGTTCCGACAGGGCTTCGACCAGCTTGGCGGCCGGGCCCTGGGCGTCGGCCAGGGTGTGGATGTCGCCCAGCACGACCATGAATTCATCGCCGCCGAGGCGCGCCACCGTGTCTTCCTTGCGCGAGCTCGACAGCAGGCGCTGGGACACCATCTTGAGGATGTCGTCGCCGTAGGCGTGGCCATAGGTGTCGTTGATCGCCTTGAAGCCGTCCAGGTCGAGGTACATCACCGCGGCCTTGGCATGGCTGCGGTTGGCGTGCTGGAGGGCGGTTTCGATGCGGTCTTCCAGCAGGCGGCGGTTGGGCAGGCCGGTGAGGGCGTCGTGCAGGGCCAGTTCCTGCTGGGCCTTGGAATACTGGGCCAGTTCCTTGTAGAGCAGGCGCACTTCCAGCATGTTGTGGATGCGCTTGTGCACCTCCAGCAGGTCGAAGGGCTTGCTGATGAAGTCGCGCGCGCCCGCTTCCAGGGCGGCGATCTTGAAGCTGGGCTGGGCGGTCAGGGCCAGGACCGGCAGGTAGCCGCCCTGTTCGATTTCCTTCAGGCCCTTCATGACCTGGAAGCCGTTCAGGCCGGGCATCTGCAGGTCGAGCAGGATCAGGTCGTAGTTGTGCTCCCGGTGCAAGGGACAGACCTGCTCCGGCAGCATCGTCGAACTGACACAGGTGTAGCCTTCCTCGCGCAATATCTCTTCCATCAGCTCGATATTGTCGGGCGAGTCGTCCACCACCAGGATCTTCGCGTTCAAAATGTCTTGTCTGCTCGGCATGCTCGTCTCTTCTACTCTGGGGGGATCGCCGCATTTCCCATCGGAATAGGCGCATCCCATCTCTTCATAGTCTAGCAAACCCTACAAAATTTCTTGTAGGACAGCGCCGCGTGTCCGGGTAGGAGCGTCAAGGACCGTGTGCGCGCGTATTCCCGGCGGCCCGGCGCACCGTCGGCCCGGCCACCGACGCCACCGCCGCAATCAGTTCGCCCGGCTCGACCGGCTTCGAAATATGGGTCGAAAAACCCGCTTCCAGCGCCTTGAGGCGGTCTTCCGGGCGGGCAAAAGCCGTCAGGGCGATGGCCGGCAGCTGGCCGCCGGCTTCGCGCGGCAGCGCCCGCACCCAGCCGATCAGCTCGAATCCGTCGAATTCCGGCATGCCCAGGTCGCTGATCAATACGTCGGGCCGGTGGGCGCGCAAGGCGTCGAAGGCTTCGCGCGCGCTAGCCGCCACCCGCACCCGGGCGTGACAATCCGTCAGGATACGCGCAATCAGCTCGCGGCCGTCGCGCGCATCGTCGACCACCAGCACCGTGAGGCCGGCGAGGTCGTGCGGCGCCGCTTCCTGGGGCTCCGGCTCGGCCTGCGCGGGCGCGGGAAGGGTACGCTCGGCGCGTCCCGCCGGCGCCCGTGCGCGCGGCAGCTCGATCGTGAAGCTCGACCCCTGGCCCTCGCCCGGACTCTCCGCATGGACCGTGCCGCCATGCTGTTCGACCAGGTGCTTGACGATCGACAGGCCAAGGCCCAGGCCGCCATGGCGGCGCGTCATGGACGCGTCTTCCTGGCGGAAGCGCTCGAACACGTGGGTGATGAATTCGGGCCGGATGCCGGCGCCGTTGTCGCGCACCGTGATCGCGACCGTGTCGGCGCCCTCGAGCTCGCGCAGCGCGATCTCGACCGCCACCATCCCCTCGCGCGGCGTGAACTTGATCGCGTTCGACAGCAGGTTCCAGATCACCTGCTGGAGGCGGCCGCTGTCGCCGGCCACCAGCAGGCCGCCGGCCTGCGGGTCGTAGCGCTTCTCGAGCACGATGTGCTTGGCGTCGGCCGCCGGCCGCACCGTCTCGATGGCGGCGTCGATGAAGGCGGCGGGGTTGATGGTCTGCATGTCGAGCAGCACCTTGCCCGAGGTGATGCGGCTCATGTCGAGCAGGTCCTCGATCAGCTGGGCCTGGGCGCGCGCATTGCGCTCGATGGTCGAGAGGCCGCGCTGCAGGTCGGCGCCGTCGCGGCTGCCGCGCCGCAGCACCTGCGACCAGCCGAGGATGGCCGAGAGCGGGGTGCGCAGCTCGTGCGAGAGGGTGGCCAGGAACTCGTCCTTCATCTGGCTGCTGCGCTCGGCCTCGGCGCGCGCCTCGCGCTCGTTCTCGAGCAGCACCTTGCGCTCCTCGGCGGCGCGCGCGGTGGCCTCGTAGAGGCGGGCATTGTCGACCGCGATCGCGGCCTGGGCCGCAATGCCGGTGACGATGCGCTCGCTGCGTTCGCTGAACACGTCCGCGTCCGGGTGGCCGAAGAGCATGGCGCCGAGCAGCTCGCCGGACGGCGCCAGCACGGGCACCGCCATGAAACTGGCGACCGGCCAGAAGGGCAGTCCGGGTCCCGCCAGCGCCGGCGCCAGGGCAAGGTCGGCCGCGCGCAGCGTGCGCCGCGCCTGCAGGGCCGGGCCGAAGCGCGCGAGGGCCTCGGCCAGCGGCAGTTGGGTGAACCGGGCCATGGCCTCGCCGCCGGGCGCCGTGGTCGAGAACAGGGTGCCTTCGCCTTCCTCGGCGACGTGGTAGAAGGCCCCGAAGCGCGCCCCGCTGATGCCGAGGGCCGCCTCGGTGGCGGCGCGCAGCAGCGAGCGCAGGTCGCGGGTCGACGCCAGGATGCTGCCGGTGCTGTTGAGCAGTTCGAGCACGTGGGATTCGTCGCGCAGCGCCTGCTCGGTGCGCTTGACGTCGTCGACGTCGGTATTGGTGCCGAACCAGCGCTGGACCCGGCCATGGCGGTCGCGCACCGCGCTCACCCGGGTCAGGTACCAGCGGTACTGGCCGTCGGCGCCGCGCAGGGGGTATTCCATCTCGAAGGGTTCGCCGCGCCGGACGGTCTCGCGCCAGCGCTGGTCGAGCCGGGCCAGCGCGTCGGGCGCCACCGCGTCCTGCCAACCCCAGCCCACGCTCTGCTCGGGCGTGCGCCCCGTATAGGCATACCAGCGGTCGTTGAACCAGACGATGGCGCCGTCGGCGCCCGCCATCCAGGCCAGCTGCGGGATGGTATTGGCCAGGGCGCGCAGCAGTTCCTCGCTCTGGCGCAGGGTGTCCTCGGCGCTTTTCCTCCCGCTGATGTCCTGCACCACGCCGGTCATGCCGGCCAGCAGATCCTGGGCGCCGGCATAGTCGGGGCGGCCCACCAGGGCCACCCAGCGCGCTTCCTGCTGGCCGGGCGCATCGGGCGAGAGACGGCACTCGATGTTCAGGTCGGCCCGCGCCTTGAAGGCCTTCAACACGGCGCGGCGTACCTGCAGGCGGTGCTCGGGGTGCAGGCGGGCGCGCAGCTGCGGCCAGGGCAGCGGGGTGTCGGCCGGCAGGCCGAGGATGCCGGCCGCGCGCGGCCCCAGCAGCACCCGGTCGGTGGCGGCGTCCCAGCGCCAGTCGCCCAGGCGCCCGGCCGCCAGCGCCACCTGCAGGCGGTTGTTGTTCTCGACCAGGGCCTGCTGGTCGAGCTTCCTCTGAGTGATGTCCTGGAAGTAGAGGGTCAGGCCGTCGGGCGAGGGATGCAGGCGCATCTCCAGCCAGCAGCCGAGGCGCCGGTAGTAGAAGTCGCGCACCACGGTCTCGCGCTGCTGCATCGCACGCAGGCAGTCCTGTGCCACCGAGGTGCCGTGCAGGTCCTCGAACTCGTCCCACAGATTACGCCCGACCAGGCCCGCGCGGCTCTTGTCGAGCGGGGCGATCATCTGCAGGGCGCGCCCGTTGATATAGGTGATGCGCCAGTCGCGGTCGACCGCGCAGAAGCCGTCGGACAGGCTCTCGAGCATGTTCTCCATGCGCTCGCTGGCGCGGCGCAGCGCGTCCTGGGCGGCGATCAGCTCTTCCTCGGCGCGCTGGCGCGCGGCCAGCACGCTCTGGGCATTGCGCAGTGCGGCGGAGCGCATCATCTCGAGCTCGTGTTCGTCGCTCATGCGGCCTGCTCCAGGATGCTGCGCGCGAGGACCGTGCCCTCGACCCGCGCCCGGATCTTGGCGAAGGCGGTGTCGCGCGAGATGCGGGTGTCGTCGTAGAAGGGCGCGAAGCCGCTGTCGTCGGTGCTGCCGAGGCGCCCGATGCCCAGGTATTCGGCCGCCAGCAGCAGGCGGTCGGCCACCTGGCGCGCGCTTTCGACCCGCGGCTCGGCCGGGTTGGTCACGCCGACGAACACCCGCTGCTCGGGCCGCGCGTAGTCGCGCGCGATGCGCAGCACGCGCTCGGGGTCGGGCTGGCCGGCCATGGCGATGTAGACGCTGCCGGCGCGGATCTCGAACAGGGCCGGCAGCAGTTCGGCGTAGTCGACCTCGCCCTCCTGCGCGTCATCGATGCCGCCGGGCGGCTGGATGCCCAGCGGCGAGACGTGCAGGCCGATCCGGGCCCGATCGGCGCCGGAAAAGCGCCGCAGGGCCAGGTTGTTCAGGTGGACGAAGCTGGCCAGCAGGGCACCGCTGGGGTCGAGCCGCATCGCCAGCGGACCTTCGGCGAAATCGACCTGCACCTTGTGCGCGCCGGCGGCCAGGCAGCGCCGGATCTCGGTCTCGTGCTCGCGCACGAGGTCTTCCAGGAACTGCTCGCGCGGGTAGCCGGGGATGCCGTCGGGCGGATACATCAGGGACAGGGCCGACGGGGAGATCACGGCCTGCTTGAGCGGCCTGGTGGCGTGGCGGCGTGCGGCGACCAGGAAGCTGTCCGCATAGCACTGGTAGCGGAAAGGCCCGGCTGTGAGGCGCGGCATGCGGTGGCGGGCGGCGTCGTCCGAGGACAGTTTCGCCGGGATGCGAAAGCCGTCCGGCGCCGCATTCGGGGCGCCGTGGACCGGGTAGCTCCAGAAGTTCTCCAGCTTGCCCTGCTCGCCGTCGCAGACCACCGGCGCACCGGTCGCTTCCAGGGCGGCCACGGTGGCGCGCACCGCTTCGTCGAGCAGCGGCGCAAGCGCGCGCGCGTCGAGGCCGGCGCGCACGGCGGCGACCAGTTCGGGCGGGCGGGGGATGCTGCCGATGGCTTCGGTCGGGATCATCATCGCTGGCTGGGCTGGGAATGCGGTGCGCCGCGCCGGGCCGGCGGCGGCAAACGGGAATCCGGGCCGGGCCATTGTAGCCCAGCCAGGCCGGCTTGGGGCGCATTCACAAAAGGCAAGACCGGGCCCGCGCCTCTTATCCGCCGTGCGCCGGCAGGCGCGCGACCTTGGCCAGGGCATCCTGGAGCTGGTCCAGCTCGTAGGGCTTCTGCAGCGACAGGTAGGGGAAGTCGAGGTGGCGCAGCAGGGTGTCGCCGTAGCCCGAGGCGAAGATCACCTTCAGCGTCGGCTGGTTGCCGACGGCCTGGCGCGCCAGGTCGACCCCCGACATGCCGGGCAGGCTGACGTCCGAGAACAGCACGTCGTAGCGCCGGCTGCCGAGCAGGTCGAGGGCGTCGTTCGGATGCGCCACGCCGTCCGCCTCGTGGCCGAAGGCCTTGAGCATCTCGCACACCAGGTACTGGGAATCGAGGTTGTCCTCGACCACCAGGATGCGCAGGCTGGCGTCTTCCGGAGGCGACTCGGGCGCGCTCGCCGCCGGGGCGGGCGGGGCCAGGACGATCATGACGCCGGCAACCTGGGCGCCGTCGTGGACCGGGGTCAGCCACATGTCGCAGCGGTGCTCGCGCATGCCGTCCGCATGGCGGAAGGCCGGGGCGGCGCCGGCGACCATGGCCGCCTGGCCGGACCAGGCCTGCTGCAGGGCGGCGCCGGCGCTCGAGAGCGGAGGCGGCAGCACCGAGGGCACCGCGCCGCCGGGCACGCGGCCGCAGCCGATGCCGGCCAGGGCGGAATAGGCTTCGTTGAAGACCAGCACGGTTTCACGGCCCCAGACCAGCAGGCCGGGCAGGGGAGAGTTCAGCAAGAGATCGGCGGCCACGCGCAAGGGGGCGGGCCAGCGCGCGGGCTCGCCCAGGACGCTGGTGGACCAGTCATAGGAGGCGGCGACGCGCGGGGACAGGACGTTCTCAGGCATGGGCGGAGTGTTGTAGGAACGAAAACATGGCGGCCATCGTACACCAAATGCCACAGTGTTGCCTTTTCGCTCCCGTGCGCGGGAGGGCGGCTCGCCGCTTGCCGCCGGGGCAAAAAAAAAGCCCGCTTCCGGAGAAGCGGGCTGAATCTATTTCCTTGGAGGAGAATAGAGGAGACAGGAAGCATGATGCTGCACCGCAGTAAATTCGTCCAATTTATATTTGTAATGACCGCCATCAGGAATATTGATAAGTTTCATTTGTCAAGCGGGTCGTCGCATCGGCGCGACGGGGCACGCGCTCCACCTGCGCACGCTTGGTGCAAGATAGAAAATGTTCTAGGATGGCAACTATGTTAAAACCTTCCCTGTTCGCCTGCGCTTGTGCGGCCCTGGTTCTGTCGCACGCGGCGAGCGGGCAGGCTGCCGCCCAGGAGGCATTGCCCCTGGCGGACTATTCCCTGGAGCAGCTGTCCAGCATCGTGGTCACCTCGGTGTCGCGCCAGCCGGGCAGGCTGGCCAGCGCCCCGGCCGCGCTCTATGTGATCAGCGGCGCCGACATCGCCCGTTCGGGCGCCACCTCCCTCCCCGAAGCCCTGCGCCTGGCGCCCAACCTGCAGGTGGCGCTCGCCGGCGGACGCGACTACGCGATCAGCGCGCGCGGATTCTCCTCGCAGCTGGCGAACAAGCTGCTGGTGCTGGTCGACGGGCGCAGCGTGTATTCGCCGCTGTTCTCGGGGGTGTTCTGGGACGCGCTCGACCTCCCGCTGGCGGACGTCGAACGGATCGAGGTGATCAGCGGACCGGGCGGCACCATCTGGGGCACGAATGCGGTCAACGGCGTCATCAACGTCATCACCAGGAGCGCCGCCGACACCCAGGGCGGCCTGGTCCAGGGCTACGGCGGCAAGCGCGAACACGGTGTCGCGGCGCGCTACGGCGCCCGCCTGGGCAATGGCGCCTGGCTGCGGGCCTGGGCCAAGCGCGACCACGCCGACGTTCCGGCCGCGGAAGCCTTCGCCATCGGCAAGGGCAGCACCGCCAGGCGGCAGGCCGGCTTCCGGCTCGACTGGGGCGTGGACGAGCAGTCCTTCACCCTCAGCGGCGACGTCTTCCAGGGCGCCCAGCGCGCTTCCAGCAGCGAGTCGCGCGTGGATTTCTCGGGCGGCAACCTGGGCGCGCGCTACGACACCCGCCTCGGCGACGCTACCGAATTGCGGCTGCAAACCTGGTTCGACCAGTCGCGGCGCGACCAGTTCGGCGTCGGGCGCCACCACCTCGACACCGTCGAACTGGAGGCCCAGCTCGCCACAACCCTGGGCGAGCGCCACGCCCTGACCTGGGGCGGCGGCTACCGCCACGGGCGCGACCGCTTCCAGAACGGTCCGGTGCTGCAGTTCGCGCCGACCCGGCGCACGCTGCGCTGGATGAACCTGTTCGCCCAGGACGAGGTCACGCTCGCGCCCCGGCTGCGCGCGACGGCCGGCCTGCGACTCGAGCACAACGACTACACCGGCACCGAACTCCTCCCGAACCTGCGCCTGGCCTGGGATGCCGCCCCCGGCGCCATGCTGTGGGCGGCGGCCTCGCGCACGGTGCGCGCCCCGGCCCGGATCGATCGCGACCTGCGCCTGGCGGATCCGGCTTCGAACGGCGAGCGCTACCTGGTCGCGGAAAGCCCGGAGATGGACTCGGAGACGGCGGAGGTGTTCGAACTCGGCTGGCGCGCCCAGCCGACCGGCGCCCTGTCCTGGTCGGCGACCCTGTTCTACAGCGACTATGCGCGCCTGCGCACCCTGGAGCCACGGGCGGGCCTTCCCGCGACCTTCCGCAACCTCGGCCACGGCCGGGCGCGCGGCATCGAGCTGTGGGGCAGCTGGCAGGCGGCGCGCGGCTGGCGCCTGATGGCGGGCGGGGTGTGGCAGGACATCGACACCGGTGTCGCCGGCGCGAGCATGGACGCTTCGGCGCGCGCGGGCCTGGCGACCAACGATCCGCGCCACTACTGGAGCCTGCGCTCCGCGCACGACATCCTGCCGGGCCTGACCGCCGATTTTCTGCTGCGGCGCGTCGCGCGCCTGCCGCGGCCGGCCGTGCCGGGCTATCATGAGCTGGACGCCAGGCTGGCCTGGCAGGCGGGACCTGAACTGGAACTGGCCCTGGCGGGCCGTAATCTGCTGCATGCGCGCCATCCCGAATTCGGGACGGCGGGCATGCGCCAACTGGCCGAGCGCAGTGTGTTCGCCAGCGCTTCGCTGCGTTTCTGATCGATAAACAACATGACGAACATTCCTCCCGACCGAAAGCGCCGCCTGGCTTGCCGGGCGCTGGCGTTGCCGCTCGTGCTGGCGGCCGCGGGATCCATGGCGTCCGCACCGGCTTCTGGCGCCGCGCCGGATGCGCCGGCGCTGGAGCGGCGGGTCAAGGCCGCCTTCCTGTACAAATTCCTCGGCTATGCCGAGTTTCCTCCGAATGCCTTCACCGAGCCGGGCGGGCCATTGCTCATCGCCGTGGTCGGCTCGGACGACATGGCTGCCGAACTGTCCCGCATCGCGGCCGGAAGGGTCGTGGCCGGACGGCCGATCGTGGTGCGGCGGGTAGCCGATAACGAGGCGCTGCCGCCCGCGCACCTGCTGTTCGTCGCCGGCGGCGACGGCGAACGCTGCGCCCGCGTCCTGCGCGCCGCGTCCGGCGCCTTCCTGACCGTCACCGAATGCGAGGGCGGCCTGCGCCAGGGCAGCGTGATCAACTTCCGCATCATCGACGAACGCGTGCGCTTCGACGTGTCGCTCGATGCCGCGGATCGCAAGAACGTCAAACTCAGTTCGCGCCTCCTGACCGTCGCGAACCGGGTCCAGAAGGGAGGGTCGTGATGAGCACCCACGATACCGGTTCGGTGCGCAGCAAACTCATTCTCATGGCCGTGGCGACCACCATCGTGGCGCTGCTCACGGCCTTTGTCGCCATGCTGGTGGTGGACGCCCGCTCGGCCCAGCGGGTCTGGATCGACGACCTCGCCACCCAGGCCGACATCATCGCCAACGTCGCCGCCCCGGCGGTCTCGTTCAACGACAGCGCCAGCGCCGCCCGCAACCTTGCCGTGCTGCGGGTGCGTCCGCAGATCATGGCCGGCGCCATCTATACCAACAGCGGCCAGCGCTTCGCGACCTGGTCGCGCGAGGGCGCCGGCGCGAGCTTCCCGGCGCGCCCGGAAGCGGCCGGCCACCGCATCGAGCGCGGCGAACTGGTCGTGTTCCGTCCCATCGTGGAAAACGGCGAGCCGCTCGGCACCGTCTACTTGCGCTCGCGCTACGGCCTGTTCGACCGGGTGCTGAGCTACGGCGCCATCCTGGGCGGCGTGATGCTGGGCGCCCTGGTGATCGCGGCCCTGGTGGCTTCGCGCCTGCAGGCCTCGATCACCCGTCCGCTGCAGGCCGTGACCCAGGTGGCGCGCCAGGTGATGCTGCGGCGCGACTTCACCTTGCGGGTGCCCGGCCGCGAGAAGGGCGAGATCGGCGTGCTGGTCGAAGCCTTCAACGACATGCTGGCCGAGATCGGACGGCGCTCGGACGCCCTGCAGGCGGCCAACCGCACGCTGGAACACGAGATGACGGTGCGCGAGCGCGCCGAGCAGGCCTTGAAGGTGGCCGACCGCAGGAAAGACGAATTCCTCGCGACGCTGGCCCACGAATTGCGCAATCCGCTGGCGCCGATCCGCACCGGCCTGGACATCCTGCGCATCCGCAGCGGCGACGCCCAGGCGACCCAGCGCGCCACCGACATCATGGAACGCCAGCTGCGCCAGATGGTGCGCCTGGTGGACGACCTGCTGGACGTCTCGCGCATCAACACCGGCAAGTTCACCATCAAGATGGGGCGGGTGGAGCTGAAGGCGGTGGTCAACGACGCCCTCGAGGTGGTGCGCTCCTATATAGAGCTGCACGGGCACGAGCTGGTGATCGACCTGCCGGACCGCCCGGTGTTCCTGCATGGCGACGCCACGCGCCTGGCCCAGATCCTGTCGAACCTCCTGAACAACGCGGCCAAGTACACCAACCGCGGCGGGCGCGTCACCCTGAGCGCCGGCGTCGAGGACAAGACCCTGGTGCTGGAAGTGGCGGACACCGGCATCGGCCTGGCGCCGGACATGCTCGATTCGGTGTTCGAGATGTTCGTGCAGGTCGACTCGACCCTGGAGCGCAGCGTGGCCGGCCTGGGCGTCGGCCTGTCGCTGGCGCGCAAGCTCGTCGAGCTGCATGGCGGGACCATCCAGGCTTTCAGCGAGGGCCTGGGGCAGGGCAGCCGCTTCGTGGTGCGCCTGCCGATCGTGGTCGATCCCGAGCCGATCACCAAGCCGACCCCGGCCGCTTTCATCAGTACCGAGAGCTACCGCATCCTGCTGGCCGACGACAACGTCGATTTCGTCAACAGCATCGGGGCGCTGCTCACCGCCATGGGGCACAGCGTGGTGATCACCCACAATGGCCCGGATGCGCTGGCCGCGGCGGCGCGCTTCTGTCCGGACTACGCCTTCCTCGACATCGGGCTGCCGCACATGTCGGGCTACGACCTGGCGCGCGGCATCCGCAATCTGCCTTGCGGGGCGATGACGGTGCTGATCGCGGTGACGGGCTGGGGGCAGGAGAAGGACCGCCAGCTGGCCTTCGAGGCCGGCTTCGACCATCACATGGTCAAGCCGGTGCGCTTCGAGCAGATCGAGGAGATCCTGGGGAACCGCAGCATCATCAAGAAGCTGCGTACCTGAGCCGCGATCCGCGGCGCCGGGCGTCTTCGGCACGGCAGGCCCACACTGGGCTGTGACAGCGCCATAAAAAAGGCGCTGTCCTCATTATGTGTGGAAAATCCCGACCGCCGCTCTCAGGAGACGCTCGGGTGTCGCGATCCTTTCCCCATCCAGCGCCCAGCGCCAGCCGGGGTAGTTCGGCGGGTAGCGCGAGGCCACGCCGTGAAAGCGCGCCAGCCAGCTGCGCAGACGCTGGTGGTAGGCATTCACAGCGCTGCCAGCAACCGCGAGCGTTGCTGCCTGTTGAGCATGGGCAACTGCCGAAGCAGGTGGACAAAATCCTGGCGAGCGCATGATCCCTCCTGACGGTCCAGCTTGGACATCTGCTCAGCTCAACAGTTCAATTTCTACACCTGACGGTGACAGCGCCAATAAAAAACGGAAGCGCTTGCGCGCTTCCGTCGATTACCCAAAGGTCCGGGCGAGGCTTAGGCTTGCTTTGCCTTGCGGCGGCGTGCCAGGAAGCCCAGGACGCCGAGACCGCCCAGCATCATGCCGTAGGTTTCCGGTTCCGGAACCGGAGCCAGCATCATGGCGCCGCCGAACGATGCGCCGGTATCCGACACCATGGTGCCGCTGACTTGCAGGTAGTAGTTACCTGCGGCGAGGTTGTCGGCCGAGATGCTCCAGACGTCCATTTCGCCGCTCATCATCGAGGTACCGGTCGAGATCAGGACGTCGTCTTCGCCATACAGGGCCAGGTCGGTGATGTCCAGGCCGGTGTCGGCGCTGCCGCTGATCGACGAGATGATCGCATTCAGGTTCATGCCGATGTCGCCGTCGATGGTGAAGGTGAACTGGTCGGCAAAGGTGTTGCCCTCGTTATCAGCGGCGAAGGTGTCGCCGAAGAAGGCGCTGTTATCGACCAGGTTCAGTGCTTGTGGGGAATCGCCGATGACGTCCTGGGCCATGACAGCCGACGAACCGAACGAAGCGGAAGCCAACACAATTGCAGCAATCAGAGATTTTTTCATTTCTTTCCTCGCATAGAATCAGCCGCGTCCTGCAGCTTGGGTTTCAAGTATCGGGGAACTTCATGCTATCAAAAGAGCATGGAAAAGCACGCGAAAGCCTGATTGGACAGTCAATATGTGGCGTTCATTCCAGAAAACAAGATATTTCCGATTGGATATGCTAAAGCGCGATTCTTCATAGGAGAGCACAGCATTTTGAGGTTGATGAGCAGAAAAGATTGCTGGGCTTGCTCAAAATACGTCAGTACAGTCCTACAGAAAGAGGAGGGCCATTCCGGCGCCGAGGTCGCGCAAATTAAGGCCGGTTTAAAGAACGAAGACGCGATATGGATGAGAGATGCGCGCTTTTGCTGAGTTTGGGGAGGCAGGAAGGCAGCGGTTTCCGCGCGTACAGGGCGGTTTACCTGCGCGTTTTGCAAAGTGAGGTAGGAAATCACCGAGATGATCCCTGTCTGCGAGGGCGCAAAAGAAAAATGGCCCAGAATCGCTTCTGAGCCATTTTCTTGAAAAGTTGGCGCGGCTGGCAGGAATCGAACCCACGACCCCTTGGTTCGTAGCCAAGTACTCTATCCAGCTGAGCTACAGCCGCCCGAGGCACGCATTATAGCAGCACCTTCGAAGTTGGCAAACCCCTACGGTGTTCCCGGCTGGCGGCGCCCGTCCGCTTCGCCTGCATCCTTCATCACTACAAGCAGCTGTTCCCCGCCCTCCCGCGCGCCGTCCCCGCATTCCGCGAGGGAATCGGCCTTGACGTCGACCGGCCCGTACCATTCCTCCACGCCCGCCAGTCCGCCGGTGCGACGGATCCACGCCCGGTTTGCCTGGCGGTCGACGAAGAGGGTGTGTGCGAACCCGTCGCTCACCAGGCCCGATTTCGGCAGCGCGATCCGGAACAGGGACGGGGCGGCCCTTGACGTTGCAAGGGGAGGTGGCGACAGGAAGCCGCCATCGCTGATGCCATAGCGTTCCACGAGCGCCTTCGACACCGGACAGGCGGATGCGCTTGCAGCCACGAGGAGGGTAATGAGGAATGCGGCGGTTTGTTTCATTGCAGCCAGCTCTCCGGCCAGGACGATGGGAGCCATCCTAGCAGGGCGTGGTGCGAAAAGATGCGCGGATTCTCACGCGCGC
>NZ_JANUHA010000060.1 GCF_024753255.1 Massilia agri
TCGCCACCGGCGTGCATCGCACCACCAGCTTTCGCTGGCGCCACCGGTTCGCACCCGGCGCTGCGCGCCACCGCCCGGCTATCCTGTCGGCAATCGTCGAGGCCGACGAAACCTACCGGCTGGAATCGCAGAAGGGATCGCGCAGCCTGACGCGCCCGCCGAGAAAGCGCGGTGGCGCTGCCCGTCGGCGCGGCATCAACCGCGAGCATGATTGCCTGCTGGTGGCGCGTGACCGCAGTGGCGCGACGCTGGATTTTCATACGGGACGGGGTCCCGTGACCGCGCCGCAACTACGCAGCTGCCTGCGGCCGGTGCTGGCCCACGACGGGCTGCTCATCAGCGATGGCGCCGCAGCTTATGTCCGGTTTGCCGCCGACGCCGGGATCACGCACGAGCCCGTCAATGTCCGGGCT
>NZ_JANUHA010000061.1 GCF_024753255.1 Massilia agri
TAAAAAAGGCGCTGTCACCGTTCAGTGTGGGCTCGCTGTACTGAACACACCCAGCGCCGCAGATAGCAGCCGTTCGACCGTCTTGATGCGCGGACCATCGAGCGCCCACTGCCAGCCAAGATAGTTCGGCAGGTATTTTGATGCGACTCCATTGAACCGCGCCAGCCACTGACGGAAACGGCGGTGATAGGCGTTCACGTTCTGGACGTGTACGGCGCCGCGCACTCTTTCGCCGCTACTGACGTTGACGGCCTCGTGCGATATTCCGGCTCCCAGAGCAAATGATCTGTAGGCAGGGTGGGCGTCGGTGACCAGCAGCACGTCCCGGTCGAGCACCGGCAGCAGGTGCCGGCGCAGCTGGGCCACGGTCACT
>NZ_JANUHA010000062.1 GCF_024753255.1 Massilia agri
CTGAACACGCCCAGCGCCGCAGATAACAGCCGTTCGGCCGTCTTGATGCGCCGACCGTCGAGCGCGCACTGCCAGCCAAGATAGTTCGGCAGGTATTTTGATGCGACTCCATTGAACCGTGCCAGCCACTGGCGGAAACGGCGGTGATAGGCGTTCACGTTCTGCACGTGTACGGCGCCGCGCACTCTTTCGCCGTTACTGACGTTGACAGCCTCGTGCGATATTCCGGCTTCCAGGGCAAATGTTCTGTAGGCAGGGTGGGCATCCGTGACCAGCAGCACGTCCCGGTCGAGCACCGGCAGCAGGTGCCGGCGCAGCTGGGCTGCGGTCACC
>NZ_JANUHA010000063.1 GCF_024753255.1 Massilia agri
CGCGCAGCCTGACGCGCCCGCCGAGAAAGCGCGGTGGCGTTGCCCGTCGGCGCGGCATCAACCGCGAGCATGATTGCCTGCTGGTGGCGCGCGACCGCAGTGGCGCGACGCTGGATTTTCATACGGGACAGGGTCCCGTGACCGCGCCGCAACTACGCAGCTGCCTGCGGCCGGTGCTGCCCCACGACGGGCTGCTCATCAGCGATGGCGCCGCAGCTTATGTCCGGTTTGCCGCCGACGCCGGGATCACGCACGAGCCCGTCAATGTCCGGGCG
>NZ_JANUHA010000064.1 GCF_024753255.1 Massilia agri
CGCCACGCCAGGCGGCCCGGCTTGGCAAGCCGACAATGAGGCTTTGCCAACAGGCGAAGGCCTGCTATAATGCGTGCCTCGGGCGGCTGTAGCTCAGCTGGATAGAGTACTTGGCTACGAACCAAGGGGTCGTGGGTTCGATTCCTGCCAGCCGCGCCAGAATATGAGGGGCCAGATCGGAAGATCTGGTCCCTTTTTTCATGGCTGTGTTCGCGTTAATTATGCTCTCGCAGCTACCTTCACTAAGCTTGTCGTACCGCAGTACACAGCCAT
>NZ_JANUHA010000065.1 GCF_024753255.1 Massilia agri
GCCTTGCTGCCCAGCCTGCGGCCACCGGCACAGCCATCGCCACGGACGCGACCGCGGCATCCAGCGCTACCGCTGTCGTGGCTGTGGCCGCACCTTCAACGCCCTCAGCGGCACCCCGCTGGCCAGGCTGCGCCACCGGGCCAAATGGCTCGAATACCTGGGCAACATGCAAGGCAGCCGCACCGTGCGCGCGGCCGCCGACGCGGTCGGCGTGCATCGCAACACCAGCTTTCGCTGGCGCCATCGATTCCTCCACCTGGTC
>NZ_JANUHA010000066.1 GCF_024753255.1 Massilia agri
CAGTGAATGGTGGAGGATGACGGGATCGAACCGACGACCCCCTGCTTGCAAAGCAGGTGCTCTCCCAGCTGAGCTAATCCCCCGAGGTTTTGATAACCTGGTGGGTCTGGTTGGATTCGAACCAACGACCCCCGCGTTATCAACACGGTGCTCTAACCGACTGAGCTACAGACCCGAACTGTTCTCGCTTCTTTACTTCAACAGCCGATAAGTGTGAACGTTTGATGTTGAG
>NZ_JANUHA010000067.1 GCF_024753255.1 Massilia agri
TGTCAGACCTGAGGTGGTCCGGATATTCTGGACAAGTTATTTAGGCACAGGGAATGCGGCCTCGACGGCGGCAGGCGTTTGATAGCCCAAGGTTTGATGTAGCCGCTGTTTATTGTAGTACGTCTCGATATAGTCACGAACCACAGCCTTGCCTTCGTCCCTCGATGCAAACAAGCGCTCGTGCATCGCCTCGTTCTTCAGGTTCGAGAAGAA
>NZ_JANUHA010000007.1 GCF_024753255.1 Massilia agri
AAGCCGTGCACCCTACGAACCGCGGACGTGTTCGACCGGGTTAGGCAAGCTGCGATCCCCACCCATGCGCGCATCCCAGTTGTTGGCGGGCGGCGGCTCCGTCGACAGCGGCTGGGTGGCATGGCGGTCGTAGATCGCGATCCACCCCGGCATGCGCGAAGGCTTCTCCTGGCTGACGCCGGTCATCTGCTGAAGCGTCGACGGATCGGCCACGTTGGCGCTTGAAAAACGCACCAGCCGATCGAGCTTCGGATGCTGCAGGTCGAGGATCGAGGCCACCATCACGAGCGGCGCGGCGGCATACAGGTGGTAGCTGAGCGCCTTGCCCGCGCGCGCCACCTCGAGCGGCAAGGAGCCGTCCGCCTGGATCTGGCCCATCGCGTGATCGAACATCGTGCGTCCCCAGGCCAGGTAGCGCGCCTCGCCCGTCACGGCGCCGGTGGCGGTGATGGCCAGGCCTTCCCAGTAATAGTGGTTGTTGCGCACGCCCTTGTGCGCGTCCGAATGGGCGATGGTGAGATCGGCGAGCCGGCGCAGCCAGGCCTCGATCGCCTGGCGCTGGGCCGGTGTCGCCGCGGCCTGCACGCGCGCATAGCTCAGGGCGAGGCCGGACAAGGTCCATTTGCGCGTGTACCACGACTGGTTCGTCGTCATGGTGCCGAGCATGCCGCCGCCATCGGCCCAGGCCTGGAGCCAGCCGAGGGCGCACTGCGCATCCGCCGGCTTGCGCTCGCGCTGCCAGGCATTGGCGGCGCGCGCGACGCCGTCCAGGTACTCGTTGACGGGTTTGACCGCGGCCTCGTTGCGGGCCTTGAGCACCGGGTCGACGATGGAATTGTGCTTGTCGCTGTAGTAGCGGTTGGCGTCGATGTCGCGCACCACGGGCGGCGGCGCCTCGCAGGCGGACGCCGTGCCGTGGACCAGCGTGGATAGGATCAAGGCGGCCAGCGCCGGGCAGATGGTGTCTTGCATCGGGTCTCCTCGCACTTTTGGAAAACGTTTAACCTATTGTAAGCAAGGTCGTGTCGCAAGTAAACAAGGACCATTCGGGAGTGAGCTGCTCGACTTTTTCATGTGGCATGGATATGCTCGAAGCTCACGCAAACGCGGCGCCCCGGCGGCCTTACTGATGCCCGACAAGCAAAATGTCCCTACTCCGATCAACCGCCTGACGGCGGCAAAACGCCCTGCGGTTCGCTTAGCGATCAGGGTCTTGGTCCTCTTCTGCGCACTGTTGATCGGTGCCCAGGCCTGGAGTATCTGGATGGCACGCGAGACTCGTCTTGCAGAGAATGCCGCATCGACATCGAACATGGCCGGCGCCCTTGCCGCACAGGCGGAAAGTACCGTCAGGATCGTCGATACGGTGCTGGCCGGCGTGGTTGAACGGGTCGAGCACGACGGGCTTGCCTCCTCTTCTTCCGACCGCCTGCGCCTGCACCTGCGCAATATGGTGAGCGAAGTCAGCGAACTCCACGGGCTCTTCGTCTATGGGCCGGACGGAACCTGGCTGGTCAGCTCTCTCGATCGGCCGATCGCCGGCAACAACGCCGATCGCGAGTACTTCCAGTATCACCTCAAGCACAAGGACCGCCGTGTACATGTCGGCAAACCGATCCGCAGCCGTTCGACCGGCGTGTGGATCCTGCCGATCTCGCGCCGCATCGACAATCCCGACGGCAGCTTTGCCGGGGTGGCCCTCGGCACAATCAAGATCACCTTTTTCGCCGACCTCTACGACAGCTTCGACGTCGGCCGGGACGGCGTCGTGCTGCTCATGCTCGACGATGCGACCCTGGTCTACCGCCGTCCCTTTACTGAAAAGCTGATCGGCACCAGTCTCGCAGGCGGACCGATCTTCCAGATGTACAGGGACCAGAGGCCGGTGGGCACGGCGATCCTGCGCTCGAAAGTGGACGGCGTGGTACGCATGTACAGCTACCGCCACCTGGACCGGCTGCCGCTGATCGTGGCGACGGCCCGTTCCAAGCACGAGATCCTCGACGAATGGCAGCAGTCGACGATGCTGCTGGCGGGCGGCACCTTGCTCGTCGTGGTGATCCTGGGAGGCATCGGCTCGCGCCTGGTGCGCCAGATCATGATCCGCGACCAGCTGGAAGCCGAACTGCGCATCGCCGAAGAACACCTGCAGGAGCGTAACCAGGAGCTGACCGTGCTGGCGACCAACGATGGTCTGACCGGCATCGCCAACCGCCGCCATTTCGACGATACGCTGGCGCGCGAGATGAACCGCGCGGCGCGCACCAGCGTGCCTGTATCGCTGATCTTGCTGGATGTGGATTTCTTCAAGAAGTACAACGACCGCTACGGCCACGTGGCCGGCGACGACTGCTTGCGCCAGGTGGCCCACACGCTGCGCAAGAATCTCGGCCGCCCGAGCGACCTGGCAGCGCGCTACGGCGGCGAGGAGTTCGCCGTGATCCTGCCCGGGACCGGCGAAGTGGGGGCGCGCTACGTGGCCGAGCGGTTGCGCCTCGCGATACTCGACCTGAACCTGCCCCATGCCGACAACCAGGGCGGGTTGGTCACGATCAGCGCCGGGGTGCGCACCTACCATCCCGACGCCGGCGACGTCCAGGAGCCGGGCGACCTGCTCACCCAGGCCGATGCCCTGCTCTATCAGGCGAAGGCGAGCGGGCGCAACCGCGTGTGCGGCGACCTCGACGGCACGGATCCGACACAAGCCGCCTTCGCGGGATAAAAAAACCGCCTGCGATGCAGGCGGTTCCTCTTGTGCCTCAAACCATCTTAGTAACGGTTTGGGTTGTTCGGACGGGCGTCATGGCGGTTCGGGACGCCGTCGCCGTCACGGTCGCGGCGCGCCATGCGGTGGTCTGCGCGGACCCAGCCGCCGCGCTCCAGGTACCAGCCGTTGCGGTCCTGGCGCCATTCCGGACGGTGGTAGACGTAGCCCGCACGCACTTTCTCGTAGTGACCGCGCTCCCACACATAGCGGCGGCCGTTCCAGCTCCAGTAACCCGGCACCCATTCGTAGCCGCGGCGGGCGGCGGGGATCGATTCATGACGCAGCGGCGGCGGCGCCTTGTGCACCACGATCACTTCGGTGCGGCCCTGGGCCTGCGCCTGGACCGGCGCGAAAGCGGCAGTGCTGATCAGGACAGCTGCGGTGGCGGCAAGAATGCTTTTCATGGTGTTTCTCCTTTCGGTTGGTGTTGGACACACTATAGCCAGCCACAACCGCACATGGGAGAAATGAAAAACCTGCTTACAAGGGATACATTCCGCACTGGAAATGTAACTGCCGTATTCCAGAAAGCAAAACAGCCGGCGCAGGGCCGGCTGTTTCGAAGGGAAGGAAACCTATTAGTCCAGTTTCCAGGCGTAGTCGACCTTGGCCCAGGTCTGGGCCGGTGCGCCGTCCTTGGTGCCCGGCTTGAACTTGCATGCGGTCAGGCCTTTCAGCGCTGCGCGGTCCAGGTTCTTGAAACCGCTCGACTTTTCCAGCTTCGACTCGGTCACGGTGCCATCGGCGCTCACCAGGAACGATGCCGAGGTGGTGCCCTGCTCTTCGTTCATCAGCGACGCTTTCGGGTACTCGACCGCGCACTTCTTCGGATCGAAAGTGGCCGGCACTTCGGCGGCGAAGGTAGCGCCGGCGGCGGTGGCGAGGGTCATTGCTGCGATCAGTTTCACGGTCAGGTTTTTCATAATTTCCCCAATAAGGTTTTGATAAAGGTTGGCAGTCTCACTGCATGCCGGCCTTGATGCCGGCTATTTCTCTCTTAGAATTCTTCCCACTCGTCGCTGGCGACGGTGGCGGCCTTCTTCGGCTTGGCCGCGGGTGCTGCGTCTTCCTGCGCCGGAGCTGCCGGTGCTGCTGCGGCTGGCTTCTTCGCGGCCGGCTTTTTCAGGGCCGGGGCCGGACGCTTGGCGGCTGCGGGACGCACCACCACGGCGGTGCTGGTCGCTGCAGGCGCCGAGGTGTCGGCCTGGTACTGCTCGCCCTCGGTCAGCTTGAAGATGCTGACGACACGGGCCAGTTCGCTCGCCTGGTCTTGCAGGCTCTGCGCTGCCGCAGCGGCCTCTTCCACCAGGGCGGCATTTTGCTGGGTCATGCTGTCCATCTCGATGATCGACATGTTGACCTGTTCGATACCTGCGCTCTGCTCGGCGCTGGCGTTGGCGATCTCGCTCATGATGTCGGTCACGCGGCGCACGCTGGCCACCACTTCGTCCATCGTCACGCCGGCCTGGCCGACCAGCTTGCTGCCACGCTCGACCTTCTCGACGGAGTCGCCGATCAGGGTCTTGATTTCTTTCGCTGCCGCAGCCGAACGCTGGGCCAGGTTACGCACTTCCGATGCCACCACCGCGAAGCCACGGCCCTGTTCACCGGCACGCGCCGCTTCCACCGCGGCGTTCAGCGCCAGGATGTTGGTCTGGAAGGCGATGCCGTCGATGACGCCGATGATGTCCGAGATCTTGCTGGCCGAGGTGTTGATCTCGCCCATGGTGCCGACTACTTGCGACACCACTTCGCCACCCTTGCGGGCCACGTCCGATGCGGTCGCCGCCAGGGCGTTCGCTTCACGGGCGTTGTCGGCGTTCTGCTTCACGGTCGAGGTCAGTTCTTCCATCGCCGAGGCGGTCTTTTCCAGCGAGCTGGCCTGCAGTTCGGTACGCGAGGACAGGTCGATGTTACCGGCGGCGATTTCACGCGAGGCAGTGCCGATGGTTTCGGTGCCGCGGCGCACTTGCTCAACGATACCGACCAGGCTGTTGCGCATTTCTTTCATCTCGACCAGCAGGCTGCCACGGTCCGACGATTCGGTTTCGATGGCGATCGACAGGTCGCCGTGGGCGATGCTGCCGGCGATCTGGGCGGTGTAAGCCGGTTCGCCACCAAGCTGCTTGCGCAGGCTGCGGGCGATCAGCCAGGCCATCACGACACCGATGGCGACGGCGACCAGCAGCAGGACGATCATGAAGTTACGGGCGTTCTGGAAGGCGGTCTCGGCGTCGGCCTTGCTCTGGGCGTTCTGTTTTTCCTCAAGGATGGCCAGCTGGTCCAGCGCGTCCATCCACTTCTTCTGCACCGGACGCACTTCGCGGATCATCACGCGGGTAGCGTCCATGGCGTTATTCGCCAGGTACAGCTCCGAGGCCTTGGCGATTGCCGGCATGGCGGCAGCTTCGGATTCCTTGATCTGGGTCAGCAGCGCTTTTTCCTTGTCGCTGGCGTGGGCCGCGAAGATCGACGACAGCTTCTTCTGCGCATCGTCGTACTTCTTGGTCTGTTCCTTGAACTTGACCATTTCCGGCTCCATGTCGGCCGGGTCGGTCATCAGGGTCAGGACGCGCAGCGAAGCGACGCGCTCGCTGACGTTGTTGCGCATATCGATCACGAGGCCGGTCGAGACATTGCTGACGCTGACCACACGGTCAAGGCGGTCCTGGATCTGCGACATGCGCACGATGCCCAACACCGTGACTGCAACCAGCAGCGCCAGCACCAGCGCAAAGCCGAGTGCGAGGCGGGTACCGACCTTCAAGTTATTCAAAAAAGCCATGCTCGTGTTCTTCCCTGTATCTATTGATCGAAATTCGCCCGGATTCTGGCGCCGTGCGACGCGTATGCCGTAATTGTTTGTGATTTACGACTATTTCCGACAGGATAAATCAAAAATTCTGACCGGAAAGTCGGAAATCGACTGCAGCATCCGAACTGTTTCAGCTCAACAACAGTGTTGATGTTCAACAAGGCAGATTATGCTTGTAGTCTTTCCATAGAGCAAGCTTGATACACGGCATCGGTATAGAAATTGCAATTGTTTGTATCTATTTGCCGACAAGAAACAAAAAAGGCGCACCGAAGTGCGCCTTTTGCAGGAAACATAGTTGTTCGGAATCTAATTTATGCGGCCACCGGCATACGTGAAGCCGCCTCGAGCAACAGCGCCGGGTCGCCAGCAGCGAGACGTTTCGGGTCCGACAGCATCTGGCGGAAGGCGCGTGCTCCCGGCAGGCCGGTCATGATGCCCAGCATGTGGCGTGTGATGCTGTTGAGTTTCAGGCCGTATCCGCCGTACAGGCGCAATTGTTCCGCAATATAGGGAATCATCGCTTCCAGCACCTGCACCCGGGTTTTCAGGGGCGCAGTCGTGTCGCCATAGAAGCGGCGGTCCCAGTCCGCCATCACCCAGGGGTTGTGGTAGGCCTCGCGGCCCAGCATCACGCCGTCGACGTGCTCCAGGTGCAGGGCGATCTCGTCGTCGGTTTTCACTCCGCCGTTGATGATGATCTCGAGCTCGGGGAAATCGCGCTTGAGCTGGTAGGCCACTTCATAGCGCAGCGGCGGGATCTCGCGGTTTTCCTTCGGCGACAGGCCCTTGAGCACGGCGTTGCGGGCGTGGACGATGAAGGTGCTGCAGCCGGCATCGGCGATGGTGCCGATGAAGTCGCGCACGAAACCGTATTCCTCGTTGTAGTCGATGCCGATGCGGTGTTTCACGGTGACGTCGACCGAGACCGCGTCGCGCATGGCCTTCACGCAGTCCGCCACCAGCTGCGGCTCCTGCATCAGGCAGGCCCCGAAGGCGCCCTTCTGCACCCGCTCCGAAGGACAGCCGCAATTCAGGTTGATCTCGTCGTATCCCCACTGCTCGCCCAGTTTCGCGCTTTTCGCCAGGTCGTGCGGGTCGCTGCCGCCCAGCTGCAGCGCCACCGGATGCTCGCTCCCGTCAAAGCGCAGGTGGCGCTCGACGTCGCCGTAGACCAGGGCGCCGGTGGTCACCATCTCTGTATACAGCCAGGCATGTCGGGTGATGTGGCGATGGAAGACGCGGCAATGGCGGTCGGTCCAGTCCATCATGGGGGCAATACTGAGCGTTCTTTTACTGTATTTCATATTTCTGCTAATTTTCGTGGCCGGCATTCAAGGACACCTTGGCGCCCCGAGCGCGATACCTGCGAGATATCGCAGCACGAGGCTAGTGACTGAACGAACGCAACAGCCGTATGAGCTCATCAGGCTGATAGGGAGCGGGGATATATGCATCCGCGCCGCTCGCGTAGCCGCTTGCCATGTCGGCACTCGTAATGAACGCCGCGGAAGTCCGGATGACCCGCCAGTCACGCGTCGCCGGATTGTCCTTGATTCGCCGGCAGACGTCCCGACCATCGATATCCGGGAGCCGGACGTCGAGTATCAACGCCGGACCGTACATCTCGACCATCTGGAGGGCTTGCGGCCATTGCAGGCTTCGCGGACCGTGAAGCCGGCATTCCTCAGGAGTCGTGTTTTCGCATAGCGGGCTGCCTCGTAATCTTCGACATTCAGGATAAAGGCAGAGGACACGTCGGCTCCTTGGAAGGGATGCTATTGTAACCTGCGGTGGCCGGGCGGGTGCTGGCGCCCGCCGTTTTGCCGGCGCCGCGCCGCTATTGCGGGGTCTTCCAGGCCCGAAGGCTCGACAAGACGGTCAATAACTCTGCCGGCTCCACCGGCTTCGCGACGTGCATCTGGAATCCCGCCGTGAGCGCGCGCATCCTGTCCTGTACGCGGGCATACGCGGTCAGCGCCACTGCGGGAACGCCGGAGCGGCCCAGTTCGCGTTCGCGCTTGCGCAGTTCCGCGATGAACTCGTATCCGTTCATTTCTGGCATGCCGATATCGCTCACGACGACGTCCGGCCGGATGCCATCGAACAGCGTCAATGCTTCGTTCGCATTAGAAGCGGTCTCGACTAGTGCATGGGCGCTCAGCAAGACGGATGCGAGCATATTGCGCGCGTCATCATCGTCTTCGACCAGGAGAATGGTTGCGCCTCTCAGCCCGAACTCTTCGGTATTGTCCGGAAGCGGGGGCCCGGGATCCGCGTCCAACGTCGTCCCGGATGCGGCATGCGCGCCCTTGACTGCCGCCAGTGGCAGCGTCACCGTGAACGTCGAGCCCTTGCCCAGGCCCGGGCTCGACGCCTGTACGTAGCCGCCATGCAGCTCGACCAGTTTCTTGACGATGGCGAGACCCAGTCCGAGGCCGCCCTGTTTGCGGGTGGACGTCGGGTCGACCTGCGTGAAGGTATCGAAGATTGTTGGCAAGTGTTCAGCTGGAATGCCGGCGCCGTTGTCGCTGACGAGGATCTGGACGTTGGACTCGACTTTCTTCAGCGCGAGCTGCACCTCGCCCCCTTTCGGCGTGAACTTGACCGCATTCGATACCAGGTTCCACACGATCTGCTGGAGCCGTTCCGGGTCGCCCGTGATCGGCCCGGCCGAGGGGTCCAGCACCGACCGCAGGCTGATGTTCTTTGCCTGGGCCGCGGGCCGCAGGGCCTCGAGCGCCGCATCGACCGACAACTGGGGCGAAAACAGCTGGACGTTCAGGCGCAGCTTGCCATTGACGATGCGGGAGATATCGAGAAGATCTTCGACGATCTGAGCCTGGCTGCGTGCATTCCTTTCGATCGTGGCAATTGCGCGCTCCTGCATGGCCGGGTCCAGCTTGCCGGAGGTCAGCATTTGCGCCCAACCCAATATCGAGGTCAGCGGCGTGCGGAGTTCATGAGAAACGGTAGCGAGGAACTGATCCTTGGCCTCGTTGGCCCGGGCTGCTTCTTCGTACAGCTTCTGCTTTTCAAGCGCATCGAGCTCGGCACGGCGCCGCGCGAACAGCGCTTCCTGATACAGGGAAGCCTTGTTCAGGCCGATCGCCGCCTGGGCTGCGAGCGTTTCCACGAGACGTTCATGGCTTTCCGTGAAGCGGTCGGGCTCTTCGTGACCGAAGAAGAGCCCGCCTACGACTTCGCCGTTGCCCAGGCTGACAGGTACGGCGAGATAGGAGCGTACCGGCAGGTGGCCGGGCGGCATGCCGTGATGGGGTCCCATCTTGCCGTAACGCGGATCGGAACGGATGTCGCCGCTGCGAATCGCCCCCTCGCCGCGGAACGTCGGGCCGAACAGATGGGTTGCCCGGGGCAGCGGAAACTGGCTGAAGTGCTCTTTCGGCACGCCCGCGATCGTATACAAGGTATAGCTTTCGCCCCCCTCGTCCCGGACGTTGTAGAAGAATGCGCCGAACTGGGCGCCGGTCAGCCGTGTCGCCGCTTCCGTGACCGCTTCCACGATCTTTTCATGGCTCAGTTCCTGGAGGATCAGCGAGCCGATCGCGTGCAACGCTTCCCGTTCACGTTCCTGCTGAAGCCGGGGACGGGCATCCTGCACCTCGATCACCGTCCCCACCACCTTCCCGTCGCGGCGCACGGGGCTGGCGGTGAAGTAGACCGGATAGAAGGAACCATCGCGGTGTACGAAGACTTCCTCACCCTGTTCCTGCAAATTGGCGGGAGCTGCGCGGTCGATCGGGCAATCTTCGAGCGGATAATGCGAGCCATCCGGCCGGGTGTGGTGAACGAAATTGTGCAGGGCCGAGCCTTGCACTTCCTCCAGACGGTAGCCGGTAAGCTCCTCTGCCGCAGGATTCATGTAGACGCAACATTGTCGTTCGTCCATAACGAACAGTGCGACCGTCGCGTTATCGCAAACGTCCTGCAAGTGGGAGAGGAGGATGGGGCGAATTGGTGCGGACACGGAGCAGCTTTTCCGGTTGAGCGGCAATTATACATACGCACTCCCGCCGCCCCGGTTCCGTTCACGCTCTGCTGTTCACAGCGTTTGCCAGGCGCGGCAGGCGGACGGTAAAGGTACTGCCCATCCCCACGCCCGCACTGGCTGCCGTGATCGAGCCGCCATGCAGCTCCCTCATGGTCGGGGCGGCGCCCCGGCGTCGAACGGATATTCTGCCGATCTCGTTGCGGGCCCGGCAAATACAATGTGGCGCAGAACGTCTCTCTGGACTAAGCTGCTGAATACGCATACTCTTATGTTATATTTCTCTGTATCAATATTCCGTGCGCAGACACTGTTCTGACATCCTTCTTCTTCCTGACCGCATCCATTTCGCCCATGAAAAAAACCGTCCTGCGCCCGACCGCCTTCGTTCTGGTGTCGACCAACCACGGCAGCATGCTGGTGAACCGTCACGATTACCGCACCGTACCGGGCGGCGCCTATGGCGTCGGCTACCAGCTGATGGAGACCTCGTCCTTCGATCATGAGGAAGTGGATATCGCGATGCAGCTGCTCGAATCGCGCCGCAAGAATTTCGGCGACGGCGTGATGGCGATCGACTGCGGCGCCAACATCGGCGTCCACACGATCGAATGGTCCCGCCTGATGTTCGGCTGGGGCAATGTGATCGCCTTCGAGGCGCAGGAACGGGTGTTCTATGCACTGGCCGGCAACCTCACCCTGAACAACTGCTTCAATGCCCGCGCCATCTGGGCCGCAGTCGGCGCCGAAGAAGGCTCGATCCGGGTACCGATGCCGAATTACCTGGCGCCGGCAAGTTTCGGCAGCCTGGAGATCAAAAAGAGCGCGACGAACGAGTTCATCGGCCAGCACATCGATTACTCAGACAGCAAGACCCAGCCGACCCAGATGCGCAGCATCGACAGTTTCGGCCTGCAGCGCCTCGACTTCATCAAGATCGACATCGAAGGCATGGAAATGGATGCGCTGATGGGGGCGCGCGAGACCATCGCCCGTTGCAGGCCGCAACTGATGATCGAGAAGATCAAGTCCAACGAGACCGAGATCACGGACTTCCTGAAGCAACGCGGCTACACCATCTTCCCGCTCGGGATCAACCTGCTGGCGGTGCACGAATCCGACCCGGTTGGCAAGGAAATCAGCGTCGGCTGATCCCCGCCCCCAAAAAATGACTGGCGCCCGCAGGACGGGCGCTATTCTTTACCGCTCTGCCTTTTTCTATGACGCTTGCCCGATCAGCGCAAGCAGGCCGCTGCGCACCTCTTCCCGCACGGCGCTCCAGTCGTTCAGGGCCTGCTGGCGCATCAGACGCACACTCGGATACCAGGGGCTGTCGCGGCGCTCGCGCATCCAGCGCCAGTCGGCGACCCGCGGCAACAGGATCCAGACCGGGCGCCCGAGCGCTCCGGCCAGGTGGGCCACGCTGGTGTCGACCGACACCACCAGGTCGACCTCGTCGCACAGGGCCGCGGTATCGGTGAAGTCGTGCAGCAGCTCGGAGAAGCAGCGCACGTCGGGACGCGCGACCATCGCCTCGCGGTCGGCATCGCGGATGTCCTTCATCAGCGAGACGTAGTCCGGTCCTTCCGGCAGCATGGCCGCGAATTCGGAGAAAGCGATGCTGCGGCTGGCGTCGTTGCCGTGCGTGGGATTGCCGCTCCACACCAGGCCGACCCGCGGCGCGCGGCGTGGGCCCAGGACGTCGGCCCACTGCGCGCGCCTGGCCGGATCGCTTTCCAGGTAACGCGGGAAGGCGGGGATCGTATCGACCTCCATCTCCAGCGCGAGCGGGATGCTCATCATGGGGCACCAGTAGTCGGCAGGCGGCAATGCGGCGCCGCGCGGCAGCACCTCGCTCACGCCTTCAAGCGTGCCGAGCAGGCCGACCAGGGCGCGCTGGACCTCGAGGACCACGGTCGCGCCGCGCGCCGCCAGCATGGGCGCGAAGCGGGCGCACTGCAGGGTATCGCCCAGGCCCTGTTCGGAACCAAGGACGATGGTCTTGCCCGCCAACGGCTGGCCGCGCCACAAGGGCAGCTTGAAATCGCGCTGGTCGATCGAGTTCTCGAAATGCACGGTCTTCCAGCGCCATTCGTGGTCGATCCAGCCCTGCTTGAAGTGGCCATGCTCCAGCTGCAGCAGGCTGCGGTTCCAGTAGGCGCCCGCCAGTTCCGGGTTGCGCTCGATCGCCGCGTTGTAGTCGGCAAGCGCACGCTCGTAGCGGCCGCAGGCGGCGTGCACGGTGCCCCGGTTCAGGTAGGGCTCGGCGCGCGCCGGATCCAGGGCGATGGCCTGGGCATAGCCGGCTTCGGCGTCCTCGTAACGCTTCATGTCCAGGTAAACATTGGCCCGGTTCTGGTGGGCCGTGTTCAGGTTCGGCGCAAGTTCGAGGGCGCGCTCGTGGGCCTCGAGCGCCTCGTCGAGGCGCTTCATGTCCTTCAGGATGGTGCCGCGCAGGTCGTGCGCGTGGGCGTCGTCCGGTTTCAGGCGCACCGCCATGTCGGCGCTGGCCAGGCCGGTCGCATAGTGCTTCAGCGAGCGCAGCACCGCTGCGCAGCCCTTGTAGGCCTCCTGGTAATCCTGCTTCAGCGCGAGCGCCCGTTGGGAGTCGGCCAGGGCGTCGTCGTAGCGCTTGAGGTGCTGCAGGACGGTCGACCGGTTGTGGTAGGCGCGCGCCAGCTGGGGATCGATGTCGATGGCGCGTCCGTAGCTGGCGAGCGCGGCGTCGTGCTCGCCGCGCGCGTGCTCGGCCACGCCGCGGTTGAACCACGCGTCGGCCGAGTGCGGATCGACGTGCAGCGCGGCGTCGAAGCAGCTGATCGCCTCGCCATAGCGCGCCAGGTCCTTGAGCGCATTGCCGCGGTTGTTCAGCAGGTCGACGTTGTGCGGGGCCAGCCCCAGCGCGCGCTCGTAGCTGTCCAGCGCTTCCTGGGCCCGCCCGAGGGCGCGCAGCACGGTGCCGCGGTTGTTGAGGGCCTCGATGTCCTCGGGATGGGCGGACAGCGCCAGGTCGTAGGCCTCGAGCGCTTCCTGGTGGCGTTCCATCGCCTGCAGCGCATTGGCGCGATTGTAGTGCAGGTCCGGGTGGTCGAAACCGAGCTCGAGCGCGCGACCATAGCTGGCGAGCGCCTGCTCGTGCTGGCCCATCTCTTTATAGGCATTGCCCAGGTCGAGGTGGGCGGGGGCGACGTCGGGATTGATGGCCAGCGCCGAACGCAGGAAGCCGGCGCCGCCGTCGTAGTTGCCGGTCTGGATCGCGATGATCCCGACATGGTGCAAGGCGCCGAAGTGGCGCGGCGCCAGGCGCAGGGTCTTCTCGTAGCAGTGCATCGCCTGTTCGATCCGGTTCTCGCGATGGAAAGCGAGTCCGTCCGCAAACATGGCATTTGCCTGGTCCTGGACCTGCCCGGCCTGGGTGGAGGAAGGAATCATGGGATGCATCCTGTTCTAGATAGTGGTGAGCCGGCTGCCTCGGCAGCCGTGGTGACGCTATATAGTATACGGGCAGCTAGTTTCCGCGTGGCAAAGAATCGCCGCAAGATTTGACATTCTTGTTGTGCGTGCCCGACATGTGGTCAAAGGGACAAAAGAGATGGTCCAGAAAAAATATTTAAAGAAATTTCCGTGCGGCATTTAATGAACTGCGGAAACTGGTCGCCTTGTACTTGTGAGAGCGCGAGATACCGCTGCTCCAATTGAATCCAACCATTATCAGGAGCGTTATCATGCTGAGCCTTCACACCAACGTTGCAACCCTCGCAGCACAGAATTCCCTGAGCAAGACCCAGAGCTCGCTGTCGACCTCGATGACCCGCCTGTCGACCGGCTTCCGCATCAACTCGGCAATGGACGACGCCGCAGGCCTGCAGATCGCAACCCGCCTGAAAGCACAGACCAGCGGCATGGCCGTGGCAATGCGCAATACCCAGAACTCGACCTCCATGCTGCAGACCGCTGAAGGCGCGCTGGACGAAGTCAACAACATGCTGGTCCGCATGAAAGACCTGGCAACCCAGTCGGCCGACGCATCGTCGAACACCGACGACAAGAAAGCCATGCAGGCTGAATACGACAATCTGGGTAAAGAAATCCAGAACATCATGACGAACACCAAGTTCGGCGGCCAGACCCTGCTGAAAGCCGGCACCGTCGCTTCGGCCATGACCTTCCAGATCGGCTCGGACAGCTCGGAAACCATGTCGCTGAACCTGAGCGCAGACATGGGCGCAACCGGCGCCGTCTTCACCGCCCTGGGCAGCGCCTCGATCTATGCCGGCGCCACCGCCAGCACCGCGACCGCCGGTACCGAACTGACCGGCGCGGCCACCGCCACCATCAACCTGCTGTCGACCGCGATCGACAAGGTCAGCTCGGTGCGTTCGAGCCTGGGTGCAACCGCCAACCGCCTCGACCACGTGTACAACAACCTGGCCAACATCAGCTCGAACACCAAGGCCGCAACCGGCCGCATCATGGACGTCGACTTCGCGACCGAAAGCGCGAACATGACTTCCAAGCAGATGCTGATGCAAGCCAGCACCGCAATGCTGAAGCAGACCAACAGCATGTCCTCGATGGTCATGTCGCTCCTGCAGTAATTTTTCCTCCTGGGCACAAGCTCAGGTAGTATCAAGGGGCCGGCCGGCAACGGTCGGCCCCTTTATCTTTTGGTAGACCGTCATGGCCAGCATTCCGTCCATCGTTCCCCTCCTCCCGCCGGCCACGCCGCCGCTGAACGTCGGCGCGGTGGCCGCCGCCGCGCCGGTGGCGCTGGCGCCCTTCGACGCGGGAGACCCGCCCCTCCCCAGTTCCCAGCTGCTGCCGCAGGCGCCCGCTGCCGTCACGCCGGAGTCAAGCGGGGAAAGCGCCGCCATGCGTCCCGACCAGGTTTTCCTGGCGCGCCAGATGAGCTACCCGGCGGCCGACGGCCAGCGTCTGGCGGCATCCTGGCGTTCGATGGTGCGCAGCTATGGCGACCAGCTGGCCGACCGCGCGCTGCGCATGCACGTCGGCCAGCTGCCGCCCGCGGTGCTGGCGGCCAGTCAGGAGGGACGCATCCTGCGCCAGCCGGATGGTTCCCTGCCGCCGGACGCCTGGCGCTTCACCGTGCATGCGGGCGGCGCGCGCGACCAGCACCTGGATGTCATCCAGGACGAGGCCGACGGCCCATCCGGACGGCGCCGCCATGCGCGCGCGGCCCTGCGGCTGGAGCTGGAACTGGACGACGGAACGAAGGTGGTGCTGCAGGTCGAGCCGATCCCCGGCGGGCTGGCGCTGGAATTGTGCGCCCCCGATGCGCCCTCGCTTGCGCGCCTCAAGGCGCTGCAGCCGGTGCTGGAAGACGCCGTGGAACGCGCGGGCCTGAAGGTGCTGCGCTGGCGCTACCGCGACCGGCTGCCGCTGGCGCCCTCGCATGCGCGCCTGCAGGCGGGCGACGTGGTGCAGGTCCTGACCTTGCCGGTGTTCCGCGCGGTAGCCGAGCTGGCGCTGGCGCTGCCACGCGAAGGCGCGAAAGACGGCCCCGAAGTGAAATAGGATTTCAAAAACGAAGCCCCGCTGAAATATTCTTTCAGCGGGGCTTTTTCTATTTCAAACGCGTTTAACCGACCGTGCCGACGATGGAGACGTCGCGGTTCTCCGGAATCTCGTTATACGAGAGCACGTGCAGGCCCGGCGCGAACAGGCGCGCGTAACGCGCCAGCAGCGGGCGCACCTGCGGCAGCACCAGCAGCAGCGGCGGCGTGTGCTGGCCCTTCATCTGCTCGCGCGCGACCGGCATATTGATCTGCAGCTGGGACAGCAGCTGCGGGTCGATCGGGTAGTTATCGAGCGCCACCTTGCCGCCGCCGTTCTGGCGCGCCTGGTTGAGCGACCCGAGCAGCATGTTCTCGAGTTCGGCCGACAGGTTAAAGGCCGGCATGTCCTTCTTCTTGCCGAACAGGCCGGACACGATCTGGCGCCGCAGCGCGCAGCGCACCTCGGCCGCCAGCAGGATCGGGTCCTTGGTGGTCTCCGAACTGTCCAGCAAGGTGGTGGCGATCACCACGATGTCCTTCAGCGACACGCCCTCCTGCAGCAGCACGCGGAACACGCGCAGCAGCTGGGTGTGGGACAGCGCCTTTTCCAGCGCGCCCGCGAGCTTGGGCGACAGGGCCGTGAGGCGCTCGATGATGGCCGGCACGTCTTCGTGGCGGAACAGCTCGTGCAGGTATTCGCGCACCACCTTCGAGGCATGGGTCGCGATCGCGCTCGGCACCTCGACCACCTGGTAGCCCAGGCCCAGGGCGTGGCCCTTCTGGTCCGGGGTGATCCAGGTGATCGCCATGCCGTAGGCCGGCTCGATGCCCGGGATGCCATCGAGTTCGCCGTAGACGTTGGGCGACGGGATCGCCATCAGGTGATCCGGCATCACCTCGGCCTCGGCCACCACGGTGCCCGACAGGCTGATCGCGTACTGGGACGGGCGCAGGGCCAGGTCGTCGCGCACCGAGATGGCCGGCAGCAGCATGCCCATCTGCTCGGACAGGCTCTGGCGCACGCCCTTGATGCGTTTGGTCAGCGGCTCGCCCTGGGCCTTGTCCAGCATGCCGACCAGCTTGTAGCCCACCGCCACCGCCACCGGCTGCACCACCGGCAGCGCCTGCCAGTCGAGTTCCGGCGCGCGCTCGTCGCGCAGCGCCGCTTCGATCGCGGCGACGCCCGCATCGTCGGGGGCCTTGACGCGCTTGGTGAGCTTCCAGCCGACGTAGCCGACCACGCCCGCGAAAATGAAGAAGGTCAGGGTCGGCATGCCCGGCACCAGGCCGAGGATGACCATCACGCCTGCGGCCGCGAACAGGACGGTCGGCTGGGCCAGCAGCTGGCCGCCGACCTGGTGTTCGAGGTCGCCCGACTCGCCGATGCGGGTCACCAGGATCGCGGCCGCGGCCGACAGCAGCAGCGCCGGGATCTGGGCCACCAGGCCGTCACCGATGGTGAGAAGCGCATAGACCTTGAAGGCCTCGCCCAGCGGCAGGCCGTGCATCAGGGCGCCGATCGCGATGCCGCCCACCAGGTTGATGATGAGGATGAGGATCGAGGCGATGGCGTCGCCGCGCACGAACTTCGAAGCGCCGTCCATGGCGCCGTAGAAGTCGGCTTCGGCCGCCACGTCCTTGCGGCGCTGGGTCGCCTTGTCCTGGTTGATCAGGCCCGCGTTCAGGTCGGCGTCGATCGCCATCTGCTTGCCGGGCAGCGCATCCAGGGTGAAGCGCGCCGACACTTCCGAGATACGTTCCGCGCCCTTGGTCACCACGATGAAGTTGATGATCATGAGGATCACGAACACCACCAGGCCGACCACGAAGTTGCCGCCGATGACGACGTTGGCGAAGGATTCGATCACATGGCCGGCCGCGTCCGGACCGTTATGGCCATTGAGCAGCACCACGCGGGTCGAGGCCACGTTCAGCGCCAGGCGCATCAGGGTGGTGCCGAGGATCACGGTCGGGAAGACCGAGAAGTCGAGCGGCCGCTTGGCCGAGACCGAGACCAGGATCACGATCAGCGCCAGCACGATGTTGAACGTGAACAGCACGTCCAGCAGCACCGGCGGCAGCGGCAGCATGATCATGGCCAGGAGCGCGATCAGGAAGACCGGCGCCGCGAACTTCTGGCGTTTCAGCTCCGCGATGAAAGCGTTGAAATTGGCAAAAGGACTCATGCAGAAACCTCACTCAAATGCGATGGAACGACGACTTCATTGGGGAACCGCGGGGGCGCGTTGCGCCGGCCGGCACGGAAAGCGTTCAGTTGTAATACGTAGTTCAATACCTGTGACACGGCCTGGTAGAGCTGCGCCGGAATCTGCTGCTGGACCTGGCTGGTGTTGTAGATCGCGCGCGCCAGCGGCGGCAAGGTCAGGGTCTCGACCTTGTGTTCGAGCGCCACGCGCTTGATGTATAGGGCCATCTCGTCCACGCCCTTGGCCACGACGAAAGGCGCCTCGGCGCGCTTGGTGTCGTACTTCAGCGCCACCGCGTAGTGCTCGGGGTTGACGATCACCACGTCGGCGGTCGGCACGCTCTTTCTCACGCTGCGCTGGGCCAGCTGGTTCTGCAGCTGGCGGATGCGCTGCTTCACCTCCGGCCGGCCTTCGCTGCTCTTGTGTTCCTCCTTGACTTCCTGCTTGCTCATCTTCTGGTTCTTGTTGAACATGAAGGACTGCACCGGCACGTCGATCAGGGCAAAGGCGATGAACACCGCCACCATGGCCATCAGGCCGTCCAGCATCAGGTTCGCGCCGCCCGCCAGCGCATCGCTCAGGGGCAGGCGCTGCAGCTCGAGGTAGGCCTTGTAGCTCGAGGTGCACACGTGGTACAGCACCAGGCCGAGCACGATGGCCTTGGCGGTGCTGGTCGCGAAACCGACCCAATGCTGCTGTCCGAACAGCTTGCCCAGGTTGCTGACAGGGCTCAGGCGGCTGAACTTCGGCGCCAGGTTCTTGCTCGAGGCCACCAGGCCGCCCGGGAAGACACCGGCCGCGATGATCGCCACCGGCACCACCGCAAGCGGCAGCAGCATCTTCGCCATCAGCAGCAGCGCCGTCATGAATACCGTCGACATCGCATGTTCCATCGCGCCCGCCTCGCCAAGCGGCACGAACACCATGCGGAACAGGGTGCGGAAGGATTCCAGGTAGCCCGGCAGCAGCATGGCGAACAGCTTGAGGCTCACCAGGATGCCCACCGCCGTCGCGAGATCGCGCGAACGCGCGACCTGGCCCTCGTCGCGCGCCTTCTTGAGCTTCTGCGCTGAGGGCTTTTCTGTCTTGTCGCCACCGGTGCCACTATCGGCCATGCGCCATCCTCATCTGCTCTTGCAGCATCTCCAGGATCTGGTTGACCATCGCGACGTAGTGATCGGGCACGAAGCGCACCACCTGCACCAGCATCAGGAGACCGAACACCGTCACCAGCGAGAAGCCCAGCGAAAACAGGTTCAAACTCGGCGCGACCCGGTTCAGGAAACCGAACCCGATCTGCACCACCATTGTCGAAAACACGATCGGCAGCGCCAGCAGCACCGCCGCGGAAAACACCCAGGCCAGGTTCAGCGCGATCGCCTCGAGCAGCATCGGCGCGAAGCCTGCGCCCACCCGCCAGGCCCTGAAGCTCTGCCCCACCACACCCATCAGCACCAGGTGGCCGTCGATCCCGAAGAACACCAGGATCGCCAGCAGCGACAGCAGGCTGGAGACCACGTCCGACATCTGGCCGTTCACCGGGTCGTTCATCTGGGCCATCGAGAAGCCGACCTGGCTCGAGGTCAGGAAGCCCAGCATGCTGATGACGGCCATGGTGAACTGCAGGGCCAGGCCGAGCACGCCGCCGATCACGGCCTGCTCCATCATCGCTACGACGCCCGCCAGCGAGAAGGCATCGGGCATGGCGCCGCCGCTCGCCTGGGTCATCGGCAGCATCACGAAGCTGAGGGCCACCGCAAGCAGCGCGCGCAGCGGCATCGGCACCGAGCCCTCGCCCAGCACCGGGGCGGTGCTGAGCAGCGCCATGATGCGGCAGAAGGGCCACCACAGCGCATTAATCAGGGGCAGCAGGAAGCTGACCAGCTCCATCGGTTCGCGCTGCGCCCTAGGTCGCGAGCGTGGCCGCGCGCTGGAACACCGACACGCAGTAATCCATCAGCGTGGTCGTCATCCAGTGGCCGGCGACGATCACCGCCAACAGGGTCACCACAAGGCGCGGCAGGAAGCTCAGGGTCTGTTCGTTGATCTGGGTAGCGGCCTGGAACAGGGCCACGATCAGGCCCATGAGCAGGCCGGGCACCACCAGCACCAGGACCAGCAGCATCACGATCTGCAGGGCTTCGACCACCAGGTCGACAGCGACGTCGGGACTCATGTCTTTATCCGTTATCTCTATTCTAGAAGCCGTGGATGCTGCCGACCAGGGTATTCACGGTCAGGGTCCAGCCGTCCACCAGGACGAACAGCAGCAGCTTGAAGGGCAAGGAGATCACCAGTGGCGACAGCATCATCATCCCCATCGCCATCAGCACCGAAGACACCACCAGGTCGATGATGAGAAAAGGGATGAACAGCATCGCCCCGATCTGGAAGGCGGTCTTCAGCTCGGACAGCACGAATGCCGCCAGCTTGACGGTGAAGCCGCGCTGCTCCGGCGCCAGGTTGGCCGGCTCCCCCGCCAGGTGGCCGACCTGGGCAAGTGCGGTCTTGCTGGTCTGGGCCAGCATGAAGCGCGACACCGGCACCTCGGCGATCTTCAAGGCCTGCTCCAGGCCGATCTTGTCGCGGTCGTAAGGCAGGAAGGCGTCGCGCCACACGGCCTCGCCCACCGGGCGCATGACCAGGATGGTGAGGATCAGGGCGATGCCGGTGATGATCCGGTTCGGCAGGCCCTGCTGCAGGCCGAGGGCCTGGCGCAGCAGCGACAGCACGATCACGAAGCGGGTGAAGCTGGTCATCATCATGACCATCACGGGCAGCAGCCCAAGCAGGGTCATGAGGACCAGGATCTGCGACTTGACGGTCATGCCCTGGGTCGAGCCGGGGATCACGCCGGGCAGCACGCTCGCGCCTTCCTGGGCGGCCGCGGGCAGCGCCAGCAGCAGCAAGGGAAGCAGCGGCATGGCGCGGCGCAGAGGTGCAGCCACCCCGGCACCGCGGGTAAACAACATCATTTGGCCAGCGCGTCCAGGTTCAGGCCATCGAGGTCGATGACCTTCAGGCCGTACTGTTCGCCGGCGACGACGACTTCGGCGCGGCCGATCGGTGCGCCGTTGACCTTGATGACCAGCGGTTCGCCGGCCAGCGCGTCGAGCGGCACCACCGAGGACGGGCCGATCGACATCAGCTCCTGCAGCGAGATGCGGGCAGAACCCACTTCCAGGGTCAGGGTCACCGGGATGCGGCGCATCATGGCCGGCAGCGTTCTACCCGCGGGCTTGCCCGCGCTTGCTGCAGCGGCATCCACGCCATCGAGGTCGTCGATGATCACGTCGCCCAGTTGCTCGTTCAGGTTCATGTCCATTTATTCAGCGTCTTCGAAAGAGGTTAAACAAAGCTTGCCTTTGTGTTCGGCCACATTGGCGGTGAACAGGCGCGATTCGTCCAGCAGCACGTCGGCGCGCCCGACCGACACGGGAATGATATCGCCGGTCTTCAGCGCGAACAGCGCTTCGAGCGTCATCTCCCTGCTGGCCAGGCGCCCTTCCAGTTTTACCGACAGGCCGGTGGCGAGGGGTTCATTGGCGCGCTGGGTGCGCACGCTGCTGCGTTCTTCCTTCAGGCCCTGCAGCACGTGCGACATCAGGCCCTGGTCGAGCGCGATCCAGGCGTGGCTGAGCGGCTCGCCCGGCGCCACCTGCAGGTCGAGGCGGATGACCCAGCCGGCCTTGCCCGGCGCGCTGGCCGGCACCGGCGCTTCGAGCACGGCTTGTGGCGTTTCTTCCACGCCGGCGCCGTGCAGGCCTTCCAGCACGCGCTGGTAGAGCTGATCGACCAGCTGGCCGGTGAGGGTTGCGGCCAGGCGTTCCTCGGTGGCGGTAATACGTTCCAGGGCCGGGTCGCGCGCCTGGGCGGCGCCCGGGTTCTTCTTGCGGCCATACCGGCTGTCCAGCAAGCCGAGCAGCAGGCCGCGCTCGAAGGCGACGGCGGCGGTGCCCAGCGGCCCACTCACCGCCTGCCAGCGCAGGCTGTCTTCTTCTGGCGCGCGCTCGAAGGCCAGGTGCGCCAGGCGCCAGGCGCCCCAGTAGCGGCGCCCGCCCGGCCCGCCCATCGCCGAGCCCAGGGCTTCGGCAAAGCGGCGCGCGAATTTCGGCAGCAAATGTACAGGGCGTCCCAGCAGGCTGGGATCGAGCACCTGGTAATTGGCAGCGCTTTTGCGATCGAGTGGATTCATCGGGATTGTTTATTGGTCACTAGGAAACGGCGGATGACTTTTTTTCATTCCTCAAGGAAACTATTATACATGGAGATTTGCTGCCGAGACTTTGACATTCGCCTTTGATTTCCTACTTGCCGTACGGTAAGATCATGGTTCTCGCATCGCAGCAACCGGCCTCTTCCCAGTAGGTACAAGGGGAAAACTCAGTAAAAGGGTCAAGAATAAAACGGCCGTTCGTTGAACAGGATTTAACAATCGAAGCCTCTGAACAGGCTTTCCGTCGACAAAAAAAGACACATTTTGTCGCCCCCGCACAACACGCGGTTTCACGACCACACAGCATTGGAATGATCATGGGAACTGAACTTGCCGGTCTGATCAAAGCCGACCTTGCAGCACTGACAAACGAAGCCAATCGCCTCGCCATCGCGCCCGCCGCCGGCCATTCGGCCCAGGGCGCATTTAACAATTCGCAGGGCGCGTTCTCGTTTACCCAGTCGATGAAAGACGCCATCGCCAGTGTGGACAATGAAGACCGCGCCGCCGGCGAGCGCATGGCCGCCGTCGACGCCGGCAAGAGCGACGACCTGGTCGGCGCCATGCTGGCTTCCCAGCAGGCCAGCCTGTCCTTCTCCATGTTGATGCAGGTACGCAACAAAGTCATGGGCGCGATGGACGAGCTGCTCAAGCTTCCGGTGTAACGATTCCTCTCCCCTATTGGCGACCCGGCTCTTTCTTAATGCAGAGACGCTTTTCCTAGAGACCAACCCGTGATTTCAACCCTCAAGACCGCTGTCGGCGACAAACTGGCTCTCCCGAGCCTGCCCCCGGCGTTGCGTAATAACATCAGTCTGCTGCTCGGCCTCGCCGTCGCCATCACGGCCGCGGTCATGCTCTACCTGTGGCAGGACCAGGCCAGCTACAAGCCGGTGTTCGGCGCGCGCGAGAAAGTCGCCGCCAGCGACATGATGAGCGTGCTCGAAGCCGAAGCCATCCCCTACCGCGTCCATCCGGAGAGCGGCCAGGTGATGGTCCCGGCCGGCGACCTGGGCAAGGTGCGCATGCTGCTGGCCGCCAAGGGCGTGACTGCCCAGCTGCCGGCCGGCCTGGAGCTGATGGACCGCAACGACCCGCTGGGCGTGTCGACCTTCGTGCAGGACGTGCGCTTCCGCCGCGGTCTGGAAGGCGAACTGGCGCAGAGCATCCTGACCATGGACGCGATCGCCTCGGCGCGCGTGCACCTGGCCATCGCCAAGTCGAGCTCCTTCGTGGCCGGCGCCGGCGACCAGTCCTCGGCCTCGGTCGTGGTCGCGGTCAAGCCGGGCCGCTCGCTGTCGAACGAGCAGATCGCCGCGATCGTCAACATGGTCTCGAGCAGCGTCGCCAACCTGGCGCCCGCACGTGTCTCGCTGGTCGACCAGGCCGGCAACTACCTGTCCTCGCGCGTCGACCTGTCCGAAGGCTTCGACGGCCAGGTGCAGGGCGACAGCGCCTCCAAGCGCTACACCGACGAAGTGCGCAAGAACGTCAACGAACTCCTCGGCCCGGTGCTGGGCGCGAACAACTTCAAGCTCTCCGTCACCGCCGACGTCGACAACGACAAGATCGAAGAAACCCAGGAAAAGTACGGCGAAGCCCCGAAGGTCACCAGCGAAGCCATGCGCGAAGAGATGGAGCGCAATCGCATGGCCCTGGGCGTGCCGGGCACCCTGTCGAACCGTCCGCCGCAGGCCGCCGACCCGGCTGCCGCCGCGGCCCCGGGCGCCGACCCGGCCGCCGCAGGTGCTCCCAAAGGCGACGACGGCAGCGCGCGCAAGAACGCCACCACCCGCCAGTACGCCTACGACCGCGCGATCACCCAGATCAAGCGCTCGCGCGGCCGCCTCAAGAAGCTGTCGGTGGCGGTGGTGCTGAACAACGCGGTCGCCGCCAACCCGAAGGTCGGCTATACCCCGGCCGAACTGGCCAATATCGAGAAGATCCTGAAGGGCGGCCTGGGCATCGACGCCAACCGCGGCGACGTGCTGACCGTCTCCAGCCTGAGCTTCCCGGCTGCACCCGTAGCCCAGGAATGGTGGCAGGAACGCGACAACGTGGTCGACATGACGAGCTACGGCATTTATGCTCTCGGTGCGCTGCTCGCCTACTTCCTGCTGGTCCGCCCGCTGCTGCGCGCGGTGACCACGCGCCTGGCGCCGCAGCCGCCGCTGGTGCCCAATGCGCCGGCCCTGCCGGGCGCACCGGGTGGCGCAGCCGCCATGCCGGCCGGCTCCCCGGCCGCGCTGCCGGCAGGCAGCCCCGCCGCCCTGGGGGCACCGGCGACCGCCGGTGCCGCGGAACCGATGCCGGTTGTCCCGCTGCTCGAGAACTACGACCTCCCGCCGCCCGGTTCGGCCGTGGACGTCATGGTCGATCACCTGAAAGTCCTGGCCGGCAAAGAGCCTGAGCGCGTTGCCGAAGTCGTCAAACAATGGGTACAGAAAAAACATGGCCGAACTGAATAACGCGGACAACGCCGACGGCGTCCTCACCCCGGTCGAGCAGGCCGCCATCGTGCTGCTCTCGATCGGCGAAGAAGGCGCGGCCGCCGTGCTGCGCTGCCTCGAGCGCGAAGAGCTGCTGGAGCTGACCCAGGTCATGTCGCGCATGAGCGGCATCAAGGTCGACTCGGTCAAGTCGGCCGTCCAGAACTTCTTCGACGACTACCGCGAGCAAAGCGGCCTGCACGCCGCCTCGCGCAGCTACCTCAAGCGCTCGCTCGACCTGGCGCTGGGCAGCGACATCGCCAACAGCGTGCTGAACACGATCTATGGCGACGCGATCCGTCCGATGATGGCGCGCCTGCAGTACGCCTCGCCCAAGTGGCTGGCCGAATTCATCTCGAACGAGCACGTGCAGATGCAGGCCGTGTTCCTGGCCTTCCTGCCGCCCGCCCTGGCTTCGCAGATCCTGGAAGCGCTGCCGGAAGACGGCCGCGAACTAGTGCTGCTGAACATGGCGCGCCTGGACGAGATCGACCGCGACGTGCTGCACGAGCTGGAAGAACTGGTGAACCGCTGCCTGGCCGCCCTGGACACCCAGAGCGCCAGCGTGGAAGGCGTGCGCCAGGTCGCCGAGATCCTCAACCGCCTGCAGGACAACCGTGCCGGCATGGTCGAGCTGCTGCGCGCCCACGATCCGGAAGTCGTGTCGCAGATCGAGATGTCGATGTACGACTTCTTCATCCTGTCGCGCCAGACCGAACAGGTCATCACCCGCCTGCTCGACGAAGTGCCGATGGAGCAGTGGGCGATCGCCCTCAAGGGCGCCGAACCTGCGCTGCGCGACGCCATCCTCAGCGCGATGCCGAAACGCCAGGCCCAAAGCTTCGAAGACCTCATGCGCCGTTCCGGCCCGGTGCCGATGTCGCGCATCGAGCAGACCCGCCGCGAGATCATGGCCACCGTCAAGGAACTGGCCGACGCCGGCGAGATCGATATCGCCCTGTTCGCCGAGGCGACCGCCGAATGAAGCAGTTCCGGCCCTATCACTTCCCTCCGCTGCACCAGTTCACGAGCGCCCTGCCCAAGGGTACGGGAACCGGCGGCGGAGCCGGCTCGCCTGAAGAATGGCAGGCCGCGCTGGCCGACGGCTATCGCCAGGGCCAGCGCGAAGGCTACGAGGCCGGCCTCGACCAGGGCCGTGCCGACGGTTTCCCGGTCGGCCAGTCCGAAGGCCTGCAGCGCGGCGTCGAAGAAGGCCGCGCCATGGCAATGGAAGGGTTGGAGCAGCTGGCCAAGCCGGTCGACGCCATGCTGAAAAGCCTGAAGAAGCTGAAGACCGATATGCGCGCCGCGCAGCGCAAGGAAGTCGTGGACCTGGTCGGCAAGATCGCCCGCCAGGTGATCCGCGCCGAACTCGCGCTGCAGCCGGTGCAGCTGCTGGCCCTCGTCGAGGAAGCCCTCGCCGTGATGCCGCCGTCGCGCGACCAGGTCGAAGTGTTCCTGAATCCGGAAGAACTGCGCCGCGTGCTCGAACTCGATCCGAAGCGCGCCAAGAAGTGGACCCTGCTGCCCGACCCGGCGCTCGAGCCGGGCGAGTGCCGCGTGCGCTCGGGCGATCATGAAGTCGACGCCGGCTGCCAGGGCCGCCTGACGGCGGTGATGGACCAGGTGCGAGACCAGCTGCTTGGCGACGAGGAGGAAGAAGAGTGACCGCGATCGCCCAACGCCTGCGCGCCGTCGAACTCGGCGCGGTGCCGGTGGCCCTGCCCACCGGGCGCCTGGTCGGCGCCCAGGGCCTGCTGCTCGAGTCCGTCGGCTGCCGCCTGCACACGGGCCAGCGCTGCCGCATCGAGACCGTCGATGGCGGCTGGCTGGACGCGCAGGTGGTGGGCTTCAAGGAAAAGGTCTCCTACCTGATGCCTTTCAAGAAGGCGACGGGCCTGGTGACCGGCGCACGCGTGCTGCCGGTACAGGAAAAGACCGAGCTGATGATCGGCGCCTCCTGGATGGGCCGCATGGTCAACGGCATGGGCGAGCCGATCGACGGCCTGGGCAAGCTCGGTGGCGACCAGCCGCTGTCGACCACGCCGCCCAAGGTCAACCCGCTGAGGAAGGCTCCGGTGGAAGAGCCGCTGGACGTGGGCGTGCGCGCGATCAATTCGATGCTCACCATCGGCAAGGGCCAGCGCGTCGGCCTGATGGCCGGTTCCGGCGTCGGTAAGTCGGTGCTGCTGGGCCTGATCACGCGCCAGACTGTGGCCGACGTGATCGTGGTCGGCCTGATCGGCGAACGTAACCGCGAGGTGCGCGAATTCGTCGAGAAGTCGCTCGGCCCGGAAGGCCTGAAGCGCGCCGTCCTCGTGGTGGCGCCGGCCGACGAATCGCCGCTGATGCGCGTGATGGCGACGGAGCTGTGCCACTCGATCGCGGCCCACTTCCGCGACCGCGGCCAGAACGTGCTGCTGCTGTGCGACTCGCTGACCCGCTATGCGATGGCGCTGCGCGAAGTCGCGCTCTCGCTGGGCGAGCCGCCGGCCACGCGCGGCTATCCGCCCTCGGTGTTCTCGAACCTGCCGCAGCTGGTGGAATCGGCCGGCAACGGCGAGAACGCCAGGGGCAGCATGAGCGCGATCTACACCGTGCTGGCCGAAGGCGACGACCAGCAGGACCCGGTGGTCGATTCGGCGCGCGCGATCCTGGACGGCCACATCGTCCTGACCCGCGAGCTGGCCGAGCGCGGCCACTACCCGGCCATCGACGTGGCCCAGTCGATCTCGCGCTGCATGGCGCAGGTGGTGCCGCAGGAGCACCAGCTGGCCGCGCGCAAGCTCAAGGCGGCGCTGGCCAAGCACGCCCGCGTGCGCGACCTGATCCCGCTGGGCGCCTATGTGCCGGGCGCGGATCCGGAAACCGACAAGGCGGTGCGCCTGCATCCGCACATCGAAGCCTTCCTGTGCCAGGGCACGCGTGAAGAGGCGCCGATGGACGGCTGTGTCGAACAACTGAAAGCGATGATGGCATGAGCATGAAACGCGAACAGACCATCGCCAGCCTCGGCACCCTGGTGCAACTGCGCTCGCTCGACGTCGACCGCCTGCAGGCCGACCTGGCCAGCCAGGAAGCGACCCGCGTGCGCTACCAGAACAACCTGGCGAGGCTTAGCGAGCTGGCGACAAGCAGCGGCGCGACCGGGGCTCTGCCCCCGGCGCTGGCGCTGAACTGCGGCGCGTACAAACAGAACGTGATGGCGATGGCGGACCTGCACCGGACCGACCTGGCGCTGCACGAAGCGAACATGGCGGTGGCGCAGCGCAAGCTGAGTGACGCCTGGACGAAACGCGAACTGCTGGGCAAGGTGCTCGAGCAGCAGGAGAGCGCGTTGTCGAAGGAACAGGACCGAATCGTGCGCAAGCGCGAGGACGACATTGCCACCCAATCCTGGATGGCGGGACGGGCCGTTTGAAGGCCGTGTAACGAGGAGAAGAAACGATGGCGATCAACAGCCCCACTTATGATCCGGTATCGACCGCGACCGCGCTCGCGGAAAAGTACGTCTCCGGTCAACAGGAAGTCCTGAAGGCCCGCAGCACCCGCGCCAATGCGACCGAGAAGGCGCTCACCGACCTGAATTCGGCCCTGAACACCTTCCAGAACGCCCTGGCTTCCATGGCCGCGCCGAACAAGACCCTGTACGCGCAGTCCGCCGTGCTCGGTGACACCAGCATTGGCACCGCCACCGCCACCGCGAAGGCCGCCGCCGGCAGCTACGCCTTCTACGTCCAGAGCCTGGCGGCCGCCGGCCAGGTTTCCTACTCCAACCTCACCGAGGACAGCGGCGTGAGCGGCATCCTCAAAGTGAATGTGGGCGGGACCACGATCAACGTCGACCTCGCGGCCGCCAACACCGACGGTGGCGCGACGCCGCTGACCCCGCGCGAGATCGCCGCCGCCATCAATGCCGACAGCGAGAACGCTTCGCTGGTGAGCGCCTCGGTCATTACCACCGCGCCCGGCAAGTACGAACTGGTGCTGACCGCCAAGCAGAGCGGCGCGACCAACGGCGTCACGATCGATGCCAGCGGACTGACGGGCTCTTCCCTGACTGGCAAGACCGCCAACGTGCTGGTGCAGGAATCCGACGCGGTGATCCGGATCGGATCGGCGACCGGCCCGGAGATCCGCCAGTCGAGCAATGTGTTCACCGGCATCGACGGCGTGACCGTCACCTTCAACAAGGTGACCACCGCCCCGGTCACGCTGACCGTCGGACCGGATTCCAGTGCGACCAGCGCCAACGTGCAGGGCTTCATCGACGCCTACAACAAGCTCAAGAGTGTGCTGGACGCGATGCTGGCCCCGGCCAATGCGTCCAAGGGCACCGCCGCCGGCGCATTCGCGGGCGATGCCGGCGTGGCCTCGCTGCGTGACCGACTGGTCAGCCTTCTGCGCCAGGGCAGCGGCGACAGCCTGGCCAACTACGGCATCATCGCCAATCGCCAGGGCACGCTGTCGCTCGACACCACGCGCCTGAACAAGGCGCTGGCCCTGGACCCGAACGGCCTCGACAACCTGATCGGCAAGGCCACGACGGGCTCGCCGACCGGCATCGCCGGCGCCATCGATACCTACGTGAAGGGCTGGACCAGCGGTATCAAGGGCCAGATCAAGACCCGCCAGGAAGCCAATTCCAGGCTGCAGACGGAACTGAGCAGCCGCCAGGACCTGATCGACCAGCAGTACGACGCGGCCTATCGCCGCTATCTCATGCAGTTCAGCCGGCTGCAGGAGATCCAGAGTCAGATGTCGAGCAACAGCTCACTGTTCGACGCTCTGTTCAGCAACGACAAAGACTAGACGGAATCCAGACAATCATGTCCTACCAAGAAGCCTACGGCGGGTATCACGCCGTCAACCTCGACGCCCAGACCTCGCGCGCCTCGCCGGTCGAGCTGGTGTTGTTGCTCACCGACGGCCTGCTCGACGAGCTGGCGCGCGCCCGCGCCCACATCGCCGCCAGGCGCTTCGAAGCCAAGGCGGCGAGTATCGACAAATGCGTCGAGATCATCAACGGCCTGTCCAGCTCCCTGGACTTCGAGCAGGGCGGCGAGACCGTCGCCAACCTGGCGCGCATCTACGATTTCTGCGCCCAGCATCTGCTCGGCGCCGGCATCAAGATGGAACCCGCCATGGTCGATGAAGTCATCCGCATCCTGAGCACCATCCGCGACGGCTGGAAAGGCGTACAGGAGCGCAATGGATAGGAGCGGCGTCATCGACCGCCTCGCCGGCGAGCTGGAACAGGCCGCAGCACAGCGCGACTGGGAGCTGCTCGGACGCGCCGTGCGCGATCTCGCGCCCCGGCTGCAGCGCCTGGCCACGACCTGCGCCTGGAGCGACGGCGAGCGCGCCGCCCTGGCGCGCCTGCGCGGCGCTCATGACGGCGCCGCCGCGCGGGTCGCTCTGGCCGGCAGCGAGCTGCAGGCGCAACTGGCCGCCATGCGCGACAACAAGGAAGGCTGGATGGCCTATGCCCTCGCAGGCGAACCCGAAACCGGTAACACCCAATGAATATCACCATGAATAGCGCGATGAGCGTCACCCTGCCCGCGTCAAACGACCCGGCGGCGAATACCGCCGCGCCCGCGGACGGCCTGCCCCTGGACCCGGCGCTGGCCGGCGTCCAGGCGGCCGCCAATCCGCTGGCCTTCCTCCAATTCCTGCAGCTGGACGCAGCTGTCCCGGCAGTCGATGCCGCCGCGCCGCAGGTCGCCGAGGCGCAGGCCGAAGCACAGCCGCAAGCTGCCGCTGCCGGCCAGGAGCCTGTCGCACCCGAGGCGGCGCCGGAAGCCGTCGTGGACCAGACCCTGCTCGCCGCATTGAGCATGCCGCTGATGCCGTCGATGATGGCGATGCCGGCCGCCTTGCCCGCCGCCGTGCGCGCCGGCGCCGGCATGCAGGAGCAGCCGCGCGCGGCCGACGTTGCGCCGGTCGCCGCCGCGGCCGCCGCGCCGGTCGAGCTGCCGCTGGCCGCGCTGGCCCGCCCGACCGCTCCGGCCGAGCAGCTGCAGCAGGCCGCCCTGCCGGCGCAGGCGGGCGAAGCCGCTCAGCCTGCGCGCGCCGCAGCCCCGCAAGCGCCTGTCGCCACGGCCGCCGCTGCCAGCCAACCGGCGCCAGCCCAGGCCGAGACCGCGGGCAGCCAGGTCCAGGCCGCGAACACGAGCGCCTTCGGCGTCGCCGCTCCCCAGCCTGGCGCAGCGCCGCGCGAGTCCTCCACCTTGACCCTGTCCGGTCCGCCGACGGCATGGCGCCAGACCCTGCAGGAAGCGCTGGGCGATCGCCTGAACCTCCAGATCGGCAAGAACGCCGAGCAGGCCGTGATCCGCCTCGAGCCGCCGATGCTGGGCCGGGTCGAGATCTCGATCCGCCACGCCGCCGGCAGCCTGGAAGTGAACATCACCGCCACCCACGGCGAGGTGCTGCGCCAGCTGAACACGGTCAGTGAAAACCTGCGCAACGACCTGGCCGGCCGCCAGTACAGCGACGTCTCGGTGAACGTGAGCCAGGCGCCGCGCGCCCAGGCCATGGCCCAGTCCGGCGCTGGTTTCAACGCCGATGCCCAGGGCCGTGGACGCCAGCAGGAGCAGCAACAGGAGAAGCAGCCCGGCGCCGCGCTGCTTGACGCCCATCAACCCAACGCCGCTTTCTCGCTGAGCGGACGCGCATAACCCGTCGACCATGAACAGCAAAGTCAAACTCATCGCCGCTTTTGCCGCCGTCGCCATCCTCGCCGCCGGTGCGGCCGGCGGCGCGATGTGGTACCTCGCTCCTGCGCAGCATGGCGCCGGCACGGCCGACGCCGAGGCGCCGAAGAAGGCCGAAGCGGAAAAGAAGCCGACCAAGTACGTCACCCTCGACAAGGTGATCGTGATGCTGCGCCGCGCGCCGAACGAGGCCGCGGCCCATTACCTGTCGGTGGACCTGGTGCTGGCCACCACGGCCGAGCAGGAAAAGGAAGCCAAGGAACACCTGCCGCTGCTGCGCAGCATCGTGCTGTCCTCGCTGTCGCCGCTCTCGCTCGCCGAAGCGAACGCGATGACGGTGGACCAGTTCGCTGCCACGCTGAACAAGACCTTCGATGCCAACTATGCCAAGGAAAACCACATCAAGCCGTTTTCCGAAGTCATGATCGGCAAGCTGATCATCGAGTAATCACACGCACGCGGAGACCTTCGTGGCCTATCTAGCCGATTACGCCGATTCGAGCGCCGGCACCCTGTATGGGGAAGCGCCCGCCAACGCGGGCATGACCCCCGGCGAGGAGCAGCGTCACCTGGTGGCCTATGCGCCGCTGGTCAAGCGCATCGTGCGCCAGCTGAACTCGCAGGTGTCCGGCGCCGTATCGCGCGAGGACATGGAGCAGATCGGCCTGATGGGCCTGCTCGAAGCGCTGCGCCGCTACGGCACCCCCGACAACGGCTTCGGCAGCTACGCCAGCCTGCGGGTGCGCGGCGCCATCCTCGACGAGCTGCGGCGCCAGGACTGGCGTCCGCGCACGGTGCGCCAGGACAGCCACCGCGTGCGCGACGAACTGCGCGCGCTGACCCGCAAGCTGGGCCGCGAGCCGACCGAGAAAGAAGCCGCCGCCGCCCTGGGCGTGACGGCCGAGGAATTCCGCCAGCACGTGCTGGACGACTGCGCCGAAGAGATGCTCAGCTTCGACGAGGTGCTGCAGGAAGCGACCGACCATGCGCACAGCGCCCCGAGCCCGGAAGAGTCTTTCCTGGTGCGGCGCAGCCTGGAACAGGTGCTTGGCAGCCTGAACGAAAAAGAACAGCGCGTGATCCAGATGATCTACGAGTTCGAGCTGAGCTACAAGGAAATCGCCGCCGTGCTCGACCTGTCCGACGCACGCGTCTGCCAGTTGAATAAAAGCGCGCTGGCAAAAATGAAGGCTGCGCTGCAGCGCACCTAATATCAAGAGAGAGGCTTACGTCATGCAGCAATTACTCGGTATCGCCATCGTGCTCGGGTGCGTCTTCGGGGGCTTCACCCTGATGGGCGGCACTTTTTCCGCGATCTTCCACCCGACCGAGCTCCTGATCATCGGTGGCGCCGCGGTCGGCGCCCTGGTGCTGGGCAACCCCAAGCACGTGCTGGGCGAGATGGCCCACCAGCTCAAGAAAGTCGCAGCGCGCAAGAAACACGACTCGGAATTCCAGCGCCAGCTGCTGCTCCTGATGTACGAACTGCTGCAGACCGCCGCCGGCGGCCTGAAGGCCCTGGACGCCCACGTCGAAGCGCCGTCGGAAAGCCCGATGTTCCAGCGCTACCCGCGCATCCTGGACGAGCCCAAGCTGCTGGCTTTCATCGTCGACAACTTCCGCCTCATGGCCATGGGCAAGATCAACGCCCACGAGCTGGAAGGCGTGCTGGAGCAGGAACTGGAAGCCATCCACGAAGAACTGACCCAACCGGCGAAGTCGCTGCAGAAGATCGCGGAAGCGATGCCGGGCTTCGGCATCCTGGCCGCGGTGCTGGGCATCGTGATGGCCATGTTCTCGGTCTCGGGCGGGGCGGACTCGGGCGAGATCGCCGAGAAGATCGGCGCGGCCATGGTCGGCACCTTCATCGGCATCTTCTTCTGCTACGGCCTGCTGGAACCGCTGGCCAACCTGATGAAGCAGTCGGTCAATTCCGAAGCCTCGACCATGGAAACCGTGAAGGTGGTGCTGTGCACCCACGTAGCCGGCAAGCCTGCCCTGCTGGCGATCGACGCCGGGCGCCGCTTGATTCAATTGAACACCAAACCGAGCTTCGCCCAGCTGGAACAGTGGATCAATGCCATGGGCGGCGAAGACGAATCGCAGAACAAGCGGCGTCGCGGCACTGACCGCATGGCGGGTTGATCGTGTCGAATCCTAAAGACAAGCACCACGAAGCAACCATCGTCAAGCGCGGCGGCGGCAAGCACGCGCATGACGAGCACGGCGGCGCCTGGAAGGTCGCCTTCGCCGACTTCTGCCTCGCTTTGATGGCACTCTTTCTCGTTTTGTGGCTGATTGCCTCACGAGAACAACAGAACCTCAAGAAAATCGTGCGCGACGCGACCGACAGCGGTATGCTCGAGGGGATGGGCCACAAGCCGGCTATCGCGGCCGAGCCGAGCGGCAGCATGATCGAGCGCTTCCAGCTGCCGACTGCCGGCGGCAAGGGCAGCAACGATCCGGGCGCGCCGAGCCAGCCGCGGGTGGCCTACGAGTCGCCGTCCGAACTGACGGCGCTGTCGAAAGCGCTGGGCGAAATGAGCCAGGAGGCCGGCCTTGCCGCCAACCTGGACACGGTGATCACGCCATACGGCCTGCGCGTGATGCTGCACGATACCGACCGCCAGGGCATGTTCATGCGCGGCAGCGCCCTGCCCACCGGCCGCTTCGTGAAACTGCTGCGCAAGATGGGACCGCTGTTCGCCCAGATGGAAAACCAGATGCTGATCGTCGGCCACACCGACTCCTCCCGTTTCGCCGGCTCCGACAAGGGCGGCTACTCGAACTGGGCGCTGTCGACCGACCGCGCGCTGTCCGCCCGCGCCGAGCTGCTGGGCGGCGGCATGCGCGGCGAGACCGTGCTGCAAGTGGTCGGCATGGCGGAACGCGCACCGATCGACGCGAACGAGCCGCTGGCGGGCGTGAACCGCCGCATCGAGCTCCTGATCCTGACGACCAAGCAGTCGCGCGCGGTGGCGGGCATGTTCGGCAAGCCCGGCTCCGCCCCACCGCCCGGCAAGGAAACTTCCGTCGGCATGCCTGACGCGGACGAACTCGACAAGCTGCGTGGCCAATTGCCGAACTAATCATGACCGTTCAATCGAAATCCCGAGGTACCCGCATGAAGATCTCCGGCGCATCCGCACCAGTCTCGACCGTGAGCATCGGCGCCCAGACCGTCACGGTCCAGGCACCCGCCGCGGCGGCAAGCACCGCGCCCGCCCTGCAATCCGAAGTGCTGCAGCCGGCCGCCAGGGCCCTGGCCGCGATGCCGGACTTCGATGCCGGCCGCGTGGCCGAGCTGCGCGAGCTGCTCGCCAAGGGCGAGCTGCCTTTCGATGCGGGCCGCCTGGCCGGCCTGATCGAGCGCTTCCACGGAGGCCGAGGATGAGCCGCATGACCCGCCAGCAAGCGCAGGCGGCATTGGCAGACGGCGTCCAGGCCGACGTGCGCGACAGCGCCGAAGTGCTGGCCCTGCTCGAGCGCCAGTTCGAAGCCGCCCTGCGCCACCGCAGCAGCGAGCTGACCCAGCTGGCCGAACTGCTCACGCCCCTGCTCGACGCCATGGAAGCGCGGCGCCAGCAGCGCGTCTCGCTGGTGCGCGCCCTGCTGGGCAACAGCGGCACCATGACCCAGTACATCGGAACCCTGACGGGCCAGGCCCAGGCCGCCTTCAGCGCGGCCTGGTCCGACCTGGAGCGCACCGTCCAGGCCTGCAAGGAAGCGACCACCCGCAACGGCAGCCTGCTGGCCGAACAGTACACCGTGATGCAGCGCGTGCTGCACGGAGAGGATGGCATCTATGCGCCACGCTGACTTCACCATGCCCTCCATGGCGCCCACCGCGCCGACCGCCGCGACGCGGCCTACCGCGGCCATCGGCGGCGGCAGCGGTTTCGGCAGCGGTTTCGGCAGCATGCTGAGCGAAGTGCAGGGAGAGGTCGCCGCCTATATCCAGAACGGCGACGGCGACGCCGGCAGCGGCGCCGCGGCCTTGAGCGCCGAAGGCGCGATGTGGCGCGCGCGCGCCAACGGTTTGATCAGCGGCGAGACCGAGGTCGACCCGGCAGCCGGAATGGGCGGCGGCGGCGCCACCACGCCGGAACAACAGGCCTTCCTGGAGAGCATTGCGCCTTTCGCCCAGGAAGCCGCCGCGCAGCTCGGCGTGGCGCCGGAACTGGTGTCCGCCCACGCCGCCCTGGAGTCGGGGTGGGGAAAGCAGCCCCTGAAGAACGGCAGCGGCGCCAGCAGCCACAACCTGTTCGGCATCAAGGCCGGCTCGCGCTGGGAAGGCGCCGTGAACGAATCGGCGACCACGGAATACGTGGGCGGCGCCGCGATCAAGACGCGCGAGCGCTTCCGTTCCTACCCGGATGCGGGCGCGGCCTTCCGCGACTACGCCCAGATGCTGATCGAGAACCCGCGCTACAAGGGCGCCCTGAACGTGGGCAGCGATGCCCAGGCATTCGCACGCGGCCTGGCGCGCGGCGGCTATGCCACCGACCCGGCCTACGCCAGCAAGCTGGCGAAGCTGGCCACCAGGCTGCAGGGTTCCGACAACTAATCAGCGGCGGTTCGGCTGCGGCAGGTCGAGCGGTTCGACCGTGCCGGCGCCGGCCACGCGCATGCGCACCACCTGCCCGCTCGTCGCGTTCCGCACCCGCACCACGGCGCCGTTCGCGCCGGCATCCAGCGCCTCGCCGGCCATGCTGACTTCGATGCCCTCGATGCGCGCCACCATCTGCACCTGGTCGCCGCGCTTGACCATCAGCGGCGCCGTGAGCTGGCCGGAACGCAGGATCTCGCCGGCGCGCAGGCTGCGCCGGCTGGTCTGGCCGACCGCCAGCTCGGGCGCGCCGATCGCGTCGCCGACCAGGGTGACGTCGCGGCGCTCGAGGGTGACGTGTTCGTCGCCGATCGTCTCGTTCGGCCTGATCGGCGCCGCGGCCACGGCCACCACCGCCGAGACGCGGGCGCGCACCACGAAGTCCTGGCGCCAGCCCTGCGCGCCTTTGGCCGCGGGACAGCGGGCCAGGAAGCGCATGCGGGCGAACTGGCGGGTGTCGAGGGCCTCGACCTCGACCGGCACGGCACAGGGCGGCGCCGGACGCGCACTGAGCACATTCAGCTCGACTTGCGGCTCTGACAAGCCGCTGCTTAGCAGCTGTTTGTCGATTTGTCCACGAGCGGCTTGTTCTATCGCCAAGGAAATAGGTTGAGCGGCCTCGCTTGTGGCACAGAAAAGACAGGTTACAATGGCGATGGTTGCCGTACGGAAAGCAATCATTGTTAAATAGAGGGTCGAGAAGCACCCATTTTATCGAAACATCCGCAGTTCACCGACAGAGGATCGAGAATGACGATTAATTTCAAGGACGCCCTCGGCCTGCACGCCGACGCGCTGCAGCTGCGCGCAGAACGCACGCGCGTGCTGGCTGCCAATATCGCCAACGAGAGCACGCCCGGTTATACCGCGCGCGACATCGACTTCGCCTCGGCGCTGCAGGAGCAGATCGATGCGGAAGCGGGTGAGCCGACCATCTCCAGCGACGGCCCGCTGTACCGCGTGCCCTTCCACCCGAGCGCCGACGGCAACACCGTCGAGATCGGCGTCGAACAGGCCGCGTTCTCGCAGAACGCTTCCGACTTCCAGACCAGCCTCACCTTCATCAACATGAAGCTGCGCGGCCTGGCCAAGGCCATCAACGGCCAATAATTCTAGGACCACGCCATGGGCTTCAAAGACATTTCAAATATCGCCGGCTCGGCGATGGCGGCGCAGACCGTGCGCCTGAACACGATCGCCAGCAACCTGGCCAATGCCAATGCCGTGGCCGGCTCGGAAACCGAGGGCTACCGCGCACGCAAGCCGGTGTTCGCCTCGGTCATGGGCGAGGACGGCGGCGCGCGCGTGCAGGTGCTGGACGTGGTCCAGTCGAGCGAGCCGCTGCGCAAGATGTACGAGCCGGACAACCCCGTGGCGGACGCCGACGGCATGGTCTACTACGCCAACGTCAACGAAGTGGCCGAGATGGCGGACATGATGGCCGCCTCGCGCGCTTTCGAAACCAATGTCGAGGTGATGGGCCGCATCAAGAACATGCAGGCATCCCTGCTGAAGCTGGGCGAGGGCTGATTCCATGGCAAGCACGACCAACGCCACCAACGCTTTCGGCTTCCCGACCTCGAACGCATCGAGCGACGCTGTCGCCACCAATGGCACCGGCGTCGCCACCAGCGACAACAAGGACATGTTCACCAAGCTGCTGGTGGCCCAGATCCGCAACCAGGACCCGCTCGCTCCCTCGGACCCGAGCCAGTTCGTGAACCAGCTTTCCCAGCTCTCGCAGACCGAGGCGCTCGAGAACCTGGCCAAGACCACCAGCGCCAGCGCCAGCGTGCTGCAGAGCATCCAGGTGCTGGCCATGGGCGCCCAGGTCGGCAACGACGTCTCGGTCGAGACCAGCCGCGTGCGCCTGGGCGGCGACAAGATCTCCGGCAATATCCAGCTATCCGGCAGCAGCACCGCGACCAGCCTGGTCCTGACCGACGTCGGCGGCAAGGAAACCCGCATCGCCCTGCCCTCCCACGGCGCCGGCGCCCTGCCCTTCACCATCGACCCGGACGCCCTGGGTCTGGCGCCGGGCAACTACAGCATCCGTGCCGAAGCATCCGACGGCAGCAAACCGGCGGTCGAAGTCACGGCCCGCCTCGAAAGCGTGCGCATGGCCGCCTCCGGCGGCGTCGTGCTGCAGGTCGCCGGCATCGGCGAAGTCGACCCATTCGCCGTGACTGGCTTCAACGGCAAGGCGCAGGCCCTGGCCGCTAACTGAAAGGAATTTTCATGAGCTTCAATATCGCACTGTCGGGCATCCAGGCCATCAACGAGCAGCTGGAAGCCGTCTCGAACAACATCGCCAACGCCGGCACCTACGGCTTCAAGAGCAGCCGCGCCAACTTCGCCTCGGTCTATGCCGGCGATAGCGCCAACGGCGTCGAAGTGGCGTCGCTGACCCAGAACATCGCCCAGAACGGCGGCCTGATCAATACCGGCCGCAGCATGGACGCCATGATCCAGGGCCGCGGCTTCTTCACCAGCCGCGACGCCCAGGGCGTGATGCAGTACACCCGCGTCGGCATCTTCTCGGCCAACAAGGACGGCTATCTGGTCGACACCGCAGGCCGCATGGTGCAGGGCTACGGCCCGTCCGCCGGCGGCGCCCAGGGCGTGATGGGCGACATCAAGATCCCGACCGGCCAGATCCCGGCCGTCGCGACCACCAGGATCGATTATGTCGGTAACCTGTCCCACGGCTATACCACGCCGGCCGTCAGCCCGCTCGACCCGGCCAACGACAAGAGCTACAACTACGTGAAGCAGTCGGTGGTCTACGATTCCGTCGGCAACCAGCACACCCTGACGCAGTATTTCGTCAAGGCCGCCACTCCCGCCAACACCATGAACGTGCACTACGCCGTCGACGGCGCTGCCCCGATGACGACGCCGGTCAGGACGCTCACCTTCAATACCAAGGGCGAACTGCCGGCTGGCACGACCCAGGCCATCAGCATCCCGGCTGCCGGCGGCGTGGACGCGATGAACTTCACGATCTCCTACGACGGCACCACCCACGTGGCCGGCGAATCGACCAACACCACCAACCGCAGCAACGGCTATGCCTCGGGCAGCTTCGTCGGCGTGGAACTGGCGGAAGACGGCTCGGTCGTCGCCAAGTACAGCAACGAACAGCGCCAGGTGGTCGGCACCCTGGCCATCGCCACCTTCCCGGACGAAGGCAGCCTGGCCCCGACCAGCGACACCAGCTGGGTCGCCAACAACACCTCCGGCGCGCCGCTGTACAGCGCCCCGGGCGTCGGCCTGGCCGGCAAGCTGTCGACCGGCACCCTGGAAGGCTCGAACGTCGACATCACCTCGGAACTCGTGGGCCTGATGACCTCGCAGCGCAACTACCAGGCGAACTCGAAGGTCATCACCACCGAAAACCAGATGATGCAGGCCCTGATGCAGGCCCTGTAAGGCCCGGCTCACCATCATGGATAAACTGATCTTCACGGCAGTCAGCGGCGCCGAGCGCACCTTGCGCTCGCAGCAGGTGCACGCCAACAACCTGGCCAACGCCGACACCGCGGGCTTCCGCGCCAACCTCGAGGTGGCCGCCACCCAGGCCATGCAGAACGGCTACGGCTACGACAGCATGCACCTGGCCAAGACCGAGGCCGATACCATCTCGACCCGCGCCGGCGCGGTGCGCGAGACCGGCCGCCCGCTCGACGTCGCCATCAGCGGCGCCGGCTACCTGGCGGTGCAGTACGGCGCGGGCGAAGCCTATACCCGTGCCGGCGCGATCGACATCGACGCCAATGGCGCCCTGTCGGTGAACGGCCATCCCCTGATGGGCGAAGGCGGCCCGATCACCCTGCCGCCGCACCAGGCGGTGGAGATCGGCGCAGATGGCACCATCTCGGTGCTGACCGAAGGCGCCACCCTGATGCAGCCGATCGACAAGCTGCGCCTGGTGAATGCCGAAGGCGTGGAACTGACCAAGAACGAGGCCGGCCTGATCGTCTCGCGCGACGGCAACCCGCTCGAGGCGGATCCGAACGTCGCCGTGCGCGGCCGCGCCCTCGAAGGCAGCAATGTGTCGGCGATCGAAGAAATGGTCGCCGTGATGAGCCTGAACCGCAGCTTCGAGATGCAGATGAAAATGTTCAAGGCCAGCGACAGCATGAACGAGGCCGGCAACCGCCTCATCGGCGCATAAGCCACATACTTAAGGAATAATCATGAATCCAGCAATGTGGATCAGCAAGACCGGCGTGCAGGCACAGGATGCCAAGCTGCAGGCGATCGCCAACAACCTGGCCAACGTCAACACCGTCGGCTTCAAGCGCGACCGCGTCGTGTTCGAAGACCTGTTCTACCAGGTCGACGCCCAGCCGGGCGCCCAGAGCGCGGACAACATCGTCTCGAACGGCGTCCAGCTCGGTAACGGCACCCGCGTGGTCGGCACCCAGAAGGTCTTCACCAACGGCAATATGCAGACCACCAGCCAGGCGCTGGACGTCGCCATCAACGGCGCCGGCTTCCTGCAGGTGCGCCGCCCGAACGGCGAACCGGCCTTCACCCGCGCCGGCCAGCTGCAGGTCGACGCCAACGGCACCCTGACCAATGCCCAGGGCCTGCCGATCGTGCCGCAGATCACCGTGCCGCAGAACGCCACCGCCATCACCATCGGCGAAAACGGCATGGTCTCGGCCACCGTCGCCGGTTCCACCACCCCGACCGAACTCGGCCAGCTGACCTTGACCAGCTTCGTGAATCCGGCCGGCCTGCTGGCCCTGGGCGAGAACCTGTTCAGCGAAACCGCCGCTTCCGGCACCGCCAACGAAGGCCGTCCGGGCGACGGCGCCCTCGGCAAGCTCAAACAGGGCGCGCTGGAAGGCTCGAACGTGCAGGTGGTCGAGGAGATGGTCGACATGATCGCCGCCCAGCGCACCTACGAGATGAACACCAAGGTGCTGTCGGCGGCCGACAATATGCTCCAGTACCTGGCACAGGCTGCTCGCTAATCCGATGAAATATGTTACCGCGGCGCTCTGCGCCATTCTCCTCGCCGGCTGCGCTTCCGCGCCGCCGCGCCAGGTCTCGAACGACGACGACTTCGTGCCGATGGCGCGCAGCACGTCGCGCGGCGTCTCGGGCGGCGTCTTCACGGGTGAAACCGTGTCGCTGACCTCGGACAGCCGTGCCTACCGCGTGGGCGACGCGGTCACCGTAATCCTGCAAGAAACCACCCAGGCCAGCAAGCGCGCCGGCACCAGCTTCTCCAAGGGCTCCTCGGTCGGCGTGTCGCCGATCGCCGCCCTCGGCAAGACTTTCGGCAAGACCGCGATCGACATCTCGGCCGACCGCAGCTTCGAAGGCGACGCCACCAGCACCCAGCAGAACGCCCTCTCGGGCGCGCTGACCGTGATCGTGCAGGAAGTGCTGCCGAATGGCCTCCTGCGCGTGGCCGGCGAGAAGAACCTGACCCTGAACCAGGGCGAGGAATTCGTGCGCCTGAAGGGTTTTGTCCGCGCCCAGGACATCGACAACGACAACCAGGTGTCCTCGCTGCGGGTGGCCAATGCCCGCATCGCCTATTCGGGCAAGGGCGCCCTGGCCGAGAGCAATCAGCCAGGCTGGCTGACCCGCTTCTTTACCGGCCCCCTGATGCCGTTCTGAGGACACGATGATCCATTCTCTACGCGCATCGCGCGCTCTTCGCACCGTGGTGTGCGCGCTGCTGATGGCGGCCACCGCCCTCCCCGGCGTAGCCTCCGCCGCCCAGGCGCTGCGCAACCTGGTCAGCGTCGAAGGCGTGCGCGAAAACCCGCTGGTGGGCTACGGCCTGGTCGTCGGCCTGAACGGCAGCGGCGACTCGACCCAGGTGAAGTACGCCAGCCAGTCGGTCGTCAACATGCTCAAGCAGTTCGGCGTGCGCCTGCCGGAAGGCGAGGACGCCAAGAACAAGAACGTGGCCGCCGTCATGGTCTCGGCCGTGTTTCCGCCGGGCTACCGCCGCGGCCAGGCGATCGACGTCACCGTCTCGTCGCTGGGCGACGCGAAAAGCCTGCGCGGCGGCACACTGCTGCTGACCCAACTGCGCGCGGCCGACAATGAAGTCTATGCGCTGGCCCAGGGCAACCTGGTGGTCGGCGGCCTGAACGCCACCGGCAAGAGCGGCTCCTCGGTGACGGTCAACACCCCGACCACCGGCCGCATCCCGAACGGCGCCATGATCGAGCGCGAGATCCCGACCGATTTCGCCACCCGCCCGCAAGTGATGCTGCGCCTGCGCCAGCCGCACTTCGAGACCGCCACCAATGTGGTCAACGCGATCAACGCGAAATACGGCCCGATCGCCACCACCGCGGACGGCACCAGCGTCGAAGTCATCGCCCCGGAAAATCCGACCGAGCGCGTAGCCTTCATGGCGAAATTGAACAACCTGCAGGTCAATGCCGGCACCGAGGTGCCCAAAGTCGTCTTCAACTCGCGCACCGGGACGGTGGTCATTGCCGACGGCCTGCGCGTGAAGGCGGCCGCCGTCACCCACGGCTCGCTGAAAGTGATCATCTCGGAGAGCTCGCGCGTCTCCCAGCCCGGCCCCTTCTCGCGCGGCCAGACCGCGGTGACGCCGGAATCGAAGCTGTCGGTGGACCAGGGCTCGGGCCAGATGTTCAACTGGCCGGCCGGCGCCAAGCTGCAAACCATCATCGACGTGGTCAACAGCCTGGGCGCCTCGCCCGACGACATCATGGCGATCCTGCAGGCGCTGGACCAGGCCGGCGCCATCGAAGGCGAACTGGTGGTGATCTGATGAAAATCGAACAGAACCAGCCCCTGCCGCTGCAGCCCGGGCCCGATGCGCCTGTCGCGCCTGCCGCCGACCAGCCGGACCCTGCTTATGTCGCGAAAGCCACCAAGGCTGCCGTCGAGTTCGAGCGCTTCTTCATCTCGAACATGCTCAAGGAGATGCGCTCCTCCACGCGCGCCATGGCCGCCGAGGACAGCGTCTTCAACAACCGCGTCAACCAGGATATGCAGGACATGGCCGACGACCTGCTCGCCGGGAACATGGCCGGCAACCGGGCCTTCGGCATCGCCGACGCCATCCTGCGCCAACTGGTGCCTGGCGCCAAGCACGGCAAATAAGCCGGAAAAAGCCGGACAATAAAATTTAATAAGCAGCAATAAACGGTCGCCTTTACAAGGTAACCCTGCTTCGAGGAAGGACCTGCAACATGCCCATGATCAATAACGCACTGTCTGGAGCGCTTGCCGCCCAGGTGGCGCTCAGCGCCAGCAGCCAGAACATTGCCAACCTGCAGACCAAGGGCTATACGCGCCAGTCGGCCCTGCTCACGGCAATCGGCCCTGGTGCGGATCCTCGCGGCGTCGGCAATGGCGTGCAGGTGAGCTCGTTGCTGCGCTTCTCGGACGGCTACAAGAGCCAGGCCATGTGGCGCGCGGCGTCGGAACTCGGCTCCTATGCGCAGACCCAGCCCTACCTGAGCCAGCTTGAAAGCGTGATGGGCGACAAGACCGCCAGCCTGTCGGCGGGCATCGACGAATTCTTCGGCGCATTGAACGCCGTTGCCGGCGACCCCGGCTCGAGCCCCCTGTACCAGCAGGTGCTCGACTCTGCCGGACTGATGGCAGAACGGTTCAACGGCCTGAACAATGTATTCAACGCCCAGCTGCAGTCGCTTCGTACCCAGCGCAGCGCGATCGTCGATTCGGCCAACGCCCAGATCTCGGCCATCGCGCGCCTGAACCAGCAGATCAGCCAGGCCCAGGCCACCGGGCAGAACGCATCGATCATGATCGACGCGCGCGACCAGGCCATCGACGAGCTCGCCAGCAAGATGGCCCTCGACGTCACGGACAATGCCGACGGTACCCGCGACGTTGCGCTCAAGACCGGCCAGGCCCTGGTGCTGGGTGGCCTGTACGGTACGCTGAAGGCCGCGCCGACGGCGACCAGCGCGCAGGAATTCACGCTCACCTTCGCCAACACCACCTATGTGCTCGACCCTGCCAAGCTCGGCGGCCAGCTCGGCGGCCTGGGTAAGTACGAAGCGGAAAAGCTCTTGCCGTTGCAAAACGACATCGCCGATATCGCGCAACAGCTCGCCAACAAGATCAATACCCAGCTCGGCCTTGGTTACAAGCAGGATGGCAGCGCGGGCACCCCGCTGTTCGTGTTCACGCCAGGCAGCAATGCCGACATGCTGAAAGTGAGCAGCGGCTTCCTGGTCAAGGACCTGGCCTTCTCGGGCGACGGCGCCCCCGGCGACACCGGCAACCTGCAGAAGCTGGTGACCATCAAGTCCCAGCCGGTCACCGTCGGTTCGATCGGCTCGGTGCTGCTAAGCGACGCCGACGTCCAGCTGGTCGGCAAGCTCGGCGTGGACAGCCAGCTCAACAAGGCCTCGCTGAAGACGAGCCAGACCGTGCGCACCCAGGCGGTGGACGACTGGCAGTCGACCAGCGGCGTCAACCAGGACGAGGAAGCGGTCAACCTCGTTGAATTCCAGAACATGTATCAGGCGAACATGAAAGTCATTTCGGTCGCCAACCAGCTCTTCGACGCCACGCTGGCGATGATGGGCTAAAGGATAGCGCCATGCGTATCGCCACCACCCAATACCAGTCGACCATGAACCAGTCGCTCCAGATCAACCAGGAGCGCCTTTCCTATATTACCCGGCAACTGGCGGAGAACAAGCGCATCCTCGTGCCCTCGGACGACCCGGTTGACAATGTGCGCCTCGGACGCCTGTCGCGCGAAGAAGCCACGGTGCAGCAATACCGCGACAATATTGCGGCGGTTCAGGTCCGCCTGAACCGCTCGGAAGGCTACCTGTCCAATATGACGCAGGAAATGATCGTGGGACGCGACACGATCGTCTGGGCATCCGAGGGCAGCAATGCGCCCGGCGACCTGAAGGCCATGGTCAGCCCCCTGCAATCGCTGCGCGACAGTCTGTTCTATGCCGCCAACACCATCGACGAAGAAGGCAACTACATCTTCTCCGGCACCCTCACCAAGACTGCGCCGATGCGGTACGACGCCACCGCCCCGCTTGGTTCGCGCTACACTTACGCCGGGAATACGAATTCGCAGGAAGTGGTGGTCGGCAACGGCATCACCCAGGCGGGCAATGAAAACCTGAAGGGCCTGGAGAAGCTGCTCAACCAGCTCGAAGAGAGCATCGTCACGCTCGGGACGCCTGGCGCATCGGCGAACGATCCAGCGGTGCGCGCGGTGCTCACGGCGAACCTGGATGGTTTCGACGAGACGATGAACCTGGTGACCAGCAAGATCGCCACCCTGGGCGGCTCCGGCAACGTCATGAAGACGCTGGACGCCAACCATGCCAACATCAGCCTGTCTAACAAGTCGGCGATCATCGACATCGGCGCGCTCGACGTCGGCGAGGCGGCGACCGCCCTCAGCGGCTACTCCACCGCACTGCAAGCCACTTACAAAGCTTATAGCCGCATCAACAACATGTCCCTGTTCTCGGTCCTGTAATCGTTCGCCATGGAAGCAGCTCTTCGTCCAAGCAACCCGGCCACTGCCGCAGTAGCCAACCCGGCCGCCGCCGGCGCCACCGCTGCGGCGGCACGCGCCACCGCGGTTCGTCCGGCCGACCCTGACAGCCGCGTCGTCACCCCGGTCACACCATCCGGCGCACCGCTTCAGCGTGGCATCCGGTGGGATACCAGCCTGCAAGGCGACGTCGCGCGTGCACAACAGGCGCTCGACTACCTGCAACGCGTCGCCTCCCAGCTCGAAGCCCTGAAAGCGGACCTGAGCGCCAAGATCGCCGGCCGCCGCGACCCGGCGCGCCAGATCGAGGCGCGCGCCCAGCAGCTCAGCAGCGCGCTGGCCTCGCGCGGCAAGCAGGGCGGCGGGGGCATCGACAACCAGCTTGACTTCCGCAGCGCCGAGCCGGCGCGCACCCGCTTCCGCATCCGCGGCTTCGACGTCGCCACCCTGCAGGCGAGCGGCCAGCAGACCTATGCCTTTTCGGTCGGCAGCGCCGGCGGCCCGAACCTGACGGCCACCATCGAACCGGACATGACGCCGGAAGAGATCGCGGGACGCCTGAATCGCACGCTCACGCCGGTCAAGGTGCAGGTGTCGCTCGACAGCGAACAGCAACTGGTGTTCAGCGCACCGGAAAGCGAGTGGGCCGGCATCAAGGACGCGATCGCGATTTCCGGCCGCGGCCGCGTGGACACGGCCGAAGAGCCTCCCGTCATTGCCCCTGAAGAATGGAATATCGGTAACCCGGATGCACTGCGCGAGAGCCTGCGCGAAGTGATGCAGGCCCTGGCACGGGTGCGCCGCTCGCAGGACGCCGCCAGTGCGGCGCTCAGCGCAGCCATGGCGCGCACGGCGCAGCCGGCGATTCCGGAAGCCGAACTGCTGGCCATCACCGGCGACTTCGCCGCCACCGCCGCGAGCCACGACTACCAGTCGCTGCTGGCAATCACCTCGGCGCTCGTCGGCGTGAGCCGCGACCGGGTCCAGGCGCTGCTCGGCCTGCGCTGATCTTTTCCAAATAAAAAAACCCTCCCACGCCAGGCGTCGGAGGGTTTTTTTGTCGGCTTTTAAATGATCAGAAGCCGTACTTCACACCGGCGCTCCACACGTTCGCGCGGGCGCCAAAGTCTTTGGTCTTGCCGTAGCGCTCGTATTCCGCCACCAGCGCGGTATTCTGGTTCAGCTTGTATTCGACGCCCAGCGCGCCATAGCCGCTGGTGTCGTCGTTCTTGAAGCGCTGGCCGAGGTTGTTCGTCATCTTGCGCTCGTTATGCGACACGCCCACCTTGCCATACACGCCGACCTGCTCGTTCACCGGAACGGTGTACTTGGCGGCCACGTAAGTGCCGTAGCCTTCGGTGCTGCCGCGCGGGCCGACATCGGTCTTGTGATGGTTCGTCCAGCCTGCTTCAACGCCGAGCTGCTCATTGAATTTGTAACCGCCGAACAGTTTGCCGTCAGCCTTGTTCGAATCCAGGGTGGAGTTCTTCGAGGTCGCCGCAGCCGCGCCGACATAGGCCTTGCCAGTGTCCTGGGCTTGAGCTGCGCCGGCGACAGCGGCGGTAGCGATCAGTGCAATCATCAGCTTTTTCATACGAATTCCTTTCAAAGTGCATCAACTGTGTCGCAATTCACAACGAATCGCGTTGTAGTCACAATAGCATCCAGCCACGGCCGAGCCCAAGGGTGTGGGCTGTAAGAACTGTAACAAGATGAAAAATGAAGACCAGATCGGCACTTATGTTCGCTGGATGACCGACGATATCGATCCGGCCCTCCGCGCCATCTGTTTCCGGGCGTAAAAAAACCCGCTGCAAGCAGCGGGTTCTTCTTCATGCCCGAAAAGGCGATTACGCGCCTTCGCGGCTCGCCTTCTTGCGCTCGTGCTCTTTCAGGAAGCGCTTACGCAGGCGGATCGATTTCGGGGTGATCTCGACCAGTTCGTCGTCCTCGATGAACTCGACGGCGTATTCGAGCGACATCTGGATCGGCGGCACCAGGCGCACGGCTTCATCGGTACCCGACGAACGCACGTTGGTCAGCTGCTTGCCCTTGATCGGGTTCACGACCAGGTCGTTGTCGCGCGAGTGGATACCGATGATCATGCCTTCGTACACCGGGGTGTTGTGCTCGACAAACATGCGACCGCGGTCCTGCAGCTTCCAGATCGCGTACGCGACGGCGGCGCCGTCGTCCTGCGAGATCAGCACGCCGTTGCGGCGGCCGGCCAGGTCACCCTTGGTGTTGTCGACAGGCAGATATTCGTGGAACACGTGACTCATCAGGCCGGTGCCGCGGGTCAAGGTCATGAACTCGCCCTGGAAGCCGATCAGGCCACGGGCCGGGATCAGGTATTCCAGACGGACACGGCCTTTGCCGTCCGATTCCATGTTCTGCAGGTCGCCACGGCGGCGGCCCAGCTCTTCCATCACACCGCCCTGGTTCACTTCTTCCACGTCGACGGTCAGGTTCTCGTACGGTTCGCACTTGACGCCGTCAACTTCCTTGAACACCACGCGCGGACGCGACACCGCCAGTTCGAAGCCTTCGCGGCGCATGTTTTCCAGCAGGATGGTCAGGTGCAGCTCGCCGCGGCCCGACACTTCGAAGATGGTGTCGTCGTCGGTCGGCATCACGCGCAGCGCCACGTTCGATTTCAGTTCGCGCTCGAGGCGCTCGCGCAGTTGGCGGCTGGTGACGAACTTGCCTTCGCGGCCGGCCAGCGGCGAGGTGTTGACCATGAAGTTCATGGTCAGGGTCGGCTCGTCGACGGTCAGCATCGGCAGCGCTTCCGGGGTATCCACAGCGGTCACGGTCACGCCGATGCCGATGTCTTCGATACCGTTGATCAGGACGATGTCGCCGGCGACGGCCTCGTCGACCTGCACGCGCTCCAGGCCCTTGAAGTTCAGCACCTGGTTGATGCGGCCCTTGATCGGATTCTTGTCGTCCTGGCCGTTCACGACCAGCACGTCCATGCCCGGCTTGACGCGGCCGCGGTTGATGCGGCCGATGCCGATCTTGCCGACGTAGGACGAGTAGTCCAGCGAGGTGATCTGCATCTGCAGCGGACCGTCCGGGTTGTCGTCACGCACCGGCACGTATTTCAGGATGGCGTCGAACAAGGGCTTCATGTCGCCGCCGCGCACGCTTTCGTCCATGCCGGCATAGCCGTTCAGGCCCGAGGCGTAGACGATCGGGAAGTCCAGCTGTTCGTCGGTGGCGCCCAGCTTGTCGAACAGTTCGAAGGTCTGGTTGATCGCCCAGTCGGCGCGCGCGCCCGGACGGTCGATCTTGTTGACGACGACGATCGGCTTCAGGCCCAGGGCCAGCGCCTTGCGGGTCACGAAGCGGGTCTGCGGCATCGGACCTTCCTGGGCGTCGACCAGCAGCAGCACCGAATCCACCATCGACAGCACGCGCTCGACCTCACCGCCGAAGTCGGCGTGGCCCGGGGTGTCGACGATGTTGATGTGGGTACCTTCGTACTCGACCGCGCAGTTCTTCGACAGAATCGTGATGCCGCGTTCTTTTTCGAGGTCGTTCGAATCCATCACGCGGGTGTCCACCGCCTGGTTTTCACGGAAGGTGCCCGACTGGCGCAGCAGCTGGTCGACCAGGGTGGTCTTGCCGTGGTCAACGTGGGCGATGATTGCAATATTACGAATTGCGCGTTTGGTGTCTGACATGTGTAGTTTCAACAGTGAATGTTGCGTGATGGATGGAGGCGGTGACGATTCGAGAGCATTACCGGTTTCCGTAACCCGCTACTATAGCATGGTTATGGCCCTTGCTGCGGCGCAGCGACGGGGAATGCACCTGAATTTTCGACGATGAGCCGCCGTCGAGGATAGCCGCAAGGTATTGCAGGAGGATGACGGTCCCGGGCGCCGCTGGGCAGCATGAGGCTGCCGCTCCGGGTACGAAGGGCGATATGGCGGTGTTTCCGGGGATTTCAAGGCTTGTGCACACAGGCCTTGCGGTAGAAGTCTTTCAGCTCTTCTCAAGGGCGTCGATCTGCCTGGCCAGGCTCGCGCGCAGCGTCTCGTCCTTCGCCTTGTCGCGCAGGGTTTCCAGCGCGGCGCGGTGGGCGACACCCAGCGCCGCCTTCTCGTCGACCGCGACATGCGGCGCTACCCCCACGCCTTCCCAGCTGCCGCCATCGACCGGGCTGACCGATTCGCCGATCGGGATCGACAGCAGGTAATCATTGCGCAGCGGCAGCATCATATTCGGGTTGCCGCCACCGCGCGTGGTGGCGCCGACCAGGGTCGCGCGCTTCAGGCTCTTCATCGAATAGGCAAAGGCTTCGCCGGCGGAGAAAGTGCGGCCCGAGGTCAGCAGCCAGACCGGCTTGCCGAGGTAGCGCTGGCCGCGGATGTCGGCGAAGCTCCTGGCCTGAACCTTGCGGTTGCCGCGGTAGCGCAGCTCCATCACTGTGAAGGGTTTTTCGAAGAAATAACTGGCCAGCAGCTGCATCGCTTCCCCGCCGCCACGGTGGCCACGCAGGTCGATGATGAGCGCATCGGTATTGGCCACGAAGCCCATGGCGGCGCCGAAGGCTTCCTTCGCCTGCCCGGCATCGTCGTGGAAGTGGAAGATGTCGATGTAGCCGACGTTCCCCGGCAGGATCTCCACCTTGCGCAGCCCATAGTTGTCGCGACGCTCCTGCTCGCGCTTGGCCGCCGTGCTCGTGAATGCGGCTGGACGCAAACTGCGCACGTTCGGCTGGTGGCGCAGGCTCATGTGCTTGTCCTTGCTGATTTCCTGGAAGTGGCTGGTGAGCAGTTTGACGAACTCTTCTTCGGAGCCCGCGCCAGCGTAGGCGCCGGCCTGCTGGTGCTTGCGCACGTTCTGTTCGATGGCCGGGTAGCGTTCCGGATGGACGTATTCCGCCTTGATGCGCGCCAGCGTTTCCTCGATCACGAGCTCGCGTTCGCTCCTCGCGGCGCCGTAGAGGGGAGAACTGCTCAACAGGGAGACGGCCAGCAGGGCCGCGCGGAAGAATGGATGTCGCATGATGGTCTCCGAAATAGTGGTGAGACCATCATTGCAAGAGCCGTGCCACAGCTTTGCCCCAGGAAAACACTTCATCGGGAGCGTCCGCGGACGCGGGCGCCGCCGTCCACGGCGGGGCACGGACAGCGGCGGCTCGACAAGAACTACTGCGCGGCCGCGATCAGGCGTTCCGGCGCCAGGATGGCATATTCCTGCAGGTTGGCGGTGCCGAGCAGCTTGCCCTCATGGTATACCCGGACGCGGCCCAGGCTGGTGGGCACCACCACCTCCTCCTTGCCCAGCGCGAGGCGCTGGCCGTTGAGGAAGCGCTTGGCCAGGTCCGGGGTGAGCTCGACCGAGGGGAAGCTCGACAGCAGTGCATCGACCGGCGCCAGCAGGGACATGGGGTCCGGATGCGCCTGCAGGTCGTCCAGCGTGATCATGCGCTCGGTCGACAGGCTGCCCACCTGCACCCGGCGCAGCGCGTTGAGGTGGGCGCCGCAACCGAGGGCCGCGCCAATGTCCTCGCCCAGCACGCGCACATAGGTGCCCTTGCTGCAGGTGACGAGGATTTTCAGCATGGGCGCCGTATAGTCGATCAGGGACAGGCCATGGATCGTCACCGGGCGCGCTTCGCGCTCGAGCGTGATGCCTTCGCGCGCGTATTCATAGAGCGCCTTGCCGTCGCGCTTGAGCGCGGAATACATGGGCGGGACCTGGAAGATGGGGCCGCGGAAGCGCGCCAGCGCCGCCTCGATCTGCTCGCGCGTGACATCGACCTCGCGCTCCTCGATCACTTCCCCTTCCGTGTCGCCCGTGGTCGTCATGATGCCGAGGTGGACGGTCGCCTCGTAGGTCTTGTCCGCTTCCAGCAGGTCCTGCGAGAACTTGGTCGCCTCGCCGAAGCACAGCGGCAGCAGGCCGGTGGCGAAGGGGTCGAGCGTGCCCGTATGGCCGGCCTTCTTCGCGTTGAACACGCGCTTGGCCTTCATCAGCGCGTCGTTCGAGGACAGGCCGACCGGTTTATCCAGCAGGAGGACGCCGTCGACCAGGTCGCGCGGCTTCTTGATCGCGCGGTTCACTCGGAATCCGAATCGTCGTCTTTGCCGAAGTCGGCCGCACGGACCGCGTTGGCCTGGTCGATCAGGGCCGACATCGCCAGGCCCCGGGTGGTCGAGGTGTCGTGCACGAAGTGCAGCTGGGGCAGCGTGTGGATGTGCAGGCGCTTGCCCAGCAGGTTGCGCAGGTAGCCGGCCGCCTTCGACAGGCCTTCCAGGGTCTGCTTGACCTCTTCCGGGCTGTCCTTGAGCAGGGTGAAGTACACCTTGGCGTGGGCATAGTCCGGGGTCAGCTTCACTTCGCTGATGGTGACCATGCCGACGCGCGGGTCCTTGAGTTCGAAGGCGATCAGTTCCGACAGGTCTTTCTGGATCTGGTCGGCCACGCGCAGGCCGCGCTGGCGAATGCTTTTACTGTGTTTTGCCATGATCTTGCTGGTGTTGTTCTTGTGTGAGTGCCGCTTAAAAAACGAGGGCCAGGCCCCCGCGGCTTTCGCCGCGAAGCGTCCTGGCCCCATCGTACTCCCAAGCGGGAAATTACAGCGTACGCGCCACTTCGGTGACTTCGAACACTTCCAGGACGTCGCCGACCTGGATGTCGTTCATGTTCTTCAGCGACAGGCCGCACTCGAGGCCGGCACGGACTTCCTTCGCATCGTCCTTGAAGCGCTTGAGCGAGTCGATCTCGCCGGTCCACACGACGATGTTGTTGCGCAGCAGGCGAACCGAGGAGGTACGCTTGACCACGCCGTCGGTGACCAGGCAGCCCGCGATCGCGCCGACCTTCGACACCAGGATGACCTGGCGAATCTCGACCTGGCCGGTGATGGTCTCGCGCTTCTCCGGCGCCAGCATGCCCGACAGTGCCGTCTTGATCTCGTCGATCGCATCGTAAATGATGCTGTAGTAACGGATGTCGACGCCGTTGGCTTCGGCCAGCTTGCGCGCCTGGCCATCGGCACGGGCGTTGAAGCCGATGATGACCGCTTTCGAGGCCACCGCCAGGTTGACGTCCGATTCGGTGATGCCGCCGACCGCCGCGTGGACGATCTGGACGCGCACTTCCGAGGTCGACAGCTTCTGCAGCGAGCCCACCAGTGCTTCCTGCGAACCCTGCACGTCGGTCTTGACGATGAGCGGCAGGTTCTTGACTTCGCCTTCGGCCATCTGGTCGAACATGTTCTCCAGCTTGGCGGCCTGCTGCTTCGCCAGTTTGACGTCGCGGAACTTGCCTTGACGGAACAGGGCGATTTCGCGCGCCTTGCGCTCGTCGGCCATCACCATCACTTCTTCACCGGCGCTCGGCACCTCGGTCAGGCCCTGGATCTCGACCGGGATCGACGGACCGGCTTCGGTCACCGACTTGCCGTTCTCGTCCAGCATCGCACGGACGCGGCCGAAGGAGGAACCCGCCAGCACGACGTCACCGCGCTTCAGGGTACCCGACTGCACCAGGATGGTGGCGACCGGGCCGCGGCCCTTGTCCAGGCGCGCTTCGACCACCAGGCCGCGCGCCGGCGCATCGCTCGGCGCGGTCAGTTCCAGCACCTCGGCCTGCAGCAGCACCTGTTCCAGCAGGTCGTCGATACCGGTACCGACTTTCGCGGACACCGGCACGAACGGCGAATCGCCGCCGTATTCTTCCGGCACCACGCCCTCGCCCACCAGTTCCTGGGTGACGCGGTCGGTGTTGGCGCCCGGTTTGTCGATCTTGTTGATCGCGACGACCAGCGGCACGCCGGCGGCCTTCGCGTGGGCGATCGCTTCCTTGGTCTGCGGCATCACGCCGTCGTCCGCCGCCACCACCAGGATGACGATGTCGGTCGCTTTCGCACCGCGGGCACGCATTGCCGTGAAGGCTTCGTGACCCGGGGTATCCAGGAAAGTGATCATGCCGCGCGGAGTATCCACGTGGTATGCACCGATGTGCTGGGTAATGCCGCCGGCTTCGCCCGCGGCAACCTTGGCGCGGCGGATGTAGTCCAGCAGCGAGGTCTTGCCGTGGTCGACGTGGCCCATGACGGTCACGACCGGCGCGCGCGGCTTGGCCTCGAACTCGGTATGCTCGCCCTGGTCGGCCAGGATGGCTTCCGGATCGTCGACGGCGGCGGCGAAGGCCTTGTGGCCCATCTCTTCCACCAGGATCATCGCGGTTTCCTGGTCCAGCACCTGGTTGATGGTGCACATCTGGCCCAGCTTCATCAGCTGCTTGATGACCTCGGAAGCCTTCACCGACATCTTGTGCGCCAGTTCGGCGACGGTGATGGTTTCCGGCACGTGCACGTCCTTGACGATGGCTTCGGTCGGCGCCTGGAAGTTCGATTCGCGGTCCTCGTTGTGCGAGGAGCGACGACCGCCGCTGCGGCCGCCACTGCGCCAGCCGTCACGGCCGCCGGCAGGCGCGCCAGGACCGCCACGCCCCTTGCCGCCGCCTGGTGCGCCACGCTTCTTGGCGTCGTCCGACCAGGTCGAGGACACGTTCGCCGATTTGATCGACTTTTTGTCGCCCGGCTTCTTGTCGCCCGGTTTCGCTTCGCCCGGCTTCTTGTCGGCGGACGCCGCCGGCTTGTGCAGGGTGCCGGCCGGTGCTGCGGGAGCAGCCGGTTTCGGCGCCGGTTCCGGCGCCTTGATCACGCGGCGCGGCTGGCTCATCATGAGCTTGATCTGGGCCACTTCGTCGGCCACGGCCTTGCGTGCGCGCTCGGTGGCGGCAGCGCGCTCGGCGGCTTCCTTGGCGGCTTCCTCGGCGCGCTTCTTGGCTTCCGCGGCGGCGGCCTGGGCGGCCTCTTCGGCAGCGGCATTGGCCGGGGTCGCAGGCGCCTGGGCGCTTGCCGCGGCCTTCGCGGCGGCGGCAGCCTCGGCGGCGTCACGCTTGGCCTTCTCGGCCGCGTCACGCTTGGCCTGCTCTTCGGCGGCCCTGGCTTGTGCAGCCTCTTCCGCTTCGAGCTTGGCCAGGCGCTCCTGCTTTTCACGCAGGTCCGCTTCCTGGCGGGCGATCAGCTCGGCCTGGCGGCGCGCCTCTTCGTCGCGGCGTGCCTGTTCGGCGGCGTCGATGACCGGAGCGGCCTCCGCCTTCGGGGTGGTGACCAGGTCGTCGCGCTGCACGAAGGTGCGCTTCTTGCGGACTTCGACCTGGATGGTACGCGATTTGCCGCTCGAGTCAGCCTGCTTGATCTCGGTGGTTTCCTTGCGGGTCACCGTGATCTTCTTCTTCTCACCGGTTTCGGCTGCGCCGTGGGTACGGCGCAGGTGGTTCAGCAGCTTGTCCTTATCATCTTTCGACAAGGGATCTGACGTCGAACTTTTCTCGACGCCGGCCGAGCGCAGCTGTGTCAGCAGCAGGTCTGCAGGCATCTTCAGTTCGGTGGCAAATTGGGCTACGTTGTTACTCGCCATTCAGTCCTCTTTTCTATGTGTCGCTGAGATGATAAAGATTTGCAAATTACGCCTTGGCCGTTTCTGCCAGGCTCCAGGCTTTCGCCTGCAACGCCTTGGCGCGGTCATCGTATTTGCTGTCGACCAGCTTCATCTCTTCGTCGGTCACATCACTAAATTCGTTCTTGATCAGGTCGCGGGCACGGTCCGACGACAGCGCCAGGATGGCGCCGAATTCGTCATAGGCGAGTGCCGCGAAGGCTTCGACCGTCTTGATGCCAGCCAGGCCGAGCTTGCCGGCGGTGGTGCGGTCCATGCCTTCCAGGTTCACGAGGGCTTCTTCCATCCCTTCGAGGCCTTCTTCGGAAGCGATCGCTTCGGTCACCAACGCGTCACGGGCGCGGGTGCGCAGTTCGTTGACGGTGTCTTCGTCGAACGACTCGATTTCCAGCATTTCGGAGATCGGGACGTAAGCGATTTCTTCAAGGCTCGAGAAACCTTCATCGACGAGGATGTCGGCCACTTCCTGGTCGACGTCCAGTTTTTCCATGAACAGCACGCGGATCGCGGCGGTTTCCTGGGCCACCTTGTTGGCCGATTCCTCGGCCGTCATGATGTTGATCTTCCAGCCGGTCAGCTCGGACGCCAGGCGCACGTTCTGGCCCGAACGACCGATCGCGATCGCCAGGTTCTCTTCATCGACCACCACGTCCATGGCGTGCTTGTCTTCGTCGACCATGATCGAGGAGACATTGGCCGGTGCTAGGGCGCCGATCACGAACTGGGCCGGATCGTCCGACCACAGCACGATGTCCACGCGCTCGCCGCCCAGCTCGCCGGTAACCGCTTGCACGCGCGAACCGCGCATGCCGACGCAGGTGCCGATCGGGTCGATGCGCTTGTCGGCGGTGAACACCGCGATCTTGGCGCGCACGCCGGCGTCACGGGCAGCCGATTTGATCTGCAGGAGGCCCTGCTCGATTTCCGGCACTTCCAGCTCGAACAGCTTCATGATGAATTCCGGCGCGGTACGCGACAGGATCACCTGCGGGCCGCGCATATTGCGGTCCACACGCAGGATGTAGGCGCGGACGCGGTCGCCGATGCGCAGGTTTTCCTTCGGGATCATCTGGTCGCGCGGCAGGCGCGCTTCGATCTTGCCCGATTCCACGATGGCATCGCCGCGCTCCATGCGCTTGATGGTGCCGGTGACCAGCGAGTCGCCGCGCTCGAGGAAGTCCTGCAGGATCTGCTCGCGCTCGGCATCGCGCACGCGCTGCAGCACGACCTGCTTGGTGTCCTGGGCGAAGCGGCGGCCGAACTCGACCGATTCGATCGGGTCTTCGATATATTCGTCGACTTCGATGTCCGGAATCTGTTCCTTGGCTTCGAAGTGCAGGATTTCCTGGTCGGGCAGCTGCAGGCCGGCCTCGTCCGGCACGACGTGCCAGCGGCGGAAGGTTTCGAACTCGCCGCTGTCGCGGTCGATGCTCACGCGGATGTCGACATCGCCTTCATAGCGCTTTTTCGTGGCTTGCGCGAGCGCGAACTCGAGCGCTCCGAAGACCACTTCCTTATCGACGTTCTTTTCGCGCGCGAGCGCATCAACCAGTAACAAAATTTCGCGACTCATGCTTTGCGACTCCTAAAATCCACCTGTGGCACAAGGCGTGCCTTATCCAATTCGGCCAGCGTAAATTCCAACAACGCCGAACCATCTTTATTGTCAAATTCCAGACCGACCTTCTCGCCCTCGACGCCGCGCAGGATACCGGTGAAGGTTTTCCGGTTCGCGGTGCCCGGCATGGCGACGCGCAGCTTGACCGTGCACTCGTGGCCGGCGAAGCGCGCAAAGTCGGCCAGGGTCCGTACCGGGCGATCGAGGCCCGGCGAAGAGATTTCCAGCCGTTCGTAATCCACATTCTCGACGGTGAGCACGTGCGACAACTGGTGGCTCACCGTGGCGCAGTCCTCGACCGTGATCGGGCCTTTTTCATCGGCGTCGGCTGCCGGGAAATCGATATAGACACGCAGGATCCCGCGTTCGCCGCGCTCGACGTCGACGAGTTCGTAGCCGAGGCCACTCACTGTTTTGGCGATTAATTCAAACTGCTGCACGACGCTTCTCCAGGAGCTTCAAAACGATTTTCCAAAAAAAAAATGGGCATCTGCCCATCTTTTTGTATTCACAACCCAACCAGATGAAAGCACTTGCACCAAGAAAATACTGGGAAGAACTTTGATTAGGCTGCAAATTATACAGTGATCCTGCTTCTCTCGCAATCGCCGTGAGTAGAAATGACAAGTAAACAACAGTTAGCAGGAATACCATAAGGGGCTATGGCCGCCATTCTACGGCATTGCAGCATGGCGCGCCCGGCGTCGCGAAAAAATTCCCGCGCCGGGCGTCAATGACATCAGCCGCGCCATGGCGCGGCCACCCTTCTCAGCCGCGGCGGCCGCGACGCGGGAGACCGTGCTCCGAACCACGCGGACCCTGGCCGCCGCGACGGCCGCCGCCGGTGCCGGCGAAGCCGAAGGTGGTCTGCAGCGGATCAGGCTGCTTTGGACGGCCGCTCTGCTTGCCGCCGCCGAAGGAACCGGCATTATTGCCACGTCCCTTGCCTTTGCCGCCCTGCACACCCTGCGGACGGCCGGCCGGCATGCCGGGCAAGCCCTGCGGGCGATTGGTACCGACGCGCACCACCGGCGGACCGAAGGGGTCCACATTGCGGTTGGCGTCGGCGCGGTCGATGCGGTTGCCGTCGGCGCGGTTCGGTTGCGGGCCCTGGCCCTTGCCGCCCTTGCCGCCGCCCTTGCCCTTGCCCTCCCCCTTGCCAAATTCGGGCGCGCCGCCCTTCTTCTCGACGCCGAACGCGGCCATCAGCGCGCGCACGTCGTTGTCCTGCAGCTCTTCCCAGCGGCCGCGCTTGAGGCCCGTCGGCAGGGTCATCGCGCCGTAGCGGGTACGGATCAGGCGCGAGACGGTCAGGCCGACCGCCTCGAACATGCGGCGCACCTCGCGGTTGCGGCCTTCGCCGATCACCACGCGGTACCACTTGTTGATGCCTTCGCCACCGCCATCCTGGATCTTCGAGAACGAGGCCAGGCCGTCGTCCAGCTCGACGCCTGCGAGCAGCTTCTGGCGCATGCCCTCTTCCAGCTCGCCCAGGGTGCGCACCGCGTATTCACGGTCGATGTTGTAGCGCGGGTGCATCAGCCTGTTGGCCAGGTCGCCCGAGGTGGTGAACAGCAGCAGGCCCTCGGTGTTGAAGTCGAGGCGGCCCACGGCCAGCCACTTGCCGGTCTTCATGGTCGGCAGGCGGTCGAACACGGACGGACGGCCTTCCGGATCGTCGTGGCTGACGATCTCGCCGGCCGGCTTGTGGTACACCAGCACGCGCGGCGGCTTGTTGTTGTTCACCTTACGCTGGATCAGCTTGCCGTTGATGCGCACCGCGTCGGTCGGCAGGATGCGCTGGCCGATGTGGGCCGGCTCGCCATTCACCGACACGCGGCCGGCGATGATCAAGTCTTCCATGTCGCGGCGCGAGCCCAGGCCGGCCTCGGCCAGCACCTTGTGGAGCTTGGGCGCGTCGTCGTCGGCGGTCAGGTCGCGGCGCACGGGCTTGGACTGCTGCTGACCACGGCCGCCTTCATTGGCGTCGAAGGCATCCGAGGTGACGAAGGAGAACACGGCGTCGGCTTCATTGCCCTTGCCGCCCTGCTTGCCTCCCTTGCCCTGCTGCTTGCCCTTGCCCAGCTGCTTGCCCTGCTTGCCGCCCTGGGCCTGCTGGCCCGGCTGGGCATTCTGCTGCGGACGCTGGCTTTGCTGGCCGCGGCCTTTTTGCTGCTGGTTGCGGCCACGTCCTTCGCGCTTGCCTTCGACCGGAGCCTGCTCACCCTCGGCGGGCGCCTGCGCAGCCGCTTCCGGCTGGGCGGCCTGCTGCTCCATCTGGCGCGCTTCGCGTTCCTGGCGCTTCTCGCGCATCTGGCGCGGACCGCGCGGCTTGCGCGTCTCGCCGTCGGCGTGCGCTTCCTGCTGCGCCGCGACCGGCTCGACGGCGACCGGAGCCGGGGCAGCGGCGGGCGCTTCGGCCGCCTTGGTGGCGCGCGGCTTGCGGGCCTTCGGCGCCGGCTTGGCCTCCAGCTCGGGCGCGGCTTCCGTCACGGGAGCGGATTCGGCAGGCGCGGCGGCCTTGCGGGTGCGCTTGGGCTTGGCAGCGGCTTCGGCCTGCACTTCCGGCTGCGCCTCAGGCGCCGCTTCCTTCGGCGCGGCCGGCTTGCGGGTGCGCTTCGGCTTTGCCGGCGCGGCGTCGCCCGCGTCCACGGGCAGGGTGTCGTTCGGTTCAGTTGGGTTCATCGTTCGTGTCTTTATTATGCTGACCCGGCCCAGCGGCATCTGCCGTCTCGTGGTCACTATTCCGGTCAAAAATCGAACCGTCGACAGGCAGGACGCCCGTCTCGGTATTCATCTCGTCTTCATTGGCGGCCGCCTCGGCATCCGCCTTCTCAAAGTTCTCGTTCAGCGCCTGCTCCAGCGCCTCGAGGCTGCGGCTGTCCGGGCCCTCGCTGACCGCCTGCAGCGGCGGCAGCTGCGACAGCGAGGCCAGGCCGAGGTCGTCCAGGAACTGCTTGGTGGTGCCCAGCAGCGCCGGGCGCCCCACCACTTCACGGTGGCCGACCACGTCGATCCAGCCACGGTCTTCCAGCATCTTGATGGTCTGCGAGTTCACCGCGACCCCGCGGATTTCCTCGATGTCGCCGCGCGTGACCGGCTGGCGGTAGGCGATGATGGCCAGCGTTTCCAGCGTCGCGCGCGAATACTTCGGCGGCTTCTCGGGCGACAGGCGGTCGAGGTAAGGCTTCATCTCGGGCCGGCTCTGGAAGCGCCAGCCCGACGCCAGGCTGACGATCTCGATGCCGCGCCCCTGCCAGTCCTGGCGCAGTTCTTCCAGCAGAATCTTGATCGTGTCGCTGCCGACGCCGGCGTTCAGCTGGCGGCCATTGGCGTCGACCTCGGCGAAGAGCTTCTTCATGCCGTGGATCGTCATCGGCTCGCGTGCGCACAGCAAGGCGGTCTCGAGGACGCGCTTGGCCTCGTCAGTATTCATATCGCGGTATCGTCACGCTCAGAATGCAAGAATCAAGTTCAATAATCCGTCTACGCGGGTGCAATCGCGGATGCCAGGCGCGCGCCAGGGTGGCGGTGCGAAGGTGCTGCGCAAATGCTGGAATCCGGGGCCCGGGCCTGGATGCGCCGGGCTGGTTTGGCGGCGGAAAAGGTTCCGATGCGGGTTCCGATATGCGCCACGGCTCTGTTGGTGTTTCGGCGAAACGCGGGTTCGCGGGTGATGCGGCGGGGGCGTCTCTAGCAACTGGAAGGCATTGTAACCGATAAAACCGGCGAATGGACAAGACCCGCCCTCCGGGAAAGCACGATTGCCGTCAAATCCTGCCTGGATTGGTGTCGAATCGGCGCGACTCGGGCCGATTCGTCTCAAGCGGCCAGTTTTTCCGACAAAATCGCCGACACGCCGAGGAAGGCCGGGTAGTCGGCCGTGATCACGTAGGTCGGCACCGCGGCCAGGTAGGCGCTGAAACGGCCCTTCTGTTCGAAGCGGCGGCGGAAGCCCGACGCCAGGAAGCGCTCGCCCAGGCGCGGCACGATGCCGCCGCCGATGTAGACGCCGCCCTGGGCGCCGAGCGTGATCGCCAGGTTGCCGGCGGCGGTGCCGAGCATGCCGCAGAAGACTTCCAGCACCTCGTCGCACAGCAGGCATTCGCCGGCCAGGGCGCGGCGCGAGATTTCCGGCGCCGCCAGGCTTTCGCCCGGACGGCCGGCGCGGTCAGCCAGGGCACGGTAGATCAGCTCCACTCCGGCGCCCGAGAGCAGGCGCTCGCTCGAGACGTGCTCGAACTCGCGCCAGGCGTACTGGAGGATCGCGACTTCAAGCTCGTTGACAGGCGCGAAGCTCACATGGCCGCCTTCGCTGCGCAGTGCGGTCCAGTGCCCGTCGGCGCCCGGCACCAGGCCGGACACGCCGAGTCCGGTGCCCGCGCCGAGCAGCCCGAGGGGCGCGTCAGGCAGGGGCGCGCCGCCGCCGACCTGCAGCTTCTGCTCACCCAGGTGCGGCAGCGAGCGCGCCAGCGCCGAAAAGTCGTTCACCACTTCCAGCGTGTCGAAGCCGCACTCGCGGCGCAGCGCCTCGATCGAGAAGGCCCAGTGGTGGTTGGTCATGCGCACCTGGTCGCCCGTCACCGGATTGGCGATGGCGATGGCCGCGTGGCGGATGCCGGCGTGGAGCGCGGCAGCCTGCGGCAGGGCCAGGTAGCTGCGGATGGCATCGGCCAGGGTCGCGTGCTCGCTACAGGCCAGCACCTCGATCGCCTCGAATCGCCCGGCTGCGGTTTCCAGCGCGAAGCGGGCGTTGGTGCCGCCGATGTCGGCGAGCAGGCGTGCGCCGTCCGCGAAGGCGGACGAGAGGAAAACGGGGCTGGGAGCGAGGACGGTCATTGCAGCATGAAGAGAAGCGATGACCAAGCTTACTAAACTTCGTAGTGCTCTTACAAGTTATTTTTGTAGTTTAGGTACAAGCACGCAAATCCACCTCGCTTCGTACAACAGGGAACCAGCCATTCTGAAGTAGTCGAACTACCTCATCAACACGTTGCCGGATCCAGCTCCGGACCGGCGCCGTGGTGCGCGTTCCAGGCGTCCAGTCCGCCCTTGAGGGGGCGGGTGCGGTGGAAACCGTTGGCCAGGAACTGCTTGGCCACCTCGGCGGCCGTCACGTCGTTCGGGCAGCTGCAATACACGACGATGTGGCGGTTGCGGTCGAGGCCCGCCATCAGCTGCTCCGGCGGGCAGGACTTGAACACCAGGGCGCCGGGGATCGCCGCCTCGATGCCCTGCGCCGTCAGGCTGCGCGCATCGATGATGAGCGGGTCGTGGCCGGCGTCGATCAGGTCCAGCAGCTCGCCCACCTCGATGCGCGGCACGGCGGTGCGGGCGCGGTGGCGGCGGCGCTCGACGTACTTGACGGCGACGAACAGGGCCAGCAGCGAGGCGAGGACGGACAGCGCGGTGCCGCCCATGGTTTCCAGGGTGGCCAGCAGCTCCTCGACGCCGTCGTGGAAGAGCACGCCCAGCAGGATGCCGGTGCCGCTCCAGAGCGCGGCGCCGGTGATGGCATAGGCCAGGAAGGGGCGCGCCTCGGTGCCGATGGCGCCGGACAAGGGTGCGGCGATGGTATTGAAGCCCGGGACGAATTTCGATACCAGCAGCGATTTCGCGCCGAAGCGGCGGAAGCGGTCCTCGGTCTGGTTGACGCAGGAATCCGGCGACAGCGAAATCTTGCACAGCAGGCGCAGGATGCGCTTGCCGTAGAAGCGCCCGGCGCGGAACCAGAACAGGTCGCAGATCAGGCAGGCGCCCACGGCGGCGAGCAGGCACAACTGCCAGGCCAGGTCGCCGTCGACGGATAGCGCGCCGGCCACCACCAGGATCGGGAAGGCGGGAATCGGCAGGCCGAACTGCTCGACAAGGACGATGCCGAACACGATCAGCACACCGTAGATTTGCAGCAGTTCGATAAGTTGAGGCATCGTTCTAGTGTATCCGAATTCCCCTCCGATCACAGGCGGCCCGGCCCTGTCCTTTGGCAGGGAAACAACGCTTTCCTACACCCCTCGTGGAATCGCATCCAGCAAGGTGCGGGTGTAGGCGTGCCGCGGGTTGCGATACAACTCGTCCGAGTCCGCCAGCTCCACCACCCTCCCCTTGTGCATCACCATCACCTGGTCGGCGATGTACTTCACCACCGACAGGTCGTGCGAGATGAAGATGTAGCTCATGCCGTACTCGTCCTGCAGGTCCTGCAGCAGGTTCAATACCTGGGCCTGCACCGACACGTCCAGCGCCGACACCGATTCGTCGCAGACGAGGATTTCCGGCTTCATGGTGAGGCAGCGCGCGATCGCGATGCGCTGGCGCTGGCCGCCGGAGAACTCGTGCGGGTAGCGGTGGAACGCGTGCTCGGGCAGGCCGACCCGCCCCAGCAGCATGTGGGCGGTCGCCACCCGCTCGGCGTCGTTTGCGCCGATGCGGTGGATACGCATGGGCTCCAGCAATATCTGCCCCACCGTGAAACGCGGGTTCAGCGAGGCATAGGGATTCTGGAAGATGATCTGGATGCGGCGTTTATACGCCTGGTAGTCGCGCTCCGGCATGCCGAGCAGGTCCCGGCCGTCGAACAGCGCGCTCCCCGCCGTGGCGCGGTGCAGGCGCAGCAGGGTCAGGCCGACCGTGGTCTTGCCCGAGCCCGATTCGCCGACCACGCCCAGGGTCTTGCCGCGCCCCAGGGTGAAGGACACGTCCTGCGCCGCCTTGAATTCGCGCTTGCCGAACAGGCCCTCGCGCAGCCAGAAGCTCTTGGCCAGGTTCTTCACCACCAGCAGCGGCTCGTCGCCCGGCTCGGTGCCGCGCGTGCGCTGCGGCAGGGCTTGATCGGGCTGGAGGCGCCCCTCGATGTAGTCGTCGATCACCGGCAGGCGCAGCGGCCGCTCGTCCAGCTTCGGACGGCAGTGCAGCAGCGCGCGGGTGTAGGCGTCCCGGGGCGCGCCGAACACCTGGCTGGCCGCGCCCTCTTCCCGCACCTCGCCGTGGCGCATGACGATCACGCGGTCGGCGATCTCGGCGACCAGGCCGAGGTCGTGGGTGATGAAGAGCACCGCCATGCGGTGCTTCTTCTGCAGCCGCGCGATCAGCTCCATGATCTGCTTCTGGATCGTCACGTCGAGCGCCGTGGTCGGCTCGTCCGCGATCAGGAGCTTGGGCTCGCAGGCGATCGCCATCGCGATCATCACGCGCTGCTGCTGGCCGCCCGACATCTGGCTCGGGTAGGCGTCGATCTTCACCGCCGGATCGGGAATGCCGACCTCGGCGAGCAATTCCAGCGTGCGCGCCCGCGCGCCCTTCGCCGTCATGCCCATGTGCCTGCGCAGCACCTCGCCGATCTGGTAGCCCACCGTGAACACCGGATTAAGCGAGGACATCGGCTCCTGGAAGATCATTGCGATGTCCTTGCCGCACAATTCCCGGCGCGCGGACGGCGGCAGCGCGAGCAGTTCGCGCCCGTCGAAGCGCGCGCTGGAACCGGGCTTGACGATGGTCGTTTCAGGCGCCAGCAGCCCCATCACGGCCAGCGAGCTGACCGACTTGCCGCTGCCGGACTCGCCGACCAGCGCCACCGTGCTGTTTCTCGGCACATCGAAGGACACGCCTTTCACGGCCTCGACCGTATTCTTCCTGTCGACACGGAAGTCGATGCGCAGGTCGCGCACCTGGAGCAGGATGTCCTCGTTCATTTCAGCTTCGGATCGAGCGCGTCGCGCAGCGCGTCCGCGAACAGGGAAAAGGCCGTCACCAGCACGGCCATGGCGCCGGCCGCCGCCGCGAGCTGCCACCACTTGCCGAGGATCAGCTCGTTCTGCGCCTCATTGAGCATGCTGCCCCAGGACACCACGCCGACCGGCACGCCGAAGCCCAGGAAGGACAGGATCACCTCGGCCTTGATGAAGCCGACCACCAGGATCGACATCTGCACCAGGGCCACGTGGGCGACGTTGGGCAGGATGTGGCCGAACATGCGGCGCCAGCCCGATGCCCCGATCGCATCGGCCGCCATCACGTACTCGCGCGCCTTGTGCTTGATGTACTCGGCGCGCATCAGGCGGTAGGGGCCGGTCCAGCCGGTCAGGCCCAGGATGAGCACGATGGTCGTCACGCCTTTCTGCTGCAGCACGGCGGCCACCGTGAGGATCATCAGGATCGAGGGAATCGAGGTGAAGATGCTGTAGAACCAGTTGAACAGGTCGTCCACCACGCCGCCGTAGAAACCCGAGAGCGCGCCGAACAGGGTGCCCAGCGCCACCGCGACCAGGGCCGCCACCAGGCCGACGACGATCGAGGTCTCGCCGCCCTTGATGGTCTTCTTGACGATGTCGTGGCCCCACTTGTCGGCGCCGAAGGGCAAGGTCGTGGCTTTCTCCACGGGCGGATGGCTGGCCGCTACCTGCGCCTTGAGCTCGGCCAGTTCAGGGCCCAGGGGGTCGAAGGCATTCGGCGGGGTCTCGCGCGGCAACTGGGCCGCGGCCAGCGCGCGGGTTCCCGCATCGGCGCCGATGAAGGTGGGCGGCGCATAGTTGACGGCCACCTCCTCTTCCCAGTCGGCGGCCAGCAGGCCGGCGCTGGACAGCAGCAGCATCACGAGGAAGGCGGCGACCACCGCGAGCGCGCCCATGGCGACGCGGTCGGCGCGCAGGCGGCGCCAGGCCAGGGCCCACAGGCCGGGGGAAGCGGCATGGGCCATCATGAGAGCTTCACCCGCGGATCGACGGCCTGGTACAGCAGGTCGGCCAGCAGGTTGAACACCATGGTCGCGGCGGCGACGTAGACCGTGATCGCCTTGATCACCGGGAAGTCGCTGCGCTCGACCGCCAGGATCACCTCCCGTCCGATGCCGGGAATGCCGAAGAAGCGCTCCAGCAGGAAGGCGCCGATGAGCAGGGCCGGCAGGTTGGCCATGACATGGGTGATGATGGGGATCGCGGCATTCCTCAGCACGTGCACCCAGACCACGCGCCGCTCGCTCAGGCCCTTGGCGCGCGCGGTCCGCACATAGTCCTGGTTCACCTCGTCGAGCACGAAGCTGCGGTAGAGGCGCAGGGTCGGCGCGATCGACACAGCCAGGCCGATGATGATCGGCAGCAGCGCATAGCGCAGCAGGTTCTCGCCGAGGCTGTTACCCCAGCCCTGCACCGGGAACAAGCCCATCTCGTAGGCGAAGACGTACTGGAACACGATGATGTAGACCAGGATCGAGATCGACATGCCGACCGTGCAGGCCACCATCACGGCGCGGTCGGTGAGCGAACCGCGCACGAAAGCGATGCCCAGCGCCAGCGCGATGCCGAACAGGGTTTCCAGGATGGTGAGCGGCACCAGCACGGTGAGCGAGGGCCCCAGGCGGCTGGAGATGATGTGCGACACCGGCTCGCCCGTGCTCCAGGCGTTGCCGAAGTCGAAGGTCAGGATCTGCTTGATGAAGATCCACAGCTGGACGGCATACGGCTGGTCGGTGCCGAGCTGGCGCCGGATGTTCTCGATGGCGGCCGTGTCGGCCATCTTCCCGGCCAGCAGGTAGGCAGGGTCGCCGCCGACCCAATTGAACAGGACGAAGACCAGCACCACGACCCCGAGCATGGTCGGCAGCATCTGCCACAGGCGCCGGACGATAAAACTCAGCATGGAACTCCCGGATGGTTGAAGCGCCTATTCTGCCGTCTTGCCGTGCCGACAGCCATTCCTATTCATTGCCTCGCCATAACGTAGGGTGGGCGATCCTTCGCCCACGCGTTCAAACTACGTCTCCCGGCCCGCTCCGTGGCTGGCATACGTCCGTTGAACGCGTGGGCGGAATCTGCGGGGCCGCCCAGGCCCAACCTACTCCTGGCGCAGGCGCCGCTGGCGAACGGCCGCCGCCAGGTTTTCCAGCACCCCGATGCTGGTCTCCCAATCGATGCAGCCGTCGGTGACCGACTGGCCGTAGGTCAGTTCCTTGCCCGGCACCAGGTCCTGGCGGCCGCCCACCAGGTGCGACTCGATCATCACGCCGACGATGCGGTCGTCCCCGCCCGCGATCTGGCTGGCGATGTCGGCGCACACCGGCACCTGGTTCTGCGGGTTCTTGCTGCTGTTGGCGTGCGAGGCGTCGATCATCAGGCGGCTGGCCAGGCCGTTGGCGGCCAGCTGCCTGCACGCATCCTCGACGCTCGCGGCGTCGTAGTTCGGCGCCTTGCCGCCGCGCAGGATGATGTGGCAGTCCTCGTTGCCCGAGGTCGAGACGATCGCCGAGTGCCCGCCCTTGGTCACCGACAGGAAGTGGTGGGGCTGCGACGAGGCCTTGATGGCGTCGGCCGCGATCTTGATGTTGCCGTCGGTACCGTTCTTGAAGCCGACAGGGCAGGACAGGCCGGAGGCCAGCTCGCGGTGCACCTGCGACTCGGTGGTGCGCGCGCCGATCGCGCCCCAGCTCACCAGGTCGGCGATGTACTGCGGGCTGATCACATCGAGGAATTCGGTGCCGGCCGGCAGGCCCAGCTCGTTGATGTCGCGCAGCAGCTCGCGCGCCATGCGCAGGCCGTCGTTGATGCGGAAGCTGTTGTCCATATAGGGGTCGTTGATCATGCCCTTCCAGCCCACCGTGGTGCGCGGCTTCTCGAAGTAGACCCGCATCACGATCCCGAGCTCGCCCTTGAAGCGCTCGCGCTGCTCCACCAGGCGGCGCGCATATTCCAGAGCAGCCTTGGGGTCGTGGATCGAGCAGGGGCCGACCACCACCATCACCCGGTCGTCCTGGCCGTGCAGGATGCGGTGCAGGGCCACGCGCGCGCCGGCTGCGGTCTGTTCGGCCGCCGGCGTCACCGGAAACTCGCGGATGAGGTGCGAGGGCGGCGTCAGTTCCTTCATTTCGCGGATGCGTAAGTCGTCGGTGCGAGGCATGCTGTACTCCGTATCTTGGTGGGTGGTATGTGAAAGCAGGGCTATAAACGAAAAAACCGCCATCGCTGGCGGTTTGTCTGGATTGCGTCGGACTGTTCTTTGTTAAATCGCGTGAACCTGCCGCTACTCCACCGCCAAGGGGCTGGAATGGCTAAAGTAAAAGTGGCGGCTAAAGAAAACGGTGCGGTGCATGCGATGTCCGATGGGGTCGGGGTTGACCATGTCTCATTGACTATAACAACATTGCATGAAGCTTGGCAAGCTCTTTGTCGCTTGTCCAGACAAGCTGTTTTGCACCTCGGCCGCACCGTGACCCGCCCCCGATTTGGCGACTGGTTGCGTGAACCACACAGGCCCCCCTTCCCTTTCCGAGCACTTTGAGCGGGATCAGTCGCCGTTCATTAATCAGTGCAACAGTCCCTCCAAGCCCCGCCGGTTTCTGCACTGCTTGCGTTCTCGCAAGAAAATCATCTTGAGATATTGATTGCACTCAAGAGTCAGGACTGCGGGAAAACCCAACCACTGGAGTCCGGACATGACTGAAACCCTGCTCTCGCGCGCCTTGCGGCGCATCTTCGCCGGCGGCGGCGCCGTCGGCCTGGCGTTGTTGGCGGTACCACCCGAAGTGCTCGCGCAGGAAGCGGCGCCCAAGCCGGTGGCCCGCGTCGAAATCACCGGCTCGAACATCCGGCGCGCCCAGGCCGAGACCGCCTCCTCGGTGCAGACCGTGAACCGCGCCGACATCGAGCGTTCCGGCAAGACCACGGTCGCCGAGCTGCTCCAGACGCTGGCGGTCGACAACTCGGGCTCGGTGCCGATGACCTTCGGCGGCGGCTTCGCCTCGGGCGCTTCCGGCATTTCGCTGCGCGGCCTCGGCACCGCCTCGACGCTGGTGCTGCTCAACGGCCGCCGCATGGCGCCCTACGGCCTCGCGGACGACGGCCAGAAGGTGTTCTCCGACCTAAACGTCATCCCCACCGACGCCGTCGAGCGGGTCGAGATCCTGAAGGACGGGGCGTCGGCCATCTACGGTTCCGACGCCATTGCCGGCGTGGTCAACATCATCCTGCGGCGCGACTTCAAGGGCACCACGACGCGCGCCATGATCGGCACCGGCGAGGCCGGCGACGGCCAGACCAACAACGTCGCCCTCACCTGGGGCACGGGCGACCTCGACACCGACCGCTACAACGTGCTGCTGAACTTCGAGTACAAGAAGACCGACGAGATCTGGAACCGCGAGCGCGGCAACCGCGACTGGATCGGCAAGGCCGACCTGCGGCCCTGGGGCTTCTCGGCCCAGGAAGCGCTGGGCGGCTCGGGCGCCATCACCGGCAACAACGCCTCGGGCAGCGGCTCCATCAACGGCAATGTGCGCAACCCCGACACGCTCGACTACTACAACCGCGGCAACCCGGCGGGCGTCGGCTTCACCCGCCTGTTCCCCGGCGCGGCCTGCAGCAACTTCACCAACCACCCGCAGGGCGACCCGGGCGGCGGCTGCCTGATCGACGCGGCCTGGCAGTACAGCCAGATCCAGCCCGACTCGGAATACGTCTCGGTGTTCGGACGCGGCACCTTCAAGCTGAACGAGCGGGTCGAGGGCTACACCGAGCTCAACCTCTACAACAGCCTGAGCGAATCCGGCACCACGCCCACCGCGGTCAGCTTCAACCAGGGCTATCCGGGCGGCCCGGTCAGCGGCGCCGGCGTGGCGCTGGGCGCCGCCCACCCGGACAACCCCTACTTCGGGCGCGAAGCGCGGCTGCGCTACCTGGCGGCCGACGTGGGTCCGCGCATCTCCAGCATCGACTCCACCTTCCTGCGCGCCCTGGTCGGCGCGCGCGGCGAGGCGGCCGGCTGGGAATGGGACAGCTCCCTGCTCTACTCGCGCAACAAGGTCAGCAACGAGCGCACCGGCTACCTGCAGCGCGACGTCACCTTCGCCCTGCTCAATCCCACGGCCGAGAACGTCGCCGCGGCCATCGCCAACAGCCCCGGCTACCGCGCCCTGCCGGTCGGCAGCTTCTGGCGCATCGCCGAGAATGCCGGCCTGAATTCGCCGGCCATCTACGCCGCCCTGTCGCCGGAAATCTCGAACGACGCCCACACCGAAATCGCCCAGGTCGACTTCAAGGCCACGCGCGAATTCGGCAAGCTGGCGGGCGGCGCGCTCGGCGTGGCGGTGGGCGCGGAGTTCCGCCACGAGTCGGCCGAGCTGGAACCGACCTCGGGCACCGAGCGCGGCAACATCATCGGCCTCGGCTATTCGGCCTACGAAGGCCAGCGCAATGTCTTCGCCATGTACGGCGAGGTGCTGGCGCCGGTGCTGCCGGGCCTGGAACTCACCGGCGCCATGCGCTGGGACCATTTCACCGACGTGGGCAATGCCTATACGCCGAAGGCCGGCATCAAATGGACGCCGATGCGCCAGCTGGCCCTGCGCGCCACCTTCGCCCGGGGCTTCCGCGCGCCGAGCCCGGCGGAAAACGGCCGCGGCGGCCTGGCGGCCTTCTCCACCGCCGACGACCCGATCCGCTGCGCCCTCGGCGTGGAGGCGGCCTGCAACCCGGCCAGCATCGCCCTCATCACCTCGCCCAACCCCGACCTCGATCCCGAACGCTCGAAGAGCTTCAACGTCGGCGTGATCTGGGATCCGCTGCCGCGCACCAGCGTCTCGCTCGACTTCTGGCAGATCAAGCGCAAGAACGAGATCAACCAGGAACAGGTCGACGCCGCGATCCTGGCCGGCCGCGTGGCGCGCGACCCCAGCACCGCGGAAGCGGGCATCCCGGGCGACCCCGGCGCCATCACGGCGGTGCTGGCCAGCTACGTCAACTCGGCCAGCACCAAGGTGCGCGGCATCGACCTCGACGCGCGCCACAGCGTGCCGCTGCCGCAGGGCCTGGGCAACCTGGTCTTCGACGCCAAGTGGACCCACCTGATCAAGTGGGAGCGTACCGAGCAGGACGGCAGCACCCGCGACTTCGCCGGCACCCACGGCAACTGCGACGTCACCAACTGCATCGGCACCCCTGACAACCGGGTGAACCTGCGCGCATCCTGGGAGCGTCCCGACTTCCGCCTGTCGGCCAACGTGAACTACCGCGGCCGGATCGACAACACGCTGTTCAAGGACGATCCGGACGGCTGCGCCACCCACTTCGCCAACGGCAACGACGCCCCGACCGATTGCGAACTGGCCTCGTTCACGACGGTCGACCTGGTGTTCCGCTGGAAGCCGCAGCCGCGCTGGGAGGTGTTCGGCTCGATCCAGAACGTGTTCGACAAGGTCGCCCCGCTCGATCCGCTGACCTATGGCGCCGTGTCGTACAACCCGCTGGACTACGCCGGCGCCGTCGGCCGCTTCTACACCCTGGGGGCGCGCTACAGCTTCTGATATGCGCAAGGGCCCGGGACGGTGGCGCAGGCGCGCGCGCCCCGGGACCGGGCCCGCTCCCGCCGGTCCAGGGGCCGGCGCGCGGCACATGCGCCGGGCGCCGGCCGTTTTTCATCCAACACAGCACTCCTCGCCACCATGAACGAAACCTTCCTGTCCCGTACCCTGCGCCGCCTGTTCGCCGGCGGCTCGGCCGCCGGCGCGCTGCTGTGCGCCCCACCCCTGCTGGCCCAGACCTCGCCGCCGGCGCTCCAGCCGCCCCAGACCCCGACGGCCGCGCCGATGCAGCGCGTCGAAGTCACGGGCTCCTCGATCCGGCGCCGCCTGGCGGCCGAAACCTCACTGCCCATTACCACCATCCGCGCTTCCGAATTTGCCAAGCAGGGCCTGGCGACGGCCCAGGAAGTGCTCAATTCCATCCCGATGAACCAGTCCTCCGAGGGTTCGACCGCGGCGGTCGGTTCCGGCACCGGCGGGCGCGCCACCGCCGACCTGCGCGGCCTCGGCGGCGACAAGACCCTGGTGCTGCTCAACGGCCGGCGCCTGGCCAACCACCCTTATTTTGCCGACAGCGTCGACCTCAACATCATCCCGGTGGCGGCGCTCGAGCGGGTCGAGGTGCTGCGCGACGGGGCGTCGGCGATCTACGGCACCGACGCCATCGGCGGAGTGATCAACTTCATCACCAAGCGCTCCGTGGAGGGCGCGGCCGTCACCTTCGAAGGCTACGAGCCCTACCGGCGCGGCGGCGGCAACGAGCAGCGCCTCAACCTGTCCGGCGGCTGGGGCGACCTCGAACGCGACGGCATCAGCGCCTGGGGCGTGATCGACTGGCACCAGCAAAGCCCGCTGCGCGCGACCGACCGTGACTTCTCGCGCACCGGCATCCGGCCCGATCGCGGCATGTTCGAGGTCAGCGGCACGACCTTCCCCGCCAATTTCTTCTCCGATCTCGGCATCAGCGGGAACCCCTACTACCCGACCTGCCAGCTGCCGGAATCCCCGCCGCTGCCGGACGCGCCGCTGTGCGCCTTCGATTACACCCGCTATGTCGACAACATCCCGAAGACCCGCCAGTTCAGCGCCATGGGCAGGCTGAGCCGCAAGTTCGGCGAACACACCGGCAGCCTGGAATTCGTGCACGGGCGCAGTACCAACGAAGCCCTGGTCTCGCCGCCGCCCCTGTCCGGCATCGGCGTCATCATGCCGGGCAGCAGTCCCTTCTATCCGGGCAACGGCATCGTGCCGGCCTTCCCCGGTCTCACCGGCGAGCCGCTCGACATCAGCTGGCGCCCGCTGGAAACGGGCCGGCGCAACAATTTCGACGCCAGCGTGACCGACCGCCTGCTGGCCAGTCTCGAAGGCACGTTCGCCGGCTGGGACTACAACACGGGGATTTCCTATTCGCTGGGCAAGGCGCGCAGCGTCTTCAACGGCGGCTACGTCATCGACCAGCGCATCATCGACGGCGTCGCCGCCGGCATCCTGAACCCCTTCGGCATGCAGGATGCGGCCGGCAGGGACTACCTCGCCAACTCCCTCCTGTCCGGCGAATACCTGCACGCGCGCATCCACAGCGCCGCCGTCGATGCGCGCGCCAGCCGCGAGCTGATGGCGCTCCCCGGCGGCCCGCTGGGCTTCGCCGTCGGCGCCGAGTTCCGGCGCGACCGCGCCAAGTACTTCGTCAACCGCGAGCTGGCCTCCCAGGCATCCAGCTCGGGTTCGGCCGATGCCCAGGACCAGTCGGGTGCGCGCAGCATCTGGGCCCTGTTCAGCGAGGTCAATGTTCCCGTCATCAAGGACCTGGAACTCAACTTCGCCGCACGCTACGACCACTACAGCGACGTCGGCGGCAGCTTCAACCCCAAGGTCGCGCTGCGCTGGCAGCCGACCCGCCAGGTGCTGGTGCGCGGTTCCTTCAACAAGGGTTTCCGGGCGCCGACCCTGTTCGACCTGTTCGGCCCGCAAACGACGACCAACAGCTCGGACACCTACAACGACCCGGTGCTGTGCCCGGGTGGCGTGCCCATTCCCGGCGCCAACCCCAACATCGCCTGCGACCAGCAGCAGCAGGTACGCGGCGGCGGCAACCCGGACCTGTCGCCCGAACGTTCGCGCACCTACAGCGCCGGCATCGTGGTCGAGCCGACGCAGAACCTGACCGTTTCGCTCGATTACTGGAACATCCGCCTGAAAGACCAGATCAGCTCGCTGGCCGAGCAGACCGTGTTCGGCAACTTCGAAAAATACCGCGACCTCTTCGTCTACAACGCGGCCAGCAACCAGCTGCAATACGTGCTCCTGATCACTGACAACCTGGGCGAGGTCAAGACGCGCGGCCTCGACCTGTCGGTGGCCTACCGGATGCCGCGCACGCGCTTCGGCAATTTCTCGGCCAACCTGGACGGCACCTACGTCAACAAGTACGACTACCAGAACGAACCGGGCGGCCCTTTCACCGAGAACGCGGGCCGCTACGCGGACGCGACGCCGGTCTTCCGCTGGCGCCACAACCTGCTGTTCACCCTGGTGCGCGGCGACTGGAGCTTCAACCTGACGAACCGCTACATGTCGCATTACACGGACCAGAACACGGCAGTGGCGCCGGAGTTCTTCAACAAGGTCGGCCACTACTCGACCTGGTCGATCTCGACGACGTATACGGGCAACGACAAGGCCGAGCTGACCGCCGGCATCAAGAACCTGTTCGACGAGAAGCCGCCCTTCACCAACCAGGTGACCAATTTCCAGCTGGGCTACGATCCGCGCTATACCGACCCGCTGGGCGCGACCGTGTACATGCGCCTGACCTACCGCTTCCGCTAGACCAGGCACAGCACCGCATCGGAAGCGCGGCTGGAAACGGCAACGCCCGGTCGAAACCGGGCGTTGCTGTTCATGCCGTGAGTAGCGGGGTGGATATCAGGCGGTACCGCCCACGGTCACGCCATCGATGCGCAGGGTCGGCTGGCCGACGCCCACCGGGACGCTCTGGCCTTCCTTGCCGCACACGCCGACGCCCGAATCCAGGCGCATGTCGTTGCCGATCATCGAGATATTGTTCATCACTTCCGGACCGTTGCCGATCAGGGTGGCGCCCTTGACCGGATAGCTGATCTTGCCGTTCTCGATCATATAGGCTTCGCTTGCCGAGAACACGAACTTGCCGTTGGTGATGTCGACCTGGCCGCCACCGAAGTTCACCGCGTACAGGCCGTTCTTCACCGAGGCGAGGATCTCCTGCGGATCCTTGTCGCCGGCCAGCATATAGGTGTTGGTCATGCGCGGCATCGGGAGGTGGGCGAAGGACTCGCGGCGCGCATTGCCGGTCACCGGCATCTTCATCAGGCGCGCGTTCAGGGTGTCCTGGATATAGCCCTTCAGGATGCCGTCCTCGATCAGGGTGGTGCACTGGGTCGGGTTGCCCTCGTCGTCCATGTTCAGCGAACCGCGGCGGTCCTGCAGGGTGCCGTCGTCGACCACGGTCACGCCCTTGGCCGCAACGCGCTCGCCGATGCGGCCCGCGTAGGCCGAGGAACCCTTGCGATTGAAGTCCCCCTCCAGGCCATGGCCGACCGCCTCGTGCAGCAGCACGCCGGGCCAGCCCGGGCCGAGCACGATGGTCATCGGCCCCGCTGGCGCCGGACGCGCCTCCAGGTTGACGCAGGCCGACTTCACGGCCTCGCTCGCATACTTGTCCAGCAGCTCGTCGCTGAAGTAGCCATAGTCGTAGCGCCCGCCCCCGCCGGACGAGCCGACTTCGCGGCGGCCGTTCTGCTCCGCGATGACCGTCACCGACACGCGCACCAGCGGTCGGATATCCGCCGCCAGCACGCCATCGCTACGCACCACCAGCACGACGTCGTATTCGCCGGCCAGGCCGGCCATCACCTGCACCACGCGCGGATCCTTGGCGCGCGCCATCTTCTCGACCCGCTCCAGCAGCTTCACCTTCGCGGTCGCGTCGAGCGAAGCGAGCGGATCGTGCGGCAGGTAGAGCGAGCGGCCACCGGTCGGACGCGCCGCGGTGGCGATCTTCACGCGGCCAGCGCCCGCGCGCGCAATGGTGCGCGTCGCCGCCGCCGCATCCAGCAGCGCCGCTTCGGAAATATCGTCGGAATACGAAAACGCCGTGCGCTCGCCCGACACGGCCCGCACGCCGACACCCTGGTCGATCGAGAAGCTGCCGGTCTTGACGATGCCCTCTTCGAGACTCCAGCCCTCGCTCTTGGTGAACTGGAAATACAGGTCGGCGTAATCGACCTTGTGCGTGAACATCGAGCCCAGCGCCTTGAGCAGCTTGCCCTCGTCGAGGCCAAAGGGCGTCAACAGCACGTCACGGGCGACGGCCAGGGAGGAAAGGTTCGGTTCGAATGGTTTCATTTTGCGTTCGGTCTTTCTATGGAAGTTTCATTGTGCCATATCCGCCCACATCGTACCGGACACAAACCACCCAAATGGGGTCAGAGTCAAATTGTTGAGCACGATCCTTCAGACCATACCCGTTGAATAATAGATCTGGCATTACGCCAATTGATCCGAGTTTCTTGGCAAATAATTCGACTCTGACCCTCATTACCAGGCAATTGACCACCCCATCCCCTAATTAGGGTCAGAGTCAAATTATTGAGCACGGTCCGTAAAACTATTGCTAAGAAAGACGAAACATGGACTGCAAGCTACTGAGCGGTAGATCTTGGCGAACAATTCGACTCTGACCCCAAGTCAGCGTGCTTCAACACGGTCAGCGTCGACGTTGAGCATGAACCGTCGGACTATTGGCGATAGGAATGAAACATGGTTCGCCGTCGACAAAGAAAAGGATATGGCGAACTATTCGACGCTGGCCCTCGTTGCGAGGGCCAGGGGAGGATTTACAGCTTGCGGTGGCGCAGGGCAGGCAGGCTTTCGCGCACGCCGGCCAGGAAGGTCGCGTCGAGTTCGCCGTGGATCACGCCCTCGCCTTCGCGCAGCACGGCCTTCACTTCGCCCCAGGGGTCGATCAGCATGCTGTGACCGAAGGTGCGGCGGCCGTTGGTGTGCAGGCCGCCCTGGGCCGAGGCCAGGACGTAGCTCTGGTTTTCGATGGCGCGGGCGCGCAGCAGGACTTCCCAGTGGGCCAGGCCCGTCGTGTGGGTGAAGGCCGCGGGGACGATGATCAGCGCGCATTCGCCCATCGCGCGGAACAGTTCCGGGAAGCGCAGGTCGTAGCAGACCGACAGGCCGACGCGGCCGAACGGGGCCTCGAAGGCGCCCACGCTTTCGCCCGGCACGATGGTGCGCGCCTCGTCGTAGGATTCGCTGCCCTTGTTGAAGCCGAACAGGTGGATCTTGTCGTAGCGGCTCACCTCCACGCCCTGCGGGTCGTAGACCAGGGTCGTGTTCAATACCTTGCCGGCGCTCGGGGACACCAGCGGCAGCGTGCCGCCGACCAGCCAGATGCCGTGTTCGCGCGCCAGCGCCGCCATGCAGTGCTGGATCGGACCGCTCCCCTGCTGCTCCGCGTGCGCGACCTTGTCGCTGTCGCTCATGCCCATGATGGGCCAGTACTCGGGCAGCGCCACCAGCTGCGCGCCGGTTGCCGCGGCCTCGCCCACAAGGCGGCGCGCGGTCGCGAGATTTTCTTCGACCACGGGCGTGGACACCATCTGTACTGCGGCTACGGTCGCCATATCAATCCTTTCCTTGTTTCTTCGCGGCCGGGCGCGGGGGTGGCGGGGCCGGCGGTGGGTTGTCGAGCTTGGTGATGGTGGGTGACTTCCATGGCCCCGAGATGCGCATCTGGTAGGTCAACGCCTTCATCACCGGCGCGCGCAGGAACAGCTGGGCAAGGTAGCTGCCGATGCCGATCACGGGATTGACCGCCAGGCCGTACACCAGCGGCCCGGTGCCCAGGTTGAACTCGGGGATCACGACCACGCGCAGATTGGTCGTCTCGTTGGCGATGTCGGCGCTGCCGTCCATCAGGACGGTGGCCGCGACCCCATGCATTCTCAGGTTATCCGTACGCAGCACGCCGCGCTGGATGATGGCATTGGCGCTGATGCCGTCAAAAGCCAGCCCTTCCGAGAACACATCGTGGAAGTCCAGCTTCAGCAGGCGCGGCAGGGCCTGCAGGCTGAGCACGCCCAGCAGCTTGGCGGCACCGGGATCCTGCTTGAGGAACTGGCCCGACTCCACGTTCATCTCGATCTGCCCCGACAGGCTCGGAATGTCCAGCGCATACGGCAGCCCGCTCCAGGCGATATCGCCCGACATCTTGCCCTTGCCGCGGCGCAGTGTCTCGGGGAAGCCGAGGCGATCGAGCAGCTTGCCGGCGTCATCGATGTCCAGCGCAAAATTCAGGCTGGTGGTGCTGCGGCCGTCCTTGGTCAGCCAGCGCCCGTTAGCCTTCAGCTGGCCGTCCGGATTGTCGAGGGTCAGGCGGTTGATGCGCCACTCGCGTCCGGCGAGCGCCTGCACATTGTTCGCCTGCAGCTCGAGGCGTCCGAGGCGCTTGTCAAACAGCTGGAACTGCTCGGCGACGATGTCGAGCGAAGGAATGGTGGCGCTGGCGCCGCGGTTCGACTCCAGCAGGTCCTTCACTTCGGCCTGGGCCGATTCGGGGATCACGAGCGAAGCCAGGCGCGCGGTCACCTTGCCCAGGCCGCCCGCCGACTCGACCCAGGTCAGGTAGCCGCTGGCCTGGCGCGAATGGATGTTGGCCTGCCAGGTGTCGCGCAGGTGGGTGGCGCCCAGCACCACGTCGGCCATGCGGCGCTCGCCGATGGTCAGTTCGGCCACCCGGCCGGCCAGCACGGTCGGCATCACGTACTGGGCGAAGCCACCGCCAGTGCCCTCCTCGCCCGCCGCGGCGACGGCATCCTCGCCGGCGATCGCCTTGCCGGCCGCGATCCAGCCATCCACGTTCAGCGCGCGCATGTCGACGTGGATCATCATGCCGCTATCCGGCTCCGGCGCCGGCACGTTCACGCCGATGCCGCCGCGGCGCACGATCCAGGGGCCGCGGCCCTGCTTCTCGCGCTGGTAGCGCGCGGCGATGTCGTCGCCCAGGCCGATGCGGATATCGTCGTGCGCCAGGCCGTTCACGGTCGGCTCCCCCGCGAGCACGAAGCGCAGCGGCAGCGCATTCGGCGCCGGCTTGTTCAGCGGCGCCGGCAGCTCCATGCCGAGGCCGGCCAGGTTCGATTCGAGGGTCACCGTGCGGCGGCCTTCGCGCACCGCCACCACGCCGGAGTACGGGGTGCTGCCGGACAGGCGGGTCGCCAGGCGCTGCAGGGCCGGCATCGGCGCGGTGCGGCGCATGCCCTCGCTCGACAAGGTGCCTGCCATGCGGATCGCGATGCTGCCGTCGCGCTGGGTGCCGCCGGACAAGGCCAGCGGCCCGCCCAGGAAGCTGGCGCCGACACCGTTCAGGTTCACGCCATGGTCATGGAAGTCGATCCGGCCCAGCGCCGCGTTCAGGGGCGGCAGTTCCGGGAACAGGCTGACGTCGTTGCCCATCAATTGCAGGCTGCCCTGCACTTTCGTTTCCGGCAGGTGCGCCAGCGGCATGCGCAGTTTCAAGCCAAGCCGCGCATTGCCGCTTCCACGGGTTTCCTCAAGAAAGTGGCCGATCCAGCCTGTCACCGGGCTCGCCGCCACGTAGCGCAGGAATTCCTGCAGGGGTCCGCTGGCGGCGCCGTCGATCTCCAGCATCATCTTCTCGTGCGCGCCGAGGTCGGGAATCACCGCCTTCACATTCGACAGCGCGACACCCAGGGTGCGCAGGGTATCCCCATGGATCTCCATGCGCGCGCGGTCGAACTCGATGCGGCCGTTGATGTGTTCGGCCAGCGGCCACAGCGGCGTGCCGTCCGGATGCCGGTGCCCCGGCGCGTACTCGAGGCGCGCATCCTGCAGGCGGCCGGCCACGTTGAATTCGCCGCGCGCCCGCTCCAGCACGTTGGTCGCGCGGAAAGGGAAGCCGGCCAGGTCGCCGCGCAGGCGGAAGGTGGCGTCCTTCAGGGTGCCGCCCCGCAGGGCGCCGACCAGCCAGTCGCGCAGATGTTCCGGGGTGGCCAGCGGCAGGAAGCGGCCGATCGAATCGATCGCGAAGCCGTCCAGGGTGCCCGTGAAATCGGCCGTGCCCGGTCCCGCCCCCGGTCCGAGCGGCAGCGCGTGGCGTCCCGACAGCGCGCCGTTGAGCGCGCCAAGCGCGAATTCCAGGCGTTCGAATTCGAGCAGCAGCTGGCGGCCCGGATCGTAGGTCCAGCGCGCCTTCATGTCCAGGCGGTCGAGCGGCAGCGCCGGATCGGCGAACCAGGCCGGCATGTCCAGCACCAGGGCGGTCGAATCGACCGTCACGCTGCCGCCGCCCTCGGTGGCGTCGACGCTGCCGCTGAGGTTCTGGAAGCCGGGCGTGGCCGGCCGGGCGGGCAAGGCCGGCACGCCGGGCCGGGCCGCCTGCGCCGGGCGGGCCGGCTGGGCCTTGAGCGCCAGGCCCGCCACGTCGGCGCGCACGTGGAAGCCGCGCAGCGCGGGATAGCGGCCGGTCCACTCTGCCGACACGTCGCGCAGCACGCCGCGCGGTGCGTAGTCCTGCAGCATCTGGCGCTGCTGGGGCGGAAGCGGCAGGTAGTTGGCCAGCGCGGCCAGCGCGCCGACGTCGAGCTGGCGGGCGCGCAGCTCGCCGCGCTCGGGCTTGCCGCGCTGCGCCGGGCGCCAGCGCTGCTCGAGCGTGGCCGGCGGCAGGGCCTTGCCATCCACGGTCGTGATCGTGAAGCCCGTCAGGCTGATGGTATGGCCGTGGGCGCCGAAGGTCGGCTTGCCGTCTTCCTGGCCCGGCAGCAGCTCTTCACGCGCAGCCAGGCGTCCGCTCAGGCGCGCCAGGGCCAGCGGCGCGAGCTGCGGGTCGAGCCGGGCATTGACGTCGGCCAGGGCCAGGTCGGCGGTAAAGCCGGCCAGCCGGGCGTGGTCGAAGTTCAGCCAGGCGCGCAGCGAGCCGCGTCCGCGCGACAGCTCGAAAGGCATGTCGATGTGGCGGCGCCAGGCCGTCAGGTCGGCGTCGCGCAGGTCGGCGTAGAGCTCGCCCTTCCAGCGCGTGACGTCCGATGGGCGGGCGCCGAAGCGGTGGCGGAACTGGGCGCGCACGTCCAGGGGCCTGGCGTAGGCGCGCGGCGGGGTGGCGCGCAGTGCGAAACGGTGGCCTCCGCCAAAGCGGTTGAGCAGGGCCATGGTGACGTCGGTGAGGGCCAGGGCCGGCGCGCCGCGCAGCTCGTCGGTCCAGTCGACGCGGCCCTCGCGCACCACGATCTCGCGCTGGCGCAGCAGCCAGTCAGCGCCGCCGCCCTCCTCCTTCTTGCTGGGGTCGAGGCGCACCCCGGCCACGGTGAAGACGCCGTCCCGGCCCCTGCGCACGTCGAGCTGGGGCCGGCGTATCTCGAGCGCATGCAGGCGCGGCTCGAAAGCGGCCAGGCTCCACCAGGACAGGGTCGCCGAGACGGAAGGCAGGGCCAGCAGCTGGCGCCCCGCGGGGTCGATCAGGCGCACCTCGCCCAGGAACAGCCGGGGGTGGATGCCCTGCCAGGATGCGGCCAGCTGGCCGATGGCGACCCGGTTGCCGAGGGCGCGTCCGGCCGCGTTTTCGATGTCGCTCTTATAGAGACCGATATTGGGCAGGACGGCGTAGCGCAGCACGAGGAAGAGCACGGCCAGCGCGAAGTAGATGAACAGCACCAGCTTGATGGTGAAGCCGAGGACGTGGTGCGAGGCCAGGTTCGCATAGCGATAGGCGGCGCGCAGCCGCTGCCATCGAACGGCGAGCGGCAGGTGCTCGCATGCGGCCTGCGGTTCCGGATTGTCCATCAAGGTGCTCAAAAAGGCTCGCCGTAAATATATTCTCTAATAACAGGTAGCGGATGTGAAAAAAATTCCAGGGCAAGTGGCCCGGCAATCCGGCGCCGAGTCGAGGCAGTACGCTAGTACGACGAGACGAGGCAACGCAGCCATGGAGGAATTTTTCGCATCCGCGTGGCTTGCACGGGGCGCGGCGTCTACCTTACCATCCTGCTGACCGGCGCAGCACGGCGGGCAATTCTACCGCACGAATGCCTGCCGGACGGCAAAAAACACTTAAGGAAAGCCATGCCCCCAGCCCCGCCGGTCGCGGTTCCACCTCAACGCTTCTCCCGATTCCTGCAACGCTGGCTCGATGCCGACCCGGCCCGTTCCGCGCTGCTCGACGACATCACCCGATTATCGCTGGCGCAGGCCGACCTCGGCGCAGCCTTGGCGCGCGAGCTCGAGGCCGGCTTGCCCCTGCCGCGCGCCATGCGGCGGGTACGCAACCTGTGGGTCTGCGCCATCATCCGGCGCGACCTGGAGGGACGCGCCGACCTCGACGAAGTCGTCACCGCCATGACCCGCTTCGCCGACTTCGCCATCCAGACCCACCTGGCGGCCCTCACCGACGAGCTCATCCAGGCCCACGGCGTGCCGATGGGCGAGGAATCCGGCCGCCCCCAGCAGATGATGGTGCTGTCCATGGGCAAGGGCGGCGGCGGCGAGCTCAACGTCTCCTCCGACATCGACCTGATCTTCGTTTACCCCGAGGATGGCGAGACTGCCGCCGGCCCCGGCCAGCGCCAGCTGTCCAACCACGAGTTCTTCGTGCGCCTCGGCCGCCGCCTGAACGCGGCACTGTCCGAGATCATCGAGGACGGCTTCACCTTCCGGGTCGACATGGCGCTGCGGCCCAACGGCAACTCGGGCCCGCTCGCGGCCAGCCTCGCCATGGTCGAGGAATACCTCATTGTGCAGGGCCGGGAATGGGAGCGTTATGCCTGGGTCAAGGCGCGCGCGGTCACCGGCGATCCCGAGGACATCGCCGCCCTGGACGCCATCGTGCGGCCTTTCGTCTTCCGCCGCTACCTCGACTTCGGCGTGATCGACGCGATCCGCAATATGCACGCCCAGATCCGCGCCGAAGTGAAGCGCCAGGAACGCCTGCACCCCGAGCGCAGCCACAACGTCAAGCTGGGGCGCGGCGGCATCCGCGAGATCGAATTCCTGGCCCAGGTCTTCCAGCTGATCCGCGGCGGGCGCGACCCCGCCCTGCGCGACCGCTCCACCCGCGCGACCCTGCGCCTGCTGGGTGAACGCGAACTGCTGCCCCAGGACACGGTCGAGCGCCTGCTCGCCGCCTACACCTTCCTGCGCAACCTGGAGCACCGCCTGCAGTACCTGGAGGATGCCCAGACCCATACCCTGCCGGTGGGCGAGGCCGACCGCCAGCTGGTGGCGGAAATGATGGGCGCACCAAGTGTGGCGACCCTGCTGGCGCGCCTGGAGGAGCAGCGCACCTATGTGGCGGCCCAGTTCGACGCCATCTTCGCCGACAAGAGCGAGAGCCCCGATCCCGACGTCGTCCTGCTGGCCGACGACCCCGAGAACCGCGAGTTGATCGCCGCGCGGCTCGTCGAGCTCGGCTACGACGAGCCGGCGGGCGCCGCCGCCCGCCTGGTCTCCACCCTGCAGGGTCCGCGCCTCGTGAGCCTGCCCGAAGCCAGCCGCGCCCGCCTGCTGGCCCTCGCCGACACGGCGCTGGGCCAGATCGCCACCGTGGTGCGGGAAGCCGGCGTCGGCAGCCATGCGGCGACCCTTGGCCGCCTGCTCGACTTCTTCGAGGCCATCGCGCGCCGCTCGGCATATCTCTCCCTGCTGACCGAATACCCGCACACCCTGGAACGGGTGATCCGGATGATCAATGCCAGCGGCTGGGCCGCCACCTATCTTGCCCAGCATCCGATCCTGCTCGACGAGCTGCTCGACGACCGCAATGCCGGCGCCGAGGACATCAAGCAACTGGCCGCCAGCCTCGACGCCCAGTTATGCGAGGCGGCGGGCGACACCGAGCGCCAGCTCGACATCCTGCGCGAGACCCACCACGCCCAGCTGTTCCGCCTGCTGGCCCTGGACCTGGCCGGCGAATTGTCGGTCGAGCGCCTGGCCGACCACCTGTCCCTGCTGGCCGACACCATCGTCGGCGCCACCATCCGCCACGCCTGGCGCACGGTCGCCACCCGCCACGTCGAAGAACCGCGCTTCGCCGTCATCGCCTACGGCAAGCTGGGCGGCAAGGAGCTCGGCTACGTCTCCGACCTCGACGTGATCTTCCTGTTCGACGACGAAGACGACAGCGCGCCATCCAATTACGCGAAACTCGCGCAACGCTTCATCACCTGGAACACGGCCCACACGGCGGCCGGCATCCTGTTCGACGTCGACACCGCCCTGCGCCCGGACGGGGCCAGCGGCATGCTGGTGAGTTCGGTGAGCGCCTTCGAGCGCTACCAGGACAGTTCCGCCTGGCTGTGGGAGCACCAGGCCCTGACCCGGGCCCGCTTCTGCGCCGGCGACGCCGCCATCGGCGCGCGCTTCGAGGCGATCCGCGAGCGCGTGCTGCGCAAGGACAGGAGCGGTCGCGAGGCCGAGCTGAAGGAAGAGATCCGCGCCATGCGCCGGCGCATGCGCGACGCCAACTTCAATCGCGGCGAGCTGTTCGACCTGAAGCAGGACGAAGGCGGGATGATCGATATCGAGTTCATCGTCCAGTACCTGGTGCTGCGCCACGCAGCCACCTACCCGCAACTGACGGCAAACGCCGGCAATATCGCGCTTCTTCGCATGTGCGGCGAACTGGGACTGATCGACGCGGCGCTGGCGGCGAAGGTCGCGGATGCCTACCGGACCATGCGCAAGCTGCAGCACCAGGTGCGTTTGCAGGGGCAGGACAAGGCCAGGGTCGAGCCTGCTTTGGTGAAGGCGCATTCCGACGCGGTTACCCGATTGTGGCATATCCTTTTGGAAACGTGACGTGATTCAATACAAAAATACAACAGTGTTAAATCAGTAGCAGCACACAATTGACCGATATACATCGTTTCAAAAAGAATGCGGGTTGGTTTTACATTGCAGCGGCCGCTTGGCGGCCGCCTTCATACCTTCCTAGGAGCATTCAGAAATGATGGAAACTATCCTGTCCCGCTCGATCCGGCTGATCTGCCTGGGCGGTGTCACGCTCGGCATGCACGCTGCCCATGCACAGACCGACGCGCCGGCGCAACCCGCTGGCCAGGCGGCAGTCGTGACGGTGACCGGTTCGCGCATCGCTGCCCCGGGCGCCGAATCGCCCTCCCCCCTGCAAGTGCTGACCGCGGCCGACATCGCTGCCTCCGGCGCCACCAACCTGCAGGAATTGCTGCTGCAGAACCCGACCATCGGCACGCCGGGCATCAGCCGCACCAACTCGAACTTCTCGACCGCGAGCGCGGGCGTCGCCACCATCGACCTGCGTGACCTCGGCACCTCCCGTACCCTGGTCCTGCTCAACGGCCGCCGCTTCGTGTCCGGCGTGCCGGGCTCGGCCTCGGTCGACCTGAACTCGATCCCCACCGACTTCATCGAGCGCGTCGAACTGCTGACCGGCGGCGCCTCGGCGACCTACGGTTCGGATGCGGTGGCCGGCGTGGTCAACATCATCACCAAGCGCAACTTCAACGGCATCCTGTTCGATGCGCAGATGGGCGAAACCTACGAGCAGGGCGACGACCAGAAGCGCAAGGCCTCGATCACCTTCGGCACCAGCAACGACGAAGGCACCGCCAACGTCATGGGTCACCTGGGCTACTCGCGCCAGGGCGCCGTGATGTCGCGCGACCGCAAGTTCGCCGCCGTCGACCAGTACTCGCGCATGGCCGGCGTGACCGGCGAGGCGGCCGACGCCTTCGTCATCCAGCGTCCCTTCTACTCGGGCTTCACGCCCGCGGGCACCTTCTACCCGGACAGCGGCAGCTTCACCTACGACGCCGCCGGCAACCCGATTCCGGCCAACACCAATGGCACGGGCGGCGCCCAGCCTACCGGCTTCAACCGCTCGGCCTACCGCGCGATCGCCGTGCCGACCGAGCGCTTCCTGATGGCCCTGACCGGCGAAATCCAGCTCAACGCCAACCACTCGGCCTTCTTCGAGGGTAACTATGCCTCGACCCGCGTCTCGACCACCATCGAACCGTATCCGCTCGGCGCCGAAGACATCTACCCGTCCACCGGCGGCCAGGTGCCGGCCGAGTTCCTGGTGAACGGCAGCTACGTGCGCAACCCGATCGTGCCGCAATACCTGTGGGACCGCATCAGCGACACCGACGGCGACGGCGCGCGCGACTACTACTTCACCCGCCGCATGGCCGACTTCGGCAACCGCGGCAGCCGCGCCGAGCGCGACACCTTCCGCGTGGCCACCGGCCTGAAGGGCCTGATCGCCGACAAGTTCAACTATGAACTGTTCGGCGCCTACGGCCAGACCAAGGAAGCCCAGGAATCGGGCGGCCAGGTCAACGTGCTGAACTTCCGCAATGCTCTGGAAGCCATCGTCGACGTGGACGACCTGAACGGCAACGGCAGCCGCACCGATGCGATCTGCCGCGACGCCAACGCGCGTGCCCAGGGTTGCGTGCCGGCCAATGTGTTCGGCGCCATGACCATGAGCCCCGAAGCGGTGCGCTACATCGCCGCGCCGGGTTCCCTGCAATCGGTCATCACCCAGACCATCGTGGGCGGCTCGATCAACGGTGACGTGTGGGAACTGCCGGCCGGCGCCCTGTCGTTCGCGACCGGCTTCGAATGGCGCAAGGAAGAATCGCGCGCGACGCCGGACGCCCTGACCCAGGCCGGCCTGAACGCCGGCAACGCGACCCCGGAAACCCAGGGTGACTTCAGCGTCAAGGAAATCTTCGTCGAAGGCCGCCTCCCGCTGCTGAAGGACAAGCCGTTCGCCAAGCAGCTGACCCTGCTGGGTGCCTACCGCGCTTCCGACTACTCGACCGTCGGCCGCACCAACAGCTGGAACGCCGGCCTCGAATGGTCGCCGGTGTCCGACTTCAAGGTCCGCGCCACCCGCTCGCTGTCGACCCGCGCGCCGAACATCGACGAGCTGTACCAGGCCCCGAGCCAGGACTTCCCGACCGGCATCCAGGATCCCTGCCTGGGCGTGACCGCCACCTCGACCGGCCTGTACGACGCGGCCTGCCGCGCCGCACCGGGCGTGATGGCCAACATCAACGCCAACGGCGCCTTCACCCTGAACCAGTCCGACCTCCAGGGCATCAGCGGCTACAACCGCGGCAACCCGGACGTGCAGGAAGAAAAAGGCCGCTCGACCACGGTCGGCGTGGTCTGGACCCCGCGCTCGATCCGCGCCCTGAACCGCATGACCTTCACGGCCGACTACTTCAAGATCAAGATTGCGGACGCCATCGTGCCGACCGACCGCCAGTACGCCCTGCGTAACTGCTACGCCGGCGGCAACCAGGCCTTCTGCAGCTTCATCACCCGCCGCCCGAACGCCGTCGGCGCCAACAGCGCCGGCTCGCTGGAGTTCATCGACACCGCCGTCAGCAACAGCGGCGGCCTGGGCACCGAAGGCGTCGACCTGACCGTGGGCTGGGCCGACCGCGTCGGTCCTGGCCGCATGAACACCCGCCTGGCCTACACCTGGGTGCGCAACCTGTGGGATCGCGGCCTGCCGGATGCCGACATCGACGAGAGCGCCGGCGAAGTCGGCTCGGCCAAGAACAAGGCCTCGCTGAACCTCGGCTACCAGTGGAACGACTTCAACATCCAGTCGACCTTCAGCTACATCGGCAAGTCCTACCTGGACGACCAGTTCCTGTCGGGCTTCGACCTGGCGCCGAAGTCGCTCGGCGTCGGTTCGCGCACCTACACCGACCTGCAGATGACCTACGCGCTGCGCAAGTCGACCGAGGTGATCCTGGGCATCGACAACGTCTTCGACACCAAGGCGCCGCCGATCATCAGCGGCCTGCCGGGCAACGTCACCGGCGCCGAAACGGCCGCCGACGTGTACGACGCGATCGGCCGCCGCATCTACGTCGGCCTGCGCGTCAAGCTGTAATCCCGCGCGCCATGCAGCCTGAAAACGCCCTCCGGGGCGTTTTCGTCGTTTGGCGCTGTCGGCTGACAGCGCCATTCCTGATAGGGCACGGTATCATGTGCGTTTCCACGCATCAGGACGGCGACCCGTCCATCCCCCATGGCAATCAAACTCAAGAATCAAAAGGACATCGACAAGATGCGCGTGGCCGGCCGCATGGCCTCCGACGTGCTCGAGATGATCGGCGAATACGTGGTCCCGGGCGTCTCCACCGAGGAGCTCGACCGCCGCTGCAATGAATTCATCCGCAAGGTGCAGAAGGCGACGCCGGCCAACGTCGGCTACCACGGCTTCCCCAAGACCCTGTGCACCTCGATCAACGGCGTGGTCTGCCACGGCATCCCCAGCGAGAAGGATGTCCTGCAGGATGGCGACATCGTCAACATCGACGTCACCGTGATCAAGGACGGCTGGCACGGCGACACCAGCCGCATGTACTACGCCGGCACCCCGCGTCCCGAGGCGCAGAAGCTGGTCGAGACCACCTACAAGGCCATGATGGCCGGCATCCGCGCCGTGAAGCCGGGCGCGCGCCTGGGCGACGTCGGCCACGCGATCCAGAAGCTGGCCGAGAGCGCCGGCTACTCGGTGGTGCGCGACTACTGCGGCCACGGCATCGGCCGCGTCTACCACGAAGACCCGCAGGTGCTGCACTACGGCCGCCCGAACACCGGGCTGCTGCTCAAGGAAGGCATGACCTTCACGGTCGAGCCCATGATCAACCTGGGCGGGCCCGACGTCGATCAGCTGGATGACGGCTGGACCGTGGTCACCGCCGACAAGTCGCTGTCGGCCCAGTGGGAGCACATGATCGCCGTCACCGCGCACGGCTTCGAGATCCTCACGCCGGGCAGCCACGACAAGTAAGCCGCCGCATGGCGAAAAAAAACCCCGGCGCGCAAACGCCGGGGTTTTTTCATGGTGCCGGGAATTCAGCTTAGAAGCTGTACTCCAGCGCCACGCGCAGCGTGCGGCCGCGCGGCGACGGGTCGCCGGCGCGCATGTCGACCTGCTCCTTGCGGTTGAACACATTGTTCAGGTAGGCCGAGATGGTGGTGTTCCTGATACCCGAATAGCTCAGGTTCAGGTTGACCAGCACGTCTTCCTTGATGCGGCAGTATTCCGAAGGAATGCCCTGGTCCGCACAGCCGTCAAGGGTCCAGTTGCTCGAGTACTTCCAGTCGATCAGCTTGGTTCCCGGCACATAGGTCACGACGCCGCCGACCTTCCAGTCGCCCTTGGCCCAGGTGGTGGCGGCACGGACGTTGTAGCGCCAGTTGTAGTAGTTGCCCACCAGGTTTTCGCTGTAGTCGTTCTCGATGCTGTCCCAGGTGCGGTAGTCGAGCTGGTAGTTCGCCTTGACGTTGGTGACCAGGCGGCCGTACGCACCCAGGTTCGCGCGGTGGTTGATCTCCATGTCCAGGCCCTCGACGCGGGTCTTGTGCAGGTTCTCGTAGCGGCGGTTGAGCGACGCCACCGGACCGACCGGCCAGGTGAAGGTCTGGCCGGAGAGTTCGCTTGCGCGGGCGGCCAGGCGCAGGTCGTCGGCGGTGACGGCCAGGCGGTTCACGCTGCCCGGCACCAGGTCTTCGCTGGCCAGCACTTCGTCGGTGTCACGGGTGCCGATTTCGTTGCGGCGCTCGATCTTGTAGTAGTCCAGGGTCAGGCTCAGGTTCTTGATCGGCTCGATCACGAAGCCGGCGTTGAAGCTGCGCGACTTCTCCGGCTCCAGGTCCGGATTGCCCTGCACTGCCGAGGCGAAGCTGACGCTGCAACCCAGGTCGCGGGCACGCAGGCTGTCGGCCTTGTCCAGCGCCGTGCCGTTCTTCAGCACGTCATAGATGCGGTTGGCGGTGGCGCAACGCTTCGGATCGGTGACGCCGTTGTTGAAGGCGGCCAGCGCGACCTTGCCGGTCTCGGCGACGTTCGGCGCACGGAAGCCGTGGGCGAAGGTACCGCGCAGCATGAAGCTCTTGTTGACTTCGTAACGAGCCGACAGCTTCGGCACCAGCGAGGCGTCGGTGTCGCCGACCTTGTCGACACGGACCGCGCCGTTGACTTCCAGCTTCTTGGTCAGCGGTGCGTTCAGTTCGGCAAACGCGGCGGCGATGTTGCGCGCGCCGGTGACGGCGATCGAGCCGTAGCCGACGATCTCGGCGTTGGCCACGTTCTGGCTGGTCCAGGAATCGAACTGGTCGCGGCGGAAATCGGCGCCGACCGCCAGGCCCAGGGCGCCGCCCGGCAGCTGCATCAGCTCGCGCGAACCCTTGATGTCGGCAAAGATCTGCTTCGACTCGCCACCGAAGGTGATGGTCGGGAACATGCGGTCCAGCAGTTCCGGGCTGTTCTGGCCGCCGAAGCGGTATTCGCCGCTGTTGATGGCAGCCAGGTAGTTGGCGGCATGCTTGGCGCCGCGCTCGTCATTGTCGACCTTCGAGCCCATCACGCCGACCGCGGCGTTCCAGTCCCAGCCGTAGTCGTAGCCTTCCATGCCGACCAGCACGCGGTACTGGTTGGCGGTGACGGCGCTCTTGAACATGTCCATATTGTCGGCGTAGCGATAGCGCAGCGCGACCGGGAAGGAGTAGGGATTGTCCGGATGGCCCACCGGCAGCTTCGGCTCGGTGAAGGACACCAGCGAATTGCTCTTCGCGCTGTACCAGTTCGACGGGGTGCCGGTGTACTGCATGATCGGCGGCGGGTTGTAGTAGCTCGTCTTGGTCTGGGCCAGGGTGACTTCCGTATACAGCTGGTGGTCCTGGTCGATGTTCAGGCGGCCGCCACCGTAGAAGTTGACGCGCTTGGCTTCGGCGTGGATGCCCAGGCGGCCGTACTGGTCGAAGCGGCAGGTGCCGTCGACGATGGTTTCGCAGCCCGGACGGGCGACCGTGAAGGACTTGCCGGCCAGCGCGGGATCGGCGTAGTTGCTCGGATAGCGGTCGACGAAGTTACCCGGGTAGGAATAGGTCGAGGTGACGCCGAAGCTCGGATTCACGTATTCGAGGTACCAGGGCGCGACGGTCGCTTCGACGTCGCGGTCGGTGTAGGGGTTGCGGTGGTAGGCCTCGAGGTGGCCGAACACGTTCCAGCCGTCGTTGACCAGGTCACCGAAACCGGTGGTGATCGAGGCGGTCTGGTCCTTGTCGAGCTTGCTGTTCAGCAGCGACTGGCGGGCGCTCGCGCGCACGGTGGTGCCCTTGAAGTCCTTCTTGGTGATGATGTTGATCACGCCGGCGACAGCGTCCGAGCCGTACACGGCCGAGGCGCCGTCGAGCAGGATCTCGACGCGTTCGATGATCTCCGACGGCAGCGCGTCGATGTTCACGAAGGTTTCCTGGCCGCCGTCGGCCAGGCCGTAGTTCGACACGCGGCGGCCGTTCAGCAGCGTCAGGGTCGAGTTCTTGCCCAGGTTGCGCAGCGAGACGCCCGAGGCGCCGGCCGCGAAGGAATTGCCGCCGCCCAGGTCGGACAGGGCGCCGGTGTTGGCGGTCAGGGTGTCCAGCACGTCCTTGACGGTGCTGGCGCCGATGGTGGCGATCTCGGCGGCGGTCACGACCTGGACCGGCGAGGAGGTCTCGGTGTCAACCGCGCGCTTGATGTTCGAACCGGTCACGTAGACCTTCTGGACCGGCTGTGCTGCGGGAGCGCCGCCGGCGGCGTCTTGCGCAAAGCCGTACGACGATGCCAGGGTCATGGCGACGGCCACGACACTGGTCTTCAAAACGAGTTGCTTCTTCAAAATTTCTCCGTGATTGCTATGTTGCGGCTTTGTCTAAACAAAGCACGCATGAGTTTGGCAGATGTTTATCTTTTCAAACATAGGCAACGAAGAAAATTTGAAAATTGCCGGAGTCAAATGTTGTTTTCACACAAAATTAGACAGATTCATTGCAGACAATTGCCGAAAACGTGCGTGCGAGACAGGTGAATCTGTCTATACATCCCGTCCATACAGGCAGCCCATCGTTTGCCAGGGAAGTCAAGCTTTGTCTCGCACGGGCGTAAAAAAACCCCGGACCTTTCGGTCCGGGGTTTCCTTGGCGGCAGAGGCCGGAAGTTATTACTTGGCGTTCATCAGCGCGACGGTGGTGTCGAGCATGCGGTTCGAGAAGCCCCACTCGTTGTCGTACCAGGACGAGACCTTCACCAGGCGGCCCGACACCTTGGTGAGCGTCGCGTCGAAGTTCGACGATGCCGGGTTGTGGTTGAAGTCGACCGAGACCAGCGGGTCGGTGTTGTAGGTCAGGATGCCTTTGAGGGCGCCTTCCGATGCCGACTTCATGATCTGGTTGACTTCATCCACGGTGGTGTCGCGCTTGGCGATGAAGGACAGGTCGACGATCGACACGTTGATGGTCGGCACGCGGATCGCGAAGCCGTCCAGCTTGCCGTTCAGTTCCGGCAGCACCAGGCCGACCGCGGCGGCGGCGCCGGTCTTGGTCGGGATCATCGACTGGGTGGCCGAACGGGCGCGGCGCAGGTCTTCGTGCATCACGTCGGTCAGCACCTGGTCGTTGGTGTAGGCGTGCACGGTGGTCATCAGGCCGGTTTCCAGGCCGATGGCTTCGTGCAGGGGCTTGACCAGCGGGGCCAGGCAGTTGGTGGTGCAGGAGGCGTTCGAAATCACGGTGTCGCTCGACTTCAGCACGTCCTGGTTGACGCCGTAGACGATGGTCGCGTCGACGTCCTTGCCGCCCGGCGCCGAGATGATGACCTTCTTGGCGCCGCCCTTCAGGTGGGCCGACGCTTTCTCTTTGGTGGTGAAGAAGCCGGTGCACTCCAGCACCACGTCCACGCCCAGCTCGCCCCATGGGATCTCGGCCGGGTTGCGCTGCGCGAACACGCGGATCTTGTCGCCGTTGACGATCATGTTGTCGCCTTCGACCGTGACGGTGCCCGGGAACTTGCCGTGCGCGGTGTCGTAGCGGGTCAGGTGGGCGTTCGATTCGGCATTGCCGAGGTCGTTGATCGCCACGATCTGGATGTCTTGCTTCTTGCCGCCTTCGTAGAAGGCGCGCAGGATGTTGCGGCCGATGCGGCCATAACCGTTGATTGCAACTTTGATCGTCATGCTTTGCTCCTGATTAGAAAGAAACTTTTTTATCACGCATACGAAACGGGCTGCCTCTCACAGCAGCCCGCGATGAATCTTACGCGCCGATCACGCCCTTGGCCTTGGCCACGACGTTCTCGACGGTGAAGCCGAAGTGCTTGAACAGCACCGGCGCCGGCGCCGATTCGCCGAAGGTGTCGATACCGACCACGGCGCCTTCCAGGCCCACGTACTTGTACCAGAAGTCGGTCACGCCGGCTTCGATCGCGACGCGCGGGATACCGCGCGGCAGGACTTGCGCCTTGTAGGCGGCGTCCTGGCGTTCGAACACGTCGGTCGACGGCATCGAGACGACACGTGCGGCAATGCCCTCGCCTGCCAACGCATCGGCAGCCTTGACCGCCAGCTCGACTTCCGAACCGGTGGCGATCAGCACGACCTTGACATCCGCGGCGTCGCGCAGCACGTAGCCGCCCTTCGCCACGTTGGCGACGGTGGCGCCGTCACGCTCCATGAACGGCAGGTTCTGGCGCGAGAAGATCAGGGTCGACGGGCCGTCCTTGCGCTGGACCGCCGCGCCCCATGCCACCGCCGACTCGACGGTATCGCAAGGACGCCAGTTGTCCAGGTTCGGGATCAGGCGCAGCGAGGAGACGTGCTCGATCGACTGGTGGGTCGGGCCGTCTTCGCCCAGGCCGATCGAGTCGTGGGTGAACACGAACAGCGAGCGGATCTTCATCAGGGCGGCCATGCGCAGGGCGTTGCGGCTGTAGTCCGAGAAGGTCAGGAAGGTTGCGCCGAAGGGGATGAAGCCGCCGTGCAGGGCGACGCCGTTCTGGATCGCGGCCATGCCGAATTCGCGCACGCCGTAGTTGATGTGGTTGCCCGGGATGCCCGAACGCACGGCGACCGATTCTTTCCAGTTGGTCAGGTTCGAGCCGGTCAGGTCGGCCGAGCCGCCCAGGAATTCCGGCAGCGCCGGGGCCAGGGCCTGGATCGCGTTCTGCGAGGCCTTGCGGGTGGCGATGGTTTCTTTCTTCTCGACACAGGAGGCGATGGCGGCGTCCAGCACCTGCTGGAAGTTGCCCGGCAGCTCGCTCTTCATGCGGCGCTCGAACTCGGCGGCCAGCTCGGGGTGGGCGCCGCGGTATTCGGCGAACTTGGCGTTCCATTCGGATTCCGCCTGTGCGCCGCGCGCTTTCGCGTCCCAGGCTTCGTAGACGTCGGCCGGGATGTCGAAGGGGATCGGATCCCACAGCAGGTGCTGGCGCACGGCCGCGATTTCCTTGTCGCCCAGCGGGGCGCCGTGGACTTTGTCTCCGCCTTCCAGGTTCGGGGCGCCCTTGCCGATGATGGTCTTGCACATGATCAGGGTCGGACGGTCCGACTGCTTGGCCTGCTCGATGGCGGCGGAGACGTCGGCAACGCTGTGGCCGTCGATCTGGCCGATGACGTTCCAGCCGTAGGCTTCGAAGCGCTTGCGGGTGTCGTCGGTGAACCAGCCTTCCACGCGGCCGTCGATCGAGATGCCGTTGTCGTCGTACAGCCAGATCAGCTTGTTCAGGCGCAGGGTGCCGGCCAGCGAGGCGGCCTCGTGCGAGATGCCTTCCATCAGGCAGCCGTCGCCCAGGAAGGCGTAGGTGTAGTGGTCGACCACTTCGTAGCCCGGGCGGTTGAATTCATAGCTCAGCAGCCATTCCGCCAGCGCCATGCCGACCGAGTTGGCGATACCCTGGCCCAGCGGGCCGGTGGTGGTTTCCACGCCCGGGGTGATGCCGACTTCCGGGTGGCCGGCGGTCTTCGAATGCAGCTGGCGGAAATCGCGCAGGTCGTCCATGGTCAGGTCGTAGCCGGCCAGGTGCAGCATCGCATAGTGCAGCATCGAGCCATGGCCGTTCGAGAGCAGGAAACGGTCGCGGTTGAACCAGCCCGGATTGGCCGGGTTGTGGCGATAGTGCTTGTCCCACAGCGCGACGCCGATCTCGGCCATGCCCATCGGCATGCCCGGGTGGCCGGAGTTGGCCTTCTGGACGGCGTCCATCGCCAGCGCGCGGATCGCGTTGGCCATCAGGGTGGTGGTTTGCGTAGATTTCATGGGATACGAAGGATCAAGGATGGGAAAGCGGTGGCGATACGTCTGGCCGTAGCCCATTATTTTACCAGAGCCGTCCGCCAGGAGCCGAAAGCGGCGCCCCCTCATTATAAGAACATTAACCCTGGCCTGCAGCCGTCCCGAGGGCAGCCGGGCGGCATGCGGGAAAAATGAAAATGGCCCCGCGCCGCCGGCGGCGGCGCGGGGCCGTGGAGACAAAGTCCTTAGAACTCGTACTGCGCCATGAAGCGGATGCTGCGGCCCGGCTGGAAGGCGCCCGGCTGCAGGTAGGTCGGGCTCGGCGTGCCGAGCGAAGCCTCGCCGGCCTCCTCGACCTGGGCCACGGCGCGCGCGTTCAGCACGTTCAGGACGTCGACCGTGAAGGTGCTGCCCTTGAACCACGCCGGCTGGTAGCTCGCCTGCAGGCCGAGCTCGCGGGTCCATGGCAGGCGGCCCAGGGTGCCGCGCGGGTTCAGCTTGCGGTTGCACCAGAACGAAGCGGACTTGTACTCGATCGAGACTTCATCGAGGTTGCCCGCGTAGTAGCCCAGGCAGTTCAGCGGACGGCCGCTCTGCAGGATCACGTTGGCGCCGATGCGCAGTTCCGGGGTCAGCTGGTAGGCGCCGAACAGCTTCAGGGTGTGGCGGCGGTCGTTCGGCAGGTAGCCGTAGGCGCCTTCCATCAGGCCCGGGTAGTCCCAGTCCTGGCTGATGCCGGCGTCATCCTGGCCGATGTCCGACTTGACGTAGCCTTCGGTATTGCCGCGCGACTTGGCCCAGACGTAGGAGCCCTGCAGGTTCCACTTGCCGTCCCAGGCGCGCTCGAAGGTGAATTCGACCGCGGTCCACTTGCGCACCGGCTTCTCGAAGCCGAGCGAGGCTGCCGGAATCTTGATGGCGGTCAGGCCCTTGCCGTCTTCCAGGTCGATGTTGGCGGTCAGGTCGCCGCCCGGGTTGTACAGGAAGCAGTGGTTGATGGCCTCGCCGATGATGGCCGCCTGTGACGCGTTGAAGCCGTTGGCCAGCGCCCAGCTCTGCGCGCCCGGGCCGTTGCACATGTCGTCCATCACCGACTGCAGCTTGCGGTGGGTGACCTTCGCCCCCACCGACCAGCGGTTGGCCAGCGCCTGCTGGAAGCCGACGATGAACTCGTCCTGGTACATCGGCTTGATGTTCGGATCCACCACCGAACGCGGATCGCCCGCCTCGCCGTTGGAGCTGACCACGCGGGTGCCGAGCTGCTCGCCGCGGCCCGGACGCTGGAAGGCGTCGGCGCCGTTGCTGCCGGTGTAGCGGTAGAACTCGGTGTAGTCGAGCTCGGCGCCCGAGAGGCGCACATTGGTGTTCGACATCACCGGGATGTAGTAGCGGCCCGCGTTCGCGAACAGCTTCATGCTCTGGTCGCCCTTGACGTCCCAGCTCAGGCCGAGGCGTGGCGCCCAGGTGTTCTTCACCTTGATGAAGGTCTTGTCTTCCGCGTTCAGGTTTTCGAAGGATTCGTTGCGCACGCCGACGTTCAGCATCAGGTTCTTGCTGACCTGCCAGTTGTCCTCGATGTAGTAGGCCGCGTTCTTGGTGGTGAAGGCGCCGCCGTTCTCGAAGTGGCGCGACTCGACGTAGTCGAAGGCGGCGCCGGTGTTGTTGGTGTAGCCGTTCGACAGGGTCGCGCCGGGAGCGGCCGTGCGGATCCATTCGCGCGCGCCGCCCGAGCTGATGCTGCCGCTGACGACCTTGTACTCGTCGTTGTCCAGGCCGAAGCGCAGGCCGTGGTCGCCCAGGTTCCATTCGGCGTCGATGCGGTAGGCCTTGCGTTCGTCCCTGGCGTCCGACAGGCTGGTCGAGGGCGCCGTGGCGCAGCCCAGCAGGCGGGTGGTCGCGGTGCGGTTGTCGGTGATGTAGGGGCAGGCCGCCGAGCCGATCACCTGGCCGTTGTTGTAGCGGCCCAGGCCGGCCAGGGCCGAGATGGTGAAGCTGTCGGTCAGCCAGGAAGTGTACTTGGCGATGTAGTTCTCGCCGCCGGTGGTGTATTCGTCCGGCAGCTTCTCGGTGGTCGGCGTGTCGCTGTACGGGCGCGCCAGGTTCCAGGTGCGGACCTTGTCCTTGCTCTTGTCGCTGAAGGCGGTGAACTCGAGCAGGTTCTTGTCGGTGATGTTCCAGTCCGCCTTCAGGAGGTAGCGCGGCGTGCTGGTCTTGTATTGCGTCTGGACGCTCGAACCGAAGGTGTTCTGCTCGATGTCGGCGCCCTGCACCAGGCCGAAGACGAACAGCTTGTCCTCGACGACCGGGCCACCGAGCCACAGGTTGGCCTGCAGGTCGTCCAGGCCGCCCGGGCGCTCGCTGGTGACCCAGTTGCCGCTGCTGGCGCCGCGCTCGGCGTACACTTCCTTGGCGCGCAAGTCGACCGGACTCCAGATCACGTTGGCGCCGCCCTTCCATTCATTGGTGCCGCGCTTGGTCGTCACCGACAGCACGCCGCCCAGCGAACGGCCGTATTCCGGGCCGTAGCCGCCGGTCTTGACCTGCTGCTGCGCGATCGCCTCGAACGGCACCTGGTTGAACGCCACGCCGTTGAGCATGTTGGTGACGTTGAAGCCGTTGATGTAATAGACGTTCTCGGCAGGCGACGCGCCGCCCAGCGACGGCACGTTGCCGGCACGCAGCGTGGTCGAACCGATGCGCGGGTCGCCGCGGGTCGCGCCGGGGGCCAGCAGGGCCACGGCGGTAACGTCGCGCGCCACCGGGATGCGGTCGATCGCGGCCTCGTTCAGGACCATGCTCGATTCGGGCGACTTGACATCGATGCGCTGCAGGCGGCCGGTCACGACGACGGTATTGGTGCCGGCGGCCTCGAAGTTGGCCGACACGCCCTCGCCGGCCGTGACCGACACCTGGCGCTCTTCGACCGCGCCGTCGGCGCGCTTGGCGCGCACCACATAGCTGCCGGGCGGCAGCATGGTCAGCTGGTAGTCGCCGTTCTGCCCGACGGTCAGGCTGCGCGTGAAACCGATCGATTTGTTCTCGATGGTGATCACGGTGCCGGCCGCGGCGCGGCCGACGATGTCGCCGGCCGAGTTGGAGGCGGCGTGGGCGCTGCCGCCCAGAGCGAGGCTGAGGCTGGATGCGGCGAATGCGATGGTGAGCGCATGGGCCAGCACTGTCTTTCTCAACATGGTGTGTCTTCCTATGGATGATGCGGCGACCGCGCAGCGGGCCGCAATTTGTCGTCTCGGGCGCAGGAGCGCCAATGCACTCAAGGATTTCGTCGCAAGACAAACACTTGAGCTTTTGGCATGACAACATTCACACAGGAGCTCGTCAATTATCTCCAAAGTCGCAGAAGATGACGCATACATATGCGAACTTGACGAAAGTTAGCGACATATTGAATAGCGATCGCGCTCGTTGGCCGCGTTCGGCCGCCTCGTTCCCGCACCGAGGGCATCCACCTGGCGCGCCATATTCCCCCAGCGGTGGGGGATATGCTCGTCTGGTTTTCGCAACGGGCGCGCAAATAAAAAACCCGGCGCCGAGGCGCCGGGTTGTGTCGACAGCGCGATCCGGTCAGAACTTGACCGATGCGCCGAAGGTGATGTAGCGGCCGATCGCGTCGTAGTACTGCGGGAAGGTGTTGCCGCTGTTGGTGCCGGTGCTGCCGATGGTGCCGCCGACGATCGGCGGTTTCTTGTCGGTCAGGTTGGTCACCGAGGCGGTCAGGCGCACGTTCTTCAGCACGTTCCAGCTCGCGCTCAGGTCCACGTAGTTATACGAGGGAATGCTCGAGAAGGCCGGCAGGAAGGTGGCGCCGCCCGGCTCTTCGACCAGCGCGCTGGTGTAGCGCCAGTTGTAGCCGACCGACCAGGCGCCCATGTTCCAGGTGGTGCGCTGGTTGAACTTGCGCTTGTAGTTGATGGTGCCGTTGATCTCCGTGCAGGCCACGCTGTAGTAGCCCAGGCAGTTGCGGTTGACCGCGTTCGGGGTTGCCTGGTATTCCCACTCGTTGACGAAGTTGGCGCCCAGGCCCAGGTCCAGGCTGCCGTAACGTGCATCCATGCCCAGCTGGCTGAAGTTCAGGCGATAGTTCACGTTCAGGTCCACGCCGGCGGTGCTGAAGCGGCCCAGGTTCGACTGCGGACGCGCCACGCCCTTCGAATCGACGCCGTTGAAGGTGCCGTTCAGCGGATTACGTCCGATCACGGCGCAAGCCTCGTTCATCACCAGGCCCGGGTTGAAGGCCGTGCTGTAGCAACGGTCGATCACGTCGGCGCTGGATGGACGCGACACGGCGTCCGTGATCACGATCTTGTAGTAGTCGACGGCGACGGCCAGGCGCGGCAGCGGCTCGAGCACGAAGCCGAAGGTACGGGTCTTGGCCGATTCCGGGCCCAGTTCGGTATTGCCGCCGACCAGGGTGTTGATCTGGCCCGAGGACGGCACGGGCAGGCTGCCGATCTCGCTCAGCGGCACGCCGGTCAGGCGGCACAGGTTCGACAGGGTACCCGCGGTGTTCGCCTGGGCCTTGTTGATCAGGGCGCCCTGGCAGGGGTCGGTCGCCAGGTTGGACAGGCTGGTGACGGCCGGCGCGAACAGCTCGTTCACGTTCGGTGCGCGGGTCGCTTTCTGTACCATGCCGCGCATGCGGAACATCTTGACCGGAGCCCATTCACCACCGAACTTCCAGCTGCCGTAGTCCTTTGACTTGCCGGCGGTCTCGAACGAGGTGGTGCGGTAGCCCAGTTCCATGTTCAGCGACTGGATGAACGGTTTGTTCTTCACCAGCGGGACGAACATCTCGTAGGCATACTCTTCCAGCAGGAAGCTGCCGCTGCGGTCAGGCGTCGGCGCGCCGGTGCCCAGCACTTCGCCCTGGATCTGGGAGGCGGAATCCGACTGGGTGCCAGCGGTCACCTTGCGGCGCTCGGCCATCAGCGACAGCGCGATCGGGTCATCGGCCCAGGGGCTCTTGAAGGTCTCGCCCAGGTTGCCGGAGATCGACGCCAGCAACACATCCTGCTCGACCTTCTGGCGCAGCACCGCGCTCTGGTTGATGAAGGCGGCCTGTTCCGGGGTGATCGAGCCGCCCGCACCGAACACGTTCAGCGGCACGCAGCCGTTGGCCGGGTTCACGCAGGCGGTGGTGGTCAGGGCGTTGAGCGCCTGGCCGACCTTGGACAGGGAACCCCAGTTCTGGCGGGTCTGGATCTGCTCGGCGGTGCCGCGGCTCCAGTAGGTGTCATAGGTCCAGTCGCCGGCCAGGTCGCCCTTCAGGCCGATGTTGTACTGCAGGGTCTTGTTGTCGAAGTTGTTGTAGCGCGGACCCAGCTCGGTGAAGCGGCGGTTGACCGTCATCGGCACCATGGTCGTGTTGCCGACCACGCAGGCTGCCGCCGGAATGCCGCGGCGTTCGCAGATCTGCTGGCGGGCCGCTGCCGGGATGTACGGGTTACCGATAGGCACATTGAAGGTGTTGGCGAAAGTACCGGTCTCGGCAAGGGCGGACGCCACCGAGCTGTCGGTGAAGAACAGCTCGGTATACACCTCGAAGTTATCGTTGATGCGGTAGTTGCCCAGCGCGGTGGCCTGGGTGCGCTCCAGTCCCGTCGCGTAGTAGTTCGGCGGGTTGGTGTTGTAGGCGACGGCCGGCTGCACCAGGGCGCCGGTGGCCGGGTTGATTTGCCAGTTGCCGGCCAGGGTGCTGGTGCCGCCAGGGCCGACGGGGACCGAGAAGCCGGAAGGCACGGTCGTTGCCGAGCCGGACGGCAGGCCGGAAACCGAGTTCAGGCTGGTGATGCCGTATTCGCGCTCGCCCTGGGTCAGCGGGTCGGTCTTGGTCTTGCCGATGCTCAGCACGACGTTGCCGCGGCCGTCATCCAGGTTCGCGCCCATCGTCAGGTCGACGCGGCGGCGCTTGGTGTCCTTTTCGTCGGCGGTCGCGCCATAGGTGCTGCTGATGTCGACGCCGGTAAAGTTCTTCTTCAGGGTGAAGTTGGCCACGCCGGCAACGGCGTCGGCGCCGTACACCACCGAAGCGCCACCCGTGACCAGGTCGACGCGGTTCAGCAGGGCCAGCGGAATCGAGTTGGTGTCGACGGTACCGTCGAGGCTGTATGGCACCAGGCGGCGGCCGTTGATGAGGACGAGGGAACGGTTCGAACCGAGGCCGCGCAGGTCGATGGTCGCCGCGCCACCGCTACCGTTGTTGGTGCCCTGGCCGATGGAGGGAGCGGCAGCCGGCAAATTCTTGAAGAATTCCTCAACCGCGATCGGCTGGTTCGCCTGGATTTCAGCGGCGGTAACGGACGAGATCGGGCTGTTCGAGGTAATGCCGGGCGAGGTAATGCGGGTGCCGGTCACTTCGACGACGGCGGTTTTTTCCTGGGCCAGGACCGGCTGGGCGGCGACTCCGAGACCAGCGACCAGCAGGGACATACGGACAGCGCGCGATAAGGCTTTTTCTTTAATCATTTTTGTAATCCGACGGTTGGAACATCACGAATGCGCCTGGCCCGGGTCACGGAATCCACTAGCCCATTCCCTCTCACGCACATCGCCTTTTGAGCAGAATCAAAGTGTATGCACGTGTAAATATAATAAATACAGTTCCGATTGCTTAGAGTCAATCCAAACAGCTGTGCTGTATCCAAAATGAAACACTTTCTATCAAGATTCTCGCTTGCGGTTGCCTCTCCCTCTGCTGGCTGAGCCGGGCGCCAGGCACTACAATAGCTTCCCCGAACACACGCCCCTGACGACATGCCCCGCTTCTACTGCCCTGCTTCCCTCGCTCCAGGCCACACCGTCGAGCTGCCGGCGCCGGTCGCCCACCACCTGCATGTACTGAGGATGGAAGCCGGCGACGCCCTGACGCTGTTCGACGGCCGTGGCGGCCAGTACGCCGCCATCTTGTCGGAGGTCGGCAAGAAGCGCGCGAGCGCGGCGGTCCAGGCCTTCGAGGACGTGGAAGCCGAGCTGCCCTACGCCGTCACCCTGGCCCAGGGCCTGCCGGAAGGAAGCAAGATGGACTGGATCATCGAGAAGGCAGTGGAACTGGGAGTGGCCGCCATCGCGCCGCTGGCGGCCCGCCGCAGCGTGGTGCGCCTGCAGGGCGATCGCGCGGAAAAGCGCCACGCCCACTGGCAGGGCGTGATCGAGGCGGCATCCGAACAGTGCGGGCGCAACCGCCTGGCGCAGCTGGCCCCGGTGGCCGACGTCGGGCGCTGGCTGGAGGCGCCGCAGGCCGCGGCCGGCCAGCGCATCCTGCTCAGCCCGAGGGCAAGCAGCTCGCTGGCGCAATGGGCACAGGAAGCGGGCCCGCAGGCGGTGACCCTGATGGTGGGTCCGGAGGGCGGTTTCACCCGGGAAGAAGAAGATGCGGCGGTCGCGGCCGGCGCCCGCATGCTCTCGATCGGACCGCGCGTGCTGCGCACCGAGACCGCCGCGCTGGCGGCGCTGGCACTGCTCGGCGGGATCTGGGGCGGCATGTAAGACCGGCGCGCCTGCAAACAGCAAAGCCCCGGCGGCGACTCTCCGCTCCGGGGCTTTTTTGCGTCCCTGCAGAGGACGCAAAAAAAAACCGGCCCCTTCCGGGGCCGGCTTCATGCACGGATGCTCGCTGGATTAGAACGAGTAGCGTGCGCCGACGTACAGGCGGCGTGGTTCGACGAAGGTGTTCGACTCGCCGAACTTGTACACGCCGTTGCCGTCGATGAGAGGCATCGCCGTCATGCCCGACTGCTTGTCGAGGATGTTGAAGACGTCGAGGAAGAACTCGACCTTCTGGCTGCCGGTCAGCTTGTAGGTGTACTTCAGGCGAACGTCCAGGGTGTAGTACGACGGACCGGTCTCTGCGCCGATGACGCCCGGCTTGATCCAGGTGTCCAGGATGCCGTTGTAGACGTAGGCCTCGTCCATATCCGGCAGATAACGGCTGGAGATGTTGTTCGCACGGGTGTACAGGCTGCCGCTGTTCCAGTTGTACACAGCGCTGGCCTCGATACCGTTGTTGAAGAAATAGGTACCGTATGCCTTGAACTGGTGCTTGATGTTGCCAGGCTGCGGGCCGTAGGCGTTCGGCGCACGCGGGTCCAGCGCCAGCCAGTCGCCCTGGTAGTCGGCGTTACTGTCCGAGTTCGAGTTGCCCTTGGCTTCGTTCCAGGTGTACGAGGCCGAACCCTGCCAGTTGTCGCGCTTGGCCTTGGTCAGGCTGATCTCCACGCCCTGGTAGTCGCGCTTGCCGCCTGCGAGGGTGGCCAGCACGTAGTTCGAATTCGGCTTCGACGAGTAACCGAAGTACGAGTACGGCAGGAACAGGAAGGTGCCGGGCGCGGCGCGGCCTTCGACATCCGGGGTGTTTTCCGGATCCGAATACAGGCCCAGATCGTAGTCTTCCAGGATGTCGCGGGTGCGGCGCTTGGTGTAGGCGATCGAGGCGGTGTAGTCACGGCCGATGTTGGTCGCGTAGCCGAGCATGAACTCGTCGGTGTACGGGGTCTTGGTCGACGGTGCGAACAGCGCATCCGGGGTCTTGGCGCCGCCGCGGGTACGGTAGGTCAGCCAGCGGTCGCCCAGGTGGATGTCCTCTTCCAGCACCGGGCCGCTCAGGTTACCCGCGAAGTCCGACATATTGGTGCGGATCGGGTCGTAGTAACGGCCCAGGAAGCCCCAGATCTTGCTGCGGCCGTCGCCGCTCGGGTCGTACACGACGTTCAGGCGCGGCGCGATCTTCCACTTGAACTTGGCAGATTCCTTGCCGGTCGAATCCTCGTGCTTCCATTCCTCGGTACGGATACCGGCGCCGATGGTCAGGCGATCCTTGGTCCAGGTGTCCTGCAGGTAGAAGGACTTGCCGGTCGCCGTCACGCTGTACGGTGCGGCCTGCGCCTGGCGGATGCGGTACTGGTTGACCTGGCCGCCCGGATTGCCGGCGGTGCTGGTGAAACGGTAGGCGCGCAGTTCGGCGTCCGACACGGCGCCGTCGCGGTCGGTGTCGAGCAGGCCGACGAAATAGGCCTTGTCCGCGCTGCCATTGATGGCGCTGATCACGCGCGGCAGGTCGACGGCCGACATGTCCTTGGCGCCGGTCCAGCCCGAGCCGAAGTACTGGGCCATGGTCACGCCCGCGTTGGCGGCCGCGATCGAGGTGTACTGCGCGCGCTCGGTGCCACTATAGATCGAGTTGCGGAAGTACTCGTTCTCCGACATCGTCAGGCCGGTCTTGATGGTGTGGGTACCGGCGTTCGCGGTCTCCAGGAAGTACTCGGCGTTGATGCCGATTTCGTCGCGGTTACGCTCCGAGATCGAGTCCGAACCGGCGCCACCCAGGTTGCGCTGCTCCAGCGTCGCGCCCGGATTGTTCAGGAAGGCGACGTCGTTCAGCGGGGTCTGGTTGGCGGCGAAGCTCGAGACCTCGCCTTCGTGGCGGAACGCGTAGGCGGTCACGCGCAGGTTTTCCATGTCGCGCGAGTATTCGAGCCGGTAGTTGTTGCCGCCCTGCTCCTGGCGGACGTCGCGGTTGTTCAGCGTGGTCGCGGTGGTGGTACCGGTGGTGCGGACCGGGTCATTGAAGAAGGACGCCACCAGTCGGTCGTTCTCGGTAGCCTGCCAGGTCAGCTTCAGGAAGCCCAGCTTGTCGTCGCGCTTGACGGTACGCATGAATTCGCCGGAGCCGGCGTTGACCACGTCGGTCTCGCGGCCTTTCTTCTGGAACGAGCCGAAGAACCACAGCTTGTCCTTGATGATCGGGCCGCCCAGGGTGACCGCCGCGTCGTAGGTCGAGAAGCCGGACGAGGTATTGTGCTTGTTGTCGGCGACCAGGTTGTCATTCTGGAAGTAGTAGTTGATCGAGCCGTGGTATTCGTTACCACCCGACTTGGTGATCACTTTCGACACCAGGCCCGAGCCGCCCGCGTATTCGGCCGGGATGCCGCCCGTCAGGATCTGCTGTTCCTGGATGATCTCGGAGTTGATGTTCGAGCCGAAGGTGCCGGTGGTCGGGTCGGTGACGTCGACGCCGTCCAGGATGTAGACGTTGTCGGACGAGGAGCCGGTCGCGCCGCCGATGTCCGAGTAGTTCACGCCGGACTTCGAGGACGGGTTGCCGCCCGAGGAAGGCTTCACGCCCGGGACCAGCTGCAGGTAGCTCTGGTAGCTACGGGCGGTCGGCAGGGATTCCACGACGCCCAGGTTCAGGATGGTGCCGACGACGGCCGAGGTGGTGTCCACCTGCGCCAGGCGCGAGCCGGTCACGACGACCTGTTGCGCGGTGGCGGTCGATGCGTCGCCGCCGATCGCGTAGGTCAGGGACGGGTTCTGGTTCGAGACGACCGCGACGCCAGTGGCGGCGAAGTTCGAGTAGCCGGGTGCAACGACTTCGACCTTGTAGTCGGTTGCCGGGTCCAGGCCTGCGATACGGACGGTGCCGTCCGCTTCAGTGACGCCGGTCTTGGTGACCAGGCTGCTCGGCGAGCTCACACGCACGGTTGCACCGGCGACGGGCTTGCCGCCATTGCCGGTGATGTTGATACGCAGACCGCCCGTATCGGCTGCCAGCGCAGCGCCCATGAAGCACATGCCGATCGCAACCGAGATTGCGGAACGACGGATCACTGCCACTTTCGACTTCTGTTTCACTGTATGCAACATATGTGATTCCCTAAATGTTGTTGTTACGGGAGCACCTTCGACCTACAGGCTCAAAGTTTTCCCAGCGCCGGTACTGTTGTGCGTACCTTGTGCCGGAGTGCCACGGCTCTTGACCCCGCCAAGTTTGTCTCCCAACCGGGCAAGAAAGGAACAAATCATTCCTTGTTCCGATGGGTTGTTCCCAGCGGAACTTTTACATAGAACCATACGCAAAGTTGCGGCGTCAACAATAAGTATGTCATTTTGCATACTTACAACACTTTCCAATTTGCTATGCGTCGAGAGCATAAAAGTATTATTTTGGTGCAACGCACCAATATTTTCGCCGCCAAAAGCGACAAATCACGGTGTTTTCATTGGGATTTACGGTATGCACCATTTTTGCGCAGCAGTTACAAAATGGTGCTAAATGTGTCGCGGTGCAGCGCAGCAATACGTGTTTCAGACCGACCTCCCCTTCAATGGGGAAGGCGCTTGTGCTATGCAAAAAGAAATATGCTCGACAAGCGCGTTCTGGAGCACATTTAGCCTTTTCGTGTATTGACGCGCTGAACGACGTATCCGTGTCTGATGAGATGGTTTTTGGGGCGGGTCCGCTTTGCGCCACGCTACAAGAACACGCGGGCGCAAATGAAAAAAGCCGCGCCCTGCGAATGCAGGACGCGGCCTCAGGTACGGTTCAGACCAGCTGGAAGCTTGCTTCCAGGCCGGTCAGCCGAGCAGGCTTAGAACTCGTATTGCGCCATCAGGCGGACACTGCGGCCCAACTGGAAGGACAGCGGCTGCAGGTAGTTCGGGCTCGGGGTGCCGCGTGCGGATTCACCCGCTTCTTGCACCGAGGTGATACCACGCTCGTTGAAGACGTTCAGGACGTCGAGCGAGAACGTGGTGCCCTTCAGCCACTTCGGCTGGTAGTTCGCCTGCAGGCTCAGCTCGCGGGTCCACTCGAGGCGGCCGACGGTGCCGCGTGCGTTCAGCGTGCGGTTGCAGTAGAACGACGACGAACCGTACAGGATCGACACGGTGTCCAGGTTACCCGAGTAGTAGCCCAGGCAGTTCAGCGGACGGCCGCTCTGGATGATTGCATTCGCACCCAGGCGCAGCTCCGGGGTCACCTGGTAGGCGCCGAAGATCTTGAAGGTGTGGCGACGGTCGTTCGGCAGGTCGCCGTACGAACCTTCCATCAGGCCCGGGTAATCCCAGTCCTGGCTGATGCCGGCGTCGTCCTGGCCGATGTCCGACTTGACATAGCCTTCGGTGTTACCGCGCGACTTGGCCCAGACATACGAGCCCTGCAGGTTCCAGACACCGTCCCATGCACGCTCGAAGGTCAGCTCGATGGCGGTGTACTTGCGCTCAGGCTTCGGGAAGCCCAGCGAAGCTGCCGGAATGACGACTTCGCTCAGACCCTTGCCGTCGCCCAGGTCGATGTTCGCGGTCAGGTCGCCGCCCGGGTTGTACAGGAAGCAGTGGTTGATCGACTCGCCGATGATGGCGGCCTGGTCGGCGTCGTAGCCATTGCTCAGCGCCCAGGCTTCGGCGCCCGGACCGTTACACATGTCGTCCATCACCTTCTTCAGCTTGCGGTAGGTGAACTTCGCACCGACGGTCCAGCGGTTGGCCAGCGCCTGCTGCGCGCCGATGATGAATTCGTCCTGGTACATCGGCTTGATGTTGGGATCGACCACCGAGCGCGGATCGCCCGCAGTGCCGTCGCCGCTGACGGTGCGTTCGCCCAGCTGGGCACCGCGGCCCGGAAGCTGGAAGGCGTCGTTGCTGTTGGTGCCGGTGTAGACGAAGTAGTCGGTGTAGTCGAGCTCAGCGCCGGCCAGGCGGACGTTGGTGTTCGACATCACCGGGATGTAGTAGCGGCCCAGGTTGGCGAAGACCTTCATGCTCTGGTCGCCCTTGACGTCCCAGCTCACGCCGAAGCGCGGTGCGATGGTGTTGTCGACCTTGATGAAGGTCTTGTCGTCCGCGTTCAGGTTCTCGAACGATTCGCTACGCACGCCCAGGTTCAGCATGACGTTCTTGGTAACCTGCCAGTTGTCCTCGAGGTAATAGGCCGAGTTCTTGGTGGTGAAGGCGCCACCGTTCTCGAAGTGGCGCACTTGCAGGAAGTCGATCGGTGCGCCGGTGTTGTTCACGTAGCCGCTCGGCAGGTCGGAGCCTGGCGCGAGGGTCTTGATCAGGATGGTTTCGCCACCCGGATTCTTCGTGCCGTCCACGACTTTGTATTCCTCGTTGTCCAGGCCGAAGCGCAGGCCGTGGTCGCCGAGGTTCCATTCGGCGTCGAGACGGAAGGCCTTGCGCTCGTCGTTGGCGCCCGGATCGGTGATGCTGCTGGTGGTGGCGCAGCCCAGACGCGTCTGTGCCGAGGTGCGGTCGTCACGGATGTAGTTACATGCCGCCGAACCGACGTTCGAGCCGCGGTTGTACTTGCCCAGGCCGGCCAGTGCCGAAACCGTGAAGTCATCGGTCAGCCACGAGGTGTACTTGGCGATGTAGTTCTGGCCGCCGGTGGTGTATTCGTCCGGCAGGCGCTCGGCGCCACGCGGGGTCTGGTACGGAACCGTCGAACCCCAGGTGCGGACCTTGTCCTTGCTCTCGTCGTCGAAGGCGGTCAATTCAAGGGTGTTGGAATCATTGATATTCCAGTCAGCCTTGACCAGGAAGCGCGGCGAAGTGCTCTTCGTGACGGTCTGGGTGCTGACGCCATAGGACTTCGCCTCAATATCCGCGCCCTGGACCAGACCGAAGATGAACAGCTTGTCCTTGACCAGCGGACCGCCAGCCCACACGTTGGCCTTCAGGTCGTCAGTGCCGCCCGGACGCTCGGCAACCAGCCACTTGCCGGTAGTCTTGCCGGCTTCGGTGTAGATCGACTTGCCGCGCAGGCTTTCCGGTTCCCAGATGACGTTGGCGCCGCCCTTCCATTCATTGGTGCCGCGCTTGGTGGTGATCGACAGCACGCCGCCCAGCGAACGACCGTATTCCGGACCGTAGCCGCCGGTCTTGACCTGCTGCTGCGCGATGCCTTCGAACGGGACTTGGTTGAACGCCACGCCGTTGAGCATGTTGGTGACGTTGAAGCCATTGATGTAGTAGACGTTTTCCGCCGGCGATGCACCGCCCAGCGACGGCACGTTGCCGGCGCGCAGGGTGGTCTGGCCGATACGCGAGTCGCCGCGGGTCGCGCCCGGGGCCAGCAGGGCCACGGCGGTCACGTCGCGCGCCACCGGGATGCGGTCGATCGCGGCTTCGTTCAGGACCATGCTCGATTCCGGCGACTTGACGTCGATGCGCTGCAGGCGGCCGGTCACGACCACGGTGTTGGTCTGGGCTTCGAAGTTGGCCGAAGTGCCTTCGCCCGCATTCACCGCCACTTGGCGCTCTTCGGTCGAACCGTCCGGACGCTTGGCGCGCACAGTGTAGGTGCCCGGCGGCAGCATGGTCAGCTGGTAGTCGCCGTTCTTGTTGACGGTCAGCGTGCGGGTGAGGCCGATCGATTTGTTCTCGATCGTGATCACGGTACCTGCAGCGGCGCGGCCGACGATGTCACCGGCCGAGTTCGAGGCAGCGTGGGCGTCGCCGGATACGAGGACGCTACCTGCCGAAACTGCGAATGCAATGGTCAGCGCATGCGCCAACACAGTCTTTCTAAACAACATAGTGTGATCCCTGAAATGACAAGCTGTACTGCAAGCCTGCGGTTGGTTGTTATACAAATCACTTCACGAGGCTGATCGCTGCTCCACTGATCCCGCCACGCTTTGCTGCACTTTTTAGAGCAGAGTCGACATAAAACATGTCCGTGAATAAATTGTCAAACTTAGTTGCTCGTAAAGACACAGAGATACAACATACTGATTTGATTGTATTTTTTTGTAACAACGTTGCACTGCAACATGAAAAACACGCGAAAAAGAGAAAATCCCTACTACTAAAGTTTCTTTTGTGTAAATATAGTCGTTTTGCATCGCAGCAATTCTTGTTGCCGGGTCGAGACTGTCCGCAGAACGTCTCACTTGGGTACAATAGGCGTTTGGCCGGGCCCGCCCGGCCGTTTCCTTTTCTGTTGCATCACCAGCAACCACGACTCCAAGAAGACCATGCTTCGAATCAGCGAACTGAAACTCCCCCTCAACCATCCTGAACCCGCCCTGCGCGACGCCATCCTTGCCCGCCTCGGCATTGCGAGCGACGAGCTGCTCGATTTCACCGTGTTCAAGCGCAGCTACGACGCGCGCAAGAAGTCGGCCATCGTCCTGATCTATGCGATCGACGTCGAGGTGCGCAACGAAGCGGCCGTGCTGGCGCGACTGAAGCAGGATGCGGCGGTCTTCCCTTCGCCCGACACCAGCTACAAATTCGCCACCACCGCCAAACCGGCGCCCGGCACGCCGCGCCCGATCGTGGTCGGCATGGGCCCCTGTGGCATGTTCGTGGCCCTGATCCTGGCCCAGATGGGCCTGAATCCCCTGGTGCTCGAGCGCGGCAAGATCGTGCGCGAGCGCACGGTCGACACCTTCGGCTTCTGGCGCAAGCGCAAGCTCAATACCGAGTCGAACGTACAGTTCGGCGAGGGCGGCGCCGGCACCTTCTCGGACGGCAAGCTGTACAGCCAGATCAAGGACCCGAAACACTACGGCCGCAAGGTGCTGACCGAGTTCGTGAAGGCCGGCGCGCCGGAAGAGATCCTCTACGTCAGCAAGCCGCACATCGGCACCTTCCGCCTGGTCAAGATGGTCGAGCAGATCCGCGCCGAGATCATTGCCCTGGGCGGCGAGATCCGTTTCGAGACGCGCGTGGACGACATCTACGTGAGCGAGGAGAACGGCGTGCGCCAGGTCCAGGGCGTGCGCCTGTCGAACGGCGAAGAGATCGCGACCCGCCACCTGGTGATGGCGATCGGCCACAGCGCGCGCGACACGTTCGAGCTGCTCTACGAGCGCGGCGTGTATATCGAAGCCAAGCCCTTCTCGATCGGCTTCCGCGTCGAGCACCCGCAGTCGCTGATCGACGTGTGCCGCTTCGGCCCGAATGCCGGCAACAAGCTGCTGGGCGCGGCCGACTACAAGATCGTGCACCACGCCTCGAACGGCCGCTCGGTGTACAGCTTCTGCATGTGCCCGGGCGGCACCGTGGTCGCCGCCTCGAGCGAGGAAGGGCGCGTGGTCACCAACGGCATGAGCCAGTACTCGCGCGCCGAGCGCAACGCCAACAGCGCCATCGTGGTCGGCATCACGCCCGAGGACTACCCGGGCCACCCGCTGGCCGGCATCGCCTTCCAGCGCGAGCTGGAGTCGCGCGCCTACGTGCTGGGCGGTTCCAACTACGACGCGCCGGGCCAGCTGATGGGCGACTTCGTGAAGGGCGTGGCATCAAGGGAATTCGGTTCGGTGGTCCCCTCCTTCAAGCCGGCGGTGCACCTGACCGACCTCGCGCCGTCCCTGCCGGACTACGCGATTGTCGCGCTGCGCGAAGCCTTCGTCGCCTTCGACAAGCAGATCAAGGGCTACTACAAGCACGACGCGGTGCTGACCGGCGTCGAGACCCGCACCTCTTCGCCAATCCGCATCAAGCGCAACGACGACGACCTGCAAAGCCTGAACACGCGCGGCCTGTTCCCTGCCGGCGAAGGCGCGGGCTACGCCGGCGGCATCATGTCGGCGGCGGTGGACGGCATCCGCGTGGCGGAAGCCGTGGCCCTGTCGCTCGTTGCGTGACGATCGCGTGAAGACCGCGGTCGCGACGCCCGGCGCCTTCGGTCCGGGGCTGGCCATCCTGGCCTCGATGGTGTCGGTGAACGCCGGCGCCGCCTGGGCCAAGCACCTGTTCCCCCTGGTCGGCGCCCAGGGCGTGACCGCCGTGCGCGTCGGCCTGGCGGCCGCCATCATGCTCGCCATCGTGCGCCCCTGGCGCCAGCTGCCCGCGCGCCGCGACGCCCTCAACCTGCTGGTCTATGGCCTGATGCTGGGCTGCATGAACCTCCTCATCTACGCTGCCTTCGCCCGCATCCCGATCGGGGTCGCGGTGGCCATCGAAGTGGTCGGTCCCCTCGGCGTGGTAGTGCTGTCCTCGCGCCGCGCGCGCGACTTCGGCTGGGTGCTGCTGGCGGCCCTCGGCCTGTGGCTGCTGGCGCCCGTGCACGAAGGCGTTCCGCCCCTCGATCCGCTCGGCGTGGCCTATGCACTGGGAGCGGCCTTCTGCTGGGCGATGTACATCGTGTTCGGCAAGCGTGTCTCCGGGCTGAACGGCGGCCAGGCGGTCGCCTGGGGCATGCTGGCGGCGGCGCTGTTCACGGTGCCGGTCGGCGTGGCGCATGCGGGCGGCGCCCTGCTCGAGTCCTCCGTGCTGCTGGGCGGTCTCGCAGTGGCGGTGCTGTCTTCCGCCCTGCCCTACACGCTCGAGATGGCGGCGCTGGCGCGCCTGCCGCAGCGCGTGTTCGGCATCCTGGTCAGCGCCGGACCCGCTTTCGCGGCGCTGGCGGGCTTCGTGGTGCTGGGCGAGATGCTGACCTTCATGCAGTGGCTGGCGATCGCGCTGGTGATCGTCGCCTGCGGCGGCGCGGCGGCCACGGCAAAGTAGGGTGGACGGCTACGCCGTCCGCGCGTTCAAACTTCGATTGAATAGCCCGCTCGCGTCTGTCCAACGGTTAGTCGAACGCGCGGACGTTCGTAATTTCGGCCATTGCCCGAAATTACCCCGTCCACCCTACGAAAACCAAGCCGCAATATCAAAGCCAGCCGGCCTTCTTGAAACGCCGATACAGGTAGAAGCACACGCCGCCCATGATCGCCAGCGCGAGCGGATAGCCGTACTTCCATTTCAGCTCCGGCATGAACTCGAAGTTCATGCCCCAGATGCCGGCGAAGGCCGTGAAGACGGCGAAGATCGCCGCATACGAGGCGAGCTTCTTGCTGATGTCGTTCTCTTCGATCGCCACCATCGACAGGGTCACCTGGATCGCGGTATTGATGGTGTCGCGCACCGCGTCCAGGCGTCCCAGGATGCGCAGCAGGTGGTCGTGCACGTCGCGGAAGTAATCCTGGGTCTCGACCACGACACCCGGCACGCGCCCGCCATGCAGGCGGCCGATGGCGTCGAGCAGGGGGATCACCGCATGGCGCAGCACCTGGGACTTGCGCTTCAGGGCATACAGGCGCTCGATGTTGGCGCGTTGTTCGCCGACCTGGCCGAAGATGTGGTCCTCGATCGATTCGAGCTCGGATTCGAGCGCATCGACCACCGGGAAGTAGCGGTCCACCACCGCGTCTACCAGGGCGTAGAGCACGAAGCCCGAGCCTTTCCTCAGCTGGTGCGGCTCGCGCTCGGCGCGCGCGCGCACGCCCAGGAAGCCCTGGTTGGCGTCGCGCCGCACCGAGAGCACGTAGTTGGGGCCGGCGAAGATGGCCAGCTCGCCGGCATTGAGTTCGTCGCCATTCAGTTCGACGATGTGGACGATGACGAAGACGCAGTCGCCATATTCCTCCATCTTGGGCCGCTGGTGGCCGCGCGCGGCATCTTCGACGGCCAGTTCGTGCAGGTTGAATTCTTCCTGCATGACGGCGATTTCCTCCTTGCCTGGATCGCGCAGGGCGACCCAGACGAAGGTGTCGGGCAGCTTCAGGTACTCGCTGATGTCGGCGACGGGTATGTCGGACAGCTTCTTGCCTTCCTGGTAGGCGACACAGTTAATCAGCATGGGTGTGTAAGGGGCGTGACAAGCAAGTAACAAGCAAATAAGCGCCAGCTTACACCATCGGCCCTACTCGTCCCGTGCGCCGTCTATCCCAAGCTCGACGATCTTGCGCGTGATGGTGTTGCGGCCGATCCCGAGCCGCATCGCGGCGTCGTTCTTGCGCCCGTGCGTGTGCTTGAGCGCCGTCTTGATCAGGGCGGACTCGAACTGGCGCCCGAGGATGTCCATCACGTCCATCTGGCCGGCGCTCAGCATGCCGGCCGCCTGCAGCTCGAGCAAACCGATCCAGCCTTCCGGCGCAGCCTGCACCCGGATCGGAGCCGGCGCGCCGGCGGCTGCCGGCGCCGGCATGCCGGGCAGGCCGGCGTCCTGCAGGGTCGAGGGCGCGGGACTGCCTTGCGTGAGGTCGCGCGGCAGGTCCTTCACCTCCACGGTCTGGCCGGGCGCCATCACGGTGATCCAGTTGCACAGGTTTTCCAGCTGGCGCACGTTGCCCGGCAGCTCCAGGCCGGAGAGGAAGCGCATCGCCGGTTCGGACAGGCGCTTCGGTTCGACGCCCAATTGGCGTGCGCTCTGCACCAGGAAGTGGCGTGCGAGGATCGGAATGTCCTCGCTGCGCTCGCGCAGGGACGGCAGGCGCAGGCGGATCACGTTCAGGCGGTGGTACAGGTCTTCGCGGAACAGGCCGTCGCGCACGCGCTGCTCGAGGTTCTGGTGGGTGGCCGCGATCACGCGCACATTGGCTTTCACCGGCTGGTGCCCACCCACGCGGTAGAAGTGGCCGTCCGACAGCACCCGCAGAAGCCGGGTCTGCAGATCGAATGGCATGTCTCCGATCTCGTCGAGGAACAGCGTGCCGTTCTCGGCCTGTTCGAAGCGGCCGCGCCGCATGGCCTGGGCGCCGGTGAAGGCGCCGCGTTCGTGGCCGAAGAGTTCCGATTCCAGCAGGTCCTTCGGGATCGCCGCCGTGTTCAGGGCGATGAAGGGCTGCTGGGCGCGCGGGCTGTGCTTGTGCAGGGCGCGCGCGACCAGCTCCTTGCCGGTGCCCGATTCGCCGGTGATCAGGACCGTCACGTTCGACTGCGACAGGCGCCCGATGGCGCGGAAGACTTCCTGCATGGCCGGTGCATGGCCGAGGATCTCGGGCGTCTCGGCGGGCGCCGCCTCGACGCTGGCTTCGCGCAGGCTTTCCTCGAGTGCGCGGCGGATCAGCGCCACGGCCTTGTCGATGTCGAAGGGCTTGGCCAGGTAGTCGAAGGCCCCGCCCTGGAAGGAAGCGACCGCCGAGTCGAGGTCGGAGAAGGCGGTGATGATGATGACCGGCAGGCCCGGATGGCGGGCCTTCACGGCCTGCAGCAGGTCGATGCCGGATTCGCCCGGCATGCGGATGTCCGACACCAGCACCTGCGGCGTATCGGTTTCGAAGGCGGTCAATGCATCGCGCGCGTTGGCGAAGCTGCGGGTCTCCAGGCTTTCGCGCGCCAGGGCTTTTTCCAGTACCCAGCGGATCGATGCGTCGTCGTCGACAATCCAGATTGGTTTCATGTGTTCGTGGTTCCCGCAATATGGATGGTTCGGGGACTCACGGCGGATCCGCTACCCCCGCTTATGGCAGCGGCAGCAGGATCCGGAAATCCGTCAGTCCAGGCCGGCTTTCGCACTCGATCACACCCAGGTGCTGCTGCACGAAGGTCTGCGCCAGCGTCAGCCCGAGGCCGCTGCCGCCTTCGCGCCCGGAGACGAGCGGGTAGAAGATGCGGTCGCGGATCTCGGGCGCGATGCCCGGTCCATTGTCGATGATATGCAAATCTAATGCCAGCCCGTAGCGGACCTTGGCCAGGGTGACCTGGCGCGCCACCCGGGTGCGCAGCACGATCTCGGCGTCGCCCTGGGCGATGCGCGCCTTCAGGGCCTGGGCGGCGTTGTGGGCGATGTTCAGGACCACTTGGATCAGCTGCTCCATATCGCCCCTGAACTCGGGAATCGAGGCGTCGTAGTCGCGCCGGATGGTCAGGCCCGTGGGGAATTCGGCCAGGATCAGGCTGCGCACGCGCTCGCAGACTTCGTGGATGTTGACGTCGCCGACGATGTGCGGCTTGCGATGCGGCGCCAGCAGGCGGTCGACCAGGGTCTGCAGGCGGTCGGCCTCCTTGATGATGACTTGCGTGTATTCCTGCAGTTCCAGCAGGTGGTGGGGAGGCAGCTCGAGTTCCAGCAGCTGCGCGGCGCCGCGGATGCCCCCGAGGGGATTCTTGATCTCGTGCGCCAGGTTGCGGATCAGTTCCTTGTTGGCCTGGCTCTGGTCGAGGATGCGCTCCTCGCGATCGAGCTTGAGCTGCTGGACGTTCTCGCGCAGCTCGATCAGCAACTCGCCCTCCCCCAGCGCGCTGACGATGGAGTTCACGTGCAGGGGCTCGCGGCCGTTGCGCTGCAGGGCCAGGTCCTGGCGCAGGTCGGCGTACTGGTGGGCCAGCGCCTGGGCGCACAGGGCGGCCAGCTCCTGGCCATTGGTGAACAGCTCGGTCAGCGGCGCGCGTTGCAGGGATTTCAGGGACAGTTCGAGCAGGTTCTCGGCGGCCGGGTTCGCATAGCGCACCTCGACTTCGGGGCCGACCAGCAGCACGCTGGAAGCCAGCAGGTCGAGGCCCGCGTAGCGTGAATGGCCGGATTCGCTCATGTGTTCCTGTCGGTCCTATCGGATATTCGTGATCTCGCGCTGCAACGCTTCGATATTGCGTTCGGTGCGGCCGATCTCGTCGCGCATCGAGGCCACGCGTTCCTGGTACTTCGCGTAGTTGCGCTCGTTGCCCATGCGTTCGGGCTCGCCGCCGTTGAAGTCCTTGCGCAGGTCGGCCAGTTTCTTCTGCTCGGCCCTCAGCTCGTCGTTCAGGATCTCGCGGCGATCGTCGTCGCGGGCGCGCTGTTGGGCGCTGTCCACCCGCGGGAAGCTGGCCGGGCTGGCGGTGGGCGCCGGGCCGGTGCTGCCGCTGGCGCGCACGGCCGGGATAGGCGCGGAGGCGCGCACCGGCGCGGGCGCGCTCGAGAAGAAGCTCTCGAGCTGCTTGCAGCCCTTGCGGTTCTGGTCGGTGAATTCCACGCGGCCCTGCTCGTCCACGCATTTGTAGACCGCGCCCTGCGCCTGCGCCCCATTGTGGAGCGCGAGGCCGAAGGCGAGGACGGCGGCAGCACGGAAAAAGCGGTAGAAGCTAATTGTCGTTCCCATCAGAAATCAATTTGCACAATAAACGTGCACATATTGTAGAACGGCCCGACTATACAGCAAGCATGAAAAAAGGCGGGGAAAGCCCTCGCTTTCCCCGCCTTTGTTACACAGCCTTACGCATGGTGACGCACCCGCGCAACGCTTGTGTTGACCACTTGATTACGACGAGTAGTACATGTCGAATTCGGCCGGGTGCGGGGTCATGCGCAGACGCTGCACTTCCTGCATCTTCAGGTCGATGTAGGCGTCGATCATGGCATCGCTGAACACGCCGCCGCGGGTCAGGAACTCGCGGTCCTTGTTCAGGGCTTCCAGCGCTTCTTCCAGCGAGGCGCAGACGGTCGGGATCAGCTTGTCTTCTTCCGGCGGCAGGTGGTACAGGTCCTTGGTCGCGGCTTCGCCCGGGTGGATCTTGTTCTGGATGCCGTCCAGGCCGGCCATCAGCAGCGCGGCGAAGCACAGGTAGACGTTGGCCAGCGGGTCCGGGAAGCGCACTTCGATGCGGCGGCCCTTCGGGTTCGCCACGTGCGGGATGCGGATCGAGGCCGAACGGTTGCGGGCCGAGTAAGCCAGCTTGACCGGGGCTTCGTAGCCCGGCACCAGGCGCTTGTAGGAGTTGGTGCCCGGGTTGGTGATCGCATTCAGCGCGCGTGCGTGCTTGATGATGCCGCCGATGTAGTACAGGGCGGTTTCCGACAGGCCGGCATAGCCGTCGCCTGCGAACAGGTTCTTGCCATCCTTCCAGATCGACTGGTGCACGTGCATGCCCGAGCCGTTGTCGCCGTTCATTGGCTTCGGCATGAAGGTCGCGGTCTTGCCGTAGCTGTGGGCCACATTCCAGATCACGTACTTCATGTTCTGGGTCCAGTCGGCGCGCTCGACCAGGGTCGAGAAGCGGGTGCCGATTTCGTTCTGGCCGGCGCCGGCCACTTCGTGGTGGTGCACTTCGACCGGGATGCCCATCGATTCGAGGATCAGGCACATTTCCGAGCGCATGTCCTGGAAGCTGTCGACCGGCGGGACCGGGAAGTAGCCGCCCTTGACGGTCGGGCGGTGGCCGCTGTTGCCGCCTTCGATTTCCTTGTCGGTCGACCAGGATGCCTCATCCGAGTCGATCTTCACGAAGCAGCCCGACATGTCGATCTTCCAGCGGATCGAGTCGAAGATGAAGAATTCCGGCTCCGGGCCGAAGAAGGCGGTGTCGCCCACGCCCGAGGACTTCAGGTAGGCTTCGGCGCGCTTGGCGATCGAGCGCGGGTCGCGGTCATAGCCCTTGCCGTCCGACGGTTCGATCACGTCGCACTGCATGAACAGGGTGGTCTCTTCCATGAAGGGGTCGAGATTGGCGGTGTTCGGGTCCGGCAGCAGGAGCATGTCCGAGGCTTCGATACCCTTCCAGCCGGCGATCGACGAACCGTCGAAGGCGTGACCCGACTCGAACTTGTCTTCGTCGAAGTGCGACACGGGGACGGTCACGTGCTGCTCCTTGCCGCGGGTGTCCGCGAAGCGCAGGTCAACGAATTTCACTTCGTTGTCTTTGATGAGTTGAATTACGTCTGCAGCCGTCTTTGCCATTCGTATCTCCTGATTGAAAAGGGGGTGCCGCGCCATATCTTCATGGCAGGGCAACTTGCTCTACTTCAAAGCATGAACCGTGCCAACCCAGCGTTATGAGTAAATGCACAATGCTTCGTTGGAATTCGCTCGTGCTGGTCCTACAATCGGTGCATGGTCACTGTCACACCGTGAATACACTCGCACCAAATGAGTGCACCATTCGGGTGCGATGCACCATCGCAGCGCAGGATACACCGAACCAAGTTGGTGCAATGCTTTTTATTCTCTAAAAAATGGACCGATGATCATGAGTACTTCCGAATCCATCCTCGCTACTGCCCGCGAGCGCGCCCCGGGCCAGCCCTATGCCGGCGCCGTCACGCCGGAAGAAGCGTTCGCCCTCCTGCAGAGCGACCCGCGCGTGAAACTGGTCGACGTGCGCACCAATGCCGAGCGCGACTGGGTCGGCAAGGTCGCCGTCCCCGAATCCCAGCACGTGGCGGTGCAATGGGCCACCTACCCCGGCGGCCAGCCGAATCCCGACTTCGCCGCCCAGCTGGACAAGCTCGCGCGCAAGGACGAGGTGCTGCTCTTCCTATGCCGCTCGGGCGTGCGCTCGCGCCACAGCGCCCGCGTGGCGACCGAGAACGGCTTCGCGCAGTCTTATGACATCCTGGAAGGCTTCGAGGGGGATCGCGACGAGCAGGGCCATCGCAAGACGGTGGGCGGGTGGTGCAAGGCGGGGCTGCCCTGGATTGGGGCGTAGGGTGGCCTCGGCGGCCCCGTCGGCTCTGCCGACCGCGCGTTCAACCGGCGTGAAAATGGACGATGCGCCGCATTTCACCATGTTGTTGAACGCGCGTTCGGCGAAGCCGAACACCCTACGGCATCACCATCAGCTGCAGGCCCGACGCCGCGCCCGGTGCGCGGTAGACGCGCTGGGTCGCCTTCTGGAAGTCCTCCGGCTTTGCTTTCGGAATGTGCACGAAGGTCTGCGGGTTCAGGTCGATCAGCGGGAACCAGGAGCTCTGCACCTGCACCATGATGCGGTGGCCGCGGCGGAAGGTGTGGTTGACCTGGCCGATGTCGAAATTCAAGACCTCCTGCTTGCCCGGGGTGAAGGGCTCGGGTTTCTCGAAGCTGTTGCGGAACTTGCCGCGCAGCGGATTGCCGCGCACCAGCTGCTGGAAGCCGCCCATGTTCACCGACGGCGGGCCGACGTCGTTGCCCTTGCGGTCAAGCTGCGGGGTCGGGTACTCGGCCGGGTAGACGTCGATCAGCTTGACCACCCAGTCCGCGTCCGTCCCGGTGGTCGAAACGAAGAGTTTCGGCAGCACCGGGCCGGCGACGGTCACGTCCTGTTCCAGCACCTCGCTCTGGTAAACCAGCACGTCGGGGCGGGTCGCGGCGAAGCGCTGGTCCGAGACCATGTATTCGCGCGGTACGCCGGTGGCGGCGTAGCCGATGTAGGGAACCGGCTTGCGCGGGTCGGCGACGTATTCGTCGTAGCCCGTGCCGCTCGCTGCCGGCTGTTGCCAGCTCAGGGTGCCGTTCGGGCCGAAGTACAGGGTCTTCGCTTTCGCCGGCGCCGGCGGCCAGGACGCGTAGCTGCGCCAGACATTGGTGCCGGTCTCGAATGCGTTCACATTGGCCAGCGTGCGCGCCGGCTTGACGCCCTTCAGGTGCTGCTCGAAGAAAGGGAACTGTATCTCGCGGCGGTAGTATTCGCTGGTCTTGGCGTCGAAGCTCACGTGGCCGAGGCGCGCGCCGTCGCTGCCCGCCCAGCCGCCGTGCACCCAGGGACCGATCACCAGGGAATTCGGGGTCTTCGGGTTGTACTTGCCCACCGCGTCGTAGATCGCGAAGGGTCCGGCCGGGTCTTCCGCGTCGAACCAGCCGCCGACCGTCAGCACGGCCGCCTTCACGTTCTTCATGTGCGGCGTGATCGCGCGCGAACGCCAGAACTCGTCGTAGGTGTCGTGCACGATGGTGGGCTCGAGCAGCGCGCGCTGTTCTGCGCTCAGCGTGGCGAGGATGTTCGGCATCGTCAGGCGCTTCAGGAAGAAGTCGTAGGCGTCGGCCTCGCCATAGTCGAAGCTCGATCGGGCGCGGTTCGGCAGGGTCGGGTTCTTCTGCGGCAGGAAGTTGGTGTAGAAGTCGAAGTTCGCCGACAGCATGAAGGCGCCGCCGTGGTAGGAGTCGTCACCCATGTAGAGGTCGGCGATCGGCGCCTGCGGCGAGGCGGCCTTAATCGCCGGGTGCGAATCGATGATGCTGGCGGCGGTATAGAAGCCGGGATAGCTGATGCCCCAGATGCCGACGCGGCCGTTGTTGTTCGGGATGTGCTTGAGCAGCCATTCGACGGTGTCGTACATGTCTTCGCTCTCGCTGCCCTCGCCTTTCTCGCGCTTGGCCTTGGCGTGGGGAGTCATCTCCTGCCATGCCCCTTCGGACATGTAGCGGCCGCGCACGTCCTGGGTCACGAAGATGTAGCCGGACTGCTCCAGTTCGGGCGTCGGGCTGAGCGCGCGCGGGAACCAGTCGACGCCATAGCGCGTCTCACCCTCGGCGCGCGTGCCGGCGCTATACGGCGTGCGCTGCATCAGGAAGGGATAGGATTTCGAGCTGTCCTTCGGCACGTACACCACCGTGAACAGCTTGACGCCGTCGCGCATCGGGATCTGGTACTCGTACTTGGTGTAGTGCTCGCGCGGATTGCGCTGCTGGGCGGGCGCGTCGGCGAAGTTCGTGTGAGCTACGGCGGATTCGTTGGCGGCCTGCGCGCCGGCACAGGCCAGCAGCGCGCCCAGGGCCAGGGCGGAAAGGGGACGGCGTATCATGGCTTCCTTCAGGATGCGGAACAAAGGCCGCCAGTGTAATCCTTTTCCTGAAGAAATTTGCTATTTACGCATCATCCCTTCGGGGTGGCCCGGCCATGCATGTCGATGGTGCCGCGCACCCGCTCGCGCACGAAGTTGATGTGGCTGCGCAGGCGGTACAGCTCCTCCGCGTAGGCCAGCGGAATCGAGATGTGGTTCACGCGATCCTCGATCTCTTCGAGACGCAGCAGCAGTCCCTCGCGCGCCGCCTCGCGCCCCTCTGAAGGCGTCGCCTCGAGCTCCTGCTCGACCTTGCGCAGTTCGCCATACCAGCGGTAGACGCGCGAGCGCACCCGCCACACGTAAATCGGCGGCACCACCTTCGACAGCGGGATCAGGAGGGCCGCCAGCGCCACCACGACCACCCACAGGCGTTCGGCCAGGTTGGCCAGCCAGAAACGCATATAGCGCTGCAGGAAGGGCGGACCGTCGCGGTAGTAGCGCTCGGCCTCGCGCGCCACCGGGATTTCGGTGTACTTCGGCGACGGGAACTGGCCCTGCTGCTGGAACCACCCTGCCTTGCCATGGATCTCGCCGGCCGATTTCACGAGCAGGCCCACCAGGGCCGGATGCAGGTCTTCGCGTGCGACCAGGGTCGCGGTCGGTGCGATCAGGTGATAGTCCTGGCTGGGGATGTCGCGTCCCAGGTCGACGATCCCGCGCGGCAGCACCACATGGGTCAGGAAAGGCAGGCGGCGGGTGTAGGCATCGGCCTGGGTGAAATTGAAAAGCCTGATGCCGGGCGTCTGCAGCAGCATCTGGATCAAGGGGGCTTCCGGGGCGGAGCTGAACACCAGGCCGTCGATGCTGCCGGCCAGCAGCGCCATCGTGGCCGGGGTGTTCTCCAGCGCGCCGATCTGCAGCTCCATAGGGTCGATGCCGCTCGCATCCAGCACCTGGCGGAACAGGCGCGGCACGCCGGTGCCTTCCGGCCCCAGATTGATGCGTTTGCCTTTCAGCTCGGTCAGGTGGTTCACCTTGGCAGACTCGCGCAGGAAGAGCCAGACCGGTTCGGTGAACAGGCTGCCCAGCGAAATCAGCCCTTCCCGCTCGGCCTGGCCGTCCACGGTGGAGCCGCTCTGCACGAATGCGACGTCGGCCTTGCCCGCAATGAGGCGTTCCAGGTTGTCCTGGGAACCGAGCGAGGGTTCGAGGGTGAGCGTGATCTCGTCGCGCGCCAGGGTGGCCGCGTACTGGCGGCCGAATTCCTGGTAGGCGCTGTTGAACTGGCCGGTGGCCATGGTGAGCTTGCGCGGCGGCGCCGGGTCGACCCAGAGATAAGCCAGCACGGCCACCGCGATCACGGCCAGCAGGGTCGGCCCCATTGCTACCAGCATGTCGCGCAGGGACACGATGCTGAACTGGCGCACGCGCGTCACGGCGCGCTTGACGGCGGAGCCCCCGGGTCGCCGGTCCGCCTTCAACGCACGCACTGCCGCTGCGCGGCGACGCTGCCCGCGGGCGGTTCGATCATCGGCATCAGGCTCGGCGCCAGGTTGGCCAGCAGCTGCACCGGCAAGGCGCTGGTGAAGTCGTAGTCGCCGGACTGCGGGCCATGCACGTAGGCGGTCATGCTGCCGAAGTAGCGCTCGCCGATGTTGAACACAAAAGTAGCCGAGCGGTTCACGAAGCGCGACTCGATCACGCGGCCGCCGCGCGCATACACCTCGAAGCGCTGGTCGCCGGTACCGGTCTTGCCGCCCAGGGCGATCACGCTGCCGTCGGACTGCACGAAGGCGGTCTTCACGCGCTTGGCGGTACCGTCGCTGACCACGCCCTGGATGGCGTCGGCCACGACGCGGGCGACTTCCGGCGCCAGCACCTGTTCCTTGCCGCCGCCCTTGGTGCGCTTGACCAGGGTCTCGTACGGCGTGTCCTTGGCGAAGTGCAGCGAGTCGATGCGCTCGACGGGCTTCCTCACGCCGCCGTTGACGATGATGCCCATGAGTTCGGCCAGCGCGGCCGGACGGTCGGCCGAGGCGCCCAGCGTGGTCGCGTAGGACGGCACCAGGGAATCGAAGGGGTAGCCCATCTTCTTCCACTGGGCGTGGATCTTGAGGAAGGCTTCGACCTCGATCAGGCCGGCGATGCGCTTGTCCTGGGCGTGCTTGCGGTGGGTCTTGAAGAGCCAGGAGTAGACGTCCTGGCGCTGCTGGACGCTGGCGTTGGTGACTTCGGTCCAGCCGGCGTTCGGATGGGTGCGCAGGTAGCTCACCAGCCACAACTCGAGCGGATGCACCGAGGCCACGTAGCCGCGGTCGGCCAGCGACATGTTCTTCACGTCGTACATCTCGTACATCTTCGGAATGCGGTCCGCATCCATGTCGTGCGAGGGCGGCAGGCTCTTGTCGACAAACGCCCCGAACTGCTCCATCGTCGCCTCCGGGAACACGGTGCGGTGGGCCGCGGCCAGCTTCGAGGCCATCGGACGCACGCCGGAGAAGAGCAGGTCCACCACCTCCTGCGAAGTCTTGCCCTTGTACTTGTTCCAGAACTTGGCCAGGAACACCTTGCCTTCGTTGTCGGCGAAGCGCGCCAGGTAGGTCTGGCGGCGCGGATCGTCGGCGTCGGCCAGCAGCTGGGCCGAGGAGCCGGGCAGCTGGAACATGTAGTAACGCACCACGTCGCGCATCATGCGGACGAACACCAGGTTGGTCGAATTGCGCAGCGCCTCGGTGACCGTCATGATCTTGCTGTTATCCAGCTTGCTGAAGTTGCCGAAGGTGTGCAGGCCGCCGCCGGTGAAGAAGGCTTCGCCCGGGTTGGCCGAGTACTTGCGCTCCATGGCCGCGGCGAGCATGGGCTTGAGGCCCCGGTCGGCGCCTTCCGGCAGCTGCTGGAAGTATTCGACGGCCCACTGGGACATGCGGTCCTTCGGATCGGTCTCGACGCCCATCAGGCCAATTTTGTCCATCGGCTCGTAGCGCTTGTGCAGCTGGTCGACGATGTCGAGGTAGGTCACCAGGGTGCGCAGCTTGGCGGTCGAACCGAGGTCCAGCTTGGCGCCCTCGTTGATGTCGAGCGGCTGGTCGTAGTTGTCGGTCTGGACGCGCAGGTAGTTCACGTGCTCGCCGCGCTCCATCAGGGTGAAGCTGTAGACCACCTGGGACGGGTCGCCGTTGCCGAGCAGGCCCTTGCCGGTCAGGCCGGCAGCCTTCGCGTGCTCGGCGTCCGACAGCTTGCGCAGCGCGTCGGTGACGGCCTGCTGCACGCCGGCGTCCAGGGTCGATACCACCGAGAGGTCGAGACGGTCGAGGTTGTACAGGCGCGAATCGCCCACCAGGTAGCCCAGGTGGTTGCGCACCGCGTTGGCGGCCTTGCGCGAGACGAAGGCGTCGGCGCCCGGCGCGGCCACGCCCGAACCCTGGGCCGGGTGCAGCTCGACCTTCAGGGCGGCGTCGCGCAGCTGCGGCGAGATCACGCCGGCCTGGGCCAGCACGCGCAGGTGGCTGTTGGTCAGGGTTTCGAGGTCGTGTTCGCCCGCGCCCAGGTAGTAGGCCGGGCGGCGCTGCGCGATCATGAGGGACAGCGCTTCCTTGTAGGCGGTGACCGCTTCAGGCGTCGTCATCGGGCCCTTGAGGAGCCTGGATACCTCCTCGAAGTCGCGGCCGTACCAGACCCACATGCCGTCGCCGATGCCGTTGACTTCACCGTAGCCCGGCTTGGCCGACAGCGGCACGGTATTCAGGTAGTCGAGCACGATCTGGCGGCGCGCCTTGGTCGTGTCTTCGCCGTCCTGGTAGGCGCGCAGGGTGGCTGAGGCCATCTGGATCATCTTGTCCGACAGCGAGCCGGTGCGGCCTTCGGGCGAATGGCGGTATTTCTCGATCTGGGTCGCGAGCGTGGATCCGCCTGCCACGCGGCCTTCGCCGCCCAGGCCCACGGTGCTCAGGGTCTTGTCGAACACCGCCTTCGAGAAGCGGTCCCACTCCACCGCCGGGTTGCGGTGCGGGTAGGCAGGGTCGAGCAGCTCGCGGTTCTCGATGAACAGCAGGCTTTGCACCAGCAGCGGCGGCGCGTCCTTGAATTCGTGGTAGAAGCGTTCGGGGAAGCGCGAGGCGAACAGGGGCTGGGCGCGGCAATCGAGGATCTCGAGGCCGACCTTGGTCTTCTCGTGGTAGGTGGCATAGAGGCCGCGGTCGGCCATCTCGACCATCTTGGGCGAGATGCGGGCCTGCGCGTCGATGTGATAGCCGCGCGACTGCAGCTTGCCGAGGTAGGACGGCATGTTGGCGTAGCCCAGGCGCGTGTCGTAGGGGCTGGCGGCCGGGAAGCGGATGGAACTGCTCGGCCCTTTGTCCATGCGGTAGGTGAGGTCTTGCGCCATGCCGGCGAAGATCTTGGCCTGCAGGCGCGAGGTGCGCATTTCGAGCGCGCCCCAGCCGCCCAGCAGCACCAGCAGGATCAGGAGCGCGAGGTAGAACCAGGTCTTGAAGCGGCGCTTGCGCGGCCCGCCGGCGGGCTTGTCCTCAGGCGAATCTTCGGGCCCCTCGCCTTCCGGCGGTTCGGCCGGCGGCACGCGGCTGCGGCCGGGCGCAGCGCCGCTGGCCAGGTGGGGATAGGCTTCGTACAGGGGAACATCGTTGCCGCCCGCGGACGCGAGCACGGGTGCGCCGCCGGCCATGCCGAAGGCGAAACGTCCGCGCAAGCTGGAGAGAATGCGGGAGAGAAGACTGGGCCGTTCGAAACGGCGATTACTTTCCATGATGGCTCAACTGGTTTGAATCAATACGCGTGCAATCCCCGCCAACCTGCCTGCCATCCGTGCTGCTGGTTCGATCGAGTGATTGCTCGCGTCAGGTCGCAAAACGCGTGGTGCAAGCTCACTCAGGATTGCACCTCCACAGGTATCATTCCACCACATCAATACGACACGCGCGAGACACGGTTTAACAAATTTGATGCGCACGAAGCATTTTCGCAAAAAAACAACGGCAGAGTTAGCTCGACGGCATCGAGTCCTACACGGGCCCGATTTCGGCGCCGCGGCGCTCCAGTTCCGAGCGCATCGCGGCGAAGGCGGCCGTCACTTGCGCGGGCTCGCCCTTCACGCCCAGTTCGATGTGGCGGCGCGTTTGCGCATCGCCCACGCTGGGCAGGCTGAAGACCCGCACACCGGGATAGTCCCGCTGCAGTGCTTCCATCAGCGGCGTCAGCGCGGCCTCGGCCGCCTCGAACACCAGCAGCGAACGTTCTTCATGCGCCTCGGCGTGGAACAGATGGGCATAGCGGGTCTCGAGCACCCATTCGATCATCGGCCAGGCCATCACCGGAAAGCCCGGCACGAAGTGATGGTCGCCGACCGTGAAGCCGGCGATGCGGTTGTAGGGATTCGGGATCAGCTCGGCGCCTTGCGGGAACTCGGCCATCTTGAGGCGCTGCAGGTTGTCGGGGGCGTCGAAGTCGGGCTCCCGCCCTGCTTCGCGCGCCGTCTCGCGGATCCGCTCCTCGATGTTGCGCCGCCCTTCCGGATGCAGCACCAGGGGCAGGCCGAGCGCGGCCGCCGCGCACTGGCGCGTATGGTCGTCGGGCGTGGCGCCGATGCCGCCGCAGCTGAACACGATATCCTTCCCGGCGAAGCTGCGTTGCAGGGTGGCGGTGAGGCGCGGCGGATCGTCGCCGGCGAATTCGGCCCAGTCGAGCTGCAGGCCGCGCGCGCCGAGCAGCTCGACCACCTTGCTGAAATGCTTGTCCTGGCGCCTGCCGGACAGGATTTCGTCGCCCACGACGATCAAGCCGAATCCCATGCGTTCTCCCTATGCCTATCCTTCTTGAACGGCGCAGCCACCGGTCCGGTTGACGCAGACATTTGACAAGAAACATGACGACACCCGATCCGCTCGACAGTTTGAAGGCGCGCCTCGCGCAGTTTGCCGACCCCGCACGGGCCGTGTCCATGCGCGCCTACCAGCGCGACCAGTTCGATTTTCTCGGTGTGGCGACGCCCGCACGGCGCGCGGCAGTGAAGCAATGGGCGCCGCGCCTGCCCTGGCCCGCGCTGCTGGAACTGGCCGGGCGCCTGTGGGACGAGCCCCTGCGCGAGTACCAGTACGCTGCCATCGACCTGCTCGACCTGCGCCGCAAGGAGCTGCCCCTCGGCGCCATCGATCCCCTGCTGGCGCTGGCGCGCCGCAAGCCCTGGTGGGAAACGGTCGACGGCATGGCGGGCGTGATCGGCAAGCTGCTGCGTGCACACCGGGCGGGCGGCGCGCAGGAGATCATGGATGCCGCCCTGCTCGACGACTCCTTCTGGATCCGCCGCATCGCCATGACCCACCAGCTGGGCTGGCGCCTCGAGACCGATGAGGCGCGCCTGTTCGGCTATGCCCTGCGCCTGGCGCCCGAACGCGAATTCTTCATCCGCAAGGCGATCGGCTGGGCCCTGCGCGACTATGCCAAATGGGCGCCGCAGGACGTCGGGCGCTTCGTCGATGCCCACGAAGAGCGGCTGGCCCCGCTCACGGTCCGCGAAGCGCGCAAGCACCTGCGGTAGGGGGCTTCAGGCCGGCGCCGTCCCCGCGCGCAGCTCGTCCAGGGCGCCCAGGCAGTAATACTGGAACCAGAGCCCGGCGAACAGGAAGATCATGATGTAAAGCCACAGCGACAGCATGGCCAGGACCGGGAACAGCACGATCGAGATCAAGGCCCCGCCCATCCAGGCGATGCCCGGCAGCGCCCCGGCCAGGCCGGAGGCGAAGCCGATCGCCAGCAGCGCGCCGCGGTGGCGGCGCATCAGCTCCCGCCTCTCCTCGGGGCTGGCGTGGGCGGCCAGCGCGTCGTAGCTCATCACGCGCGAAGTCACCCAGGCCCACAGGCAGGCCTGCACCAGCCAGGCCAGCGGCGGGACCGCGTACAGCGGCAGCGTGAGGAGCCACAGCACCGCGAACACCGCCGTGCTGCCCACGTTGATGCCGACACTGCCGATAAAGGAACCGCCCTGCTTCTTCTCCAGCTTCGGGTACTGGGTATTGCCGACGTGGCGCTCGATCACCGGCATCGCGATCACGCCCATGAACAGCAGGGCCGAGGCGATCATCAGGGGCAGCAGCAGCGCGATCGCCAGCAGCGGGATCACCATCACCTTGAGCATGCCCAGGCCGAGCATGGACAGCATGCTGCCGCTGGTCTGGAAGATCTCGTACTGCGCGAAGGTGCCCTGCAGCCAGTCGAGCAGGGGCTGCAGGCCGGTCCAGAGAACAAAACCCCACAGCAGCAGCGACAGCGCCAGCGGCGCGGTCGAGAGGATCAGCATGCGGCGCGAGAACTGGGCGCCGAGGGCGCGCCGGTAAGCCAGGCCGACGCCCTTCATGGCGCATCCTTCCAAAAATGGTCAGCTCGGGCGCAACTGGTCGGCATCACGGCTCCTTGTCGGGTTTCATTATTTCGGACAGCGCCATTCTACGCAAAGCCTTGTGCGATGCACTACAATCGCCCTTCAACTTGAACAACAGGGAATACCATGTCCACCATTACCACTGATTCCGGCCTGCAATACGAAGACACCGTCACCGGTAGCGGCGCCGAGGCGAAAGCCGGCCAGCACGTCACCGTCCACTACACCGGCTGGCTGCGCAACGATGACGGCAGCCAGGGCGCCAAGTTCGATTCGAGCAAGGACCGCAACGACCCCTTCCAGTTCGCGCTGGGCGCCGGCCACGTGATCCGCGGCTGGGATGAAGGCGTGCAGGGCATGAAGGTCGGCGGCCAGCGCCGCCTGACCATCCCGGCAAGCCTCGGCTACGGCGCGCGCGGGGCCGGCGGCGTGATCCCGCCGAACGCTACCCTGATCTTCGACGTGGAACTGCTGGCCGTCTAAGACTCCCCTGGCGGCGCCGAGCGGCGCCGCTTGAGCATCCCCTCTAAAGTGCGCCCGGATTCCCGGCGTACGCTCTCCTCCTGCGCTAAGATGCCTGCGCATAATATATTGCCAACGCAACCAACCACAGGAGTACTCATGAGCTTGCAAGAACAGTTCGCCCAGGCCCAGGCCGAATCCAAGAATCTGCCGGAACGCCCGGACAACATGACCTTGCTGAAGATTTACGCGCTGTACAAGCAGGGCTCGAGCGGCGACGCCACCGGCGAGCGCCCCGGCATGACCGACTTCGTCAACCGCGCCAAGTTCGACGCCTGGGCCGCCCTGAAGGGCACCTCCCAGGAAGACGCGATGCAGCAGTACATCGACCTGATCGAGGAACTGAAGGGCTGAGCCTTGTAGCTCCCCTCATGGACGGCCACCTGCGGGTGGCCGTTGTTTTTCGTAGGGTGGGCGGGTCTCCCGCCCACGCGGTCGACTCCCCTTCGAACAGCGATACGGCAATTCCGAAGCTGGTTGAACGCGTGGGCGGCATTGACATCGCTGGCTGCTCACACAATCCGGTGGAGCCGCGCCACCCTACGCCGGAACGAAGACTTTCCGCATCTTCTCCGCCACCTTGGCCTCGATGGCCGGGGCGAACGCACCCATGAAGAAGCCCAGCCGGATGCGCATCGCGGCGCGCTGGTCTTCCAGGGTCAGGGCACCCTCCACCCCGCTGCGCTCGAAGCGCAGGACGTCGCCATCCCATTTGCATGCCAGGCCATATTCCGTGGCGATGCGCTGGGCCACCTGCTGGGCCGCGTCGCGCGCCTGTTCCGGGCTCAGGTTATGTTCCTGGACGATGCTGATTTCCGACATGGAGTCTGTTTCCTTCAATCTGTTGCAAGACAATCCGCAATGATGCCACCTGGAAGCGGACTAAGCCAGTCCAACGGTGTTGCCCGCTCTTCAATATAGATCAATTGACTTTCGTCAATGTCCACGCCGCCCGGCGCGCGACCATGGTCATGCCGCCCGACATTTCGCAAGGAGCCGTCATGGAACCAGGTCCCCTCCTGCCCGACGCACTGGCCACGCCCGATCGTGACCAGCCGCCGGCCCGCCCCATTCCCACGCCCAGCGCGCCCTATATGCAGCAGCACCGCGCCGCCCGGCTGCTCGAGCAACCCCTGCTTCCCGACACCGGGCCGCAGCCGGCATCAAGCACCGCGGCAAACTCCGAGGCCGGCACCGGCGGGGACGACGCCGCAGCCGAGCCCCCCGCCCTGCCCCAGGCCTTCGGCGCGCGCGTGCTGATGTGGAAACAGGATCCGACGGTCGGCGAGATCGGCACCCGGCGCGCCTGGCTGCCCGGCCCGGTGCTGGCCGGCCCGCGCGACGCCCGCATCGCGCCGGGCGCACCCGGCATCGACCCGGTCGAGCCGAACGCCTTCGGCGACTTCGTGACCCGACCCGACACTCCACAGTTCGACGCTGTTCATACCTTCGCCGTGGTGCGCCAGACCCTGACCATGTACCAGCGCGCCCTGCTGGCCGCGGGCCTGGACATGCCCCTGCCCTGGCAGTGGAACACCAGCATGGACACCCGCCCCCTGATGCTCTTCCCGCACGGCCTGCCGAACGTGATGAACGCCTTCTACAGCCGTACCCAGGGCTGCCTGAAGTTCGGCGACTTCGTGCCCAGCCTGGAGCCGGCCGGAGCCGGCGCAACCGAACCGGAGCGGGTCTACACCTGCCGCTCCTTCGACATCGTGGCCCACGAGACCGCCCATGCGGTGCTGGACGGCCTCAAGCCCCAATGGCTGCTGGCCGACGCCCCGCCCCAGACCGGCGGCCTGCACGAAGCCTTCGGCGACCTGACCGCGATCTTCCTGGCCCTGTCGCAGCTCGACCTGTGCGAGGCCGTGATCGCCCAGACCCGGGCCCAGCTGCACGACAAGAGTTTTTTGTCCGACGTGGCCGAGCAGTTCGGCCTGGCGCTGGGCTCGACGGTGGGCCTGCGCAACGCCGACAACGACCTGACGCTCAGCCAGGCCGGCACCCAGGTGCACGCGATCTCCCAGGTCTTCACCGGCGCCGTGTACGACGTGCTGGCCGATATGTTCGCCTACGAGCGCAATCCCGTGCTGGACGACTGCGCCGCCGTGCTGCACCGGGTGGCGGCCTACCTGCGCGGCCTGCTGCTGCGCGCCCTGATCGCCGCCCCCGACAGCGCCGCCAGCTATGCCGACGTGGTCAACGAGATGCTGCGCCTGGTGGTCGAGGACGGCAAGCCGGCCGCCTACGCCGGCTTCATCCACAACCAGTTCGCGCGCCGCGACGTGGTCGAGGCGCCGGGCCAGGCCTCGGCTGCGACGGCGGTCCCGGGCGTCGACAAACTGGCGCCGAAGGTCTGCGACAAGGCGGGCGCCCGCCAGGACCGGCGCGCCTGCTGCGGCACCATGAACCTGCCCGAGTACTACCGGATGGACCGGGCACTGGACGCCGAGGCGCGCGCGCTGGCGCTCTGGTGCGGCGCGAACGGCCGCCTGGCCGAGTGCGTGGCGCCGCCGGTGGCGCTCGCCCCGGAACAGCCATGAAGATCAGCGCACGCGCCTGCGGCGGCTTCGCCGGACTCGCCCAAGCCTACGACCTCGACACCGCCGCCCACCCGGACGGCGGCGAGCTCGAAGGCCTCCTCGGGCGGCTCGACTTCTTCTCGGCAGCGCCCGCCTGCCCGGTCGGCGCCGACCTGCCGCGCTGGGAGATCACGGTCGAGGACGGGCAGCGCTGCCACACGGTCTTCATGCGCGAGGACGGCAGCGGCGGCGACTGGCAGACCCTGCTCGACCGCCTGCGCGCCAGCGCCTGAGGGGGGTTCAACGGTCCGCGCGGTGCCAGCCGCGCGCCGCGCAATGCATTTGCTTATATATATTGTGTATGAAGGTCAATTTGAAGGAAACGCCGAATTGCCCTAAAATACAGTGCTTTGCCATGTCCCGTCGGCCCAGTCAGCGCCCGGCGCTGCGACCCAATAAACACTAATAGGACTGTTATGACCCACGTTGTCACCGAATCGTGCATCCGTTGTCGTTACACCGACTGCGTCGATGTATGCCCGGTAGATTGTTTCCGGGAAGGCCCGAATTTCCTCGCCATCGACCCTGACGAGTGCATCGACTGCGCCGTCTGCGTGGCCGAGTGCCCGGTGAACGCGATCTACGCGGAAGAAGACGTGCCGTCGGACCAGCAGCAATTCATCAAGATCAACGCGGACCTCGCGCGCTTCTGGCCGTCGATCACCAAGACCAAGCCGGCGCTGCCAGACGCCGAAGAGTGGAAAGACGTCAAGGACAAGCTGGACCAGCTGGCCCGCTGAAGCCGGCGGACGTCCGGCCCGCCGGGCCGGCGTCTGCGGCAGTTCTTCAATCGTGGCACACTGGCTGCCACCGTCCCACTCATACCCCATTCCAAAGAAAGACAAGCGCATGACTATCAGTGCCTCCCACGAAGCGGGCAGCATCGCTCCCAACAGCTCCTTCGCCGGCGCGATCGACGCCGACGCCGTCATCATCGGCGCCGGTCCGGTCGGCCTGTTCCAGGTCTTCGAACTCGGCCTGCTCGAGATCAAGGCCCACGTCATCGACTCGCTGCCGGCCGTCGGCGGCCAGTGCGTGGAACTCTACCCTGACAAGCCGATCTACGACATCCCGGCCGTGCCGGTGTGCACCGGCCAGGAACTGACCGACAACCTGCTCAAGCAGATCGAGCCCTTCGAGCCGACCTTCCACCTGGGCCAGGAAGTCACCACGGTGCAGCGCCGCGAAGACGGCCGCTTCAACGTCGAGACCTCGATCGGCACCCGTTTCATCACGAAAACCATCTTCATCGCCGCCGGCGTGGGTTCCTTCCAGGCCCGCACGATGAAGGTCGACGGCATCGAGAAGTTCGAGAACAGCCAGCTGTTCTACCGTGTGAAAGACCCGGCACTGTTCGAAGGCAAGAACCTGGTCATCTGCGGCGGCGGCGACTCCGCCCTCGACTGGGCCCTGAACTTCGTCGGCAAGGCCGAGTCGGTCGTGCTGCTGCACCGCCGCGAGGACTTCCGCGCCGCCCCGGCTTCGGTCGCCAAGATGAAAGCCCTGTGCGACGAGTACGAGATGCAGCTGATCATCGGCCAGGTCACCGGCTTCGATGAAGCGGACGGCAAGCTGTCGGAAGTGAAGGTCACCGGCGCCGACGGCGTCACCCGCCGCGTGCCGCTGGACATGCTGCTGGTCTTCTTCGGCCTGTCGCCGAAGCTCGGCCCGATCGCCGAATGGGGCCTGGACATCGAGCGCAAGCAGCTGAAAGTCATGGACACCGAGAAGTTCGAGACCAATGTCCCGGGCATCTTCGCGGTGGGTGACATCAACACCTACCCGGGCAAGAAGAAGCTGATCCTGTCGGGCTTCCACGAAGCCGCGCTGGCCGCCTTCGGCGCCGCGCCCTACATCTTCCCGGACAAGAAGATCCACATGCAGTACACGACGACCTCGCCGAAACTGCACAAGATCCTCGGCGTCGAGACCCCGGTCTTCGACTGATCCCGAAGCGCTTCCTGAAAAAGCCGCCCCGCGCAAGCCGGGCGGCTTTTTTGTTGCCTGTGAGCCTTGTTCAGTAAGTGCGAAGCGACGAAGTCCGGCTAACGCACCGCGCTTTCGGTTTATGTGGGACGCCTCACCGAAGCCGCTTGCACAAATATGCTACAAGTGAGCCATGGGTTCCGGGGTGTGAAAACGACTGTTTCCACAAGTAAATGACTATCCCCTATAATTGATGAATCCATTGCGCAAACGATTGCGACATGCGTGTAGACGACGCGCTCCAAAAAGAAGGAATTATTTATGCTTTATCAACTGCACGAGATGCAACGCTCCTTCCTGACCCCGCTCATGCAGTGGGCCGATGCGTCCTCGAAACTCTTTTCCAACCCGGTTTCCCCGTTCGCGCACACGCCGTTCTCGCAGCGTATCGCCGCCGGCTACGAACTCATGTACCGCCTTGGCAAGGACTACGAAAAGCCTGCCTTCGGCATCAAGACCGTGAAGATCAAGGATGCCGACGTCGGCATCATCGAGCGCACCGTCGTCGAAAAACCGTTCTGCAAGCTCATCCACTTCAAGAAGGACCTGAGCGACAAGGCCTTCGCCGCCCTGAAGCAGCCCTCGGTGCTGGTGGTGGCGCCGCTGTCCGGTCACCATGCGACCCTGTTGCGCGACACCGTGCGCGCCCTGCTGGTCGAGCACGACGTCTACATCACCGACTGGATCGATGCCCGCATGGTGCCGCTGTCCGAGGGTCCCTTCCACCTGCACGACTACATCTACTACGTGCGGGACTTCATCCGCCACCTGGGCCCGGACGTGCACGTGATCTCGGTGTGCCAGCCGACCGTGCCGGTGCTGGCCGCGATCTCGCTGATGGCGACCAACAAGGACCCGAAGCTGCCCAAGACCATGACCATGATGGGCGGCCCGATCGACCCGCGCAAGTCGCCGACCGCGGTCAACGACCTGGCGATCGAGAAGCCTTTCTCGTGGTTCGAGAACACCGTGATCTATTCGGTGCCGGGCAACTATCCCGGTTATGGCCGCAAGGTGTATCCGGGCTTCCTGCAGCACGCCGGCTTCATCGCCATGAACCCGGGCCGCCACGCCCAGAGCCACCGCGAGTTCTACCAGCACCTGGTGCAGGGCGACGACGATTCGGCCGAGGCGCACCGCCAGTTCTACGACGAGTACAACGCCGTGCTCGACATGCCGGCCGAGTACTACCTCGACACCATCAAGACCGTGTTCCAGGAACACGCCCTGCCGAAGGGCACCTGGGAAGTCGGCGGCCAGCTGGTGCGTCCGCAGGACATCACCTCGGTCGCCCTGTTCACCGTCGAGGGCGAGCTGGACGACATCTCGGGCCTGGGCCAGACCCGCGCGGCGCACGACCTGTGCAGCGGCATCCCGAAGGAAAAACACCTGGAATTCGTGGCGCCGAAGTGCGGCCACTACGGCATCTTCTCGGGCCGCCGCTGGCGCGAGATCATCTGTCCGAAGATCACGGAGTTCATCAAGGCGAATGCCTGATCGATAAGAAAACGCCGGAGCTTGTCTCCGGCGTTCTTCGTTTGGCGCTTCCGCCAGTTCACTTCCCTACCAGTACCTCCGTGACGACCCCGGTCGCGATCGACACCAGCGCATAATCGCTCCCCGCCTGCACCCACTGGTGCCCCGCCGGCGGCTGCGTCAGGCGATGCGCCTTCCAGTTCTCCACCACGTAGTGATGGGTGCGGTAGCGCGGCGGCAGCTGCTCGCCGCGCTTGAGCTGTCCGCTCGCTTCCACGCTGCGGTAGGGCCCCGCCTTGACGGTCCTGGCCTGCTGCTGGCGTGCTTCCTCCACGTTGCGCTGGTGCGCCTGGGCCGCGGCTCCACAGGCCAGCGCCATGGCGACCAGGGCTGGAACGATGATCTTGTTCATGTCGGCTCCCTGTTTGTCGATTGGCTCCAGTACACCACGCGCACACGGCCCGGTCTGTTCGCTCCAGCACGCAGGTCGCAGAGGCCGCGGTTTTGGCGGATAATGTCGGCTTTCGCGCACGACACGCGCTAATGCCTGACTACCGTGACCAAAACGCTCGCCGACCTGATCGAAGACCAGCTGCCGCAGACGCAATGCACCAAGTGCGGCTACCCCGCATGCCGCCCGTATGCGGAGGCGATCGCGCGCGACGAAGCGGAGATCAACCAGTGCCCGCCGGGCGGCATCGAGGGCGTGCGCCGGCTGTCCTCGGTGACGGGCCGGCCGGTCATCCCGATCAACCCGGCCAACGGCATCGAGCGCCCGCGCGCGGTCGCCTTCATCGACGAGTCGCTGTGCATCGGCTGCACCCTGTGCATCCAGGCCTGTCCGGTGGACGCGATCACGGGCGCCGCCAAGCAGATGCACACCATCCTGCCGAGCCTGTGCACGGGTTGCGACCTGTGCGTCGCGCCCTGCCCGGTCGACTGCATCTCGATGGTGCCGGTCACGGGCGATCGCACCGGCTGGGCCGCCTGGTCGCAGGAAGCCGCCGATGCGGCGCGCAGCCGCCACGACTTCCGCACCGAGCGCCTGCGCCGCGAGAAGGAAGAAAACGATGCGCGCCTGGCCGCCAAGGCGCTGGAGAAGATGCGCGCGGTGACGGCGGAAGTGAGCAACACGCCGGAGGAGCTGGCGGAGAAGGAGCGCAAGCGCGCCATCATCGCCGCCGCCATGGAGCGCGCGCGCCTGAAGGCCGCCGGCAATCCACCGCCCGACAAAGAATAAGATGAACCCAGCCAAACGCCTTGAGATCTTCACGCGCTTCCGCGCGGCCAACCCGAAGCCGACCACCGAACTCGAATTCACCACGCCCTTCGAACTCCTGATCGCGGTGCTGCTGTCGGCGCAGTCGACCGACGTGGGCGTCAACAAGGCCACGCGCAAGCTCTACCCGGTGGCCAACACGCCGCAGGCCATCCTCGACCTGGGGCTCGAGGAACTCAAGTCGTATATCTCGACCATTGGCCTCTACAACACCAAGGCGGCAAACGTCATGGCGACCTGCCGCATCCTGGTGGAGCAGCACGGCGGCGAAGTGCCGCGTTCGCGCGAGGCGCTGGAAGCCCTGCCGGGCGTGGGCCGCAAGACCGCCAACGTGGTGCTCAATACCGCTTTCGGGGAGCCGACCATGGCGGTCGACACCCATATCTTCCGCGTCTCGAACCGCACGAAGATCGCGCCGGGCAAGAACGTCGACATCGTCGAGCAGAAGCTCCTGAAGTTCGTGCCCAAGGAATTCCTGATCGACGCCCACCACTGGCTGATCCTGCACGGCCGCTATACCTGCGTGGCGCGCAAGCCCAAGTGCTGGAACTGCCTGATCGCCGACCTGTGCGAGTTCAAGGACAAGACCCCGGCGCCGCCCGGCACGCTCGACCCGGCAGTCGAAGCGCTCGAAGCCGCCGGCCGGCTGTAGGCCTCAGCCCATCCGCTTTTCGCCGGTGGCGAACGAGGCGCGCGCGATGCGCCCGTCGACCACCTCGTACACGCACAGCATCTCCACCGTGCCGCGCCCTTCCGGGAAGTTGCGGGTCACGACCTCGACGTCGGTGACGAAGTTGCCGATGACGGAGCGGCTGATCAGGCGCGCGTGCAGGTCCGGTTCGGCGAAACGCTCCTGGTAGCGCGGGCGGATCGCCTCGAGGCCTTGCGCCAGCAGGGCGCCGTGCAGCGCGAACTGCTGCGCATCGGGCGCGTAGGTCGCCATCAGGGCGTCGAGGTTCTTGGCGTTGTAGGCGTCGAGCTGGGCCTGGACGACGGCGAGAGGGGACGTGGTGTTCATAAGCTCCGTGGGTAGATGAAAAAACGCGCCAGGGATGGCGCGTTTTTCATCTTACCTTAGGGTGGTCGGCTCTGCCGACCGCGCGTTCAACTCCGCGAGGCTTCGCCACTGGGCATCCGTGAGTTGAACGCGCGTTCGGCGAAGCCGAACACCCTACGCGGCCAGGCGCTTCGGCGAATGCATGCCGAGCGGCTTGCGTGCATCCTCGAGCTTGAACACGGAAACCACGTCGTTCAGCGCCACGGTCTGGTCGCGCAGCGATTGCGCCGCGGCCGCCGCCTCTTCGACCAGCGCCGCGTTCTGCTGGGTGGTCGTGTCCATCTCGCCGACCGCCATATTGATCTGCGCGATGCCCGCGCCCTGCTCCGCGCTGGCGGTGCTGATCTCGGCGATGATGTCCATGACGCTGCGCACGCTGCTGACGATCTCGCCCATGGTGGCGCCGGCCTGGCCCACCAGCAGGTTGCCGGCATCGACGCGCGCGACCGAGTCGTTGATCAGTTCCTTGATTTCCTTCGCTGCCGTGGCCGAACGCTGGGCCAGGTTGCGCACTTCGCCGGCAACCACCGCGAAGCCGCGGCCCTGCTCGCCGGCGCGCGCCGCTTCGACCGCCGCGTTCAGCGCGAGGATATTGGTCTGGAAGGCGATGCCGTCGATGACGCTGATGATGTCGACGATCTTCTTCGAGGATTCGCTGATCGAGGCCATGGTGCCGACTACCTGCTCGACCATCTGGCCGCCCTTGCTCGCGACGTCGCAGGCCGAAATCGCCAGCATGCTGGCATGCTGGGCGTTCTCGGCGTTGCGCTGCACGGTCGTGGTCATCTCTTCCATCGACGAGGCGGTTTCCTCGATGGCACCGGCCTGCTGCTCGGTACGGGCCGACAGATCGGCATTGCCCTGCGCGATTTCGTCGGAGGCGACGGCGATGGTTTCGGCGCCGTTGCGCACCTGGGCCACGATGGTCTGCAGGCTGCCCGTCATGTCCTTCAGGGCCTGCAACAGCTGGCCGGTTTCGTCCTGGCTGCGCACGTCGATCGTGGTGCGCAGGTCGCCCGAGGCGACGTTCTGGGCCACCTCGACGGCGTCCTCGAGAGGACGGGTGATCGAACGCGACACCAGCACGCCGGCGACGACGGCTGCGACGGCGCCCAGCAGCATCAGGCTGTAGCTGAGGATGGTGGCCTGCCTGCCCACCGCTTCGGCCGCCGCAACCGTCGCGACGGCCTGTTTCGACATCGCCTGCTGGGCCTGGTGCAACAGCTCGGCGGGCGCACGGTCCATGCCCTTGACAGCGGTGTCGCCCGCGGCGGCATCGAAGCCGGACGACGTGAAGTCGGCGTAGCCGCGGCGATACCCCTCGCCCATCTTCGCGTGCTCGCCCTCGAAGCGGTTCAGCAGATCACGCACCTCGCCGGCCGGCAGGACTGCGACCAGCGCTTTCGCTTCCCTGGCGACTTCGGCTTCACTCTTCTGGAAGGCGCCCCAGTATTTGCCGCGCTGCGCCTCGTCCTTGCCGCGCAGGAGGGTGTTCTTCCATTCCTGGGTCTGCAGGCGGAAGTGCGAGAGCAGGCCTTCGACGCGCTGGGCGTGGCCGGACTGGGTCACGGCCCCGTTATAGGTATCGAGCGCCTGGTTCATGCGGCCCATGCCGAAGAAGCCGGCACAGGCGACGACCAGGGTGGCGGCGGCAAAGCCGATCGGAAGTTTGCGGCTGAGTTTCATGGTTCATGCGGAACGAGGAAGGCGCCCACGCGCCATGCATGACCAGTCTACGGATTTTGTGTCCATACGGCAAAAATGGACAGACTGGTCTTTCCAGACTGACCATAGTTATGTGTCCGTGTAGCAACAGCACACGGACACAATGGGGCATTACAGCAGGACCAGGTTATCCCGATGTACCAGCTCCGGCCCCTCGACATAGCCGAGGATGCCCTCGATCTCGGCCGAGGAGTGGCGCATGATGCGCCGCACTTCGCTGCTGGTGTAGTTGGTGAGCCCGCGCGCCAGCGGCGTGCCGGCTTCGTTGATGCAGGTGATCACCTGCCCGCGCCCGAATTCGCCGCGCACGCCGATCACGCCGATCGGCAGCAGCGACTTGCCTTCGCGCGTGAGCTTCTGCGCGGCGCCGGCATCGATCACCACTTCGCCCGTGGTGTGCAGGTGGTCGATCATCCACTGGCGGCGCGCCGTCAGGCGGCCGGTCGGCGCGGTCAGCTGGGTGCCGATCGCTTCGCCGCCCGCCAGGCGGGTGAGGACATTCTCTTCGCGGCCCCAGGCGATGATGGTGTGGGCGCCCGAGCGCGCGGCGCGCCTGGCGGCCAGCACCTTGGTCAGCATGCCGCCGCGTCCCAGGCTGGAGCCGGCGCCGCCGGCCATCGCTTCGAGCTGGGGGTCGCCGGCCTGGGCTTCCCCGATGAGTTTGGCCTGCGGATCCTTGCGCGGATCGGCGGAAAACAGGCCGCGCTGGTCGGTGAGGATCACCAGGGCGTCGGCTTCGATCAGGTTGGCGACCAGGGCGCCGAGCGTGTCGTTGTCGCCGAACTTGATCTCGTCGGTGACGACGGTGTCGTTCTCGTTGATGATCGGGACCACGCCCAGGCGCAGCAGGGTCGTGAGGGTCGAGCGCGCGTTCAGGTAGCGCTCGCGGTCGGCCAGGTCGGCGTGGGTCAGCAGCACCTGGGCGGTGCCGATGCCATGGCCGCGGAAGCTCGTTTCGTAGATCTGGGCCAGGCCCATCTGGCCGACGGCCGCGCAGGCCTGCAGTTCGTGGATGTCGGTCGGGCGGGCGGTGAAGCCGAGGCGCAGCATGCCTTCGGCGATGGCGCCGGAGGAGACCAGCACGACTTCCTTGCCGAGGCCGCGCAGGGCGGCGATCTGTGAAGCCCAGCGGGCGATGGCGGTGTGGTCCAGGCCCCTGCCCTCGTCCGTGACGAGGGAGGAACCGACCTTGACGATGATTCTGGAGGCTTGCTGAAGGACGGAATGGAGGACTTGAGTCATGGCGACAGGAATTTTCCTCGCGGCCGTAAGGCCAGCAGGGAAAGTCCTGCCAACAGCTCGACCGCGCAGACAGCTAATAATACCCCCTTCGGCAGCCCGATCGCGAATGCGGCGACGAGGCGCCCGGCCGGCTGGGCCAGGAGGAACAAGGCGGTGAGGTCGCCGAGGATGGGCTGGTCGCCCTGCCTGGCTGCCAGGTAGGCCAGCATCGCGGTGGCGAGGCGGACACCCACGTAGATGGCGTAGAACTGGCTGTAGCCATTCACGCCCACGAGAAACAGGCCCATCGCCGACGCGATGCGGTCGGGATCGAGCAATGCCGCCAGCGCCGCCAGGGAACTGGCGGTGGCGACGAGGTGCAACAACCGGCTGCGCAGCCGGCCGCGATGGGGCAGGACTGCGGCCAACTTAGTCTTCGAGGATCTTGAAGCGGGGATCGTCCGGGTCGATCGAGTTGATGCCGCGCGCTTCCTCGGTCATCGAGGTCTCTTCGGCACGCTGCTCGCTGGTGCGCTTCTCTTCCAGGTGCAGGTAGATCGCATTGACCAGGTCCTGGCAGCCTTCGCGGTTCAGGGCCGAGATCTCGAACACGGGGCCTTTCCAGGCCATGCGCTTGACGAAGTCCTTGACGCGCTTCTTGCGCTCGGCTTCGTCGAGCACGTCGAGCTTGTTCAGCACCAGCCAGCGCGGCTTGTTCAGCAGGTCTTCGTCGTACTTCTCGAGTTCCTTGACCAGCGCCTTGGCTTCCTTGACCGGATCGACCTTCTCGTCGAAGCCCGACAGGTCGACGATGTGCAGCAGCAGGCCCGTGCGCGCCAGGTGGCGCAGGAACTGGTGGCCCAGGCCCGCGCCTTCGGCCGCGCCCTCGATCAGGCCCGGGATGTCGGCGATGACGAAGCTCTTCTCGTGCGAGACGCGCACCACGCCCAGGTTCGGATGCAGGGTCGTGAACGGGTAGTCGGCGATCTTCGGCTTGGCGTTCGACACGGCGGTAATGAAGGTCGACTTGCCGGCGTTCGGCATGCCCAGCAGGCCCACGTCGGCCAGCACCTTGAGCTCGAGGCGCAGGGTGCGGCGCTCGCCGGCCTTGCCTTCGGTCTTCTGGCGCGGCGCGCGGTTGGTCGAGGTCTTGAAGTGGATATTGCCCCAGCCGCCCTCGCCGCCCTTGGCCAGCAGTTCGGTCTGGCCATGCTCCATCAGGTCGGCGATGATCTCGCCGTTGACGTCGTCCACGATCAGGGTGCCGACCGGCATGCGCAGGTAGACATCTTCCGCGCCCTTGCCGTAGCAGTCCGAGCCGCGGCCCGGTTCGCCGTTGCGCGCGTGGTGGGTCTTCGAATAGCGGAAGTCCACCAGGGTGTTGATGTTACGGTCGGCCACCACGAAGATCGAGCCGCCCTTGCCTCCGTCGCCGCCGTCCGGGCCGCCGAATGGGCGGAACTTCTCGCGGCGGAACGAGGCGCACCCGTTGCCGCCGTCGCCGGCGATGACTTCAATTCTTGCTTCGTCGATAAACTTCATGATGGTGACCGATAAAAACTAAAAAGGCCCTACCGTGGGCAGAGCCTTTCGATGGAAGGCTTACGCCTTGCAAAGAAGCGCCGTGGAATGCGGCGCGAGTGCTTTATTAAGCAGCGACTGCTTCGTTAGCAACGACGGTCACGTACTGCTTCGAACCGATGCCTTGCTTGACGAACTTGACAGTACCGTCGACCAGCGCGAACAGGGTGTGATCCTTGCCGGTGCCGACGTTGACGCCAGCGCGCACCGGGGTGCCGCGTTGACGGATGATGATGCCGCCGGCGTTGATCGCCTGGCCGCCGTAGACTTTCACGCCAAGGCGTTTGCTTTCTGAGTCACGGCCGTTGCGGGTAGTACCGCCACCTTTTTTGTGTGCCATTTATTTGCTCCTTGATGAATGAACTTGGTGGATCTGACGGGGATTAGCCGTTGATCGACACCACCTGGATTTCGGTGAAGTTCTGGCGATGGCCCTGACGCTTCTGGTAGTGCTTACGACGGCGCATCTTGAAGATGCGGACCTTGTCGTGGCGACCGTGGGAAACAACTTTCACCAGGACCGAGGCACCTTCGACCAGCGGAGCACCAAACTTGATGCTGTCGCCCGCGCCGAGCGCGAGAACTTGATCGATGGTGAGTTCGGAACCAATGTCAGCAGGTATCTGTTCTACTTTGAGTTTTTCGCCAGCGACAACTTTGTATTGCTTGCCACCGGTTTTTATGACCGCGTACATGATTGAAACCTCATCAAATGTTAAAAGAATCCCGCCGGCGTCGAGACGCTGGACTGTTCGGATGCCGGGGAACAGGGGATTATACATAACTCGTGGCACGCGGTCAAAAGGGCTTGACGTTTCCCCGGCTGGGGCCTGAACAGGCGTAGCGCAAAGCCAACGGCACGTCCGGCGACCCTTCGCTGTAGCGCTCTCTCAGCCAGGCGTGGGACGGCCTCCCCTTGCATGACGTATAATCCCCGCGATTGATCAAAATCCACCATATTTACTTACTGTTACCGCAGGTTCGCCTTGTCAGCCGCTACCCAAACCGCCCAGAACACCATCGCCCAATCGATCGCCGCCGACATGGAGTCCGTGAACACGGTGATCCGACAGCGGCTGCACTCGGAAGTGAGCCTGGTGAACCAGATCGCCGAGTACATCATCAGCGCGGGCGGCAAGCGGATCCGGCCGGTGCTGGTGCTGCTGCTGGCCAATGCCTACGGTTACAAGGGCAGCGCCCACCACGAGCTGGCGGCGGTGGTCGAGTTCATCCACACCGCGACCCTGCTGCACGACGACGTCGTCGACGAATCCTCGATGCGCCGCGGGCGCCAGACGGCGAACGCCCTGTTCGGCAACGCGGCTTCGGTGCTGGTCGGCGACTTCCTGTACTCGCGCTCGTTCCAGATGATGGTCAGCCTCGACAATATGCGCGTGATGCGCATCCTGTCCGACGCCACCAACGTGATCGCGGAAGGCGAAGTGCTGCAGCTGCTGAACATGCACGATCCGGACGTGACCCACGAGAGCTACCTGAAGGTGATCCGCTCGAAGACCGCCAAGCTGTTCGAGGCGGCCGCCGAACTGGGCGCCCTGGTCGGCGGCGCGAGCGATGCCCAGATCGAGGCGGCCGGCGAATACGGCCGCTCGCTGGGCACGGCGTTCCAGTTAATTGATGATGTGCTGGACTACGCCGGCGACGCCGCCGAGATCGGCAAGAACCTGGGCGACGACCTGCGCGAAGGCAAGCCCACCCTGCCCCTGATCTGGCTGATGGAAAACGGCACGCCGGAACAGCGCCAGCTGGTGCGCAGCTGCATCGAGCACGGCGACGAAGAACAGTTCGACGCGGTGCTGGCGGCCGTCACCTCCAGCGGCGCCCTGGACTACACGCGCACCCAGGCGGAAGCCGCGGCACGCCGCGCGGCCGAGGCCATCAGCGGCCTGCCGGACAGCATTTACAAGTCGAGCCTGCTGCAGCTCTGCAGTTTCGCTGTTGACAGGAACCACTGAGCAAATTATAGTAATGCCTTCCCGAGATTTCGGAAACGAAGTCTCAAACCGTCGGGGTGTAGCTTAGCCCGGTAGAGCGCTACGTTCGGGACGTAGAGGCCGGAGGTTCGAATCCTCTCACCCCGACCACGAATTCGAAAAGCCAGATACGGTGCAAACCGATCTGGCTTTTTTCATTTTGTCCTCGGGATATGGCGCCGGCAAGCGGCGCCCTCCATTGCTAGAAGATTTCGTGCTGCGCACGCTCCCGCGTGGCGTCCGCCGGTCGACCCTGCCCATCAGCCCTGGAAACCCGGCTGCCCAGGGCCAGCGCTACCACGCCGGCAGCGAGCCACGCCAGTCCGATCGCAAGCTCTCCCAGCAGCAGCATGCGGTGCACCCCGGCCAGCAGCGCCACGGATCCGCCGACCACCCCGGCCCAGCGCAGGGCCGTGACGGCGATCGCGCGCGCGCCCTCGCGCACCGGCTTGCCGGGCCAGAAGCCAATCGGCGCGACGCCGGCGACGAAGGCCTCGATCGTGGCCCTGTCGGTCGGCGGGCCCCACAGCATGCCGGCGGCCAGGCCGACTAGGCTGGCGCCGGCGATCAGGAGCAGTTCCGTTTCGTACGGTAGGGACAGCCAGCCCAGCGCCAGCGCCGTGGCCAGGCCTGCCACCATGGCAGCCAGCTCGCCGGCCGCGTTCACGCGCCACCACACCCAGCGCAGGGCCGTCGGCGCGCCGAGAGCGGCGCCAAGGGCGGCGACCCACTTCCACGCCTGCTCGATGGTCTCGATCTGGAAGCTGACCAGCACCGCGCCCACCGCGAAGGCCAGCACCGCCACGCGCGCGACGGCGAGCTGGCGGCGCACCGGCGCCTTCGGCGACAGGCGCAGGTACACGTCGTTGACGATGTAGGACGCGCCCCAGTTCATGTGGGTGTCAACGGTGCTCATGAAGGCCGCCAGCAGGCTGGCCACCAGCAGGCCGAGCAGGCCCGGATGCAGGAGCACGCCCATCAACACCGGATATGCCTGTTCGCGGTCGCCGGCGACGACGGCCCCGGCGCCGCCCAGGGCCGCGCCCTCGGCGCCGATCGGTATCAGCACCAGGGCGGCCAGGCCGACCACCAGCCACGGCCAGACGCGCACCGAATATTGCAGGATGAGGAAGAGCAGCGACGCCTTGCGCGCGTCGCCCGGCGAGCGGGTGGCGTTCAGGCGCTGCATCAGGTAGCCGCCGCCGTCGGCCGGCACGTTGGCATACGACTGCACCAGCATGTACAGGCCGAACAGGGCAAAGGCGAGCGCGCCCGCTCCCGGCAAGTCCGGGAACAGGTCGAGATAGCGGTGGTCCGCGCCATACAGGCGGCTCAGGCCCTCGGCCAGGCCGGCGCGTCCGCCCACGGCGGACCATGCCAGCCAGGCGAAGCAGACGCTGCCCACGAGGGCGAAGCCCAGTTGCACCAGGTCGGTGATGATGACGCCGCGGATCCCGCTCAGGCCGGAATACACGACCACCAGCGCCAGCAGCAGGACGATGGTCAAGCCTTCCGAGGCCGTGCCCATCGGCGAGTTTGCCGGCCAATACAGGGCGAAGGTGCGCATCATGTCGGGAAACCAGGTATCCCAGTGGAAGAACGGCGAAGCGATCTTGACCATGGCGCGCAGCACCCAGCCCAGGATGATGGCGTTGTACACCACGCCATACAGGCCGGCGCGCGCCGTGCGCAGCACCGAGGCGGGGCGGCCGGAATAGCGTTTGGCGATCAGTTCGGCGTCGGTCATGACGCCGCTGCGGCTCCACTTCTCGGCGAACAGCACGACCACCGCGGCATGCACGCCCATCCAGGCCAGCCAGATCCAGTTGCCGCTGATGCCCTTGGTAGCGATGATGCCGGCCACGGCGAGCGGCGTGTCGGCGGCGAAGGTCGTGGCGGCGATCGAGGCGCCGGCCCACCACCACGGCAGCGACCGGTCGGCCAGGAAGTAGCTGCGCACGCCGCTGCTCGCCAGTTTGCTGGCCCACAGGCCGACGCCCAGCGCCAGCGCGAGGTACAGGCCGATGACGACCCAGTCGATTGCTTGCAGCGCCAGCGGCGCGCCCATCACGCGGCCTGCGCAGGCGCCGTACCTGCGTCATGGTGCGATGGATGCGAATGAACGATGGTCGAACATGGATGCAAGGTCGGTCTCCTTGAAATGCGCGGCGCGCCCTGCAGGCGCATTCTTGCAAGTGGACGGGCCACGCCGGCGACCCGCGGAGCGGCCGCCGATGACAGGACGGGAACGGTACGGCGACGAGGCCGGCCGCGGCGATACGAGGCGGCGCAAGGACAGTGGAACTGTCCGCCGGCCTCGCGGGGATGGTGATCAAATGTCAAAACATTGTAACGCCATCATAGCCGATGGGCAACCCGCAGCCGCCGGGACCGCCCCGCCGGAAGTGCTGCGAAACGCGATCGACCGCTCACGGAGCGAGCGTCACCTGCTGCACGTTCTCGCCGGGGAGCCGGATCCGGAGCCGGCCTGTGGCCGCATCGAAGCCGGCCTGTCGCACGGTCTCGCCGTCGATGCGCACATCCGCGGGCCGCGCCGGGAGTCCGATGAAGGCGACGGCATCGACCCGCTGGTAACCGGCCTTGCGCGGGATGTCCAGCCGCACATCCCGCCCCTGCTGGCGCGCCGTGATCGTGCGCGACATTCCCTGCCGGTAGCCATAGCCATCGCCCGCATCCTGGAAAACGCGTCCGCCACCATCGGCGCCCGTGGCGACCAGCAGCGTCAGGGGCTGGTCCTTCATCTCGCCGGTGTGCTGCGCGACGTCCGCCACCGGCACGATGGCGCCGGCGCGGACGAACAGCGGCAGGCGCTCGAGCGGCGCCGCGATCTTCGCCGTCGTGCCGCCCTTGTGGCGCCGTCCGCTCCACCAGTCGATCCAGGTCTCACCTTGCGGAAAATAGACCTCGCGGCTGCGCTGCCCTTCCTTGATGACCGGCGCCACCAGCAGGTCGGCGCCCAGAAGGAACTGGTCCTCCACCAGGCCGGCGCGCGCATCCGCCGGGTACTCGAACCACAGCGGCCGCATGGGCGGCCTGCCCGTGCGCTCGTTTTCCTCGAACAGCGTGTACAGGTAAGGCAGCAGCTGGTAGCGCAGCTCGATGGCGGCGCGGTTGATGCGTTCGTACTCCGGCCCGAAAGCCCAGGGTTCGCGCGGCGCCGAGACGTCGTTCGAGTGCGTGCGGAAGTATGGCGTCAGCGCGGCCGCCTGCATCCAGCGCGCGTGCAGTTCGGCGCTCGGGCTGCCCATGAAGCCGCCGACGTCGGCGCCGACGAAAGGCACGCCCGACACCGACAGGTTGGCCAGCATCGGGATGGTGAGTGCGAGGCTGCCCCAGGTCGGCGAATTGTCCCCGGTCCAGACCGCCGCATAGCGCTGCACGCCGGCGAAACCGGCGCGGGTGAGCACCATCGGGCGTTTCTCGGGACGCAGCTTCTTCAAGCCCTCGAAGCTGGCGCGCGCCATCTGCATGCCGTAGACGTTGTGGTACTGCGCATGGCTGCCCGGCCGGCCGTCGCCGTCGTGGCGCACGTCGAGCGGGAAGGTGCGGTGCGGGCCGAGGGGAATCTCGGGCCCCTTGAAGTCGTCCGGCGGGAAGACGCCCGGTTCGTTCATGTCGTTCCAGAAGCCGTCCACGCCCAGGTCGAGGGCCGATCGATACAGGCTGCCGAACCAGTCACGCGCCGCTTTTGACGTGAAGTCCGGGAAGGCGCAGATGCCGGGCCAGACTTTCTCATGCAGCTCGCTGCCATCCGGCCTGCGCACGAAATGGCCCCCTGCCCGGCCGCTCTGGTAGATCGGGAAGTCCGGGTCCAGCTTGATGCCCGGGTCGACGATGGTCACGGCGCGGAAGCCCTGCTGGTGCAGGCTGTCCAGCATGGTCTTCGGCGCGGGGAAGGTCTTGGCATTCCAGGTGAAGACGCGGAAGCCGTCCATGTGGTCGATGTCGAGGTAGAGCACGTCGGCCGGGATGCGGCGCTGGCGGAACTGCCGCGCGACGTCCAGCACCTTCTCCTGGTTCATGTAAGACCAGCGCGACTGGTGGTAGCCCAGCGACCACAATGGCGGCAGCGCGCCGCGTCCGGTCAGGGCCGTGTAGTCGCGCAGCACGCCAGCGGGCGTGCGTTCGGCGCCCCCCGTGAACACGTAGTAGTCCAGTTCCCCGCCCTTGGCCCCGAAGCTGTAGCGGTGCGGGTCGAGCTTGCCCATGTCGAACCAGCTGCGCCAGGTATTGTTGAAGAACAGGCCATAGCTGCGGCCTTCGTGCAGGGCGATGAAGAAGGGAATCGCCTGGTAGGAGGGGTCGTGGCCCGCCGGGTAGTCCGGCACGTCGGCGTTCCACATCACCATGGCCTGCTGGTGGCGCGACATCGGGAAGGTCTTCTCGCCGAAGCCGTAATACAGCTCGTAGTCGTCGCGGCGCATCGAGGTTTCGACCGAGCCGTCGACCGGGTTGAAGGCCATGGGACGCGCCGGGTCCGCACCGACGACCAGCCGGCCGGCGCTATCGTAGACCGAGACCGCGAGTTCGGGCGATCGGCGGATCGTCACCCGGTTGCCGCTGCTGGAGCGCAGCTCGGTTACCTCGCCCTTGCCGCTCAGCGTCGCCCGCGAGGCGGGCGGCGTCCCCTCGATGGCATACGAGACGTCGGGAGCGAAGCTGCCGGTGGGGCTCATCCGCACGCGCACCACGTCCGGGGTGACGAAGCCGATGCGCACCAGTGCGCCGCTGGACAGGCGCAGCTCCACGCCGTCGGGGGACGGACGGCTGTGCACGACGGCGCCCGCGGTACGCAGTGCGGCCGCGGCGGGAATGGCGGCAAGGGCCAGCAGCAAGCAGGCCGCGGCGTGGACGGTTCTACTGGATCGCATCGAAGATGACCTTTCTTTCGGGAGCAATGAATTCGCGCGCCAGGGTGATGGGCGCGATCGCGGACCAGCCGCAGAAATCGGGTTTGGCGGGCTGCCCGGCCTGCACCGCGTCCGGGGCCAGGTTCTCCCAGAAGGTGCCGGTGCGTTGATAGACCTCCGCCACGCAGTCGTAGTAGCGGCGCGCCAGCCTGGCGGCCAGCGCGTGCCGGCCATAACGTTGCAGGCCGCGGATCACCATGTAGTTGGTCGGCGCCCACACCCCGCCCAGCCAGTAGGCGCCCTCGGGCGCGAAGCCCGGCTGGTCGGCGGGATAACTCGCGACCGGCACCGTGCGCCAGAAGCTGGCCGGATCGACCAGTGCGCGCAGCAGCGGCGCCACGCGTTCAGGTGGGACCACGCCGGCCGCCATCGTCCAGAACATGCCGACGTGCTTGCGCCGGATCTGCCTGCCGTAGCCCAGGTCGTAATAGAAGCCGTCTTCCTCGTGCCAGCAGTGCGCATTGATCGCCTTCTTCATCGCGGCGTGAAAATGCCGCAGGCCGGGGACATCGCCGGTACGCCCGATCAACCGGGCGATGCGGGCAAGGTTCTCCGCACACAGGGCCATCTGGGCCGAGGTGTCGACCGCCCGCCCCTGCACGTTCCAGGCGGGGTCCAGGCCGCGATAATCGAAAGGCAGGGCGTCGCGCGGCGCCAGCACGATGCCCTGCCCGTCGTCCTGCCACCCTTCCGGATGGCGCGGGATATTGTCCATGCCCGAGCCGAGCGCATCGTTGAAGCACAGCCCGTCCTCGCGCACCAGATAGGCGGCAAGGTAGTCGAAGTGGCGCTTCAGGGCCGGATACACGCGACGCAGGCGCGCCAGGTCGCCGCTCTGCCCGAACAATTCGAGTTCGGCGAAGGCGAGCAAGGGTGGATTGATCGAGACGGGGTGGGCCTTGGGCCACACCGGCCTGCCGTTGGCGTCGTACTCGCGGCAGATGTAGCCGTCGGCTTCCTGCAGCGCATGGAAGTTGTCGAGCGCATTGGCGATCGGCAGCAGCTCGGGATGGTATTTCGCGTAGCAGGCGATGAAGCAGGTATCCCAGAGGAAGATATTGCTGCTGAAGGCCGCATCGACGAAGGGCTTGCCGAACACCGAGTCGCCGGCGGGACGGACATGGCGGCGGGCGCTGGCCAGCGCCGCGCGGTACATGGCGTCGACCAGCGCGGCAGGCGGCGACGTCGGCGCAAGCGAGCAGCCGGCCAGGCCGGCGCCCGCCAGCGCCAGCAGCAGGCGCCGCCGTCCGCACGGGTCGCGCGAGGCGTCGGGCGGCAGGCCCGCTTGCAGGGGCCGCCCTCCTCGCATCAGAGCTGTGCGCCCTTGCCGTACAGGTTCGCGTACTTCAGGCCGAAGTACAGGATGAAGGCATAGCAGGCTGCCGGCACCAGGAAGGACGTCTGCACGCTGATGCCGTCCGCGAAGAAGCCCTGCACGAAGGGCACGATGGCGCCGCCGACGATGGCCATGCACAGGATGCCCGAGGCCTGGCCGGTGAACTTGCCGAGCTTGAACAGGGCCATGCTGAAGATGGTCGGGAACATGATCGAGTTGAACAGGCCGACGGCGATGATCGCCCACATGGCCGCCTGGCCCTGGCCGAAGACGGCGAACAGGATCAGCGCGATCGAGGCCGCCGAATTGAAGGCCAGCGCCTTGCCCGGGCTGACGTAGCGCATGGCGGCGAAGCCGATGAAGCGGCCGATCATGGCGCCGCCCCAGTAGAAGCTGACGTAGTGGGCCGCGTCCGCGTGCGACAGGCCGGCGATGGTCGGCTCGGCGAAGAAGTTGATCAGGAAGCTGCCGATGCTGACCTCGGCGCCGACGTAGACGAAGATGCCGATGGTGCCCAGCAGCAGATGGCGATGCGCCAGCACCGAGCCCTTGGCCTCCTCACCCGCGTTCTGCACCGGATCGTCCGCGTGCACGATCTTCGGCAGGCGCACGAGGGCGAACAGCACGGCCAGCACCAGCAGCGCGCCGGCCAGCACCAGGTAAGGGCCCTGCACGCTGGCCGCCTGGGCCGCGCGGTAGGCGGCCTGCTCGACTGCCGGCAGCTTGGCCAGCTCTTCCACGCCCATCACGCTGCCCGACAGGATCAGGATGCCGCCCAGGGCCGGCGCCACGGTCGTGCCCAGCGAGTTGAAGGCCTGGGTGAGCGTGAGGCGGCTGGAGGCATTCCTGGCGTCGCCCAGCACCGTCACGAAAGGATTGGCCGCCACCTGCAGGATCGTGATGCCGGCGGCCAGCACGAAGAAGCCGAACAGGAACAGCGCATAGCCGCTGTTGGCGGCCGGGTAGAACAGTCCGCAGCCGATGGCCGCGACCACCAGGCCGGCGACGGCGCCGTTCTGGTAGCCGATGCGCTTGATGAGCGCGCCGGCCGGCAGCGACACGATGAAGTAGGCACCGAAGAAGCAGAACTGCACCATCATCGCCTGCACGTAGCTCAGGGTGTAGAGCTCCTTCAGGTGCGGAATCAGGACGTCGTTCAGCGCCGTCAGCAGACCCCACATGAAGAACAGGATGGTGATGATGACGAGCGGGCCCGTGGTGCCGGCCTGCGTGGTCGGGTGCGGCAGCGTCGTCGTCGTCGGCTGCGGAATGTTTGCCATGTGAAGTCTCCTGAATATTTATACGTACAGCATGCACATCGCCCCGGCGCGGGCCGGGGCGATGGTCTTGAAGCTAACGATTACTGCGCGACGCCTGCGGGCGGGTTCGGCAGGTCCTTGGCCCGGGTGCCCCAGCCCGCGGTGTCCGGCTGCGCCGACAGCCCGTACTGCAGGGTGCCGGCCTGTTGCAGCTGCTCCCAGTCCAGCCACACGCGCTGTACCGGCTTGCCGGCATAGCTCACGGACTTGACGAACTGGCGCACGCCCGGCTTGGCGCCCGGCGCCTCGATGCGCAGCACGCCGCCCTTCGGCAGGTCGATCTCGGCCTTGGCAAAACGCGGCGCATGCAGCAGGAAGCGGCCACTGCCCGGAGTGTCCGGGTAGATGCCCAGCGCGCTGAACAGGTACCAGGCCGACATGGTGCCCAGGTCGTCGTTGCCGGTCACGCCGCCGGCGCCGTTGGTGAACAGGGTCTCGGCCGCGCGCAGCACCGTGGTGGTCTTCCAGGGCTGGCCCATCAGGGTGTACATCCAGGGAGCGTGCAGGTCGGGCTCGTTGTTCGGGTTGTAGCGGAACTGGGCGTAGTAGCTGTACGGACCCACGACCCAGGACTTGCGCACCGCGTTCGGGTCGGCCACCAGGGCGTCGTAGTCGAAGAACTGGTCGAGGCGGCCCAGGGCCTGCTTGGCGCCGCCCATGGCGGCTGCCAGGCCCGGCACGTCCTGCTGCACCAGCCACTGGTACTGCCAGGCGGTGCCTTCATGGAAGCCATGGTCGCCGCGCGGGTCGAAGCCGCTGCCGACGTCCGCGAACCAGCTGCCGTCCTCGAGGCGCGGACGCGGGAAGCCCTTCTGGCCGGTCGGCGCATCGACCACGCTCGGGTCCCAGATCTTCTTCCAGTTCAGGGCGCGCTGCGACAGGATCTTTGCGTCCTCGTTCTTGCCCAGGGCCTTGGCCATCTGCGCCAGTGCGCTGTCGGCCAGTGCGTATTCCAGGGTCGCCGAGGCGCCATGGTGCGGGTCGGTATCCATGCCCTTCGAGATGAAGCTGCGGTCATACTGCACGAAGCCCTGGCGCAGGTAGCTCGGGTTGCCCGAACGGCCCTGCGGGCGGATGGCAAAGGCCGGCACGCCGAAGGCGTTCTCGCGCAGGGCGGCATAGGCTTCCTTCTCGCGGCCCTTGAGGGCGCCATAGCGCCACAGGTCGACCATGAACGGGGTCACCGGGTCGCCGGTCATGATGTTGGTTTCGAAGTTGGCGTAGCCCCAGCGCGGCAGCCAGCCGCCCTGCTCGCGGATCTTCAGCACCGAGTTGGCGATGTCGCGTGCGCGCTGCGGACGCAGCAGGGCGATCAGCTGGTTCTGGGCGCGGTAGGTGTCCCACAGCGAGAAGTACTCGTAGTAGGTCCAGTCCTTGGCGGTATGGATCTTGTCGTCGTAGCCGCGGTAGCGGCCGTCGGCATCGTTGCCGGTCATCGGCTGCAGCAGGGCGTGGTAGAGCGCGGTGTAGAACACGGTGCGATCATCATTTGAGCCGCCCTCAATGCGCACGCTGCCCAGCTCGCGCTGCCATTCGGCTTGCGATTTGGCTTTCATCGCATCGAAGGTGATCGGCTGGCCGTTCGCCATGCCGTCGGCCTTCAGGTTGATGCGCGCGCCTTCCGCATCCACGTGCGAGATCGCGCTCACCGCGGTGACGGCCTTGCCGTTCTTCAGGTCGAAGCTCAGCCAGACGCCGTGCGGCTTGGCCTCGCCGTTCTGGCTCGGGCCGTCCACGCCGGGCCAGCCGCCGCGGTCGTCCCAGATGCCCTTGGCAACGAAAGGCTGGTCGAACTGGATGCGGAACCAGGTCGTGTACTTGGCGCCGCCACAGAAACTCTTGGTGACGATCTGGCCTTCGACGCTGCGGTCGTCGACGATCTTCACCTGGCTGCCGATGACGGAATGGCGCTCGTTGGCCTGGCCCAGGTTGAGCAGCACGTGGCCGGTCGCGGTCTTGTCCGAGAAGGTGTAGCGCTCGGCGGCGGCGCGGGTCAGCGCCGTCGCTTCGGCGGTGATGCCGCCGTAGCTGGTGAGCTTCACCTTGTAGTAGCCGGCCTGGCCGACTTCGCCGTCGTGGGTGTATTCGGCGGCGTACTTCTTGTGGTCGAAGCTGCCTGGTTTACTGGTATCGAAATCGCCGCCCGGCTTGATGCTGCCGGTCACCGGCAGCACGGACAGCTGGCCGCCCTGCTCCCAGCAGCCGGCGCCGGAGACGAAGGAGTGGCCGAAGCCGCGGATGCGCTTGTCGCTGTAGCGGTAGCCGGCGTAGTGGTCGGCGATCGGGCTGACCTGGATCTTGCCGAAGGGCGCCGAGGCGCCGGGGAAGGTGTTGCCTTCGTCCTGGGTGCCGATGAAGGTGTTCACGGGCGTGGTGTTGGCGGTTGCCGCCGACAGGGGCAGAGGTAGGGCCAGGACCACAAGGGCGAGGCCCAGGGCGGGAGCAAAACGGGTTTGACGCATCACGATACTTCTCCTTCGAGCAGTTCGAACAATTGGTGCATGGCCGCTGGGGTCGGCGGCGTGGCGCCCGCTTGCAGGCAGGCGGCGGAACCGGCAGCCAGTGCGGCGTGCAGGTGGGATTGCAGGCTGCGCGCCGGCTGGCGCGACAGGCTGTGCAAGAGGCCGGCGATGCTGGCGTCGCCGGCGCCGACGGTGTCGACCACGGCGACCTTCGGCGCCATCGCGTGAACACGTTCTTCACCGCGGAACAGGCTCGCGCCCTGGCCGCCGCGCGTGAGGAGGAACAGCGCTGCCGGATTCATGGCGCGCAGGCGGGCAAAGGCATCAATCACGCCCAGGCCCGGGAACAGGCCGCGCAGGTCGTCGTCGGACACCTTGATCACGTCGGCGATCGCCGCCAGGGCTTCGAGGGTCGGCGTGTAGCGCTCGTCCATCAGGTTGCGGTAATTCGGGTCGTAGCTGATCGACACGCCCTGGGCCTTCAATTGCTTCGCCAGCGCCACCAGCGTGGACGCCAGCGGCTGGCGCGCCAGGCTGATGCCGCCGAAGTGGGCCCACTGCAGGGCCTCGGTCCAGCCAGCCGGGTATTGGCCCGGGTCGAAATGCAGGTCGGCGCTGTCGTCGCCGATGAAGAAGTAGTGCGGCGGCTCGCTTTTCTCGACGATGGCCAGCAGCGGCGAGCGCGGCACGCGCTGCAGCAGGCGCAGGTCCAGGCCGACTTCCTCGCTGGCCGCCCACAGGGCGTCGCCGAAACGGTCCTGGCTGATGGCGCCGGCGAAGGCGGCCTTCTCGCCCAGGCCGGCCAGCGCGCGCGCCACGTTCCAGGTCGAGCCGCCCACGCGGGCGACCCAGGTGTCATTGCCCTGGTCGATCATGTCGGTGAGCGCCTCGCCGGCGCACAGCATCACGGGTGCCGCAGTCATCGTTACGTCAGTCATATCAAGCCTTCGGCAGCACGGCCACGATGTCGTAGACGGCGCCCATGGTGTGGTAGTCGACCTTGCCGGCCGGGCTCTTCTCGTCGCTCAGCTTGCGGTTCTCGCGGTCGAGGATGCGGTACCAGGCGCCGTGCTGGTGGTCGACCATATGGGTCCAGCTGTAGGCCCAGATGCGGTCGTACCATTCCCAGTAGTAGGCATTGCCGGTGCGCTCGGCCAGCATGGCGGCGGCCGCGGCGCTCTCTGCCTGCACCCAGAAGTACTTGTGCCAGTCGCAGATCTCGAGGCTGGGGGCCAGCGAGTAGCACAGGCCGCCGTGCTCACTGTCCCAGCCCTGCTCCACCGCCACCTTGAACAGGCGCTCGGCGGTCGGCAGCAGCCAGCCCAGGTCTTTCTGCAGCACGCCTTCGGCGCGCGCTTCCAGCAGCAGGAGCAGCTTGGCCCACTCGGTGAAGTGGCCCGGCTGGTAGCCCCAGGGACGGAACAGGTTTTCCGGGTCGTCGATATTGAACTTCCAGTCCGGCTGCCACGCCTGGTCGTAGTGTTCCCAGATCAGGCCACCGCAACGCCCCGCCTGGCGCTGGGTGATGTTGTAGGCGACCGTGTAGGCGCGCTCCAGGTAGCGGGCTTCGCCGGTGGCCTGGTGGGCCGCCAGCAGGGCTTCGACCGAGTGCATATTGGCGTTCTGGCCGCGGTAGGTCGACAGCACGCTCCAGTCCTGGCTCGCCTCATCGGCGTAAAGGCCGTCCGCTTCGCTCCAGAAGCGGCGCTCCATCAGCTCGAAGGCTTCGCCGATCCAGGGACGGGCTTCCTCCACGCCGGCCATGGTGGCGTGCGAGTAGGCCAGCAGCACGAAGGCTTCGCCGTAGGCGTGCTGGGTGCCGTCTTCGATCTTGCTCCCGTCGAGCATCCAGGCATAGCCGTCGCCATCCGGCGCACGGTGCGCCTCGCGCACGAAACGCACCGCGTGCTTCAGGCCCTCGAGGTAGGCCGGGTCCTGGAAGTGGCGGTAGGCCATCGCATAGGTGAACACGAAACGCGTGCTGCTCACCAGGTGGCGGTGGGTGGCGTCGTAGACCGCGCCGTCGTCCTTGAAATAGTGGTACATGCCCCCTTGGGGGTCGATCGCGCGCGGATGGTAGAAGCGCATCGTGTGGCGCGCGTGGTCGAGCAGGACGTCCGGGCTGCGGAAGTTCGGGAGAGTGGTCATATTGTCGTGTGGGGTCGGGTGGGGACTAATCGTCGTAACTGCTCTCGCGCACGATCATCTCGACCGGCACGGTAATCTGGGATGGCTGTTCGTCCGGCTTGTGCAGCAGGAGATCGACCCCGGCCCGGCCCAGCGCTTCCTTGTCGACGCGTACCGTGCTCAATGGGGGAATCGCGGCAGCCGCCGCGGCGATGTCATCGAAGCCGACGATCGCGATGTCGTAGGGGACCTTCAGGCCTTCGTTCAGGCAGAACTTCATGGCGGTCAGCGCCGTGCTGTCGTTGTAGCAGAACACCGCGTCGGCGCGCTTCGGAAGAGCGAGCAGGCTGCGCATGGCTTCGGCCACGGCCTCGTCGCCCTCGCCCATCGAGGGCACGATGACTTCGAGGTCGGGGTCGGCGTGGACCTTGGCGTCGAACAGGGCCTGGCGGAAGCCCCGGTTGCGCTGCTGGATGCTGTAGTGGGCCAGCGAGCCGGAGAGCATGGCGATGCGCTTGCGGCCGGTGCGCAGCAGGTGCTGGGTGGCGAGGTAGCCGCCGCGCAGGTTGTCCGGATTGACCGAGGTGAAGCCGCGCCGGTGCATGTCGACCAGCACCATAGGCTTGCCGACCTGCTGCAGGGCGGCCAGCACTTCGGGTTCGAAGAAGCCGGCGCAGATGATGGCGTCGGGCTGGTGCAGGCGAATCTGGCCCAGCACCGGTTCGGCCGGGCCGACCGCGATGAAGGACAGGGCCACGCCCTCGCGGCGGCAGGCCTCTTCGGCGCCGTGCAGGACGGGTGAGAAGAAGGGACTGGAGGCCAGGGTGTTGTGCTGGCTGTGGAGCAGGAAGGCGATGCGGCGGATGCGGCCCTTCTTCAGCTGCGAGAAGTCATAGCCCAGGCGCAGGGCCGCTTCGCGCACCTTGTCGCGGGTGACTTCGGTCATGCCGGCCTGGTTCTTCAGCGCGCGCGAGACCGTGCCGATCGACAGGCCGGTGGTTTCCGCGATGTCGCGCAGGGTTACCTGGCTCATGGCCGCACCTCAAGGCGCCGGCCATGCAGCGAAATGACGTGCATGAAAGGTCTCCAGTCTTTGTTTTATTAAACGCGTTTTTCACCGCGTCTTCCTGCTGTCGGAGGGCGCCTTCGCGCCACTCCTTTTCATAGTCGGTTTTTATATCAGCCGCGTTTTGGCAGCGTCAACCGCAGTTGCGTAAAGCGCGGCTTTTTTAGCTTATTTTTAGTAAACAAACTTTTGTTAATAGGTGATGTCTTTTGTCAGGGTTTGCAGGCGCAAGCCCTTGCGCAAGGCGGCCAGGCCGGCCTTCGACGACACGCGCAGGCTGACGCGTTCCCCCGGCAGCAGGGTCAGGGCGTTATCCGACACCTCGGCCTCGCCCGCATCGACCCACAGGCCCCGCACCAGGGCCGCCGCCTGCAGCTCGAGCACATAGGCGCCGTCCTTGCTGCGCCATTGCGCCTGCAGGCCGGGCTCCTGCCATGCCATGTCCTTGGCCGCCTTGAAGTACACCACGCGGCGCGAAGCCGGCTCGCCCTCCGCGCGCAGCTCGAAGACCGCCACGGTGGATGCCGGGTCGGCCCGGCCGAGCAGGTCGGCGTCCAGGTAGTCCGCGACCCTCGATGCCGACAGCGGCGCCATCTCGACCGGCTTGCGCTCGTCGCGCAGGATCGCGCCGTCGAGCGTCATCACGCGCAGGCGCAGTTCGCCGCGCACGGCCTGGGCGCGGTCGTTCAGCAGGTGTACCTGCGTCTTCCCGGCCGCATTGCGCAGCGCGGACACCGCCACCGGCGCGAAGAAGCGGCGCGCATGGAACTGCAGCGCCTTCCAGCGCCCGAACCAGTCCACGCTGGACCAGGAAGCGCCCGGCCACACGTCGTTCAGCTGCCAGTAGAGGGAACCCATGGTGAAGGGACGGCTGGCGCGGTGGTGCAGGGCCGCCAGCTCGATGCCCTCGGCCTGCATCACCTGGCTCAGGTAGATGAAGCGGCCGAAATCCTGCGGCTCGCCGAATTCCTCCTTCACATATTTCATCAGGCGTTCATTGCCTTTACCGGCCAGGAACTTCTGGTGCGCCTCGATCACCGGCGTCGCCACGCCCTGCTCCGCGCGCTTGGCGAAGGCGTCGACCGTGCGCTGCACCGGCCAGGCCTGCAGGCCGTACTCGGACATGAAGCGCGGCGTGATCTCCAGGTATTTGGTGACCGGATGGGCCGGGTTGCCCCAGACTTCCCAGTAGTGCATATCGCCGCTGGCCGGGGTGTTGGCGACTTCCGCCAGGTCGTCGCCCGGAGAACTGGACCAGTAGCCGATGCCGCCGGCTTCCTCCGCCACGACCTGGCGCAGGTCGCCGCCGAAGAGCTGCACATAGCCCTTCCAGACCTTGTCGGCGAAGGCGGGATCGGCCTTCTTGAGGTCCTTGCCGTGCCCCCAGTACTTCCACGCGATCTCTTCCTCGTTGTTGCCGCACCAGAGCACGATGCTCGGGTGGTTGCGCAGGCGCCGCACCTGGTCGCGCGCCTCCGCCACCACGCTGGCGCGGAAGCCATCGTCGTAGGCCGGCTGCATGCCGCCGCCGAACATGAAGTCCTGCCAGACCATCAGGCCCAGCTCGTCGGCCAGCTCGAAGAAATCGTCGTTCTCGTAATAGCCGCCGCCCCAGCTGCGCAGCATGTTCATGTTGGCGTCGCGCGCCGATTCGAGCACGCGGCGCAGCTGCGCCCTCGTCACCCTTGGCTGGAACATGTCGAAGGGGATGGTGTTCGCGCCCTTGGCGAAGACCGGGATGCCGTTCACGAGGAAGTAGAAGCTCTTGCCCTTCTCGTCCGGGTCGCGCCGCAACTCCACGCTGCGCAGGCCGGTGCGCGCGGCCAGCCTGGCCACGGTCGCCTTGCCCTCGCCGACTTCCAGCTCGTAGCGGTACAGCGGCTGGGCGCCGTAGCCGTTCGGGAACCAGCGCTGCGGCTGGTCGATCCGGACCGGCAGTTCGATGCGGTTGGCGCCCGCACGCAAGCTCGCTTCCCGCTGCGCCGCCAGGCTCCGCTTGCCGCCCGGCGCGGTCTGCCACAGGCGCAGCGTGACCGCGCCATCGCGCACCGCGTCCAGCGTGGCGATCGCGGCGACGTCGGCGCGCGCCGCCTCCGCGCGGTCCTGGCGCAGCTGCAGGTCGTCGATGCGGACCGCATCCCAGCTTTGCAGCACGACGGGCTTGTTGATGCCGGCAGTGACGTAGCGCGGCCCCCAGTCCCAGCCGTAATGGTAGGCCGGCTTGCGCGCGAAGTTGCCCGTCATCGCGTCCTTCGGTTCGTCGCCATAAGGAGATGGGTAGTTGCCGGCGATCTTGTGCGGCATCGCCTGTACCTGCGGCAGCAGGGTCGCGATCGGCGAGCGGAACACGATGCGCAGCTCGTTGCCTTTGGCGCGCAGCTTGCCCTGGACCGGCAGCCGCCAGCTGCGGTGGGCGTTGTCGGCCTTCAGGAGCTGCTCGCCATTGAGCCAGACCTCGGCATAGGTATCGAGGCCCTTGAATACGAGGTCGCTGCGCGCCCGTCCCAGGAGCTCGCGCGGCGCATCGAAGCGGGTCTGGTATTCCCAGTCCGCCAGGCCGATCCATTGCAGGCCGGCCTCGGGGGCGCCGACATAGGGGTCGGCGATGACCTTGTGCGCCAGCAGGTCGGTGTGCACGGTGCCCGGCACGCTCGCCGCGCGCCATGGCGCCGCTTCCGGATGGGCGCCCGCCTGGGCGCTGCCCGGCAGCAGGCGGAAGGTCCAGCCCTTGTCGATGAGGATCTGGCCGGGCGCCGCCGCCATGGCCGAGGCGGTGGCGATGGCCAGCACGGCGCCGAGCAGCAGGCGCGCGACAGGGCCCAGCAATGGACGCTTGTTCATGGCGTGTTCGCTTTCCAGTAACGGTCGATCCACTCCTGGTGGGTCGGCATGGTGGAGACGGCACGCGCAAGGAGCGTGCGGATGCCTTCGACGTGCTCGACGAGCTTCTCTTCCGGCATCTCGTCGACGATCGGGTGGTAATTCTGCGGAACGATGCGCTGCCCCAGCATCACCTGCACCCAGCTCGGCAGCGCGAAGAAATCCTCGCCGTTGCGGAAGTAGCGTCCGTCATAGCGGAACAGGTCCATCGCTTCACGCAGGCTGTCCGGCACCGACATGGTGCGGCAGTAGTCCCAAAAGGGCGTGTCGTCGCGCTCGGTGGCGTGGTAGTGCAGGATCAGGAAGTCGCGCACGCGTTCGTACTCGAAGGCCGATTCGCGGTTGTAGCGATCGATGAGCAAGGGGCTCATGTCGCGCGTCGGGAACAGGCTCAGCAAACGCGTGATGCCCGACTGCGCGAGATAGATGCTGGTCGACTCGAGCGGCTCCAGGAAGCCGCTGGCCAGGCCGAGCGCCACGACGTTCTTGTTCCAGAACTTGTTGCGCATGCCGGTGGTGAAGCGCAGCGGGCGCGGATCGGCCAGGGCCTTGCCGTCCAGGTTCGCAAGCAGCGTGCTTGCCGCCTCATCGTCGCTGATGTATTTGCTCGAATAGACATAGCCGTTGCCCGTGCGGTGCTGCAGCGGAATGCGCCACTGCCAGCCGGCCTCGCGCGCGGTCGACTTCGTGTATGGCGTGATCGGATCGACCTTCTCGCTGGGCACGGCCATCGCGCGGTCGCAGGGCAGCCAATGCGACCAGTCGACGTAGCCGGTCTTGAGGGTTTCTTCGATGAGCAGCCCGCGGAAGCCCGAGCAGTCGATGAACAGTTCACCCTCGACGAGCTGGCCGTTCTCCAGCACCAGCGACTCGACGAAGCCATTGTCCGCGCGTTGGTTGACCCTGACGATCTTGCCTTCGATGCGCTGCACGCCGCGCTGCTCCGCCAGCTCGCGCAGGAAGCGCGCGTAGAGCGTCGCATCGAAGTGGTAGGCATAGGCGATGTCGGCCAGGGGCGAGCCCGGCGGCGCGCTCCTGTCGCCCGGCGCGACCCGGCCTTGCGGCGCCATCACCGTCTGCGCCGAGTACGCGCCGATCGGCGCGGCGCGTCCTTGATGGTGCAGCTTGAGCCAGAACTGGTGGAAGGGCAGCGGCCCCACGGCGCGGCCGATGGTGCCGAAACCGTGCAGATAGCTGTCGCCGAGCCTGGCCCAGTCATTGAACTCGATGCCCAGCTTGACGGTGGCGTGGGTGCGCTTGACGAAGTCGGCTTCGTCGATGCCCAGCCACTGGCCGTTGAACATGCGGATATGGGGGACACTCGCCTCCCCCACGCCGACGATGCCGATTTCCTCGGACTCGACCAGGCGAACGGTGGCGCTCTTGCCGAGATAGGTGACGAGGCTTGCCGCGGCCATCCAGCCCGCACTGCCGCCACCGACGACCGTGATTGAACGGATGCGGTTCTGCTTTTCCATGATTGTCCCAAACGAAGACGGCCTTGCCGGAACAACCGGCAAAGCCTGGGAAAAAGACTCCCCGGCCAGCAGCACCGGGGAGGAAACGGAAAGGCTTAGAACTTGTAGTTCAGGCCCACGTAGGCGACACGTCCGGCGTAACCGTTCGAGTAGAAGCGGTCCTTGGTGTCGTTGCCCAGGTAGGAGCGGGTCTCTTCCTTCGTCAGGTTCAGGATCGACGCGGTCAGGCTGAGCTGCTTGGTGAAGTTGTAGGCAGCGTTCAGGTCGATCTGGCTGTACGGCTCGTCATACACGTTCAGGCCGTTCTGCAGGCCGTTCACGACTTCGCCGCGGCGATTGTACGAAGCACGCAGCAGCATCTTGTCGTTCGAGTAGAACAGCGTGACGTTGGCCTGGTTCTTCGCGCTGCCGACCAGCGGCGACGTGCCGATCTCGGTGCCATCTTCCAGCGTGATGGCGGCCTGGTTGGTCTTGTTGTAGGTGTAGTTCACCTGGAAGCCGATGCCATTGGCGAAAGTATGTTGCGCATACAGTTCGACGCCCTTCGACACCGCGTCACGCCCGCCCGCGCTGGTCGAATAGTTCTGCACGGTGACGGAATCTCCGCCCACGTTCAGCTGGACGTCACGCACGACGGGCACCGAGAAGTTCTTCACGTTCTTCCGGAACAGGCCGCCACCCAGCACCGAGCCGCGCTGGAAGTACCACTCCAGGCCCAGGTCGTACTGGTCGGCCTGGTACGGTTCCAGGCTCTTGTTGCTGCCCGAACCGAACCAGCCCTGCTGGTCGCCGCCACCGATCAGGCGGCGGTCGTTGACGTACTCCTGGCTGTAGTAGTTCAGGCCACCCGGCGACGCGATGCTGCTGTAGCTCGGGCGCGCGATCACCTTCGATGCGGCGCCGCGCAGCAGCAAGGTGTCGCTCAGGTCGTAGGCCAGGTTCAGGCTCGGCAGCACGTCGTTGTAGGTGCGGTCCAGCGCGCTGACCACGAAGGTCGACACGTGGCGGGTCGCCGGGTTGGTCTGGCTGTCAGGCAGGACGGTGAATCCGCTGATGCAACCCGAGCCGCTTGGTGCGCCGGTGGCCGGTGCGCCGCCCGGGAGGCAAGGCGCCGGACGGCCGTCGGGACCGTTGAAGAAGTAGTCGTTGTAATAGTCGACCTGGTCGGTCGAATCCGCGTGCTGCTTGGTGCGCACGTAGCGCAGGCCGATGTTGCCGCGCAGGCGTTCGGTCTTGATCTTGATATTGGCCTGGAAGTACAGTGCGCTGATCTCCTCCTCGACGTTGTACACGAAGTTGTCTTCGTTACGCGTCTGCATCTCGCCATAGGTATTGTTCAGGTGCGCGATATAGGCCGGGAAGTTAATGCCCGGGAAAGCGCTGGCATTGATGGCGCCGACGATGTTCGGCAGCGACTCGCCGTACATGAACTCCGGACGGAACTTGTTGGCGTTGGTGTCGCAGCCGTTCTGGTAGCGGTTGTCGTAGCCGGTCAGGCCCTTGCAGGTCCAGTAGTTGTTGCCGGTGCTGCGGCTGATGCCGCCGTCGCGGTACTTGGCGCCGAACTGCACCGAATCCAGCCAGTTGCTGTCGGCATGCCAGGTGAAGTCGGCCTGGGCGAAGTTCTGCTCGTTGCTGTTCTTGGTCCACGAGGATGCGGTCGAGCCGAGGTCGATCTCGGCGATGCCGTTGCGCAGGTTGGCCATCAGCTGCGGCGAGAAGGTCATGCTCGGAGTGCCCGCCAGGCTCCAGGACGTAGCGGTGTTACCCAGCGCCCAGCTGCCGTCGGCGTTCTGCATGCGCGGCTTCATCGGCGCGGAGAACTGCAGCTCCGGACCGCCCCTGGCCCAGGTGCGGCCAGCCTTGAAGGTGGCGTCCAGCGACTGGCCCTTCCAGTCGACTTCGAAGTCGAAGGCTTGCGACAGCGACTTCTCGCGGTTGTAGGAACCGGTGATCTGCGGGGTCGGCACGGTGCAGTCGTCCGGACCCCAGCCGCCCGGCGCCTGGCCGTTGGCGGCGGCCTGGGCTTCGCTGCAGTAGTAGGCCTTGCCCGGATGCATGCTGTAGTTGGCGCCGGTGACGATGGTGCCGCTCGGGTCGAAGGTCAGGCCGTCGAGCAGGCGGCCGCCCGGCCAGTTGCCGTCGCCGCTGTAGCGGGCCAGGTTCCACTCCGGCACCTTCAGGGTATTGGTCTGCGAATTCTGCTTCAGGTCGAAGCGGAAGTAGTTCGCGGTCATGTTCAGGTTGCGCAGCGGCTTGAACTGCAGGGTGATCTGGCCGCCCTTGCGTTCGCGCTCTTCTTCGCGGACGTTGAAGTTGACCGAGGTCGGCATCATGAAGTTGGTGTAGTACTTGCCGTTCTGGTCATAGAAGCCCGACTCGCCCCACCAGTAGGAGGTCAGGTCCGAAGGCTTGCCGTTGACGTCGGTCGCCGGGTGGCCGTCGTAGTCGTCGCCGTACCACTGCCAGTTCTCGGTGCTCGTGCTCATGGTGCGCACGGTGCGCTTCTGCTGGGTGAAGCCGACCAGCACGCCGAAACGGTTGCTCTTGTCGTGCCAGGCGTACTGGCCGGAGATCTGCGGATCGGTCTTCTTGGTGGTGTCGGCCCAGGTGCCTTCCATGTTGACGAAGCCGCTGCCCGACTCGACGTCCAGCGGACGGCGGGTGCGCAGGATGACGGTGCCGCCGATGCCGCCTTCGTCGAGGCGCGCTTCCGGCGTCTTGTACAGCTCGGCGCTGCCCAGCATGTTCGAGGGCATCAGGGTGTAGTTGAAGGAACGGGTCGGATCGCCGTTCGATTCGGCGGTGGCGATGTAGTTGCCGTTCAGCTGGGTCAGCGTCAGCTCCGACGACAGGCCGCGCACGCTGACGTTCTTGCCTTCACCGCCGCTGCGGGTGACGACCACGCCCGGCACGCGCTGCAGCGCGTCCGCGACGTTCTTGTCCGGGAATTTGCCCACGTCTTCGGCGGTGACGACCTCGACGATCGAGTTGGCATCGCGCTTCTGGTCGAGGCTCTTCTCGATCGCATAGCGATAGCCGGTCACGACCACGGTGGTCGGCTGGGAGCCGGCGGCCGCCGGGGCGTCGGTGGTCGTCTGGGCCTGGGCGCCCATGCTCAGGAGCGCCATGGCGACCGCGGTGGCGATCGGCGTGGCGCTGATGCGTACGGTGGAACGCACGGCGGGGCGCGATGCAAGAACTTTGCTGAACATCATTTCACATCTCCTTATTGTGCCCTGTGGATGGGCTCTTTATCTGTCGCGACAGGGGGACACTCCCGGCTCGCGGCACACCTGGACCGGCGCCAGCAGGTGCGTTTGGCATCATTTACTAAACGGTGATGCTGGTCGCTCTGCGTCTCTGGGTATGGCACTTCGGTTGTGGCAGTTATACAAAGTTGGTTTGAGGAACTCAACTGAGTTTCAAAAAAGCTGCGCAGTTTAGCCCCGTTTTCCTAAACATGTTTGTTGCGGTTTTGCCACAGTTTCCTGTGTTTACAGAGGGAAGATGGGGGACCTGTCACAGGGAGGTCATTTACGACGCATAAAGGCCGGAACAGCGGAGCTGTCCGGCCTGCGAGGGGTGTGCGGAAGGCGGCTAGCGCGCTTCGGCGAGCAGCTGCCGGATCTCCGGCAGGCAGGAACCGCAGTTGCCGCCCGCGCGCAGGCAGGCGGTGACGGCGCCCGCATCCTTCAGGTCTTGCTGCACGATGGCGCTGCGGATGGTGTTGCGGCCGACGCCGAAGCAGGCGCAGACCGTGGGTCCCGGATCGCTGCCCTGGACTGCGGCACGCCCGGCCAGCAGGGTGGCGCGGTCGCGGGAGGACAGTTCGTCCAGGGCGAACAGGCCGCCCAGCCAGCCGCGTGCCGGCAGCTCCGGCCTGCGCGAGACGAACAGGCAGGCCTCCAGGCGGCCGCCGGCCAGCAGGGCGCAGCGCAGCATGCCTTCGGTCCGGTCCTCGTACTCGATCCAGTCCGCATCGCTTCCCGCCCCCAGCAGCACCCTCGCCCACTCGGGCGAGACGGCTTCGCGGCCGCCCAGCTCATAGCGCAGGAAACCGCTGCCGCACACCCGCGTCCAGTTGGCGACGCCCGACAGGTCGAGCGGCGCGCGGCTGAGGATGAAGCCATGCCAGGCCAGGGCGAAAGGTTCGACCCGCACCGGCGTGTGCTTGAATTCCGGCTCGCCCGAGACCGGGTCGACAACGGGATTCACGACCGCCCCCACCCGCGCGTCCGAGGCGTTCTGGCCGGTCCAGTGAATCGGAACGAAGGCGCTGCCGCGCGCGATGCCGCCGCCATGGCTGACCCGCGCCACCAGCGAGCCCCAGCGGCTGCGCACGCGCGCCAGCTCTCCCTCGCGCACGCCGGCCAGCAGCGCGTCGTGCGGGTGCATGTCCACAAAGGGCTCGGGCGCGTGGCCGGCCAGGCGGGGCGACTTGCCGGTGCGCGTCATGGTGTGCCACTGGTCGCGCAGGCGGCCGGTGTTCAGGGTCAAGGGGTAGTCGCCGCCCGCCGCATTGGCCGGCAGGCGCGGCCTGGTCGCGACGAAGCGCGCCTTGCCGTCGGCATGGGCATAGCCGCCGTCGGCGAACAGCCGCGCCGTGCCCTCGCCGCCTGGCGGCACCGGCCACTGGATCGGCGCGAGGGCGTCGTAGGCCGCGCGGTCCAGGCCGGCCAGGCCATCGATGCGGAAGGCACGCGGCGCGCCCTGGGCGTCATTGCGCCAGCCGGACAGCCGGGCATGTTCGTCGAAGATGGCATGCGCGTCCATGTAGTCGAATCCCTGGTAGCCCATGCGCCGGGCCACCTCGCAGATCGCCCACCAGTCGGCGCGCGCCTGGCCGGGCGCCTGCAGGAAGGCGCGCTGGCGCGAGATGCAGCGTTCCGAATTGGTGACCGTGCCGTCCTTTTCTCCCCAGCCAAGGGCCGGCAGCAGCACGTCGGCGAGTTCGGCGGTGTCGGTGGCGGCGGTCATGTCCGACACCACCACCAGCTCGCAGCGCGCCAGCGCACGCCGCACCTGGTCGGCGTCGGGCAGGCTGACCACCGGATTGGTGGCCATGATCCAGACCGCCTTGACGCTGCCCTCCTCGATGGCGCGGAACAGCTCGACCGCCTTCAGGCCGGGGTTGGCGGCCATCCTTGGCGCATCCCAGAAGCCGCGCACCAGCTCGCGGTGCGCGGGCTGGTCGAGTTCGAGATGGCTGGCGAGCATGTTCGCGAGGCCTCCAACTTCACGCCCGCCCATGGCATTGGGCTGGCCGGTCAGCGAGAACGGGCCCATGCCCGGCTTGCCGACGCGGCCGCTGAGCAGGTGGCAGTTGATGATCGCGTTGACCTTGTCGGTGCCGCTGGAAGACTGGTTCACGCCTTGCGAATAGGCGGTGACGACCTTGGCCGTGGCGGCAAAGGCTTCGTAGAACTCGGCCACGAGGCGCGCGTCGATGCCGCAGCTGCGCGCCACGAAACCGATGTCCACGCATTCGGCGGCCGCCGCCAGAGCGCCGTCCAGCCCCTGCGTGTGCGTCGCCACGAAATCCGCGTCCACCGCGCCGGTCTGCGCCAGATAAACCAGCAGGCCGTTGAACAGCCAGACATCGCTGCCGGCCTTGATGGGCAGGTGCAGGTCGGCCAGCTCGCAGGTGGCCGTGCGGCGCGGGTCGATGGCGACGATGCGCAGGCCGGGACGTGCTTCCCTTGCCTTGGTAATGCGCTGGAACAGGGTCGGGTGGCACCAGGCCGTGTTCGAGCCGACCAGCACGACCAGGTCGGCCAGCTCGAAGTCCTCGTAGCAGCCGGGCACGATGTCTTCGCCGAAGGCGCGCTTGTGGCCGGCGACGCTGGACGACATGCACAGGCGCGAATTGGTGTCGATGTTGGCGCTGCCGACGAAGCCCTTCATGAACTTGTTGGCGACGTAGTAATCCTCGGTCAACAGCTGGCCGGAGACGTAGAGCGCCACCGCGTCCGGGCCGTGCTCGGCGATGATGGAGGCGAAGGTCGACGCGACCTTGTCGAGCGCCTCGTCCCAATCCGCCGTGCGCAGGCTGCCCTCCTCGCGCATCGCGGGGGCCAGCAGGCGGCCGTCCAGGCCCAGGGTTTCGCCCAGCGCCGAACCCTTCACGCACAGGCGGCCACGGCTCGCCATGTGCTCCGGGTCGCCCTCGATCAGGGCGCCGTCCGCCATGGGCGTGGCTTTCACCCCGCACCCCACGCCGCAATAGGGACAGGTGGTGCGCACCGCCGGTGCGATGGGAACGATGGGCGCTCCCATCACGCCGCCCCGCACAGGGCCGGGCCGAACAGCAGGCGGTCGCGGATGGCGGAGATGTCGGCGCCGCTCTGGATCAGGTCGAAGTACCAGGGCCCATCCGCCACGTCGCCGTACAGCACGGCGCCGGTGACGCGGTTCCCGGTCAGCACCAGGCGCTTGTACACGCCGGCATGACGGTCGCGCAGCACCAGGTCCTCGCTGTCCTCCAGGCCATTGAAGTCGCCGGCCGAGTACAGGTCGATGCCGGTGACCTTCAGCTTGGTGGCGGTCGCCTGCTGCACGTAGCGGCGGTGGCCGCAGCCGGCCAGGTGGGCGGCGCAGACGCGTGCCTGTTCCCAGATCGGCGCGACCAGGCCGAAGGTCGCCTTGCGGTGCTGGACGCATTCGCCCACCGCGTACACGCGCGGGTCGTAGGTCTGCAGGGTGTCGTCGACGACGATCGCGCGCTCGCAGTACAGTCCCGCCTGGCGCGCCAGGGCGATGTTCGGCCGCACCCCGGCCGCCATCACGACCAGGTCGGCAGGCACCTCGAGGCCGTCGGCGAAGCGCACCGCTTCCACCTTGTGTTCGCCGAGGATGCTTTCCGTCTGCGCGCCCAGCAGGATGCGCAGGCCGCGCCGCTCCAGCGCCGCCTTGAGCAGCAGCGCCGCCTGCGGGTCGAGCTGCTGGTTCATCAGGCTGTCCGTAAGGTGGACGACCGTCACCGCCATGCCACGGCGCAGCAGGCCGTTGGCTGCCTCCAGGCCGAGCAGGCCGCCGCCGATGACGACCGCATGGCCGCCGCGACCGGCCGCCGCCAGCATGGTATCGACGTCGTCGAGGTCGCGGAAACCGATCACACCTGGCAGCTTCGAGCCCGGCACCGGCACGATGAAGGGGCTCGAGCCGGTCGCCAGCAGCAGGCGGTCGTAGCCCACTTCCAGCCCCGATCGTGCGCGCACCACGCGACGATGGCGGTCGATGGCCACCACCGGGTCGCCCGCGTGCAGATCGATGCCGTGCTCCTCGTACCAGGCGCGCGGGTGCAGGACGATGTCCTCCGGCTGCTTTTCGCCCGCCAGCACGGGAGACAACAGGATGCGGTTGTAGTTCACGCGGGGCTCGGCGCCGAACACGGTGATGTCGTACATGCCGGCGTCGAGCTTCAACAGCTCCTCGACGGTGCGCATGCCGGCCATGCCGTTGCCGACGACGACCAGCTTCTGCTTCACGGGACGATCCATACCTTGCCTCCTTCCACGCGGGCCGGGTAGCTCGCCACCGAATGTTCGGGGGCTTCCAGGCATTCGCCGCTGTGCAGGTCGAAGTGCTGCTTGTAGATGGGCGAGGCCACCACGATGCGCTCGCCGATGCTGCCGACCAGGCCGCGCGACAGGACCGCGGCCCCGGCGTTGGGGTCGAAGTTGTCGATGGCGAACACGCGGGGCTCTTCCGTCCCGACGCGGAAGATCGCTACCTGGCGATCGTTCAACAGGGCGCAGACGCCGGTATCGGGGACGATGTCGTCGATGGCGCAGACGGCGGTCCAGTTCTGAAGCGCATTCAGCTTTAAATTCGGGTCTCGGTGCATGTTGGGCTCCTGTTCAGGCCGCGCTGGCGGCGATCGGGATGACGCGTCCGCGTCGCTCTTCAAGACTGGCCGGGCGGATCTGGCCGCGCTCCGGCACGAACACGACATTGCTGTCCGCTGCCTCGCTGTTGACGAAATGGCGGAAGCGGCGCCGCACCTCGGGATTGCTGACGGCTTCCTTCCATTCGCAGGCATAGGTGTCGACCACGTGCTGCATCTGCGCCTCCAGTTCTGCGGCGATGCCCAGCTTGTCCTCGACCACCACCTGCTTGAGGTATTCCAGCCCGCCCTCCAGGTTCTCGCGCCACACGCTGGTGCGCTGCAGGCGGCCGGCGGTGCGCACGTAGAACATCAGGAAGCGGTCGACCAGCTTCACCACCGTCGCCTCGTCGAGGTTGGACGCGATCAGTTCCGCATGGCGCGGCTTCATGCCGCCGTTACCGCAGACATAGAGGTTCCAGCCCTTCTCGGTGGCGATCAGGCCCACGTCCTTGCCCTGGGCCTCGGCGCATTCGCGGGTGCAGCCGGACACGCCGAACTTGATCTTGTGCGGCGCGCGCAAGCCCTTGTAGCGGTTCTCCAGCGCGATCGCGAAGCCCACGCTGTCGCCCACGCCGTAGCGGCACCAGGTCGAACCGACGCAGGATTTCACGGTGCGCAGCGACTTCCCGTAGGCGTGGCCGGACTCGAAGCCGGCGGCGATCAGCTCTTCCCAGATCTGCGGCAGCTGCTCCAGGCGCGCGCCGAACAGGTCGACCCGCTGGCCGCCCGTGATCTTGGTGTACAAGCCATACTTCCTGGCCACCTGCCCCACCGCGATCAGGCCGTCCGCCGTCACCTCGCCGCCCGGCATGCGCGGGACCACGGAATAGGTCCCGTCCTTCTGGATGTTGCCGAGGAAGTAGTCGTTCGAGTCCTGCAGGCTGGCGTGTTCCGGTTTCAGGACGAAGTCGTTCCAGCTTGATGCAAGGATATTCGCCGCCACCGGCTTGCAGATGTCGCAGCCCAGCCCCTTGCCGTGCTTCGCCAGCAGTTCGCCGAAGCTGCGGATGCCTTCCACGCGCACGATGTGGTAGAGCTCCTGGCGCGAGCAGGCGAAGTGTTCGCACAGGTGGTCGTTGACCGCCACGCCCAGGCGCGACAGCTCGGCGTTCATCACCTGGGTCATCAAGGGAACGCAGCCACCGCAGGCGGTGCCGGCCTTCGTACAGCTCTTCAGGGCGCCGACCGAGGTGGCGCCGCCCGCGACCGCCTCGCACAGCGCCCCCTTGGAGACGTCGTTGCAGGAGCAGATCTGGGCGCCGGCCGGCAATGCATCCACGCCGAGCGCCGGACGCGCGGCGCCGTCGAGCTGCGGCAGGATCAGGACTTCGGGCGAAGCCGGCAGCGCGATCCGGTTCAGCATCATCTGCAGCAGTTCGCCGTAAGGAGTCGCGTCGCCCACCAGCACGGCGCCGAGCAGGTATTGGCCGCAATCGGAGGTCACGATCTTGCGGTAGACCTGCTTGCGCTCGTCCAGGAACTGATAGCTGCGCGCGCCCTTCGTGGCGCCATGCGCGTCGCCGATGCTCGCCACGTCCACGCCCATGAGCTTGAGCTTGGTGCTCATGTCGGCGCCGGTGAACGCGCCCTCCTCAAGCAGGATATGGCGGGCCGCCGTGCGCGCCATGTCGTAGCCCGGCGCCACCAGGCCGAACAGCTGGCCATTCCAGAGCGCGCATTCGCCGATGGCGTAGATGTGCGGGTCCGATGTCAAACAGCAGTCGTCGATCACGATGCCGCCACGCTGGCCGAGCGCCAGGCCGCCATGGCGCGCCAGCTCGTCGCGTGGACGGATGCCGGCCGAGAACACGATCATGTCCGCGTCCAGATGGGTGCCGTCGGCGAACTGCATGCGATGCGTGCCAACCTCACCGTCGACGATGGCCAAGGTGTTCTTCTGGGTGTGCACCTGCACGCCCAGCTCCTCGATCCTGTTGCGCAGGACGCGCGCGCCCGGCTCGTCGACCTGCACCGCCATCAGGCGCGGGGCGAATTCGACGACGTGGGTCTGCAGGCCGAGGTCGCGCAGCGCCTTGGCGCATTCGAGGCCCAGGAGGCCGCCGCCGACCACGACGCCCGTCTTCGAACGCGATCCGCCTCCGCGGACGGCGCACTCCCGCAGCGCCTCCAGGTCTTCGATGGTGCGGTAAACGAAGCAGTCCTTGCGGTCCGCCCCGGGAACCAGCGGCACGAAGGGATAGGAACCGGTGGCCAGCACCAGCCTGTCGTAGGCGACGGTTTCGCCATCGGCAAGCAGAACGGTGCGCGCCTCGCGGTCGATCCCGGTCACGCGGGCATTCAGCCGCAGCAGCGCATCGTCGCGCTCGAAGAAGCCGGGCGCGACGAGCGACAGGTCCTCGGCGCTCTTCCCGCTGAAGAATTCGGACAGGTGGACCCGGTCGTAGGCGGGACGCGGCTCCTCCCCGAGGATGGTGACCCGCAGGCCGGGCGTGCCCGCTGCCAGCAGGGTCTCGACGAATTTATGGCCCACCATGCCGTGGCCGACGACGACGATATGCATTGCGTACTCCTTAAGCGGCGGTAGCGAGGGGGGCATCCTGCGCGGCGCCAATGGTGAAACGGGCGGCGATGGCGCACAGGCTCGAGACCAGCACCAGCACGCTCAGGATGGTGAGGGTCTGGGCGATGTCGCCCGTGCCCTTCATCAGGAAGCCGGCCAGCACGGCGCCGACATTGCCGCCGGCGCCGACGATGCCGGCCACCCCGCCCAGCGCCTTGGGCGCCACGAAGGGCACCAGCGCATAGGTGGCGCCGCAGGCCATGTGGGTGAAGAGGCCGAAGCACAGCATGGCGATCACGGCATAGGCGACGCCGTCGGCCTGGGCGAACCACAGCAGGCCCAGGCCCTCGCCGATCATCAGGACGAACAGCACGGTGACGCGGCTGTTCAGGCTGCCCTTGCGTGCGCTGCGGTCCGAGAGCCAGCCGCCCAGGGCGCGGGCGAACAGGGCCAGCAGGCCGAAGCTGCCGGCCGCCAGGCCCGCGGCGCCCAGCGAGAGGCCGTACTTGTCGACGTAGTACACGGCCGCGATGTTGTGGATGAAGATCTCGATGCCGAAGCAGGCGCCATAGGTGACGAAGAGCAGCCAGGCGCGGTGGTTGCGGCAGGCCTCGCGGAAGCTCGCCCAGCCGCCCTTGCCGCCCTGCGGCAGCTCTCCCTGCGCGCGCAAGTCGTCGTAGTTCCCGGCCGGGCAATCCTGGGTGTAGCGCCAGTAGAAGAAGGCCATCACGATCATCATCAGGCCCGGCACCACGAGGGCCACGCGCCAGCTCAGGGCCTGCGAGACACCCAGCATGGTGACCGCGGTGAGCAGCAGCGGCATCACGGCCTGCGCCGCGCCGCCACCGCTGTTGCCCCAGCCGGCCGCCGCCGCATTGGCGGTGCCGACCACCTTCGGGCCGAACATCACCGAGGTGTGGTACTGGGTGATGACGAAGCTCGCGCCGACGGCCCCGATCCCGAGGCGGAACAGCAGGAAGCTTTCATAGCTCTGCGCCATGGCCACGCCCAGCACGGGAATCGCGCCGAGCAGCAGCAGGCCGGTGTAGGTCTTGCGCGGGCCGTAGCGGTCGCACAGGGGGCCGACGATGAGGCGCACGAAGATGGTGATCGCGACGGCCGCGATATTGATGTTGGCGATCTGCTCCATCGAGAGGCCGAACTCGCCCTTGATCACCGGCATGAGCGGTGCGCAGGCGAACCAGGCGAAGAAGCAGATGAAGAAGGCCACCCAGGTGAGGTGGAAGGCGCGCATCGGCGCCGTGTCGAAAGAGAGAAGCTTGATGCTGTCCGCTTTGCTGGCCATGTTTCTTCCTTTGGAAAACAAAACGGCGTCCGCGCTCCTGCTCGTGAATGAAGCAGGTAGCCGCGGACGCCGTTGTCCTGGTTGCCGGTCCTTCGTTAGACCGGCGAAAGTATGAAGAGGATCGCCATTGACCCTGTACCCACTATGAGCAAGAGCCGTGCCACGCAGGCGCCAGAGGGAAGCGCAGGCGCGCTCGCCCGCAGCGCGCTACATTGCGGTGCAACATGCCCGCGAATGATGCAAGCGAGCGCACCGCTTCAGGCCGTGCTCCCGAATGAGGCGAGGTAGGCCGCGGCGTCGCTACCGTCCCACACGCGGCCGTCGAGCAGGGTCGAGCTGCGCATGTCGGCAGCCGGGACGTCGACACCCGCCTGGCTGGCGGCATCGCGGTAGAGGTCGATGCGGTTGAGCTCCGCGGCCACCGCGCGCCAGTGCGGATCGGTGCGCAGCAGGCCCCAGCGCCGCTGCTGGGTCAGGAACCACATGCTGTCGGACAGCCAGGGAAAAGTGGCCTCGCCGCCGCCGAAGAAGCGCAGGCCGTTGTGGCCGCGGATCTTCACGGGGTTACTTCCGCGTCCCGCCAGGCAGACCTGGAGCAGCTCGCGGTCCGCGTTCACGTAGCCGGGACTGGACAGCACCTCGGCCGCCGCTTCGCGGTTCAGGCGCGACGCATCCAGCCAGCGCACCGTGTCCAGCAGGGCCGCGATCATCGCGCGGCAGGTGTGCGGATGCGCGGCCGCGAAATCCGCGCTCGTGCCGAGCACCTTGCCCGGATGGTCCGGCCAGATGGCGTCGCTGGAGGCCGCCAGCGCGCCCAGGCCCTCGCGCACGGCGCGCTGACCCCAGGGTTCGCCCGCGCAGAAGCCGTCGATGTGGCCCGCCGCCAGGCTGGCCGCCATTTGGCCTGGGGGCACCGTCACCATGTCGCAGTCCGCCAGCGGGTCGATGCCCTGCGCCGCCAGCCAGTAATACAGGAACATCGCATGGTTCCCCGTGGGGAAGGTATGGGCGAAGCGCAGGCGCCGCTCCTGACGCTTCAAGCCCTGCTGGGAAAGCAGGCGCGAGAGCGTGATGCCCTGTCCGTTCTGGTTCAGGTTCATCAGGACCGCCATCCGGCGCTGCCGGGTGCCGATCCCCATCTGCAGTCCGACAAGCAGGCCAAGCAGCACGTGGGCCGCATCGAGCTCTCCCGCGAGCAGGCGGTCGCGCATGCCGGTCCAGGACAGTTCGCGGCTGAGTTGAAAGCGCAAGCCGTGCTTCTCGTCGAAGCCGAGCACCGACGCCATCACCAGGGGCGCGCAGTCCGCGAGCGGCATGAAGCCGATCCGCACCTCGCGAACTTCCGGTTTGTCCGAGCCGGCGATCCATGCGCCGCTGTCCTGAAAGACTGCCATAGTGATCCTTTATACGTCCGCCGGCGCTAGCCGAGCAGGTCTTCCACGTCGATCAGCCGCTGCGCGATCTCGGCCAGCTTCATGTTCTTGTTCATCGCCATGCTGCGCAGGCGTTGGTAGGCCTGGTCTTCGCTCAGCCGGTAGCGCGTCATCAGGAGTCCCTTGGCGCGGTCGACCAGCTTGCGATCAAGCAGCTTCTGGCGCGTGCCCTCCAGTTCCTCCAGCAGCTTCTGCTCGCGCCGGAAGCGCGCCAGCGCCACGTCGAGCACGGGCTTGACCCGCTCGGCCTGCAGGCCGGCCACGATATACGCCGAGACGCCGGCATCCAGGGCCGCGTCCATGCTGCTTGGCGCGTCGTCTTCGGTGAACAGCACGATCGGGCGGCGCGCATCCATGGTCGCGATGACGATGTGCTCGAGGATGTCGCGGGCGCTGGAGGCGCTGTCGACGATGATCATGTCCGGCTGCAGCTGGCCGATGCGCTCCGCGAGCCAGGCGTCGGCCGGCAGCGAGGCCACCAGGTCGTAGCCGCATTCAAGGAGGCCGATGCGCAGGGCGGCGCTGCGGCGCGCCTGTTCGGCGCCGGCGCCGTCCTGCTCCCCCGTCACGAGCGCGGGATTGACGACAACGATGCGTAAGGAGGGTGAGGCACTGCCTGGCGAGTTCATGACGGAAGAACATGCAAGATTCGCACCACCCTGAACACTGGCCTTTCCTGCCAGCCCTTTTCATTCACAGTGGCGGCAATGAGACATTCGCGTCGTAAATATCTGGGATCGAGAGAAGTCGACAATTATTCGCCGCATCTATCGCGGAGATCACAAACCGAAAGTTTATTTATGACGCGGATGTTCTTATACTGCAACGCAACATCGCATCACCTCTTACCGTATTCAAGGAGAACACCATGGCCGCATCCACCCGCCGTCTTGTCGCCAGCGCCATCGCCGCCGTGCGCAGCTTTTCGATCGAACTCTACGCCGCCCACGGCGGCTGGGCGCCGGCCGTCCGCGGCTGATACGACGCCCGCACGCTGCGCCGCAGCAGTGCCCCATATATGCATGCGCCGCCTGTACGTACGTACGGCGGCGCTGTTTTTTTGGGCGTTTTTCAGGCCTGTTTCGCTTCACCGCAACATTGTCTGCTGAGCTAGAATGCAAGCGCGTTTTTCTGGCAAGAAAGTCCCATCCACTCAGCTCTTTATGACAATGCGCACACCTTCCCTGTCCCTCTTCGCGGCGGCTCTCGCCCTGGCGCTGCCGGCGGCGGCATCCACGCCCATCACCCTCGACCAGGCCATGTCCCACCCTGACTGGATCGGCACCCCGGTGGAGACCGCCTGGTTCAGCTGGGACGGCAAGCAGGTGTACTACAAGCAGAAGCGCACCGGTTCGCCGATCCGCGACACCTGGGTGGTCACCCAGGGCGCCAAGCCGAAGCAGGTGGCGGATGCCGACCTGGCGAAGATCGACGGCGCCGACGTCGTCTACAACCGTGACCACAGCCGCGCCCTGATGCTGCGTAACGGCGACCTGTTCGAACGCGACCTCAAGAGCGGCGCCCTGCTGCAGATCACGCGCGGCGCCAGCAAGCTGGACGCCATGCAGTTCACCGCCGACGAGCGGGGCGTGCACTACCGCATCGGCAACGACTGGTATCTGTGGGAGCGCTCCAGCAAGATCGTCGGCCCGGCCGCCCTGCCGCGCGCGGCGAAGGACCCGGCAGCCGCCGAAGACGACCCGCTGCGCGAGCAGCAACTGCAACTGAGCGCGCACCTGAAGCGCCAGAAGGACGATCGCGACGCCATGCGCGAGCGCATGAACGAGCAGCGTCGCAGCGACCCGACCCTGCCCCCGAGCCCGGTCTACTTGGGCGACAAGGTGAGCATCGAGAGCACCGTGCTGTCGCCCGACGGCCGCTGGCTGCTGGTGGTGACCGAGCCGAAGGGCGCGGACAAGGGGAAGGCCGGCAAGATGCCGCGCTACGTGACGGAATCGGGCTACGAGGAATTCGAGGACGTGCGCACCCGCGTCGGCCGCGCCATGCCGCCGGCGCATGCCCTGAAACTGGTCGACCTGCGCACCAACCGGGTGCAGGACCTGTCCTTCGACGTGCTGCCGGGCGTCGCCACCGACCCGCTGGCCGAGCTGCGCGCCGCCGCCAAGAAAGATCCGCTGAAAGGCAACCGCGCGGTGCGCGTGATCGACGGCGCCGACGCCATCGAATGGACCGCGAACGGCGCCAGCGCCGCCGTGATGCTGCGCGCGGTCGACAACAAGGACCGCTGGATCGCCACCGTCGACCTGCAGGCCGCCAGACTCAAGCCGGTACACCGCCTCACCGACGGGGCCTGGATCAACTACGACAACAACGAATTCGGCTGGCTGCCGGACAACCGCACCCTGTGGTACCTGTCCGAGGAAAGCGGCTATTCGCACCTGTACACCCAGGATGCCAATGGTGGAGCGCCACGCGCCCTCACCAGCGGCAAGTGGGAAGCCTCGGACGTGCGCTGGTCGCAGGACGGCAGCATGGCCTGGGTGATGTGCAACCGCGCCAACCCGGGCGACTACGAGGTCTGCGCCGTCGGCGCCAAAGGTGGCGTGAAGGAAGTCACCAGCCTGGACGGCGTCGAGCGCTTCCGCCTGTCGCCGGACGAGCGCAAGCTGCTGGTCCACTACTCCGCCAGCTACACCCCGGTGCAGGTGGCCACCGTACCCGCCAATGGCGGCGCGGCCGTGAAGCTGACCGATACCCGCAGCGAGGCCTACAAGGCGCGCAGCTGGATCGAGCCGCAGTACGTGGCGGTGCCTTCGAGCGCCGGCGGCGACCCGGTCTGGGCCAAGCTGTATCGCCCGGCCCAGCTCGATCCGGGCAAGAAGTACCCGGTGGTGACGTTCGTGCACGGTGCCGGCTACCTGCAGAACGTCAGCAAGCGCTATCCGAACTACTTCCGCGAGCAGATGTTCCACAACCTGCTGGTCCAGAACGGCTACATCGTGCTCGACATGGACTACCGCGCCTCCAAGGGTTATGGCGCCAAGTGGCGCACCGCGATCTACCGCCAGATGGGCCACCCGGAACTGGTCGACTACATCGACGGCGTGAACTACATGGTCGCGCAGCACCAGGGCGATGCGAAGAACGTGGGCGTCTACGGCGGCAGCTACGGCGGCTTCATGACTTTCATGGCCCTGCTGCGCGCGCCGGAAACCTTCAAGGCCGGCGCCGCCCTGCGTCCGGTGACCGACTGGGTGACCTACAACCACGAGTACACGGCCAACATCCTGAATACGCCGGACATCGACCCGGTGGCCTATAAAATCTCGTCGCCGATCGAGTACGCCGACAAGCTGCAAGGCCATCTCCTGATCGCCCACGGCATGATCGACGATAACGTGTTCTACCAGGACTCCGTGCGCATGGCCCAGCGCTTGATCGAGCTCAAAAAGGACCACTGGGAGCTGGCCAGCTATCCGCTGGAGCGCCACGGCTACGTACAGCCGGAAGCCTGGTACGACCAGTACCGCCGCATTTGGCAGTTGTTCGAGCGCACGCTCAAGCCGGCGAAGTGATCGCAGAATAAGGTGTAACATGCCGGGCGCCCCAGGGCGCCTCGGCTTGCCCTTTTTCATTAGACGGTTTTCTTCCCCCTCATGCTGATCTCCCGCCTGATTCTCTTCCTCCTGTCCGCTGTCCTCGTGTGCGAGGCCCATGCCCAGTCCTCGACCGACACGCCCAGGGGCCTGCCGGCCGGCGGGGGCCTCGATGCCGGGCGCGTGATCGAACTGCGTTACGGGACCACACCAGCAGCGAAACCGGACAAGCCGCGTACGTCCGATCGTCCCCCGCCCGCGCCGCCGGCGGCGATCCCCGGCGCGCTGGCCACGCTCTCCTTCGAGAACAACGGCAAGCGCGACCAGGCCGATGTTCCGGTCACCTTCGGACAGGTCTTCGGCGTCGGCGAGTTCAGGCCGGGCCAGCAGCTGCAGGCGAAGCTCGCCGACGGCAGCATCCTGCCGGTGCAAACCGACGTCAAGGCGCACCATCCCGACGGCTCGGTGCGGCATGCCGTCGTCTCGCTGGTGCTCGAACGCCTGGCGCCTGCGCGTCCCGTCGTCATTGGGCTGGTGACTGGGGCTTCGAAGGGCGCGATGGCCGGTAGCGCGCTGCCCGCCAAGGAGCTGGACGCCAGGGTCGAGGCGCGTTTCAAGGGCAAGGCCTGGACCGCCACCCTGCGCCCGCTGCTGGAACAGAACAAGGCCGCCCTCTGGCTCGACGGCCCGCTGGTGCGCGAATGGCTGGTGTCCACGCCCCTGCTCGACGCCGGCGGCCGCCCCCATCCGCACCTGGCCGCGCGCTTCGCCCTGCGCTGGTATCCGCAGGCCGGCCGGGCGCGCATCGACGTCACCGTGGAGAACAACTGGGCCTGGGAGCCGGCTCCGCAGAACTTCGTCTACGACGCCCGCATCACCGTCGGCAAGGACGAGGTCTACCGCCGGGAGGGGCTGAACCACTACCACCACGCGCGCTGGCGCAAGCAGTTCTGGTGGGGCGGCGACGCCGACGTCCACGTGCGCCACGACACCCGCCAGCTGATCGCCTCGCGGGCCCTGCCGAATTATGACCAGTCGGTGCGCATCGATGAAAGCAAGATGGCCGGCGCATTCGCGTCCTGGCATGGTCCGAAGACCGAACCGATGGGCGTTGGCGCGGCCTTGCGCGCGATGCCGACCACGGGAGGCCGCGGCGACATTGGACTGCTGCCGGCCTGGGCTGCGTCCTACCTGCTGGGGATGGGCCCGGAGGCCCGTGCGATCACGCTCGGCACCGCCGATCTTGCCGGCAGCTGGTCGATACACTACCGCGACGAAGGCACCGGCCTTCCCGTCAGTTTGCTCGACTATCCCTACATGACCGTCGTCGGCAACGCGAGCGATACGCTCAACCCCGCGACCGGCAGGCGCGAGCAGTTTCCCGCCTGCGCCGCCAGGGGGGCCTGCGCCACGCCGAACCAGCATGACGTCTCGCACCAACCGGCCTTCGCCTACCTTCCCTACCTGCTCACGGGCGACCATTACTACCTTGAAGAACTGCAGTTCTGGGCCATGTACAATGTGTTCGCATCAAATCCGGGCTACCGCGAAAACCGGAAGGGGCTGCTCGTGCCGGAACAGGTGCGCGGCCAGGCCTGGGGCTTGCGCACGCTCGGCGAGGCGGCCTACATCACGCCGGACGCACATCCGCTCAAGCGCCATTTCCTGGAAATCCTCGAAAGCAACCTGGACTGGTACAACGCCAATTACACGCACAATCGGAAAGCGAATGCCCTTGGCGTGCTCGTCAACGGTTATGCCATCGTCTATGCGGGCAAGCGCGGCCTCGCTCCGTGGCAAGACGATTTCTTCACGTCCGCCGTCGGCCATGTCGCCGAACTCGGCTTCGGCAAGGCGCGCGAACTCTTGCGCTGGAAAGCGACATTCCCTGTACAGCGCATGATCGGCGACGGCGCCTGCTGGCTCGATGCGGCGATGTACAGCATGATGGTGCGGGACAGCGCCACTTCCCCCCTCTACGCCACCATCGGACAGGCATTCCGCGCCAGCCTGCCGGAAGAAGCGCGCAACCTGCCCTGCGACAGTCCCTGGATGGCCGCGGCGCTCAAGGTGAAGCCCGGCCAGATGACCGGCTATTCGGACGCCCCTACCGGCTATCCCTCGAACATGCAGCCAGCGCTTGCCTATGCCGCCGACGTGCTGGGCGAACCAGGCAGGAAAGCCTGGCGCCAGTTCATGGCGCGCAGCGTCAAGCCGGATTACAGCGGCGCGCCGCAGTTCGCCATCGTCCCGCGTGGGGACTCAGGCGGGAGCGAGGAAGTCGAGCAGCGTTAGCGCCACCACCTTGGTGGCCTTGCGCAGGTCCTCGAGCTCCAGGCGCTCGTCGGCCTTCTTGGCGTTCGCCTCCAGCACCGTACGCGGGCCGGCGCCGTACAGCACCGCCGGGATGCCGTGCTCGCCGTAGAGGCGCGCATCCGCATACAGCGGCGTGCCCTGGGCCGGGATTTCCTCCCCCAGGATCGCACGGCCGTGGCGCTGCAGGCACTCCACCAGGCGTTCCGCCCCTTGCAGCGGCCGCAGCGCATGCGAGAGCAGCAGGCGCCGGATCTCGAGGCGGATGCCGGGCATCCCGGCCACCGCCTCCTCGATCAGCCTGCACACCTGCGCCTCCACCGCCACCGGATCTTCCTCGGGAATCATGCGGCGGTCCAGCTTCATGACCACCTTGCCCGGCACCACATTGGTATTGGTGCCGCCGTCGATGCGACCGACCAGCATGGTGGGGGAATCGATGCCCGCCACCGTCGACTTGATCTTCTTCAGTTCCGGCAGCTGGCCGTAGATGGCGTTCAGGATGCGGGTCGCGGCCTGCAGCGCATCGACCGCCGTCTCGGGCATGGCGCCATGGCCGGCCTTGCCGTGCACCGTGATCTCCAGCTGCAGGCAGGCGTTGTGGGCGGTGACGATCTGATAGCTGAAGCCGGCCGCGATCACGTAGTCGGGCCGGGTCAGCTTCTGTTCCAGCAGCCAGCCCGGGCCGAGCAGGCCTCCGAACTCCTCGTCGTAGGTGAAGTGCAGCTCGAGCGCGCCCCTGAGCGGCACGCCGAGGTTTTCCAAGGCCCGCGCCGCGAACACATAGGTGGCGAAGTCGCTCTTCGAGACGGCGGCCGCGCGGCCGTACATGGCGCCCTCAATGATCTCGGCGCCGTAGGGTGCTTTGGTCCAGCCCTCGCCCGGCGGCACCACGTCGCCATGGGCATTGAGCGCGACGGTCGGCCCGCCCGCGCCGTAGGGCCGGCGCACGATCAGGTTGGTGATGCTTTCCATGCCGTAGTCGCGCACCGCCTGGGCAGGCACGGCGTGCCGCTCGGCCGTCCAGCCGTATTGCTCCAGCATGCCTGCCACGGCCTCGGCATGCGGCGCATTGTTCCCCGGCGGGGTGTCGGTCGGGATCCGGATGACCTGCTGCAGGAAGCCGACCTCCTCGTCGAAGTGGGCGTCGATCCAGGCCAGCAGGCGTTCTTGCGGTGAGGTGTTCATTCACTGTTTTCCTGTTTTTGCGCCGGCTTCGAACCAGGCGCCGACCTGCGCCCGTTCGGCATCGGTCATGTTGGTGAGGTTCGCCAGCGGCATCGCCTTCATCTGCACGGTCTGCTGGTAGATGCGCGCGGCGTTCTGGCTCACGTGTTCCGCCGTGTCCAGCATCACGCCCGCGGGCGCCGTGGCGAAGCCGGGCTGGGTCGGGTGGGCGGCATGGCAGGACACGCAGCGCTGCTCGATGATGGTGCGCACCCGGGCGAAGCGCGCCGTCTCGTCGACGCCGGGCGCCGCCGCCGCGATCGAAGCAGGCGCTTTTGGTGCGATCGCCACCGCGACACAAGCCAGGATCGCCACGCCGGCAAGCGGATAGCGCCACTCGACGCGGCCCTTGTGGCGCAGATTGAAGAAGTGGCGGATCAGCACGCCCGCCGCCATGATCGCACCCAGCACCGCCCAGGAATATGGGTGGCGGTAGGTCATCGCATAGTGGTTGCTGATCATGATGAACAGCACCGGCAGGGTGAAGTAGTTGTTGTGGACGCTGCGCTGCTTGGCCTTGATGCCGTGGACGGGATCGGGCTTCTCGCCCGCCAGCATGGCGTTCACCATCTTGCGCTGGCCCGGGATGATCAGCATGGCGACGTTCGCCACCATCATGGTGCCGATCATCGCGCCCACGTGCAGGAAGGCGGCGCGGCCGCTGAGCAGGTGGGTGAGCACATAGCTGCTCGCGACCAGGAAGGCGAAGATCGTGAGCCCGAAGGCCAGGTCGTGCCGGCCCAGGGGCGAGCGGCACAGCAGGTCGTAGACGATCCAGCCGGCCACCAGGCTGCCCAGGCCGATGCCGATCGCCTGCCAGCTGCTCAAGTCCGCGACGCCGCGGTCGACCATCATGGCCTGGGCGTTCAGGTAGTAGACGATGACGAGCAGCGCGAAGCCCGACAGCCAGGTCGAATAGGCTTCCCACTTGAACCAGTGGAGTTCCGTGGGCAGCTCGGCGGGCGCCACCAGGTATTTCTGCGGGTTGTAGAAGCCTCCCCCGTGCACCGCCCACAGCTCGCCCGACACGCCCTTCTTCGCCAGCTCCGAGCCCGGCGCGGGCGGGCGGATGGTGTTGTCGAGCCAGACGAAATAGAAGGAAGCGCCGATCCAGGCGATGCCGGTGATGATGTGCAGCCAGCGTACGAGCAGGTTGAACCATTCGAGGGCATAGGGGCCCAGGTATCCAAGGTTGACAACGGCGTCCATAAGGCTTCCTTGATGGGTATCCCTCGACGATAACGTGATTTCAATTTCTGCAACATGAAAACTAGCGTATATTCGACATAACCAGATTGATATACGCAAAGCGAAGCCAGCACGATGTCCAGCCTGCCCCAGCACCTCGACCTGCACCTGATCCGCATTCTCTACCTGCTGCTGGTGGAGAAGAACGTTTCGCGCGTCGCGCTCAAGCTGAACCAGCCGCAGCCCTCGATCTCGGCTTCGCTGAGAAAACTGCGTGAACTGACCGGCGACCCGCTGCTGGTGCGCGGTGCGCGCGGCATGGTGCCGACCCAGCACGGCGAGACCCTCCTGAAACCGGCCAAGCGCATCCTCGACGAGGCCGAGGGCCTGTTCGTGAAGAAGTCGCCCTTCGTGCCGGAGGAGGCGACGCGCACCTTCCACATCGCCGCGCCCGACTACCTCGACACCCAGTTCCTGCCGAACGTCGTCGCGGCGCTGCGCCGCGGCTCGCCCGGCAGCAAGGTCGTGTTCCACAGCCTGGGGCCGGGCCTGGACTACCTGCGCATGCTGTCCGACGGCGAGATGGACCTCGTGATCGCCAACTGGGACGAACCGCCGGCCCACCTGCACATGTCCAAGCTCTTCGAGGACCCGATCATCTGCACCATGCGCGCCGACAGCCCCTACGCGCGACGGACGGCCGTCGATGCCATGACGGTCGAGGACTATCTCTCGCTGCCGCACGTGGCGCCGTCGCAGATGCTGCCGGGCTACCACGGCGTGATCGACGCCTGGCTGGACCGCCAGGGAATGCAGCGCAAGGTGGCCGTGGAGTCGCCCTACTTCGGGGTGATTCCCTATATGCTGACCCAGAGCGACCTGGTACTCACCACCGGGCGCCAGTTCATCCGCTTCTACGAACGCACCCTGCCCCTGAAAAGCTTCACGGTGCCGATCAAGTTCCCGCCGATGCGCTTCTACCAGCTGTGGCACCAGCGCGTGCACCAGTCGTCCGAGCACAAATGGCTGCGCGACCAGGTGAGCAGCGCCGCGCGCGCCCTGGTGGCCAAGTAGGCGCAATACCCGCTATGCGCACCAGCGTATAAGCTGGGAGGGTTGCAGGATCTATCATCCCCGGACGCCACGGAGGCAATCTTGAACACGACCACCCTGCCGGACCTGAACAGCTGCCCGCCCGCCGCCTTTATCGACGCCCTGCGCGGCATCTACGAGCACTCGCCCTGGATCGCCGAGCGCGCGGCCGCTCATCGCCCCTTCCCCAGCCTCGCCGCCCTCAAGCAAGCCTTGCAGGCCGTGGTGGCGCACGCCTCGCATGACGAGCAGCTGGCGCTGCTGCGCGCCCACCCGGAACTGGCCGGCAAGGCCGCCATCGCGGGCCAACTCACGGCGGAGTCGACCGGCGAGCAGGCGGCGTCGGGACTGGACCGCTGCAGTCCCGAGGAATATGCGCGGCTGCAGGAACTGAACGCGCAGTATGGAGAGAAGTTCGGCTTTCCCTTCATCCTCGCGGTCAAGGGGCCGACCGGGCGCGGCCTGTCCCGCGCCGCCATCATCGCCACTTTCGCGCGGCGCCTGGAAAACGGGATCGAGGACGAAATGCAGGAATGCCTGCGCCAGGTGCACCGCATCGCCGAGATCCGCCTGAACGCCCTGCTCGCCGTGCAACTGCGCTTCGGTCCGCAGGTGATGGACCGGGCCGAAGCCCTGGGCGCCATCAGCGACGCCGACGAGGGCCTGACCTGCGCCTACATGACACCGGCGCACCAGCGCACCGCCATCCAATTGGCCGAGTGGATGCGCGCGGCCGGCATGGACACCCATATCGACGCGGTGGGCAACGTGGTCGGGCGCTACGCGGCGGCGCAGGCCGACGCCAGGGTCCTGATGACCGGTTCGCACTACGACACCGTGCGCAACGGCGGCAAGTACGACGGCCGGCTCGGCATCCTGCTGCCGATCGCGCTGGTGCAGTACCTCAACGAACGCGGCGAGCGCCTGCCCTTCCACCTGGAAGTCGTCGGCTTCGCGGAAGAGGAAGGGGTGCGGTATCGCGGCACCTTCCTGGGCAGCAGCGCCATCACCGGGCATTTTGACGCCGCCCTGCTGGAGCAGCGCGACGCCGACGGCGTGTCGATGCGCGATGCACTCACGGCCGCCGGCCACGATCCATCCGCGATTTCCGCCATTGCCCGCTCCCCGGATTCCCTCCTCGGCTTCGTCGAACTCCACATCGAGCAGGGACCGGTGCTGCTGCAGCGCGGCCTGCCGGTCGGCGTGGTCACGGCGATCGCGGGCAGCTCGCGCTACCTGGTCGAGTTGGGCGGCGTCGCCAGCCATGCCGGCACCACGCCCATGGACATGCGGCGCGACGCGGCGGCCGCCGCCGCCGAAATCGTGCTGCTGGTGGAACAGCGCTGCAGCGGACGCGGGTCGCTCGTCGGCACGGTGGGCCAGCTCGAGGTGCCTTCCGGTTCGGTCAACGTGATTCCCGGACAGTGCCGGCTGTCGCTCGACATCCGCGCGGCCAGCGACGAAGAACGTCTCGCCGCGGTGGATGACATCTTGGCCGGCATCTCCGCCATCTGCGCGCGCCGTGGCATTGGAGAAAAGCTGTGGAAGCTGGTGGAGGCGGACGCCGCCCCCTGCTCGCCGCGCCTGATGGACATGCTGGGCGCCGCCATCGAAGACAGCGGGCTGCCGCGCTTCGACCTGCTGTCCGGCGCCGGCCACGACGCGATGGAGATGGCGAAGATCACCGAAGTGGCCATGCTGTTCACCCGCTGCGGGAATGGCGGCATCAGCCACAATCCGCTGGAGACGATGACGGCGGACGACGCCGAGGTGGCGGGCGAGGTGCTGCTCGGCTTTCTCCGACACCTTGACGACTCCCGAGGGAAATAAGTAACTGTCGGTAGATCTTACATACCAACACGGTTTCGGAAAATTACTGCGCAAATTCAATTAGTTGCAATTTGGCACGGTAATTGCTTCTTAACATCGTGCTCATCTGCCGGTACAGGTGCGCCGGCGTCGTGCATTCCATCGCGTCGAACCCACCAGACCAACGCGGTATGCTCAAGATATTGACTTTCTCCACCCTCTTCCCGAACATGGTCGAGCCGCAGCATGGCATCTTCACCGAAACCAGCCTGCGCCATCAGTTGGCCGGCAGAACGATGGAGTCAGTCGTGATCGCGCCGGTTCCTTGGTTCCCGTTCACCGCCGGGTATTTCGGGCGCTATGGCCGCTATGCACGCGTGCCGCGCGAGGAGACCCGAAATGGAGTGCGCGTGCTGCACCCACGTTATCTGCAGCTGCCACGCATCGGCATGCACGCTGCGCCGTTTGCGCTGGCTAAAGCCGCGCGGTCCGTCATTGAAGAGCTGATCGCAGACGGCTACGACTTCGACCTCATTGATGCTCATTACTTCTACCCCGACGGCGTGGCCGCTGCGCTGCTGGGCCGGCACTTCGACAAGCCGGTCGTGATCAGCGCGCTGGGGAGCGACATCAATGTACTGCCAGACTACGCTTGGCCGCGCTGGCTGATCCGCTGGGCCGCAAACCGTGCAGCTGCCGTGATCAGCGTAAGCGCGGCCTTGAAGGCACGACTGATGGCACTAGGCATCGCCGCGGATCGCATCCACGTATTGCGCAACGGCGTCGATCTCAGCCTGTTCCATCCTTCGTCGCGCGATACCGCTCGCGCCGCGCTGGGGATCGACGGCTACACGCTGCTCTCAGTGGGTCACCTGATCGCCAGCAAGGGCCATCACCGGGTTATCGGCGCACTCGCCGAGCTTCCCGACGTGCAGCTGATCATCGTAGGTGGTGGTCCGGAGCGAACACGCCTGGCGCAGCTGGCGCTCAGCTTGGGGGTGGAAACCCGGGTTCGCTTTGCCGGTGTCCTTAGCCAGGATGCACTGCGCGGCTACTATGCGGCCGCCGATGCCCTCGTCCTCGCCTCAGACCGAGAAGGCTGGGCCAATGTACTGCTCGAATCGATGGCCTGCGGCACCCCGGTGCTGGCTAGCGCGGTTGGCGGTACACCCGAGTTCATTACCAAGCATGCGGCGGGCCGGCTGCTACCGTCCTTGTGCGCGCGCGGCGTTGCCGAGGCCGTCCGTGCCTTGCGCGCGCACCCGCCGCTACGCACCGACACCCGGGCCTATGCCGAGCAATTCTCATGGACCGACACCACCAGGGCGCAACTGGGATTGTTTGCCCAGGCTACCTACGACCACACCATCCAGAGCCAACCCTATGTACACTGCCGATGAGCTGCTCGACCTGAAGCTTCAATATGACACTCAGGGCTTCGTTCACCTGAAAAATCTCCTCCCGCGTGCGATAGTGGCACACGTCAGCGCCGCTTTCGATGCCGCCGCCAGGCGCGCGGGGCTCAACGCAGATGCGGAGCCTGCGCAGGGCAAGCGCTACGTCGATTTGCCCGCCATCCTCGACGCAGACCCGGTGTTCATCGAGTTGGCCGACCTTCCCTCGCTGTTTCCCCTGTTGCGCGCGGTGGTCGGCGAAGACATCGCACTGAACCAAACCGCGGCGCGCCTGTTCTACCCAGGTCCCACATTTACCAGTCCTTTCCACTCGGACGTCGCCGACGTGGTAGGCGTAGATCCTTCGCATGCGCCGACTTTCCTCGCCAAGGTCCACTTCTACTTCGAGGATCTCAGCCCAGAACAGGGCTGTCTCGCCTTCATCCCGGGGAGTCAGCACTTTCCGCAGAAGCACGTCAATCCACACCGCGCCACGCTGGCCGGCTCGTCCGCAGTCGTTCGCGTCGTGCCGCGCGCGGGTGATGTCGTCTTGTTCAACACACATGTCCTACACATGGCGGAAGCAAACCGAACCAACAGAGTGCGCAAGTCGATCATTTATACCTATGGGCACTTCTGGATGAAGGCCTATCCCAGTGCCAGCCCGGCCGATCTTGCGCAGTTCAACACCAACCCACAGCGCCAGCAACTCTTCGGAGTACCACTAACCGGCGTGGCCCACTTCGCACGCCGCCTCGACCGGCTGGCGCCTCCAACCGCTGCGCAACGGCTGACGGCGGGTTGCGTACAAGTTGTGCACCGGCTGCTGCCGCTGCATAGCCTGCCGCCGCGGGCCTGACGACGCCACGGCCTGCGTAGCGACCGACCATGACGAATGGCACATGCGGCGGACGCGCCGCACGCCGACAATCCAGGTACACGCTGCATCTCGGTGACGCAGCGGACAACCTGAATCGGAAAGCCAACCATGCTCAAACACGTCATCGCAAGCTCGCTTGCACTATCCGCCCTTGCAGTTCCTGCCGTCCACGCTGCTGAAAACGACACCTCCCCGCGCTTCTATGTTGGCGCAGCGACGGGCCAGTCGAAATCGACGCTGGAAAACAGCGCCGGTGAGCGTTTCAGCAGCAAGAATCATCCCCTACCCGTCAAACTCTACGGCGGCATCGACCTGAACGACTACTTCGCGGTGGAAGCCGGCTTCTCCGGAACGACCGGCAAGCATGAATTCGACAAGCGCCTGTACGGCACCGCCACCGAACCGCGCCTGCAAGCGCGGGCGCTTTACCTGGCTGCGAAAGGCACGGTGGCGGTGAGCGACAGGGTCGACCTGCACGCCAAGCTGGGCGTGGCGCACAGCCGCTTCGAGATATCAAACGCCGGCATTCACGACCGCAAGATCGACGGCACCAAGCCGATGTTCGGCATCGGCGCGGCGTACAAGTTCACCGAGCAGCTCGCGGGGACGCTCGAATTCGAGCATTACGGCACCGTACGCGAGGAGGGCTACAAGCTGCGCCGGCAGCAGCTGCAGGCCGGCCTGAAATTGAGCTTCTGATTGCCGTCGGCCGGGCCGCGCCCGGCCTTCCGCTAGAATGCGACACCCCCACGATCCGCGACGCCCATGACGCACGAACCGACCGCCAGCAAACTGTCCGCCATCCCGCCCTGGATGTTCGCCGTCGCGGCAGCGCTGCTGTTCGGCGGGCTCGATGTCGCGGCGGCGCTCGGCGGTCGCATCTCCCTGCACAATCCGCTCGGCCTCCTGTCGGTTGCCATGACCGGCGACTGGCGCGGGAGCCTCGATCCGCGCGACGTGCCGCAAGCCGTCCAGCTCTTCGCGGCATGCAAGGCTGTGGGGTGCTGCGTGTTTGCGCTGGTATCAAGCATGGCCTGCCTGGCGAAGACGCTGGAGCGCCGCACCGTCCTGCTGGCGCTGCTGGTCGCCTGCGCGGTGGTGCTCGACTCGCTGCCGCTGCACGTGCTCGCCAGCGCCCACCTGGGCATGCTGCTGCCCTGGCGCCGTGGCTTGTGGATGCTGGCGCTGCAATACCTGGCCGGTGTGGCCGTGGACACCCTGCTGGTACTGGACCTCGTCACGCGCCTGAACCAGCCGCCGCGCTGGTCGCTGCTCGCCTACGTGTCGGCCGAGCGGCTGATCAAGGCGACCGGTTTCATCGCCGGCCGCCTGGTCCTGCGCGAGCACCGGATGCGGCAATCGCTCGCCACGGCGCACGCGCAGATGCTCGCCACCCAGTCGCTGCTGGCCGAGACGGTGCGCGGCGCCGAGCGCCTGCGCATCGCGCGCGACCTGCACGACGCCGTCGGCCACCACCTCACGGCGCTCAACCTGCACCTCGACCTGGCGCTGCGCCAGGCCAGGGACGCCACGCCGCCCGCCCTGCATACGGCGCGCGACGCCAGCGGCGCGCTGCTGGCGCAGGTGCGCAACGTCGTCTCCAGCACCCGGCAGGACCAGACCATCGACCTGGCCGAGGCCATCCGCCTGCTGGGTGACGGTATCCCGGGCATCTCTGTCAGCGTGCGCATCGACCCGGCCGCCAGCCGCTACCCCGCGCCGGTGGCGCACGTCCTGTTCCGCTGCATCCAGGAAGGGATCACCAATGCCCTGCGCCATGCGCATGCGCGCCGCCTGGATATCGTGCTGCAAGAGGCAGATGGCATGACGGTCGCGCGGGTGCTCGACGACGGCTGCGGCGAGTCCGGCCTCGTCGAAGGCAATGGCCTGCGCGGCATCCGTGAACGGCTGGCCGAACTGGACGGCGAGCTGCGCTACGGGGCGCAGCCAGGGGGCGGCTTCGCACTGGAACTGCGCCTCCCGCAGCAGGCGGTGCCGGCATGATCCGCGTCGCCCTGGTCGACGACCAGACCCTGGTGCGCAGCGGCATCCGCGGCCTGCTCGACCTGACCGAGGACATCCGCGTGGTGGCGGAAGCCGCCGACGGCATCGAGGCGCGGCGCGTGCTGGCCCAGGCCAGCGTGGACGTCCTGCTCCTTGACGTGCGCATGCCAGGTTCAAGCGGCATCGACCTGCTGCGCGATTCGGGCGGGCCACTGCCGCCAACGATCATGCTCACCACTTTCGACGACGAGGATGCGCTGCTGGAGGCCATGCGTTTAGGGGCGCGCGGCTTCGTGCTCAAGGATATCTCGCTGGAGCGGCTGGCCGAGGGCATCCGGGCGGTGGCCGGCGGCGCCACCCTGTTCCGCCCCGCGCTGACGGAGCGCATCCGCGAATCGTTCGAGCGCAGTCACGCGGCTCCCGGTAACGTGCTCACGGAGCGCGAAACCGAGGTGCTGGCGCTCGTGGCGGCAGGCCTGAGCAACGGCGAAATCGCCGCCCACCTTGGCGCGAGCGAAGGCACGGTGAAGAACCACGTTTCCAGCATCCTGTCGAAGCTGGGCGTGCGCGACCGGGTACGCGCGGTCCTGCGCGGAATCGAGCTGGCGCTGATCTAGGCGCCGGCGGGATTCACTTCTTTGTTTCGAGCCGCAGGATCGCCAGGATCGCCAGCGCGAACAGGGCGCTGAGCACCGCCGTCGCCTCGCGTCCCATGCCGGCCGCGATGCCGATCGCCGCAGTCAGCCACACGCTCGCGGCCGTGGTGACACCCTTGATGTCGTCCTTCTGGGTATGCTTGAGGATGGCGCCGGCGCCGATGAAGCCGATGCCTGCGGTGACGCCCTGCAGCACGCGCGAGAGGTCGCCGATCTCCATCCCCGCCTGCAGGGGAATGAGGACGAAGAGGGCCGAGCCGAGCGAGACCAGCATGTGGGTGCGCAGGCCGGCCGAGGCGCCGACCGATTCGCGTTCATAGCCAAGCATGCCGCCCAGCGCTACCGCCACCAGCAGGCGCAGCACGATGCGGGTGATGTCCTCGACACTGCCCACGTCGGCAAATTCCTGCTGTATCGTCAACCAGCTCCTCTCGATCCACACCTTTCGCACCCTCCCGATGGTTTTTCGGGATGATGCCATTTCGACAGGATTGGCGTCGCCACGCTCGACAGTTCAGGCTACGATACCTGGCCGCTCCAGCATCGCATGCAGCAGCACGTTGCAGCCGGCCTCCAGGTGATCCGGCCGCGCGTCCTCGATCTCGTTGTGGCTGATGCCGTCCTTGCAGGGCACGAAGATCATGCCCGCAGGGGCAACACGCGCCGCGTAGATGGCGTCGTGGCCGGCGCCGGACACCACGTCCATGCTCGAATAGCCCAGCTTCTCGGTGGCGGCGCGCACCGCGTTCACGCAGTCCGGATGGAAGGGGCAAGGCGGGTAGTAGGACACGCGCTCCACCTCGATGGCCAGGCCGCTTTTCTCACGCGCCTGCGCGACGAAGGCCAGCATCTCTTCGTGCATCGTGTTCAGGAGCGCGTCGCTCACATTGCGCAGGTCGATGCTGAACTTGACCTGGCCCGGGATCACGTTGCGGCTGTTCGGGAACACCTGCACCATGCCCACCGTCCCGCGCCCGTAAGGCGGGTAACGGTTCGCGATCCGGACGACTTCCTGCATGATGGTGGTGGCCACCTGCAGCGCATCGCGGCGCAGGCCCATCGGGGTCGGGCCGGCATGCGCTTCCATGCCGCTGACGACGCAGTCGTACCAGGACAGGCCCATCACGGCCGGCACCACGCCGATCACCTTGTCCGCATCTTCCAGCACCGGGCCCTGCTCGATGTGGGTTTCGAAGTAGGCGCCGATCGGGTGGCGGCCCGGCACCTCGTCGCCGAGGTAGCCGATGCGTTCCAGTTCCTCGCGCACGCTCTTGCCCTCGACGTCGCGGGCATCGTAGGCCGTCTCCAGGCTGAAGGCGCCGCAGAACACGCCGGAGCCCATCATCACCGGCACGAAGCGCGAACCCTCTTCATTGGTCCAGAAAGCGACCTCGATCGGCGCCTCGGTCTGGATGCCCCTGTCGTTCAGTGTCCGAATCACCTCCAGGCCGGCCAGCACACCGTAGTTGCCGTCGAACTTGCCGCCGGTCGGCTGGGTGTCGACGTGGCTGCCGGTGACGATGGGGAACAAGTCCGGGTTCCGCCCCTCGCGGCGCATGAAGACGTTGCCGATCTGGTCGACCGTGACCTCCAGCCCCGCCTCGCGTCCCCAGCGCACCACCAGGTCACGGCCCTGGCGGTCGAGGTCCGTCAGGGCCAGGCGCTTGACGCCGCCCTTCTCGGTGGCGCCGATGGCAGCCAGGTCCATCAGCGACTTCCACAGGCGTTCGCCATTGATACGCAGGTCGTTCATGCTCGCTCTCCTCAGGCAACGGTGGCGGTGAAGGCGGGACGCTCGACGTAGCGCCCTGCCCCGGCTTCGGCGCGCAGCTCGCCGCGTTCGAACACCAGCTTGCCGGCGGCGACCGTATGGGTCGGGATGCCCCGCACGGTGCGTCCCTCGAAGACGTTGAAGCCCCCCTTCGAGAACTGGGTCTTGGCGGAGATGGTGCGGCTGCCGCTCGGATCCCAGACCACGAGGTCGGCGTCCGCCCCCACCGCGACGATTCCCTTGCGCGGGTAGATGTTGAAGATCTGCGCCGCATTGGTCGAGGTGACGCGCACAAATTCCGAGGGCGTGAGCAGGCCCGTGTTCACGCCGGCGTCCCAGACCACCGCCATGCGCTCTTCCACGCCGCCGCAGCCGTTCGGGATCTTCGTGAAATCGTCCTTGCCGGCCGCTTTCTGCTCGGCGCAGAAGGTGCAGTGGTCGGTGGCCGTGGTGTGCAGGTTTCCGCCCTGCAGGCCCTGCCACAGCGCCTGCTGGTGGTGGCTGCTGCGAAACGGCGGGCTCATGACGTGGCCGCGCGCGAAATCCGGGTCCGGGTGGCGGTAGACGCTGTCGTCGATGACGAGGTGGCCGGCCAGCGCCTCGCCGTACACGCGCTGGCCCTTGGCGCGCGCGCGCGTGATGGCCTCGAGCGACTCGGCGCAGGACACGTGCACGATGTAGACCGGGGTGCCCAGCACGTTGGCAATTGCAATCGCGCGGTTGGCCGCTTCCGCCTCGACCTCCGGCGGGCGCGAGAGCGGATGCGCCTCGGCGCCGCGGATGCCCTTCCTCAGGAGTTCCTGCTGCAGCTGGTAAACCAGCTCCCCGTTCTCCGCGTGCACGGTCGGGATGGCGCCCAGTTCGAGCGCGCGGCGGAAACTCTTCACCAGCGTCTCGTCGTCGGCCATGATGGCGTTTTTATAGGCCATGAAGTGCTTGAAGCTGTTGACGCCGTGTTCGCGCACCAGCACGCCCATCTCCTCGTGCACCGAAGGGTCCCACCAGGTGACCGCGACGTGGAAGGTGTAGTCGCTGGCGGACTTCTTCGCCCAGCCGCGCCAGGTGTGGAAAGCATCCAGCAGCGACTGTTTCGGGTCGGGGATGACGAAGTCCATGATGGTGGTGGTGCCGCCCGCCAGGCCGGCCGCCGTTCCGGTGTAGAAGTCGTCCATCGTGACCGTGCCCATGAAGGGCAGCTGCATGTGGGTGTGGGTGTCGATCCCGCCCGGCATCACATACTGCCCGCCCGCATCGATGATCGTGGCGTTGGCGGGGGCGTCGAGATTTTCCCCGACCGCCACCACCTTGTCGCCGAAGCAGAGGACGTCGGCGCGAAATGCTCGGTCGGCGTTCACCACGGTGCCGCCACGGATCATCGTTGTCATGGACACTCCTTCAGGTTGAGTAGTGGTTTGCTGTCTGCAGCGCCGGCGCCGTGCGGCCCTTCATCATCAGGCCGTACACGATGGCGGCGATCACCACGCCGACGAACCAGGCGTAGGTATAGATGGTCTTGAAAGCCTCGCCGACGTCCGGGAACGCGTTCGGCAAGGCTGCGTTGAGGAAGCCCGGCAGGTTCGGCAGCACGCCGGCCGCGAAGGCCACGATGGCGGCGATGTTCCAGCCGCCCTTGTACGAGTACTCCCCGCCCTCGCGGTAGAGCTGTTCGACGTCGAGCCGCGTCTTCCGCACGAAGTAGTAGTCGACGATCATGATCCCGGCGATCGGCCCGAGCAGCGCCGAGTAGCCGGTCAGCCAGATGAAGATGTAGTTCTGGGTGCTCTCCAGGATCTTCCAGGGCATCATGGCCAGCGCGATGCCGGCCGTGATGTAGCCGCCGACGCGGTAGCTGATGCGCTTGGGCGAGAGCGCGGAAAAGTCATAGGCCGGGCCCACCAGGTTGGCGGCCAGGTTGACGCTGGCGGTGTCGATCAGGAGGATCAGGAGGGCCACCAGCACCGCCACGCCGGTCATGCGGCTGGCCACGTCGACCGGGTCCCACAGGGCCTTGCCATACAGGACGATGGTGGCCGAGGTGACGGTGACGGCCAGTGCCGCGAGCAGGCCCATGGGCAGCGGCAGGCCCAGGGTCTGGCCCACCACCTGGTCGCGCTGGGTGGTGGCGAAACGGGTGAAGTCGGGGATGTTGAGCGCCAGCGTGGCCCAGTAGCCGATCATGGCGGTGAGCGAAGGCCAGAACACGGCCCAGAACAGGCCGGCCTTGGGTCCGCCTTCGACGAAGGCGGAGGGCTGCCCGAGCAGCGGACCGAAGCCGCCGACCTTGTCGTACACCCACCAGAGCAGCAGGAAGCAGATCGCGATTTTCAACGGTGCGGTATAGGTCTCCAGCTTCCGGATCGATTCCATGCCATGCACGATGAAGTACATCTGGATCGCCCAGAAGCCCAGGAAGCAGGCCAGCTGGCCGAGATTGATGCCCAGGCCCGGCAACTTGTCGCCGCCGATCGGAGCCCCGAGCAGGACGCCCAGCAGCGTGTAGATCATGCTGCCGCCGAACCAGGTCTGGATGCCGTACCAGCCGCAGGCGACGACGGCGCGCATCAGGGCGGGCAGCCGCGCGCCGCGGGTGCCGAAGGAAGCGCGCGCCAGCACCGCGTAGGGAATGCCGTACTTGGTGCCCGCGTGGCCGATCAGGAGCATGGGCAGCAGCACGATCACGTTCGCCAGGAACACCGTGAGCACCGCCTGCCAGGCCGACATCCCGCTCTCGATCAGGCTGGCCGCCAGCATGTAGGCGGGAATGCTGATCACCATGCCGACCCAGAGGGCGGCGAAGTGGTACCAGCGCCAGGTGCGCTGCGCGGCCGTGGTCGGGGCCAGGTCGTGGTTCCAGAGTTCAGGGCTGGCGTTGTTATTGGTGGTCACGGTCGGACTCTCCTCGTCGGTGGCAAGATGTGCGACCGAGTGTAGCGCAATCGTATGGACAAATGTGCCCGCCTCAAGCGCCGGCCTGTTCGACCACGGCCGCCGCCGGAGCCGGCTCGGCCCGCGGATTGCGCGGATCCTGTGTCCAGTTCATGTAGGGCTTGCCGCTCTCCTGCGGCACCATGGTGATGCAGCTATCGACCGGACAGGTGATCTCGCACAGGTTGCAGCCCACGCATTCCTCGCGGATCACCTCGAAGCGCCGGGTTCCCGCCTCGTCGACGGCGCGCGCGATCGCCTGGTGGGAGGTATCTTCGCAGGCCACGTAGCACTTGCCGCATTTGATGCACTTGTCCTGGTCGATGTGGGCAATCACCTGGTAATTCATGTCCAGGTACTTCCAGTCGGTGGTGTTGCGCACGGCCTTGCGGGAAAAGGCGGCGATATCGGCGTAACCCTGCGTGTCCATCCAGCGCGACAGGCCGTCCTTCATCTCTTCGACAATGCGGAAGCCATGCAGCATGGCGGCCGTGCACACCTGCACGCAGCCGGCGCCCAGCGCGATGAACTCGGCCGCGTCGCGCCAGTTGCCAATGCCGCCGATGCCGGAGATCGGCAGACTGGCCGTCATGGGATCGCGCGCGATCTCGGCCACCATGTTCAGGGCGATCGGCTTGACCGCCGAGCCGCAGTAGCCGCCGTGGGTGCTGGCCTCTCCCACGATGGGATAGGCCACCATGCGGTCCAGGTCCAGGTGGGTGATCGAGTTCACCGTGTTGATGAGCGAGACCGCGTCCGCCCCGCCGGCGAGCGCGGCGCGGGCCGGGTGGCGCACATCGGTGATGTTCGGGGTCAGCTTGACGATGACAGGCAATCTGGTGTGCTTCTTGCACCAGGCGGTCACCATCTGCACGTACTCCGGCACCTGCCCCACCGCAGCCCCCATGCCGCGCTCGGGCATGCCGTGCGGGCAGCCGAAATTCAGTTCGATACCGTCGGCGCCAGTGGCCTCGACCAGCGGCAGGATCGCCGCCCAGGGCGCTTCTTCGCAGGGCAGCATCAGGGACACGATCATGGCGCGGTCCGGCCAGTCCTTCTTGACCTGGGTGATCTCGCGCAGGTTGATCTCGAGGCTGCGGTCGGTGATCAGCTCGATGTTGTTGAAACCGATGACCTCGCGGTTCTTGCCGTAGTGGGCCGAGTAGCGCGAGGAGACGTTCACCGCCGGGGGGTCTTCGCCCAGGGTCTTCCACACCACCCCGCCCCACCCCGCCTCGAAGGCGCGCACCACGTTATAGGCCTTGTCGGTCGGCGGCGCGGAGGCCAGCCAGAAGGGGTTCGGGCTCTTGATGCCGCAGAAATCGATGCTCAGGTCGGCCATGCTGCCTCCGTGCTTGCCTGGATGTCTTCGTGGATGGCGAGGGCCGCCAGCTTGCCGTGCTGGACGGCCTGCACCGTGAGGTCCTGCCCCGGCGCGACACAGTCGCCGCCCGCATAGATGCCGGGGATCGCCGTGCGGAAGTGTGCGTCGATGCGGATCCGGTCGCCCTCGCGGACCAGAGCGTCACCGAGGCCGTCCTCGCACATGCCCTGGCCGATGGCCTTGAACACGGCGTCGGCCGCGATTTCGACGTAGCCGCCGGTGCGCACCAGGCGCCCCTCTTCCATGCGGGTCTGCTCGAAGCGCATGCCGGCCACCCTGCCTTCCCCGTCGAGCAATACCTCGAGCGGCGCGGCCCAGGTGCGGATGCGCACGAAATTGGCCTTGGCGATCTCGATCTCGTGGCCCGTCGCGCTCATCGATTCCAGGCCGCGCCGGTAGACCAGGGTGACGTCTTCCGCCCCCAGGCGCTTGATCTGCACCGCCATGTCGACCGCCGTGTTGCCGGCGCCAATGACGATCGCGCGGCGCGGCACCGGCAGCCGGGACAGGTCGCTGGCCTGGCGCAGCGCGGCGATGTAGTCGATGGCGGCCACCAGGCCCGGCGCGTCCTCGCCCGTCAGGCCCAGCGCCCGGCTGGCGGCCAGGCCGATGCCCAGGAAGACCGCGTCGAAGCGGGTGTGCAGGTCGGCCAGGCTGAGGTTCTCGCCAAGCCGGCGGCCATATTCGATGTGGATTCCGCCGATGGCCATCAGGAAGTCGACTTCCTGCTGCGCGAAGTCGCCCGGCAGCTTGTATCTGGCGATGCCGTATTCGTTCAGGCCACCGGCCTTTTCACGCGCCTCGTAGACGACCACATCGTTGCCCAGCATGGCCAGGCGGTGGGCACAGGACAGGCCGGCGGGGCCGGCGCCGACCACGGCGATGGTCCGGCCGGTGGAAGGTGCGCGTGCGAAAGGGTGGCCGTCGAAGCGCGCATTGTCGATCGCGTAGCGCTGCAGCAGGCCGATGCGCACGGGCTCGCGCTCGGTCGGGTTGTTGCGCACGCAGGATTGCTCGCACAGGATCTCGGTGGGACAGACGCGGGCGCAGCTGCCGCCGAAGATGTTCGCCTTCAGGATGCCGTAGGCGGCGCCATCGATGTTCTGGTCCTGGATGTTGCGGATGAAGCCGGCGACGTCGATGCCGGTCGGGCAGGCGTTCATGCAGGGCGCGTCATAACAATAGAGGCAGCGCGCCGCCTCGAGCGCGGCCTGGCGCGCCGTCAAGGGCGGCGCCAGGTCGGTGAATTGCGCGGCCAGTTCGCCGTTCGAACCTGCCGCCGGCGGCAGGTGCTGGAGTGATTCGATCATGTGCATCCCTTCTTGTTGTCAAGCGGCGAACATGCTGCGCAAGGCTACTTCATCTGGGGGAAGGCGAACTGCGGCCCGCTGCTGGCGCTGTCCGGCCAGCGCTCCATCACCGCCTTGTGGCGGGTGTAGAAGCGCACGCCTTCCGGCCCGTAGGCGTGATGGTCGCCGAACAGGCTGCGCTTCCAGCCGCCGAAGCTGTTGAAGGCCATCGGCACCGGCAACGGCACGTTCACGCCCACCATGCCGACTTCGATCTGGCGCACGAACTCGCGCGCCACGCCGCCGTCGCGGGTGAAGATGGCGACGCCGTTGCCGTATTCGTTGGCGTTGATGAGTTCCACCGCGCGTCCCACGTCCGGCAGGCGCACCACGCACAGCACCGGACCGAAGATCTCTTCCTGGTAGATCGCCATGTCGGGGGTGACGTGGTCGAACAGGGTGCCGCCGACGAAGAAGCCATTCGGGCTCTCGTCCACGCGATAGTCGCGCCCGTCCACGACGAGCGTGGCGCCCTGCTCCACCCCCTGGCCGATCAGGCGCTCGATGCGTTCCTTGGCGGCGCGCGTGACCACCGGGCCCATCTCCATGCCGGCCGCCATGCCGTCGCCAATCCTGAGCTTCGCGGTGCGTTCGGCCAGGCTTGCAACCAGCTTGTCGCCGGCATCGCCGATGGCCACCGCCACCGAGATCGCCATGCAGCGCTCGCCGGCCGAGCCGTAGGCGGCGCCAATCAGGGCGTCGACCGCCATGCCCATGTCGGCGTCCGGCATCACGACCATATGGTTCTTCGCGCCACCCAGGGCCTGCACGCGCTTGCCCGCGGCCGAACCCTTGGCGTAGATGTACTCCGCAATCGGGGTGGAGCCGACGAAGCTGATGGCCTGGATGTCGCGGTGCTCGAGCAGCGCGTCGACCGCCACCTTGTCGCCCTGGACGACGTTGAACACGCCGTCCGGCAGGCCGGCTTGCTGCAGCAGGCGCGCATGCAGGAGCGAGGCCGATGGGTCGCGCTCGGAGGGTTTGAGCACGATGGTGTTCCCGCAGGCGATCGCAACGGGGAACATCCACATCGGCACCATCACCGGGAAGTTGAAGGGCGTGATGCCGGCCACCACGCCCAGCGGCTGGCGCATCGACCAGGCGTCGATGCCGCGCGCGATCTGGTCGGTGAATTCGCCCTTGAGCATCTGCGGGATGCCGACCGCGAACTCGACCACCTCGATGCCGCGCGCCACTTCGCCCTGCGCATCCGCGAAGGTCTTGCCGTGCTCGCGCACCACCATGGCCGCGAATTCGTCGACGTGCTGCTGGCACAGCTGCAAGTACTTGAACATGACTCGGGCGCGCGCCAGCGGCGGCGTCGCGGCCCAGGCCGGGAAGGCGGCCAGCGCTGCCTGCACCGCGGCGTCGACGTCGCGCGGCTCGGCCAGGGCAACTTTCGCGCAAGGCTCGCCGCGTGCGGGGTTGTAGACATCCGCCAGGCGCGTGCCTTGCGCGTGCGCCAGTTGGCCGTTGATGAAGTGCGAGATGAGTTCCATGTACTTAATCCAGGTTGTTCAATACGTTGGCGAGTTTGCCGAACAGTTCGTCGATGTGCTGCCGGTCGAGGATGAGCGGCGGCGACAGGGCGATGATGTCGCCCGTCACGCGGATCAGGATACCGTCGGCGAAGGCCTGCTTGAAGGCGGCGTAGGCGCGCGCGCCCGGTTTGCCCGCGATGGGTTCGAGTTCGATGCCGGCCACCAGGCCGATCGAGCGCAGGTCGATCACGTGCGGCAGGCCGCGCAGCGAATGCAGCGCATCCTCGAAGTAGGCCTGCATCGCCCTGGCGTTCTCGATGACGCCCTGCTCGCGGAAGACCTGCAAGGTGGCTATGCCGGCGGCGCAGGCCAGCGGGTGGCCGGAATAGGTGTAGCCGTGGAACAGCTCGATGCCCGGCGGCGCGTCCATGAAGGCGTCGTGGATGAAGCGCTTGGAGAACACGGCGCCCATCGGGACCACGCCATTGGTCAGGCCCTTCGCGGTGGTCATCATGTCGGGCTCGACGCCGAAATAGTCGCTGGCGAAAGGCGTGGTCAGCCTGCCGAAGCCGGTGATGACTTCGTCGAAGATCAAGAGGATGCCGTGCTTGTCGCAGATCTCGCGCAGGCGCTTGAGGTAGCCCTTGGGCGGCACCAGCACGCCGGTGGAGCCGGACACCGGCTCGATGATCACCGCCGCGATCGTCGATGCGTCGTGCAGGGTGACGAGGCGTTCCAGCTCGTCGGCGAGTTCGGCGCCGAAGTCGGGTTCGCCGCGCGAGAAGGCGTTCTTCTGCAGGTTGTGCGTGTGCGGCAGGTGGTCGACGCCCGGCAGCAGCGGGCCGAAGCTCTTGCGGTTGTTGCCGATGCCGCCCACCGACAGGCCGCCGAAACCGACGCCGTGGTAGCCGCGCTCGCGGCCGATCAGCCGGGTACGCCCGCCCTCGCCGCGCGCCTTGTGGTAGGCCAGCGCCATCTTGAGGGCCGTGTCCACCGCTTCCGAGCCGGAGTTGGTATAGAAGACGTGGCCGAACTTGTGGCCGGTGTAGTCCATCAGCTGCTCGGCCAGGTCGAATGCGGCCGGATGCCCCATCTGGAAGGTGGGCGCGAAATCCAGCTGGCCGACCATCTCGCTGACCGCCTGGGTGATGCGCGGCTGGGCATGGCCGCAGGGAACACACCAGAGGCCGGCCGTGCCGTCGAGGATGCGGTTGCCGTCGACGTCCTTGTAGTACATCCCCTCGGCGGACACGAGCAGGCGCGGACTGGCCTTGAAATCCCGATTATTGGTGAAAGGCATCCAGAATGCGGACATCGAGCTGGGCCTGGATTCGTTCATGCGTCTCTCCTTGCCATGGTGGCGAAATTTTTTACCAGTTGGCAAAATATTGATCAATAATAGACAGCAAGGCAACACCGGCACAGATACACCAAGGTAAAAACAGGCCAACCGTACAGGCAGCCCGACCTGCACAGTTGCAGCCCTTTGGCGCGGAGCGGTGATGATGGAACAAGCTGTTTTGACAGAAGAGTTTCCTTGCGAAATGCCGTCGACGGCGCTAGATACGATGGCGCCCTTGCGATGGCCTGCCTTGTCCATCGACAGGAGCAAACGCGGCAGCCTGGTCGACCAGATCGTCGGGGCCATCTCGACGATGGTAAACGAGCGCCAGCTCGGTACCGGCACGAAAATGCCTTCAGTTAGACAATTCGCAAAGTGCAATGGCGTCAGCACATTCACGGTCGTCGAGGCCTACGAGCGCCTGCACCAGCTGGGATTGCTCTCCTCGCGGCGCGGCGCCGGCTTCTTCGTCGCCCGCAGCCTGCCCCGGGCCGCCTGTCCGACCCTGGCGGCGCCCAGCCTGCAATCCGAGATCGACGCCCTGGCGCCGGACCTGTATTCCGGGCAGTCGGACGCCCTGCCGGTCGGCGCCGGCTGGTTGCCGCCGGAGTGGTATGGTGACAACACCTTATTGGACGCGGTACGCCACGCCATGAAGATCCCGGCCGGCCGCCTGCGCGGTTACGGCCACCCGCTCGGCCTGCCCGCCCTGCGCCAGCACCTCGCCACCACCCTGGGCGCGGAGCTGTTCCCCGTCGATCCCGACCAGGTGCTGCTGACCCACGGCGCGACCCACGCCTTCGACCTGATCCTGCGCACCCTGGCGCGGCCGGGCGACGTGGTACTGGTCGAAGACCCCGGCTACAGCAACCTGCTGTCCCTGATCCGCCACCACGGCTGCGTCCCGGTCGGCATCCGCCGCGGCGAAGCGGGCCTGGACATGGACGAACTGGCGCGCCAGGCCGCCGTGCTGCAGCCAAAGCTCATGTTCGTCAACACCGTGCTGCAGAATCCCCTCGGCACGTCGCTCAGCCAGGCCCAGGCCCACCGCCTGCTCGCGCTGGCCGAGCAGTTCGACTTCTGGCTGGTGGAGGACGACATCTACCGCGAACTGGCCGCGCCCGGCGAAGCCTCGCTGGCCGCGATGGACGGCCTGCGCCGGGTGATCCGGGTCGGCAGCTTTTCCAAGACCCTGTCGCCGGTGCTGCGCGTCGGCTCCCTGTGCGCATCCCGCTCGCTGGTGCCGGAACTGCTGCGCGTGAAGATGCTCGCGGGCCTGACGACCTCGGAGATCAACGAGCGCGCCGTGTTCGAGGCGACCAGCACCCGCTCCTACCGGCGCATGATGGCGCGCCTCGCGGCCCGCTTGGATGCCGCGCGCGAAGAATCCCTGGACGCCCTGCGCGACGCCGGCCTGCGTCCACTGGCCCAGCCGCGCGGCGGCATGTTCGTCAGCGCCGGCTGGGATGGGCGGGCTGCGCCAGGCCGCAGCGCCCGCACCATCGCCGACGCCGCGCTCAAGGCCGGCATCCTGCTGGCACCGGGGGAATTCTTCACCCAGCGTACGCCGGAGGGCATCTGGTTCCGCTTCAACGTGGCCTATGCCGCCGATCCGCAACTGCTGGCCTTCCTGCGCGCGCAGCGCTAGGGGACGGTCATGGACATCCACGCCGCCCCGAGCAAGCGCGACAAGGTCGAGACCGCGATCCTGCAGGCCGCCACGCGCCTGTTCGCCGAATGCGGCTTCGAGGGCACCACCATCGCCGCGGTGGCGCAAGCGGCCGGCATCTCGAAGCAGAACCTGCTCTACTACTTCCCGACCAAGCCCAGCCTGTACCAGCGCGTGCTCGACGACGTGCTGGACGACTGGCTCGCCCGCATGGCACACCTGGCCGACAGCGCGGGCGAACCTGGCGAGGTGCTGCGCGCCTACGTCCGGGCCAAGCTGCGCTTTTCACGCGAGCAGCCCTGGGCCTCGCGCGTGTATGCGATGGAGGTGATCGGCGGCGCCAAGTTCTACGGGGAGCAGATCCGCGCCCGCGTCGTGCCGCTGCTGCGCCGGGACATCGCGGTGTTCGAGCGCTGGATGGCGGACGGGCGCATTGCGCGCGTGAACGCGACCCACCTGCTGTTCGCGCTCTGGGCGATGACCCAGTCCTACGCCGACTTCGCGGCACAGATGGCCCTGGTGCTGGGCCGGCCGGAACTGACGGGCGCGGACTTCGAGGATGCCGAGCAGTTGGTCGGCGAACTGGTGGTCCGGGCTGTCACTTCCGTGGCATAGGACAGTCTGGCAGCAAGGTGTTACCATGCTTTTATAACAACAGGTCTCGCCATGTCCAGCCCATGTCCAATTACGCAACTCCTATCCTGACGACCGACCGCCTCACCCTGCGCCCGTTCACCCTGGACGATGCGCCGGACCTGCTGGCCGTGTTCTCCGACCCCGCCGTGATGCATTACTGGAGCTCCGAGCCCTGGACCTCGGTGCGCGACGCCGAGGCCATGATCGAACAGGCGCTTGCCGGCTACCGCGAGCAGTCCGAGGTACGCTTCGGCATCGAGCTGGCCGCGACCGGCCAGCTGATCGGCGCCCTCAACCTGCACCGCTTCTTCCCGAGGAACCGCCGTTGCGAAATCGGCTACGCCCTCGGCAGCGCGCACTGGGGCAAGGGCTACGCCAGCGAGGCGTTGGCCACCGGCATCGACTACGCCTTCCACGAGCTGCGCCTGAACCGCATCGAGGCCGACATCGACCCGCGCAATACCGCCTCAGGCGCCCTGCTGGAGCGGCTGGGCTTTCGCAAGGAAGGCTATATGCCCGAGCGCTGGTTCGTGCACGGCGAGATGGCCGACACGGTCAATTACGGCCTGCTGCGCCGCTACTGGGACGAGCGCAAGTAAGGGCAGCGCCACCTCGCTCTTCCCGCCTATCCGTCCTCATGACCGCTAAACCCGGGAATCCGACCATTCGTCGGATGACCGTGGCGCGCGCGGCGCCCCCGTCCTACAGTAGCGCCATCACCTCTACCAAAGGACATACCGCATGAAAACCGCCACCCGCTCCGCTTTCCGCTCCTTCGTCGCCGACATGGAAGACATCGGCCGCAAGTGCAACCGTGCCGTGCGCTCGGGCGCCCGCACCCTGGCCGCCCTGCCCTGGCCGGCCCTGCTGGCCGTGTCGATCGTGCTGGCCTGCCTGATGACCATCGTGCCGCTGGCGCTGACCCTCTTCGTCGGCTTCCTGCTGCTGAAATTCGTGGCCGCCGCCCTGTTCGGCCGCCGTCCGCAACAGATCGCGGAGTAAATCATGGCCGCCGCTCCGATCAACCGCGCAATCGACTTCGTGCGCGAAGCCGTCAACGAAGCCAGCGTCCTGTGGTGGCGCTTCTTCGACTGGCTGGCCCTGGTCGAGTGGCGCCAGCTGTACGTGACCTGGTTCCTGGTCTTCGTGTCCGGCATCCTGCTCAACCTGACCGAACCGGCCGTCTGGTTCATCCTGATTTCCTTCGGCGTGAAGGTCCTGGCCGGCGGCAAGCGCCGCGCCGAACTCACCGCCCAGGAAGCCGCGGACAAGGCCAACGTCGCCACGCTCGAGCGGCGCCTGATGGAAGCGCAGATGGCGACCCTGCAGGCCCAGGTCGAGCCGCACTTCCTGTTCAACACCCTGGCCCTGATCGGCCAGCTGATCGAGACCGACCCGAAGGAGGCGGCGCGCGTGCACGCCCACCTGATCGAGTACCTGCGCTCCTCATTGCCGCAGATGCGCGCAGGTGGCGGCGGCACCCTCGGCAAGCAGGTCGAGCTGTCGCGCGCCTACCTGGCGATCATGCAGGCGCGCATGAAGGAACGCCTGGCGGTGCGCTTCGAGGTGCCGGACTTCCTCGGCAGCGCGCCCTTCCCGCCGATGATGCTGCAGACCCTGATCGAGAACGCGATCAAGCACGGCCTGGAGCCGAAGGTGGCGGGCGGCACCATTACCGTGCGCGGCCACGTGGTCGGCGCCACCCTGCACGTCGACGTCTGCGACGACGGCGTCGGCATCGACCTGCACGCCGACGAGGGCGTGGGCCTGGCCAACATCCGCGAACGCCTGGCCCTGCTGTACGGGAAGGATGCCGAGCTGGTGATCGAAATGCCACCCGGGGGCGGCGCCTGCGCCTCGATCCGCCTGCCCTACCGGATGACGGAGTTCGACTGATGCCTTTGACCGCACTGATCGCCGACGACGAGGCGCCCCTGCGCGAACAGCTGCGCACGCGCCTCGCGCAAGCATGGCCCGAGCTGCGCATCGTGGCCGAAGCGGCCAACGGCGCCGAAGCGGTGGCCCTGGCCGCCGAGCACAAGCCCGACATCGTCTTCCTGGATATCCGCATGCCCGGCATGGGCGGCATCGACGCCGCGCGCCAGCTCTACGACCGCTGTCACATCGTGTTCGCCACCGCCTACGACCAGTACGCGCTGGACGCCTTCGAGCAGGGCGCGATCGACTACCTGTTGAAACCGGTGACGCCGGCGCGCCTGCAGACCACCTGCGAACGCCTGCGCAAGCGCCTCGCCGGCAACGCGGCCGCGCCCCAGGATATCGGCGCGCAGCTGGCCGAGCTGGGGGCGCTGCTCAAGGGAGGAAGCGCCGCCGCCAAACCGAACTACCTGCGCTGGATCCAGGCCCAGGTGGGTGGCAGCCTGCGCATGGTCAGCACCCGCGAAATCCTGTTCTTCCAGGCCGACGACAAGTACACCTGCGTACAGACGGCCAGCACCCAGCTCCTGATCCGCAAGACGCTCAAGGAGCTGGCGGACGAGCTGGATCCGGACGAGTTCTGGCGCATCCACCGCTCGACCCTGGTGCGCGTTGACGCCATCCTTGAAGTCACGCGCGACCTGCGCGGACGGCAGATGGTCAGGCTGCGCAACTACCCGGAACTGCTGGAGGTGAGCCGGAACCACGGCTACCTGTTCCAGCAGATGTGAGTTTCACTTAGCCGAACAGGCCCTCGTCGGAACCGTCGCCATCGAAGAAACCGCCGGGGCCGTCGAGGCCGCCCTCGTCACCGAGCAGATTGTCCGACTGGCCGATGTCGTTGATGCCGGCCTGGTCGGCCAACGCGCTGCCGGACTGGTCGTTATCTGACAGCAGGTGGCTGGCGTTTCCGCCGGCATCGTGGTCATGGAACAGGTTGTCGAGGCCATGGAAGAGGAAACTGCCTGCCGCCACCCCGGCCGCGGTTGCGGCAATCGAGCCAAGCAAGCCTCCGCCCCCACCGCCACGCAGGAAGCCGCCGCCGCTGCGGTTCGAGAAGCCGGGGAAGGCGTGCTGCCAGGACATGTGCTGGGATTGCTGGTGTTGCGGCGAATGGGAACGATGGCGGTTGCCCCAGCTGTGCGGATCGAGGAAGGCGCCGCCGCTGCGCTGCTGGTTGTCGAGCTGGCTTTCCAGCATGGCGATGCGCGACCTGGCAGCGTCGAGGGCCTGCTCCATCAGCAGGGCGCGCTGGACCAGCAGGTAGGCGGCATCGGGTTGCTGGGCGACGGCGCGCTGGATCAGGGAATCGGCTTCGGGGTCTTTCTGGACGCCGCGGGCCTGGACGAGCTGGCCCAGGAAGTCATGCAGTTTCTGGGTATCGGATGGGCTCATGGTGGTGCTCCTCATCGTGGATATGATTAAAACTGCATGTTGTGCGTCTGACCGCGATTTCAAGCGCCTGGACAGGGCTTGTGGTCGGCAATCACCATGGTGCGACCGCCCCGCGAGGCACTACCCGGCTCGCCGCCATGTTCGAAGAAGTAGAACAGGCCCTCCTCCTGCATCAGACGCTCCGCGAAAGCGAGGTCGCTCTCCCGGTATTGGGTGGTCAGGCTGCGCTTCGGATGGGCGCCTGGTTCGGCGATCTCGAAGCGCCAGCTGGGAGCGATCGCGCCTCGACCGGCACAGCTGCCCAGGATGACGTCGAGGATGTCAAAGACGTTCATGTCCTGGAAGACACGGCTTTCCCGTCCAGGCAAGGCCGACATGACGACGTCGTGGGCAAGGTTCGGCATCGCTTCCTCCGTTCAGTGAGTGCTTGCTTCCAGTAATTACATGCCTGGAATTTTCTGGCGCTTTGACCAGCGTCACTACACTTGAGTAAAGGAAAAACATGCGGAAAATTCCGAAGGTCGCCCGCGAAGAAGTCTGACGCGGCCGATCCCGCCGCCTTATACGTCAGGCTGCGTGGCGAGGCGTGAATCCCACCCCCAACGCCGCAAGCGGTGCCCCTTGAGCGCATAGAACAGGATCAGGCCATAGCACGGCAGCATCACCGCATAGGCTGTCTGCGGATGCGCGGCATCCGCGAAGTGACCATAGAGCATGGGCAGCAGCGCGCCTCCCGCCACGCCCATCACCAGCAGGGCCGATCCCGCTGCCGTGTACTTGCCCAGTCCCTCCAGCGCCAGCGGCCAGATCGCCGGCCACACCAGCGCATTGGCAAAGCCCAGCAGCGCCAGGTACAGCACCGTGTCCGGCACCACCGGCACGCCCAGCCATCCCAGCAGGACCCGGGCCAGGCCGGCATCAAGCGACGAGCCGGACAGCACGCCGCAAGTGAACAGGAGTCCGAGCAGGGCCGACAACATCAGGGCGGTCTTTTGCGCCAGCAGGCGCGGAATGGCGACAACGCCCACCAGGTAGCCAAGCACCATGAAGGCCATGGTGTAGGAAGTCAGCACGCCGAAGTTCTGCACATTCAGCTGCTGGCCGTACAGTCCGATGGTATCCCCCGCGATGACTTCCACGCCGACGTACGCGAAGAGAGACAGGGCGCCCAGCACCAGCTGGGGGAACTGCAGCACGCCGAAGCGGTGCACGGTGACGTCGCCGGCATCCTTTTCCGGCGTGATCTCGCGCAGCGTCGAGAAGTGCACGATCACCATGACCAGCAAGAGGCCGCCCGCCATGACCACATAGGGGAATACCAGCCGCTCGGCGAGCTGGGCGCGCAGGGCCTCCCTCTGGGCCGCGCCTATGGCCTCGAGCGCCATGTCCGAGACATTGCCGACGCCCGAGAGCATCAGCGAAGCGAACAGAAGCGGCACGACGACGCCGGCGCCCTTGTTGAACAGTCCCATGATGCTGATGCGCATGGCGGCGCTCTCGCGCGACCCGATGCAGACCAGGTAGGGATTCACGGCGGTCTGCATGAGCGTGGCGCCGGTCGCCAGGGTGAACAGGGCCAGCAGGAACAGCGGATAGGCGGCGCTGCGGGCCGCCGGAATGAAGAGCAAGGCGCCGGTGGCCATGACGCCCAGGCCGATGGTCATGCCGTGCTTGTAGCCGACCTTGTCCAGCACCGCAGCCGACGGCAAGGCCATCACGGTGTAGGCAATGTAGAAGGCAAAGGTGACGAACAGGGCGTGGAAATTGCTGAGGTCGCAGACGATCTTCAGGTAGGGGATCAGGGAGCCATTGAGCCAGGTAACGAAGCCCAGGATGAAGAACAGCATGCCGACGAAGAGCATCGCGACGACGACCTCTCTCGTCGAAGCGCCGGCCGAATCTGTATCGCGTCGTTTCATGGACACCTCAACAATGAATTCAATGCACGTAAAAAAACCCCGGGTCCCGGTGAAGGGACTCGGGGGAACTCACAGAGGAGAGACTGTGAGCGTTCGAACCGTCGTCGCCGGCAGGCAGACTGAAGCCGGCAATTCATGGTATCAGAACAAAAAGTTATAAACCACTGGTAATTACCAATTTACTCATCAGTGCCCCCTGCACGCCTCCTTCCGCACCGTTCCATCCGCATCCAGGGCGCGTACTTCCGCTCTACGTCGCATCGCATGCACGCGGGGAGATTATCAATACCAATCAAATACCGATTGACTTAGTGGTACGGCCCGACCTATATTTACCGAACTTTATTGCAAGAAAGGCCACGATGACCCAGCATCTTCCCTGTGCAGACGCTTGCGGCGCCCACGCCACCTGACCCGCAATGGACGAAGAACTGCAGGCCTTCCGGCCCGATCCCGCGGACGTGACGCCCCTGTACATCCAGCTGGCGAACAAGCTGTCGAACGCGATCGGCAAGGGCCGCTGGCGCCCCAACGAAGCCCTGCCCTCCGAGCGCACCTTGTCCGGCATGCTGAGCATCTCGCGCGTCACCGCGCGCAAGGCGATCGACCTCCTGTGCGAGCGCGGCGTCCTGACCCGCGTGCGCGGTTCCGGCACCTACATCACGCCCAAGCTCGAGCAACCCCTGTCGCGGCTGTCCAGCTTTTCCGAGGAACTCAGCCAGCGCGGCGCGAAGGCCGGCTCGATCTGGCTGTCGCGCGAACTTGGCGCCGCCACGCCGCTCGAGATGCTGTCGCTGGGCCTGTCGCCGAACACGCCGGTGGTCCGGCTCAAGCGCCTGCGCACCGCCGACGAGATCGTGATGGCGATCGAGACCTCCACCATCCCGGCCGTCTACATGCCAGACCCGCAGGCGGTCGGCGATTCGCTCTACGACTACCTGGAAGAGCGCGGCATCCACCCGGTGCGCGCCCTGCAGCACATCCGCGCGGTCAACGCCAGCGCCGCGCAGGCGCGCCTGACCGACCTGGCGCCGAACACCGCCATGCTGCACATCACACGGGTGAGCTATCTCGGCTCCGGCGCCGCCGTCGAGCTGACCCATTCCTGGTTCCGCAGCGACTACTACGGCTACGTGACCGAGTCGCAGCGATAAACCCTTTGAACAAGCCCCCCTTCAAGCACGGAGCACCGATGAGCCAGACAAGCCTGGACCCGCAGTACAGGAAAATCGCCGGACAGCTGATGATGATCCGCTTCCCCGGCACCGAACTCGATGCCGCAACGGGCGCTTTCCTGCGCGAGAACAGCATCGGCGGCGTCTGCCTCTTCAGAGGCAATATGCGCGACGCCGAACAGGTCCGCGCGCTCACGGCCGCCCTGCGCGACGCAATGGGGCCCGAGGCCCTGATCGCGATCGACCAGGAAGGCGGCGCCGTGGTGCGCTCGACCTGGCTGCCGCCGCCGCCCGCGGCGATGGGACTGGGCGCCGCCGGCGACCTGGAGCTCGCGCGCCAGACCGGCGCGGCCGTCGCGCGCGCGGTCAGGTCGCTCGGCTTCAACTGGAACTTCGCACCGGTGCTCGACCTGAACACCAATCCCGTCAATCCCGTGATCGCCGAACGCTCCTTCGGCGCCGAGCCCGTACGCGCGACCGAACTGGCCCTGGCCTGGATGGAAGGCAGCCAGGCGCAGGGCGTGGCCTGCTGCGTCAAGCACTTCCCGGGCCACGGCGACACCCATGTCGACTCGCACCGCGAGCTGCCCGTCGTGGACAAGCCGCTGGCAGAACTGGAACGCTTCGAGTTCCTCCCTTTCCGCATGGCCGCGCCCCACGCGCCCGCCATCATGAGCGCCCACATCGTCTACCCCAGCCTCGATCCCGACTATCCCGCCACCATGTCCCGTCCCATCCTCGGCGGCCTGCTGCGCGAGGCCTGGGACTACCGCGGCGTCATCATCACCGACGGCATGGACATGCATGCGATCGCCGGGCGCTACGGCGCCGGCCAGGCGGCGGTGCAGGCGCTCCAGGCGGGGGCCGACATGGTGATGGCGCTCGGCACCCGCGAGACCCAGGAAGAGACGCTGGCCGCGATCGCGCATGCCCTCGCTTCCAGCGCCGTTCCGCCTAGGGAAGCGGCGCAGCGGCGCGCCAGGCTGACCGCGCTCGCCGCGCGCTATCCCTGCCTCCAGGCGCCCTACGACGAGGAAGCCGCCGACCGGCAGCGCATGGTCGAGGGCTGGCGCCGCGGCCTCACCGCCTATCGCGCACCACGACGCCCGCCACCGGGCGCCCCGCTGCGCTTGGTCGCGCGCCGCGACGTGGTGAGCGATGGCGTGTCGGAGGCGGGCGTGCCGGCCGACGTGATCGCCGCCTGCCTGAGCGGACTGGGCGCGCTCGATCTGGTGACCTTCGTCGACGAGGACGGCTTCGACTGGGATGCGCTGCCGGACGACGGCAGCTACACCATCCTCGCCTCCACCTCGCGCCTGCGCTATGGAGAGCATGCACGGCGCAACTGGCGGCCGGACCTGCACCTGGCCCTGTGGAACCCCTATCACGCGCTGGACATCGACGCGCCGGCCCTGATCACCTACGGCTTCGCGATGCCGGCCCTCGAGGCGGTCCGGGACTGGCTGGACGGCCGCCTCGATGCAGAGGGCGTCATTCCCGTTCCGGGATTCGCCCCCTGAACGACGCCCTTACTTCAGGCCAAAGGCGCGGGCATACTCGCCCGCCGCCACATCGAGTCCGCTGCACACGGGGCTGGCCGCGGTCACGGGTTCGGTGCACGGCGTATCGCGGTCGAGCGACCAGTAGTGCAGGCCGGCCAGCCCCATGCGCTCGGCCGCTTCCGTCATCACGCGCGCGTCCTCGATCGTGGTCTGGTTGTCCGGCCTGTCGTTCTCGCCGATCATGGCCGTGATCGCGAGCTGCGACAGCGGCACCTTGTAGCGTTCGTTCACATTGCGCACCGCCTGGATCGCCGAGCGCCCCATGTCGCACTTGCCGCTATCGCCCACCACGCAGTTGGCGGGCTTGCCGGTGTCGTGGTTCATCACCATCAGGTTGATGACGTAGTCCTCGATGCCGCTCTTGCGCAGCTGGCGCAGCACCATCTGCCCGGTCTCGTTGAGGCTGCGGCGGCTGCCGTCCGAGGCGGCGACGGTCGCGATGGTGAAGCTGTAGCGCAGCTTCGGATGCTTCTGCTGGGCGTAGCGCACCTGCTTGAGCAGGCTCGCCACCTGCTTCTCGGTCTGCCCGGTCTCGATGTCGAAGTCGAAACCGGCCAGCATCGGCGACATATAGCGCGCCACGAAGCGGTCCATGCCGGCGCGCGTGGTGCAGGTGAAGATGCCTTCGGCGCCGCCGGTCGAGATCACATAGGGCACGCCCGCCTTCACGAAGGCCGGAACATTGGCCCGCATGAGCGCGTCCGCATCCGGCCTGCCCCAGGTCTCCTTGCCGCATTCGCCGGTCGCGAAGGCCAGCGAAACGGTCGCGTTGCCGTACATGGCTTTGCCATCGTTGACGTAGGGCGCGCGCACGCCACCATGTGCGGCGGCGAGCACCAGGTCCTCGCCCAGGTGCTGGGGCACGTGCTTGTAGGGCCCGCGCATCAGGGGCGCCGCCTGGACGCTGGTCGCAAGCGCCAGCAGGATGCAAACAGCTTTCAGCTTCATCGTCATTCCTCATGCATGCCGGCGCCACATAGAGCGGTCCGGCGGGTTAGCGCCCCTGCGGGCGTCGGATCGGAACATGGCCGCATTTCGCGAATGCGGCGTGCATGTTTTTTGGTATGATCATCAGCTGCCCAAGCAAGAATTTACCTAAGGAAACATCTGATGAGTCCGCTCCTGGGGATCATGCAAACCGTCGCCGCGGGCGGAAACCTGCCTCTTTACCAGCAGCTCGAGATCGCGCTGCGGCAGGCGATCGAGCAGCACCTCTTCGGCCCCAATCGGGCCTTGCCGGCCGAGCGGCAGCTGGCCACCGAGCTGGGCATCTCGCGCATTACCGTGCGCAAGGCCATCGACGGCCTGGTGGCGGACGGGATCCTGGCGCGTACGCCGGGCTCCGGCACCTATATCAATGTGCATCCGCGGGTCGAAAAGAACTTCGCCAAGCTGACCTCGTTTTCGGAAGACATCCGCGCGCGCGGACAGGTCCCGAGCAGCCGCTGGCTCAAGCGCCAGGAAGGTTCGGTCACGCCGGAAGAAGCGCTGCGCTTCCGCCTTTCGCCCGGCGCGCCCGTCTACCGTTTCAATCGCATCCGCTGCGCCGACGGCATCCCCATGTGCATCGAATACGCGACCCTGGTCAAGAGCGCCCTGGCCAGCATCGACGACGTCGACGCCTCGATGTACGAGGCGCTCGGCAAGACCGGCCACCGGCCGGTGCGCGCCCTGCAGCGCCTGTCCGCGATCGTCCTGAACCAGGAACAGGCCGAGCTGCTGGAATCCAAACCCGGCGCGGCGGGCCTGTGCGTGGAGCGGCTCGGTTTTCTCGCGGACGGGCGCGCCGTCGAGTTCTGCCGCTCCTTCTTCCGCGGCGACATGTACGACTTCGTCGCCGAACTCAACGCGCTGTAGATCGCGGCGCGGCTTCACGCGGCCCTTGCCTGCTCGCCGGCCGCGCGGTCGTACTCGCGCAAGACCTCCATGTGATTGCGGAAATTCAGCGTGCAGCGGCGCAGGAATTCCTGCATCTCGCGCGCCTGCTGCTGGTAGGCCGGATTGGCCTGCGCGGGCGTCGGCGGCGGGAACACGCCCATGCCGGCCAGCAGCGCATACCATGAGCCGATCGGGTAGTACTTGTCGAGGCCCTGGCGCGTGATCTCGGCGGCCAGGTCCCTGCCCCCGAGCCAGGTGTCGAAGACCTGGCGCAGCGAATCCGATACCGCGCCGGGGTCCCTGGCACGGTCGCGCCAGTAGGCGGTATCGGGGCGGCTGTTGGTCTTGTAGTGGGCGACGATGTAGTCGCGGTGCCCGTCGAAGTAGCCGTTCACCTCGCGGTTGTAGGCCTGGCGCGCGCGCTCGCCGTAGTCGCCCGCTGTAAGAATAGCCGCGAAGATCGCCGCCGCCGTCTGGGTCAGGAACAGCGCGGTCGCTTCCAGCGGCTCGAGGAATCCCTGCGACAGGCCGATCGCTACGCAGTTGCGGTTCCAATGCTGCTCCACCCGCCCCACCTTCATCGCCAGGTGGCGCGCCGGCACATCCGACTCCAGCAGGCCCAGTCGTTCGCGCAGCTCGTATTCCGCCTGGTCGGCGCTGCAGTATGCCTTGCTGTAGACGTAGCCGTTGCCGTAGCGCGTAGTGAGCGGAATCTGCCACGCCCAGCCGTGCTTCAGGGCCGTGGACACCGTATGCGGCGCAATCTCGCCGTCGTGCGGGGTCGGCATGGCCACGGCCGCATCGTTGGCCAGGTCATTGGCATAGCTGTGGAAGGGTGTTTTCAGGGCCTTGTCGATGAGCAGGCCCGTAAAGCCCGAGCAGTCGATGAACAGGTCGGCCGCGAACTCCTCCCCTTCTTGCGAGCGCACGCTGGCGATGTCGCCACGCGCATCGAGGTTCGACGCGACGATGTGGCACTGGCGGTGGCGCACGCCGCGCTCCAGCGCCTTCTTGCGCAGGAAGCGCGCCAGCAGGGTGGCGTCGAAATGGAAGCCGTAGTTCACCGTGAAGGGGAAGTGCTCGGGGGTGACCGGGGCCAGCTTGTTCCTGACCAGATGCGCGGACAGGAAGTAGTCGTTCGGCCAGCCTGGTGCATCCACGCCGCGCAGGCGGGAGTGAACATTGTTCATGAAGACCGGCTGGGTGAGGTTGTCCACCATGGTCGAGAACTGGTGGAAGTAACTGGTGAATCCGGGCCGTGTCGACCAGCCGTCGAACGTGATGCCGCATTTGTAGGTCGCGTGGCAGGCCGGCATCCACTCGGATTCCGCGATGCGCAGCGTGTCGAAGAAGCGCTTGAGGGCGTGGGTCGAGCCTTCGCCGACGCCGATGGTCCCGACGACGGGCGACTCCAGCAGGGTGATGCCCACGCCCTGCATGGCGGTCGACTGCGCCAGGGTATCGGCCAGGATCAGGGCGCTCATCCAGCCCGCTGTTCCTCCGCCGACGATCACGATCTGCTTGATTTCCGAAGCGCTTTTCATGGTGCGGCACTCCCAAAGTTATAGTCAAGCCCCGTAGGGTGGGCCTGGGCGGCCCCGCGGTCCTCCGCCCACGCGTTCAACTCACGCGTGCACCGTGGCGACGCCTGCTCTTGCTGAACGCATGGGCAAAGGATTGCCCACCCTACGAACCCATTAACCCGACAACATCGGACTCAGAGCTTGCCGTTCAGGGTCAGGAACCACTGCCGGCCGTTGCGGTAGATCGATCCCGGCAGGTCCTGCGCGCCCGGGTTCTTGACGATCGAACGGTGCGTCGGGTTGTTCAGGTCCTTGCCGTCCAGGGACAGGCTGAGGTTCTCGCTGATCCGGTAGGAGAAGGTCGCCGACAGCGTGCCCACGGAATCCTGGAACTGGGCCGTGTTGCGGCTGAAGCCGTTCAGGAAGCCCGAGCGCCAGCTGTAGTTCACCCGCGCGCTGAACTGGTCGTTCTCGAAGTAGGCGCCGACGTTGGCCGCATTCTTCGACGCGCCGATCATCGTGCAGTCCGCATACTGTACGGCGCCGCAGGCCGAACCCGGCTTGCGTCCGGTCTCTTCGGCATCGGTGTAGGTGTAGTTCACGTTGTAGCCGAAGCCGAGCGGCAGGGTCTGGATATAGTTCAGCTCCACGCCCTTGACCTTGGCCGTCGAGTTGATCGGCGAACTGGTCTGGTACTCGGTATTGGCCTGGGCCTGCTGGTTGTAGTAGATGCCCGAGCTGGCGCCGTAGGAGACATAGCCGTCGATGTCGGCGTAGAACACGTTCGCGGCCAGCAGCGAGCGCGGTGCGAAGTACCAGTCGACGCCGACGTCGAAGTTGTCCGAGGTGATCGGCGCCAGGATCGGGTTGCCGGTGGTGCCGGTGCGCTGCTGGTCGCGCAGGTCGATGCCGGCCATGGCGCCCAGTTCCGGACGCGCCAGGGTACGCGAGAGGCCCGAACGCAGGACCATGTCGCGCGAGATCTCGTAGCGGATGTTCAGGCTGGGCAGCACGTCCTTGTAGGTGTTCTCGTACTTGCGCGGTTCAAACGTGCCCGAAGGACCCATCTCGTACTTCAGCACGTCCTCCTTGGTGCGGGCGTAACGCACGCCGACATTGCCGGACAGGCCGGCGCCGTTGCCGAAGTCGGCCTGCACATAGGCCGAGGCGGTCGGCTCCTTGATGTCGAATTCGGCCTGGCGGCGACGCACCAGGAAGCCGGTGTACTTGCGCACCCAGTCGTTCACGCTCGCCTGGCTGAAGGTCCAGTAGTTCGAGCCGATCCCGGCCACGTCCTTGAGATGCTCGGGGAAGGTGGTCAGGCCGTACAGGGGCAGGTTCTTCGGATCGGTCAGTCCCGGCAGCGGGCCGTTGTCGATCACCGAGAGGCTGCGTTCGTGCCTGGCACCGCGCACGCCGAACTTGACGGTGCGGAAGAAGGAGTGGTCCAGGCTGCGCTCGAGGTCGAGCTGGGCATAGGTCTCCTCGTCCTTCGAGGTGACGTGGGAACCGAAGGTCCCCGGCACGCCGCCGTAGCCGCCGCCGATGGCGTGCTGGGCGCTGCCGGCGGTCACGTAGTTGATCGCCTTGTCCGGGCCATTGAGGGTGTAGCTGATGGCGCCGAAGGGAATCGGGTTGCTCAGGGCCCCGCTCTCGGTATTGCCCTTGCCCTTGGTGGTGCCGACCTTGCCGCTGACGGTCCACAGCTCGTTGATGCGGTACTTGCCGTCGAGGTTGACGAACTGCGACTGGCTCTCGGCGACCGGACGCGCGAAGATCTCCTGGATCGAGCCCGACATCTCGGCGCACACGGTGCAGTTGGCCGGTACGGTGGCCGACACCGAGGTGATCACGCCATTGCTGACGGTGCCCGTGATGTTCGACGCGGGGAAGGATGGCGCGGCCCAGGCATTGCCCAGGAAGCGGCCCATGGTCTGCATGAAGTTATGGTTGACGTTCGGCGCGTCCATCTTCGAATGGAAGACCGTCAGGTCGAGGTTCAGGTCCTTGTTCGGGCGGATCTGCAGGTCGACCAGGCCGCCGGTGCGGGTGCGCTCCTGCTCGAACCAGGCGGTGCCGCCCAGGTAGTTGACGATCGCGCCGACCGAGCCGGGGATCGCGTTCGCGATCGGCGAGCCGGCTTCGACCTTGTCCCACCAGATCGAGTTTTCCTGGGCCACGCGGCTCAGGTGGCGCTTCTGGTGGAAAGCCTGGAACAGCACGCCGACGGTGGCCGCATCGTTGCGCCAGGCGACCATGCCGCTCAGCTGCGGGTCGGTCTTCTTGGCGTACTCGGAATGCATGGCGCCGACGCTGGCCTGGGCCGTGATGGTCTGCTTGCGCAGCAGGTCGAGGGGCTTGCGGGTCTCGATGTCGATCAGGCCCATGGCGCCGCCGTCGATCAGGCTGGCCTGCGAACCCTTGTAGACCGTCACGCGGCCGATCAGCTCGGACGGGAACAGGGTGAAGCTGACGCTGCGGCCGCCGGCGATGATGTTGTCCGAGAACCAGTCGCCGCTCGAGACCGAGTGGCCATTCAGGGTGGTCAGGGTCAGGGACGACGGAGTACCGCGCAGGGCCACGCGGTCGTTCTCGCCGAAGCTGCCTTCCGAGCCGCCGGCCGCGGCCACGCTCACGCCCGACAGGCGCTGCAGCGAGTCGGCGACGTTCTTGTCGGCCAGCTTGCCCACGTCTTCGGCGGTGATCACTTCAACATAGGAGTCGGCATTGCGGCGCTGGTTGATCGACTCCTGGACGGACGCCCGGATGCCCTGCACCACCACCGTGGTCGGTGCGTCGGTAGTGTCCTGCTGGGCGTTGGCGTTCAGGCTCAGCACCATCAGCGCCGCTGCGGCCGCGAATGGAGTGAGGTTGATTGTTTTTGTTTCACGCTGCATGTGAGTCCCCTAAAAATGGATTGGCCGTCCACTAAACAGCCAGTTTGTCGAACCTGCTCCTTGCGCCTCTACAGAAAACCAGTGTGTGACCAATATACAACTCTTCTAATACCAAATCACTACCAATTTTCATAGGCATATGCGTTTTTGGTATGGACTGGTAGAGCTAGGCAAGCATGGGTGGGCAAGTGGTATCAGGGGAAATGCAGGCTCAGCAGTGCTTGGCTATTCGGCAAGCCGGGAAGACCACATGCAAAGTGGTATTAGCTAAACAGGATGGAAAGCGGCGCTAAACAATGTCGCAAAATGGAAACATTGCTGTGCTAGGCGCATGCTGGGGAGAGTCGGACCAGGGAGAGGCCCGGGAAGGATGCGAGGGCCGGAGCCCTCGCGGATGCAGGGTTGACTAGCCCAGGTCGCGGCCGCCGAAGGCGTTCGGCAGCTGCTCGGCAGCCGTGGTCTCGAACACGTCGCCTTTCAGATTGGTCAAGACCACCGGCAGCGCATTGCCGCCCAGTTCCAGGATCACCTGGCGGCAGGCGCCGCAGGGTGCGATCGGGCCGTCGGTCTGGCCGATCACGGCCAGCGCCGCGAAGTCGCCCGGCTTGTAGCCTGCGGCGATGGCGCTGAAGAAGGCGGTGCGCTCGGCGCAGTTGCACAGGCCGTAGGAGGCGTTTTCCACGTTACAGCCGCGGAAGATACGTCCATCCTTGCATTCCAGGGCGGCGCCGACCTGGAACTTCGAGTACGGCGTATAGGCCAGTTCGCGCGCGGCGCGGGCTTCGTCGATGAGTTTCGCGTATTTCATGATCAAGGACGGATGGTCTTGTAGATCATCGGCTCGGCCGCGGGCATCGAAGCACCGATCCGGTAGGCGGCCTGCACCTGGCGCACTGCCTGCTCGGCAGCCTCCTGGGTACGCGCATGGACCATGGCCAGCGGCTGGCCGACGGCGATGCTGTCGCCCAGTTCCACCAAACCGGTGAGACCGACGGCGAAGTCGATTGTGTCCTGCGGACGCACGCGGCCGCCGCCCAGCGCCACGACGGCCAGGCCCAGGCCGCGGGTGTCGACCGAGGTGGCAAAGCCGGCCTGCAGCGCCGGCGCCGGTACGATGACCGGTGCGGTTTCCAGGTGCGCATCCGGCTTGTCCATCAGGTCGGCCGGGCCGCCCAGCGCGGTCACCATGCGTGCGAAACGCTCGGCCGCTTCGCCGGAATCGAGCGCTGCCTGCAGCCTGGCGCGCGCTTCTTCGTCGCTCGCGACGATGCCGGAGATGACCAGCATCTCCGCGCACAGCGCCATCGTCACTTCATGCAGGCGCGCCGGGCGCGATTTGCCGGTCAGGTAGTCGATCGCGACGCGCACTTCGACGGCATTGCCGGCGGCGTGGCAGAGCGACTCGTTCATGCCGGTCAGGATGGCCGAGGTGCGGGTGCCGGCGCCATTGCCCACCTGGACGATGCTCTCGGCCAGCTCCACCGATTTCTCGTAGCTCGGCATGAAGGCGCCGCTGCCGACCTTCACGTCCATCACGAGCGCGTCCAGGCCGGCGGCCAGCTTCTTGGAGAGGATCGAGCCGGTGATCATGGCCACCGATTCCACGGTCGCCGTGGTGTCGCGGATGCTGTAGAAACGCTTGTCGGCCGGCGCCAGCTGGGCGGTCTGGCCGATGATGGCCACGCCGACATCCTTGACGACCTGGCGGAATTTTTCCGGTTCCGGCACGGTGCTGTAGCCGGGGATCGAGTCGAACTTGTCGAGGGTGCCGCCGGTGTGACCCAGGCCGCGGCCCGAGATCATCGGCACGAAGCCGCCGCAGGCCGCGATCATGGGTCCGAGCATCAGCGAGACCACGTCGCCGACGCCGCCGGTCGAGTGCTTGTCGACCACGGGGCCCGGCAGGTCCAGCGACTTCCACTCCAAGACCTGCCCCGAATCGCGCATCGCCAGCGTGAAGGCGACGCGCTCAATCATGGTCATGTCGTTGAAGTAGACAGCCATCGCGAGCGCCGCGATCTGGCCTTCGGTGGTGCTGCCATCCGGGATGCCGCGCACGAAGAACTGGATCTCTTCGGCGCTCAGGACGCCGCCGTCACGCTTTTTGCGGACGATTTCTTGGGGGAGGAACATACAAAACCCTTTTTCTATAACGTAGGGTGGGCGGCTTCGCCGCCCGCGCGTTCAACCATCCCATGAACAGCCACTCAGCAGGCCGGGGATACGTGGTTTGAACGCGCGGGCGGGAGACCCGCCCACCCTACAACTGCGTCCATCGACGCAAACAATGCTTTAGACGCCGTACGGAATCCAGACGTTCTTGACCTGGCTCGCGTGCTGCAGCACGGTGCGGCCGCAAGCCTGCTTCGCATCGAACCAGTCACGGCCCTTGGCGCCGCCGACCCAGGTGCGCTTGAGCGAATCGCTCGATAAACGTTCCACTTCCGCGCAACCCTCGGCAGAACCATCGTGACGCCACACCGCATCCACGTCCGCGTGCGACGCCAGCGTACGGGCCAGTTCCGATGCCGAACCGGTGACGATGTTCAGCGCGCCGCCCGGCAGGTCCGAGGTATCCAGCACCTGGTACAGGTCGGTGGCCGACAGCGGATGCGCTTCCGACGGCACCGCCACCACGCGGTTGCCCAGGGCCAGTGCCGGAGCCACCAGCGAGATGAAGCCCAGCAGCGGGTTCTCGTTCGGGCAGACGATGCCGATCACGCCGACCGGTTCGTTCAGCGCCACGGTGATGCCGTGCATCGGCGGCTGGTGGGCCGCGCCGTCGTACTTGTCGCACCATGCTGCCCAGTAGAACAGGCGCTCGATCGAGGCCTGGACTTCGCGGGCGGCATCCTTGGCGCCGGTCTGGGCGGCGATGCGCTGGGCGAATTCGTCGGCGCGGATCGCCAGGTTCTCGGCGATGTAGTACAGGACTTGCGCGCGGTTGTGCGCGGTGGCCTTGGACCAGCCCGAGGCCTTGTGGGCCGCTTCCACGGCATTGCGGATGTCCTTGCGGTTGCCCTCGCCGACGTCGGCCAGGAAGGCGCCATTGGCGCCGCTGATCGCGCGGCTGTAGGCGCCGTCCGGGCGCGCCTGCTTGCCGCCGATGTAGAGCTTGGCCGTGCGGTCGATGGCGAAGGGACTGCCCTCTTCCGATACCTTCACGCGGCCTTTTTCCGGCGCCACGGGCGCCGCAGGACGCGCATCTTCCGACAGCGGCGTCAGGTACTCGTACATGCCTTCCTTGCCGCCTTCGCGGCCGAAGCCCGATTCCTTGTAGCCGCCGAAGCCGCAGGCCGCGTCGAACTGGTTGGCGGTATTGATCCACACCACGCCGGCCTTGATCTGCGGCGCCACATCCAGCGCCAGCGAGATCGATTCCGACCACACGCAGGCGGCCAGGCCGTAGACGGTGTTATTCGCCAGCTGCACGGCCTCCGACGGGGTGCGGAAGCTCATCGCCACCAGCACCGGGCCGAAGATCTCGGCCTGCGCGACGGCGGCCGACGTCGATGCGCCCGTGATCAGGGTCGGCAGGTACCAGGAGCCGGCGGAAGGTAGCCCGCAGGCCGGCTGCCACACTTCGCAGCCTTCAGCACGGGCCGATTCCACCAGGCCGTGAATGCGCTGCTGCTGGATCGGGTCGACCAGCGCGCCGATGTCGTTCGACTTGTCGAGCGGCGAACCGACGCGCAGGTTCTGCATGCGCGCCTTCACCTTGCCGATGAAGCGATCGTAGACCGATTCCTGCACCAGCAAGCGCGAACCGGCGCAGCAGACCTGGCCCTGGTTGAACCAGATCGAATCGACCAGGCCTTCGACGGCCGCGTCGAGATCGGCGTCGTCGAACACGATGAAGGGCGACTTGCCGCCCAGTTCCAGCGACAGCTTCTTGCCCGTGCCGGCGGTGGCTTTACGGATGATGCGGCCGACTTCGGTCGAACCGGTGAAGGCCAGCTTGTCGATGCCGGGGTGATTCACGATGGCTTCGCCCACGGCGCCGTCGCCGGTGACGATGTTGACCACGCCCGCCGGCACGCCGGCCTGCTGGCAGATCTCGGCGAACAGCAGCGCGCTCAAGGGAGTGAACTCGGCCGGCTTGAACACGACCGTGTTACCGGCGGCCAGCGCAGGCGCGATCTTCCATGCCAGCATGAGCAGCGGGAAGTTCCACGGCACGATCTGGCCGACCACGCCCACGGCGCGGTAGTCCGCGAATTCTTCCGCCTGCAGCGCGGCCCAGCCGGCGTGGTGGTAGAAGTGACGTGCGGCCAGCGGCAGGTCGGCGTCGCGGGTTTCGCGGATGGTCTTGCCGTTGTCCAGGGTCTCAAGCACCGCGAACAGGCGCGCATGCTTTTGCAGCAGGCGCGCCAGCGAATACATGACGCGTGCGCGGCCTTGCCCGCCCAGCGCCACCCAGCCCGGCTGGGCGCGGCGCGCGGCCTGCACGGCGCGCTCGACATCGTCACCGGTGGCTTGCGTCACCTGGGCCAACTCGCTGCCGTCGGCAGGATTGCTGGTGGCGAAGGTCGTCGCGGCCTCGCTCCACGCGCCATCGATGAACAAACCAAAACGGCGCCCATGCTGGTCCAGCCACGCGTTCGCTTCCTTGGTGCTTTCTGGTGCGGGACCGTAATCCATAGTCTGAAGAATCTCTTTAATAGTTGGCATGACGAATCCGTTGCTGTTTATGGTTGCGCGTGGCGATGGGCGGCCGAGTAGTTGCCGGTCACGTAGTGCTCGAGCTGGCGTTCGATGTCGGTCATCAGGCTCGAGGCGCCGATGCGGAACAGGTGCGGCTGCAGCCAGTCGTTGCCGAGTTCTTCCTTCATGACGGTCAGGTACTGCAGCGCGGCCTTGGCGGTGGACACGCCACCGGCCGGCTTGTAGCCGACCTGGAAGCCGGTCTGCTCGTAGTAATCGCGGATCGCGCGGACCATCACCAGCGACACGGGAATCGTCGCGTTGACGCCTTCCTTGCCGGTCGAGGTCTTGATGAAATCGGCGCCGGCCATCATGCAGACCATCGAGGCCTTGGCCACGTTGTCCAGGGTGACGATGTCGCCGGTGGCGAGGATCGCCTTCACGTGCGCTTCGCCGCAGGCCTGGCGGTAGGCGACCATTTCGTCGTACAGGGCCTGCCAGTTGCCGGTCAGGACGTGCTGGCGGGTGATCACGATGTCGATCTCGGTCGCGCCGGCGGCCACCGACAGCTCGATCTCGCGCAGCTTGGTCTCCAGGCTCGACAGGCCGGCCGGGAAGGCGGTCGACACCGCGGCGATCGGCAGGCGGCCCTGCAGGACCTTGACGGCCGGCTGGATCATCTCGTGGTAGACGCAGACGGCGCCGGTGGTGAGCGACTCCAGGCCCAGTGCCTGCATCAGGTCCGCGCGCAGCGGGCGCATGGCCTTCATGCACAGGCGCTCGACGCGGCCCGGGGTGTCGTCGCCGCCCAGGGTGGTCAGGTCCATGCACTCGACGGCGCGGACCAGCCAGGCGGCCTGGTATTCCTTCTTGACGGTGCGGCGGTTCGCCAGGCTGGCGGCGCGGCGGTCGGCCGCGTTGCGGTTCACCTTGACGTGCTTGACCAGGCCGAGGTCGAGGCCGACGGCGGTATTACGTTTGAAATCCAGGGGCTGGGTCATAGCAGTGCGGTTCCGTTCGAAAGTGGTTTGACGCCAAGGTGCTTGGCGAGCGTGGCGCCGATGTCGGAGAAGGTGGAGGCGGTCGGCAGTTCCTGCGCGGCGACGTTCGGGCCGAAGAAGATCATCGGGATGTGCTCGCGGGTGTGGTCGGAGCCCGGCGCGGTCGGGTCGCAGCCGTGGTCGGCGGTGATGACGACCAAGTCGCCGTCCTTCAGCTTGGCCATGAATTCCGGCAGGCGCGCGTCCAATTCGTGCAGCGCGTTCGAATAGCCGGCGACGTCGCGGCGGTGGCCGAAGTGCATGTCGAAGTCGACGAAGTTGACGAAGGTGAGCGACTTCGAAGGCGCGGTATCGGCCACTTCGACCAGGCGGTCGAACAGGGCCATATTGTCCGGGCCCTTGATCAGCTGGGTCACGCCCTGGGCCGCGAAGATGTCGCTGATTTTACCCAGTGCGATGACTTCGCCGCCCTCGTTCTTCACGTGGTCCAGCAGGGTCGGCGCGGTTGGAGGCACGGCGTAGTCGTGGCGGTTGCTCGTCCTCTTGTACTTGCCGTTCTCGCCCAGGAAGGGGCGCGCGATCACGCGGCCGATGTTGTAGGGCTTGACCAGTTCATAGGCCGCTTCGCAGACGGCGTACAGGCGCTCCAGGCCGAAGTGCTCTTCGTGCGCGGCGATCTGCAGCACCGAGTCGGCCGAGGTGTAGAGGATCGGTTTGCCGCTCGCGACGTGTTCGTCGCCCAGCTCGTCGATGATGGTGGTGCCCGAGGCGTGGCAGTTGCCCAGCCAGCCCGGCACCTTGGTGATCTCTTGCAGCTTGTCGGTCAGCTCTTTCGGGAAGGACGGCACGGTCTTCGGGAAGTAGCCCCAGTCGAACAGCACCGGCACGCCGGCGATCTCCCAGTGGCCGCTCTGCGTGTCCTTGCCGGTCGACTGCTCGCGTGCGACGCCCCATGCGCCGGCAAAGCCGTCGCGAAGCGTGAAACCCGGCGCCCACTCGCCGCTCGCCTTGTGCGCGGCGGCGGCCAGGCCCAGGCGTTCCAGGTTGGGCAGCGACATCGGCTTGCCCTCTTTCGCGGCCCACTCGGCGATGTGGCCGAAGGTGTTGGCGCCCGCATCGCCGTATTTGTCGGCGTCGGGCAGCGCGCCCAGGCCGAAGGAGTCCAGCAGGAGGATGAATGCGCGTGACATGGTCTCTACCTCGCGTGTCTTAAACCGCCGCCTCTGCGCGCGGGATCGCGCCCAGGCGCTCGATGAAGGAATGGATCAGGGTGACCAGGTCCTTGGCGGCGACGGCCGCGTACTTCAGGGTCTGTTCGTGCGACAGCGGGAACGGGGTCAGGCCTTCGGCCAGGTTGGTGATGGCCGAGACGCCGGCGACCTTCAGGCCGCAGTGGCGCGCGGCGATCACTTCCGGCACCACCGACATGCCGACCACGTCGGCGCCCAGCGCCTTGAAGGCGCGGATTTCGGCGGCGGTTTCGAAGTTCGGTCCCGGGCAGGCCAGGTAGACGCCTTCGTTCAGGGTAATACCCTTGCTGGCCGCGGTTTCCTTGATCAGTGCGCGGATGTCGGCATCGTAGGCATTGGCCATGCTGAAGAAGCGCGGGCCGAAGCGCTCGTCGTTCGGGCCGGCCATCGGGCTGCCCGGCAGCAGGTTGATGTGGTCGCTCAGGACCACGACGCTGCCCGCATCCACTTCAGGACGCAGCGAGCCGGCCGCATTAGTCACGAACAGCATCTCGCAGCCGATCAGCTTGAAGGTGCGCACGGCGGAGGTCATCACGCTGGCGCCATAGCCTTCATAGAAGTGGCCGCGGCCCTTCATGCACACCACCGGCACGCCGGAAAGAAGGCCCAGCACCAGCTCGCCCGCGTGGCCGTGCACGGTGCTGATCGGGAAGCCCGGCAGGTCGGCGTAGCTGATCGAGACGGCATCGGTCATCTGCTCGGCCAGCACGCCCAGGCCGGAACCCAGGATGAGGGCGACGCGCGGCGCGAAACCGGGTTTGCGCGCCTTGATGACTTCTGCTGCTTCGAATGGAGTGTTGCTGAACATGATTGTCCTTGTGGTATGCAGTACGGGAGAGATGAGGAGGGGCTGGCACCGATCTTGCTGCTGAGCTTTCTGATGGGCAGCTGTTTCGGCACATGTGAGCCTGAATATTATAACTATGCATGAGGGGCGATATGTATGGCAAATACCATTTTTCTTGTCGATTTATTGGTTTAAAAAATAAATCAGGCGGTGTATTGTTGGCATACCGACACATCAATCCAAGAGTATTTGACTCTTGCGAAACATTTATCTAGTATCGATAAACACTTGTTTATAACCCAGGAACGACCGTGAGCGAGCAGCCGAAAAAAGAACAGCTGTATGAACTGATCCGCGCGAATCCCTTCATTTCGCAACAGGACCTCGCAAGCCAGTTGGGGCTTTCGCGCTCGGCCGTGGCCAACTACATCGCCACCCTGGTGCGCGAACGCCGCATCCTGGGGCGTGCCTATGTGCTGCCGGACCGCCGGCCCATCCTGTGCATCGGCGCCGCCGTGCTGGATCGTAAGCTGCGCACGCTCGACAAGCTGGCCCTCGCGACCTCGAACCCGGCCACGCAAAGCGAATCCTTCGGCGGCGTGGCCCGCAACATCGCGGAGAACCTCGCGCGCCTGGGCGCGCCCAGCGCCCTGATCACGGCGGTGGGCAACGACGCCTCCGGCCGCGCCCTCCTCGCCCAGGCCGAGGACCTCGGGATCGACACCCGCGGCACCCTGCCCCTCGACAACATCGGCAGCGGCACCTACACGGCGGTGCTGGACCGCGATGGCGAAATGGTGGTGGCATTGGCCGACATGGCCTGCAACGAACACCTGACGCCGGGCTTCATCGCCAGCCGCCAGCAGCAGCGCCTGGGCGCGGCCCTGGTGGTGGCCGACCTGAACCTTCCGCTCGAGACGGTCGACGCCCTGGTCGAGGATTCAGCCCGCGAAGGCATCCCGCTGGTGCTGGTGGCGGTGTCGGAACCGAAGATGGCGCGCCTGCCTGCCCGGCTCCCCGGCCTGCGCCTCCTGATCCTCAACGAAGGCGAGCTGGCGGTGCGCGTGGGCCGTCCGCTCGGCAGCCTGGACGCGATCGCTGGCGCCTGCGCCGAGGTGCAGCGCCAGGGCGTGCAGGACCTCATCGTCACGCGCGGCGCCGGCGGCGTGCTGTACACGAGCCCCGCCGGCCTGCAAAGCCTGGAAGCGCCGGTTGCCGAGGTGGTCGATGTCACCGGCGCCGGCGACGCCTTTGCCGCCGCCGTGTGCTGGTCGCTGCATGCGGGCGAAACCGATCTCGGTGTGGCGTGCCGCCGCGGCCTGCAGCTGTCCGCCATGACGGTGGCCTGCGCGCAGACCGTCTGCCTCGACATCGAACCCGGCCTGCTCGACGGGCCCGTGAACCAACTCAACGAAACCGTACTGGACTAAGCATGCAATCCTTCCTCCTGTTCTCGCCCGAAGTGGCGGCCGCGCGCGCCAGCGGCAAGCCTGTCGTGGCGCTGGAATCGACCATCATCTCGCACGGCATGCCCTACCCGCAGAACGTGCAGACCGCGCGCGAAGTGGAGAAAATCATCCGCGACGCCGGCGCCGTGCCGGCCACCATCGCCATCATTGGCGGCAAGATCTGCGTCGGCCTCTCCGACGAGCAGCTGGAACTGCTCGGTTCTTCCCCCGACGCGATGAAGGTCAGCCGCCGCGACCTGGCCTATGTGCTCTCCACCGGCAAGCTGGGCGCGACGACGGTCGCCGCCACCATGATCTGCGCCCGGCTGGCCGGCATCGAGGTCTTCGTCACCGGCGGCATCGGCGGCGTGCACCGCGGCGCCGAGACCAGCTTCGACATCTCGGCCGACCTGCAGGAACTCGCGCACACCAGCGTGGCGGTGGTCTGCGCCGGCGTGAAGTCCATCCTCGACATCGGCCTCACCCTCGAATACCTGGAAACCCATGGCGTGCCGGTGCTGAGCGTCGGCCGGCCGGGCTTCCCCGCCTTCTTCACGCGCGAATCCGGCTTCAAGGCCGACTTCCAGCTCGACACGCCCGAAGAACAGGCGTCCTTCATCCGCACCAAGTGGCAGCTGGGCCTTGCGGGCGGCGTGGTGGTCAGCAATCCGGTGCCGGCGGAATCCGCGATGCCGGCCGCGGAAATCGATGCGATCATCGGGCAGGCCCTGGGCGAAGCGGAAAGCCAGGGCGTGAAAGGAAAGGCGGTCACGCCCTTCCTGCTGGCCCGCATCAAGGAACTCACGGGGGGCCGCAGCCTGGCGACCAATATCGCACTGGTCAAGCACAACGCCGTGGTCGGCGCGCGGCTGGCCGTGGCCCTGAACGCGTAAGCAACCTCGCACGAGCGCCATGTCGATCGACCTGAAACAGTTGCGCTACTTTCTCGCGGTAGCGGAAGAAAAAAGCTTCTCGCGCGCGGCCGAGCGCCTGCACATCTCGCAGCCGCCGCTGAGCCAGCAGATCATGAAGCTGGAAAGCGAACTCGGGGTGCGCCTGTTCACCCGCACCACGCGCAGCTTCGAGCTGACGGTGGCCGGCAAGGCGCTGATGGTGGAGGCGGCCGAGCTGCTGGCCAAGATGCGCATGACGATCGACACCATCCGCCAGATCGACCGCGGCGAAGTGGGACGGCTGCGCGTGGGCATCGTCGGCTCCGCGATGTGGGGGCCGATCCCGGGCCTGCTGGAGCAGTTCCAGAGCCAGTACCCGCGCGTGACCTGGACCATCCACGAGTTGGGCCCCAACGACCAGTGGGAAGCGCTGCGCGCGCGCCAGATCGACGTCGGCTTCTGGCGCGAACCGAAGATCGAGGCGGACGTGCTGAAGCAGGCGAACATGCGCCAGGACCTGTGCTTCCGCGAGAACGTGTGTGTGGCGATCAGCGAGAAACACCCGCTGGCCCGCGAGGCGTCCATCGAACTGGCCGACATCGCGAACGAGCCGATGCTGACCTTGCACCTGGACCAGTCGGCCGAGCCGCGCTACCTGATCCAGTGCTGCGTGAACGCGGGCTTCCAGCCGACCATCTTCCAGGAAGCGGCCGAGCCCCAGACCCTGCTCGCCATGGTCGGCGCCGGCCTGGGGGTGGCCCTGCTGCCCGAGACCACCAGCCGCATCGGCTGGCCCGGCGTGCGCTTCCTCCCGGTGAAGACCAATCCGCCTTCGGCCAACCTGTACATCAGCTATCCGCTGCTGGACGACGCGCCGGTGGTGCGCGCCTTCCTGAACATCCTGTTTCCCGACAAGGCCACTACCGCCGCTTGATCTCCACCGCCACCGTACTGAGCGAGGCGATCTGGTGGCGGCGCTCGCCCGGACGGGTCAGCACCCGCATGGTCACTTCCATCGGCACGCCGATCCGGGCCAGTTCGGTCGCGGCGCGCGGCCGCCCCTCGCTGGCGGCCTCGTGGATGGCGGCATCGATGAGCAAGGCGGTCTTGTAGTCGTTTCGTCGGTCCATATGACAATCGTAACATTGTCGCCACTACAACAGGCCTTTGGAAAAATTGATTGATAAAAGTGTGTCGATTTAACTTCTTGCAAGACACACATTTTCTTTATTCTGCGTTACTTCGCGCACCGTCCGCATGCATGAGCTGGTGCAAACTCTTGTCAAAACATGAATAACCAGACCCACCTTGACAAGGAGCACATCATGAAAACCACCGCTACCCTCTCCGCCCTGATGCTGGCTGTTGCCGTGATGGCCACCGGCTGCAAGAAAGCCGACGACAACCCGAACATGGGCCCTGCCCAGGAAGCCGGCGCCGCCGTCGACGCAGCAGCTGCCAATGCTGCCCAGGAAACCCGCGAAGCCGCGCAGAACGTGGAGAACGCAACCGAGAACGCCGCCGCGCGCGTCGATGCCGCTGCCGACCGCGCAGGCGAGAACATCGAGCAAGCCGCCGACAAGGCCGGCGAGAACATGCGCGAAGCCGGCGCCGAGATCAAGCAGGAATCGAAAGAAGCCGCTGCCGAAGTCAAGGCCGCTTCGGACAAGGTCGGCGACAAGACCGGCGCCGCCCTGGAGCGCGCCGGCGAGAAGCTGCAAGAGAAGCGTTAATCGCTTGCAGTGGAGCCCTGCTCCGCTTGCCTCATCGCCACGCGGGCGCCGCGCACACCTAGTGTGTCGCGCCGCCCGCGTGCGCCTCGTCGCGCTCCACGCGCACGGCGGTTTCGACCGCGATCCTGATCCCCGCAACGATCTCTTCCAGCGCCATCGACGGCGGCGTTTCCAGCCTGCCCTCGGCCTGCTCGGGCAAGAACGGCACGTGGATGAAGCCCGCCTTCATAGTGCGCCCGCTCGCGGCCGCATGGTGCATCAGGCCGTAGAACACGTGGTTGCACACGAAGGTGCCCGCCGTCTGCGACACACCCGCCCGCAATCCCTGTTTCCGCATCGCCGCCACCATGGCCTTGATCGGCAGGGTCGTGAAATAGGCCGCCGGTCCGTCGTCGTGGATGGGCTGGTCCACCGGCTGCCGGCCGGCATTGTCGAGGATGGACGCGTCGTCCACATTGATCGCCACCCGCTCGGCCGAGATCTCCGCCCGGCCGCCTGCCTGGCCGACGGCGATCACCACGTCGGGATGCAGGGCATCGACCATGCCGGCCAGCGCCCTGTTGGCTTCTCCGAACACGCAGGGCAGCTGGCGCACCTCGACGCGGAAATCCTCGCCGCTCCAGCCCTCCAGCGCACGGACGGCTTCCCACGCCGGGTTCACGGTGGCCCCGTTGAAGGGTTCGAAGCCGGTCAGTAAAACGGTCTTGATCATCACTGGTTCATCAAAAAGTAGAGCAGGAAGACGTTCGCACCCAGCAGCGGCAGCGCGGTCGGGACCTGGGCGCGGATCACCGCGTTCTTGTCCGGCAGCTCGAGCAGCGCGGCCGGCACGATATTGAAGTTGGCCGCCATCGGCGTCATCAATGTACCGCAATAAGCGCTGAACATGCCGATCGCCGCCATCACGGCGGGATTCGCGCCATAGACGCCGACCAGCACCGGTATGCCGACGCCGCCCGCCATCACCGGAAAGGCGGCGAAGCCGTTGCCCATCACGATGGTGAACAGCGCCATGCCGACGCAGAAGACCAGCACCGCGATGAAGCGCGAATCCATATTGATCCAGGACGTCGTCAGGTGGGCCACCGCCTTGCCCACGCCCACCTCGGTGAATAGCAGGCCGAGCACCGCCAGCATGTGCGGCAGCACCACGGCCCAGCTCATCGCATCGACCAGGCGGCGCGCCTCGCGCATGCTCTGCAGGGGCGTCGAGCGGGTCAGCCAGCAGGCCGCCGCCACCGCTACGACGGACGCGCAACCCAGGCTCACCAGGGTCAGGTGCTTGTCCTCCAGCAGCGGCAGGCCGCCCAGCCGGACATCCTTGAACACGGTCGCGCCCAGCATGGTCACGAGGGGCAGCAGCAGCGCGGGGATGAAGAGGCGGTTGCCGAGGCGTTCGCTACTGGCGCGGCGCTCGGCCTCCGGCGGCAGCCGGGCCTTGCCGGCAGCGACACCCTTGAAGCCGGCAACCAGCGCCATCACGATCATCAGCGCGCCGGCGATCGCCGGGGGCAGCCGTTCGCCCGCCAGGTAAAGCAGCGCGTACAGGCCCCAGAACAGCGCGGACGTAGAACGGCGCGGATTGCTGTGGTCTCGCAGGTTCATCACGGCGACGAAGGCGAACAGCAGGCCGACCAGCAGGTAGAAGTGGTCAAGGGTGATCATGCCTTTGCCACCTCGCGCAGGATGTGCGCATCCAGGCGCCGCAGGTTCCAGGCATGGATGATGAAGGCGCAGATCGCCGTCGGGATGCCCCACAGCGCCATGTGCAGCGGATTCACGGCGATGCCCTCGGCCTGCAGGATGGTCTGCATCAGCACGATGGCCCCGAAGGCGACAAAGATGTCTTCGCCGAAGAACAGGCCGACATTGTCGGTGGCGGCGGCCATGGCGCGGATGCGGTGGCGCACCTTCCCGGGCAGGCTGCCGTGCTGGGCCTCGGCCGCGGCTTCGGCCATCGGCGCGACCAGCGGGCGCACCATCGAGGCCTGGCCGCCCAGGCTGGTCAGGCCCGCGGCGGCCGAGGTCTCGCGGGCGAACAGGTAGACGATCAGGAGGCGTCCCGCGGTCGCCGAACGGACTTTCGCGATCGCCGTCTGCGCGCGCTCGCGCAGGCCGAAGCGCTCCAGCAGGCCGATGGCGGCCAGCGGCAGCAGCAGGATCAGCGGCAGGTTGCGGGTCTTGACAAAGGCAGTGCCGAGCGACTCGAGGATCGCGACCACCGGCATGGCGGCGGCCAGCCCGGTGACGCCGCAGGCCGCGATGACCACCAGCACCGGATTGACACGCAGGAGGAAGCCAAGGACGACGACCGCGACACCCAGCAGCGGCCACAGATTGACAGCAGATTGCATGAACTCTCCGGCTCGGATTGGAAGCCGGAGAAGTCTACTCCAAGTTCATCGGGTCACGGCTCAGCCCGGACGGACCGGATTGAAGGCGCCCTCGCCCACCACCGTATTCCACTGGCGCACGTGGAAGGCGCGCACCAGGCCGTGGGTGACGTAGGGATCCCGGGCGGCAAACAGCTGCACCGGCTCGGGCGTGTCGCAGCTGAACATCAGCACCGCATGGTCGCTCGGCTCCATCAGGGCGCCGGCGATCACCAGTTCTCCGCGCTCCTGCGCTTCCCAGGCCAGCTTCAGGTGTTCGTCGCGGAATTCGCCGCGGCGTTCCAGGTAGTCGGGGGCGAGGTCATACATGAGCAGGTAGTGCACGAAGGTCTCCGGTTGGATGGCGCGAACGTCGATGGTAACCGATGGCGCGCAAGCGTGCGTTTCCGTCTTCAGCCCTATGTCACACTCGTGCCGACCACCACCCTTGCCAGGAGACCCGCCATGCAAAAGACCACCGTCGCCGGCCATTCGCTGCATTCGATCCTGATGGCCGCCCCCGCCGTCCTCATTCCTTTCGGCTTCATCCTCGACGCCCTGCACAGCGCCACCGGCGACGAAGACTATGCCAAGGCGTCCTACCTGAGCATGGCCGGCGGCATCGCCGGCGGCCTGGTGGCCAGCGTGGCCGGGGCCGTGGACTACGCCGCCGAGAAGCCGCAGGGCGACACGAAGCACGATGGCCAGCTGCACGCCGCCCTCACCGGCGCCGCCATGCTGGCCGGCGCGGCCAACCTGATCCTGCGCCGCGAAGGCCGCCATGACAGCGGCGGCTCGCTCGCCCTGTCGGCCATCGCCGCCGCCGGCACCCTGGCCTCGAGCTGGTTCGGCATGCGCATGGGCGACGGCCAGCACGCCCAGGTCGGCATGGGCGCCGAGAACGCGCAGCAGGACGTGCGCATCGACCACACGGCGCTGGACGTCGAGCAGTACGTCGCGGCCGGGCCGTCGACGACCCTGCATCCGCCGCAGTGAACGCCCCGGGGCCCGCACGGCCCCGCTCGCCACTGTTGCGATAAAGCAACTAAATTGCCACGTTTTCGCCTTCCTGAGCACTGAGCGAAGTGCCGCACAGAACAAAGCTGAGCGGCAGGCGTAGACTGGCATCATGGACACATCGAAAAAAATGGCGGCGGGGATCACGGGTTTTGCGAGCTTCTTGTGGCTCACCCTGACGGCCGCCGTCGCGGCCAACCAGCGCCGCCTCGTGTTCAACCCCTGCATCAAGCCCGAAGTCGAAAGCCCGCGCAGCAGCGGGCACCGCACCCGCCCCATCGTCCTGCGCGCCAAGGATGGCACCCGGCTCTCCGGCTGGTTGCTCACGCCCCTGGTGCCGGGTCCCCGTCCCGCCGTGATGTATTTCGGCGGCCGCTCCGAGGAAGTGTCCTGGGTCGCGCGCGACGCCGGCAAGCTCTTCCCCGGCATGACGGTGCTGGCCATGAACTACCGCGGCTACGGCCAGTCGCACGGCGTGCCGGCCGAGATCCACATGATCGACGACGGCTGCCACCTGTTCGACTGGCTCGCCGCCCTCGGCCAGGTGGATGCCTCGCGCATCGCGGTGGTCGGCCGCAGCCTGGGTTCGGGCGTCGCCGTCCAGGTGGCCAAGGAGCGTCCGGTGCACTCGGTGGTGCTGATCACGCCGTACGATTCCATCCTGGCGATCGCCAAGCGGCGCTTCCGCGTGATGCCGATCGAGTACATGCTGCGCCACCGCTTCGAGTCGATCAAATACGCACCCTCGCTCAAGGCCCCGACCTATGTGCTGCGCGCGCTTGAGGACGACGTGGTGCCGCATTCGCACACCGACCAACTGGTCGGCAAGCTCGCCACCCTGGTCGGCGACGACACGGTGCCGAACTCGGACCACATGAACATCCCCTACCTGGAAGCGACCCAGGCGCTGATCGCCAGCTTCCTCACGAAGCAGTTCAGGAAGCCGGCGACGACGCCGCAACTGCCGCCGGGCGAAGCCCCGGCCCTGCAGGCGGAAGTGGGCCCTGAACTCGGTCCCGCTCCCGCACCGGAAGCCGCCGTCAAGACGGCCACCGCCCCGCTCGGCGCAAATACGATGACGGCTATTGCGAAATAATTGCTGAAAATTGTCAGCAGTTATATTTCCTTAGAATAAATTGCCAAGTAAAATCGTATTTGTCATCAATATGTCGCTTGATGCATATTTGACAGGTTGCGCTGCGCAGGTCCGGAACGTCTCTTTGCGCAGTAACGTGGCCTGATTCGCCCGCCCCGATGTTGTTGGCGAGCGACAATGCATCATGCGCTGTCCGAGAGAATCAACACCGCGTTACAAATCGACACCCCGCGCACGCCGTGCGGCTGACACAATGCGCTACGCATTGCCCAGCTCCCTTGTGCGTGGACGATGCAGCTTGCGCTGCCCGTTCCAGGCTCATGCTTGCGACGGGTACAATATCGAAATTCCAGGAGCCTCATTCATGAAACTTAAGCAACTCAGCATGACCATCGCGGCGCTCGTCGTCGCCGGCAGTGCGGCAGCGGCGCCAGGCGCGCCCAAGCTCGGCATGGTCTACGATGCGGGCGGCAAGTTCGACAAATCGTTCAACCAGTCGGCCTTCGAGGGCCTGCAGCGCTTCTCGAAAGAGACCGGCATCAAGGTCTTCGAGGCGCAAGCCAGCAGCGACACCCAGGCCGAACAGGTCATGCGCGGCCTCGCCCGCAAGAAGCTGGACCTGATCGCCGCCATCGGTTTCTCGCAGACCCAGGCGGTCCAGAAGGTCGCGAAGGAATTCCCGAACGTGCGCTTCGTGCTGATCGACAGCATCGCGCAGGGTAACAACATCAACTCGGTGATGTTCAAGGAGCAGGAAGGTTCCTACCTGGTCGGCGTCGCCGCCGCCATGGCCTCGAAATCGAAGAAGCTTGGTTTTGTGGGCGGCATGGACATCCCCCTGATCCGCGCCTTCGCCTGCGGCTACGCGCAAGGCGCCAAGGCCCAGTATCCGAAGTCGGAAATCATCCAGAACATGGTCGGCACCACCGCCGCGGCCTGGAACGACCCGGCCAAGGGCGGCGAACTGGCGCGCGCGCAGTTCGACCGCGGCGTCGACGTGGTCTTCGCCGTGGCCGGCGGCAGCGGCATGGGCACGCTGCAGATGGCCAAGGAAAAAGGCAAGCTGGCGATCGGCGTCGACTCGAACCAGAACTACCTGCACCCGGGCACCATGCTGACCTCGATGGTCAAGCGCGTGGACGTCGCCGTCTACGATTCGTTCATGGCCATGAAGAACGGCACCTGGAAGGGTGGCGTCACCTACAAGGGCCTGAAGGAAGGCGGCGTGGACTGGGTCCTGGACAAGGACAACCGCAAGGTCGTCACGCCGGAGATCGAGAAGCGCGTGAACGCCGTGCGCACCGACATCATCAACGGCAAGATCAAGGTCATCGACTACCGCGCCGCGAGCAGCTGCCCGGTCTGATTTTCCATTCCCCATTCCGAAGCGCGCCGCGCCGGTTCATTCCGGTCCGGCGCGCTTTTGAATACAGCCCATCCCTTTTTAATTACTGATCGCAATGCAGCCAGCCGTAGAATTTCGCAACATTAGCAAGGCCTTCGGGGCCGTGCAGGCGAACGCTGACGTCAGCTTCTCGATCGCCAAAGGCTCGATCCACGGTGTGATCGGCGAGAATGGCGCGGGCAAGTCCACCCTCATGAGCATCCTGTACGGCTACTACAATGCCGACAGCGGCCAGCTCCTGATCAATGGGGAGGAACGCCAGATCCGCACCTCGCTCGAGGCGATTTCCATGGGCATCGGCATGGTGCACCAGCACTTCATGCTGGTCGAGAACATGACCGTGCTCGACAACGTCATGCTCGGCACCGAGGGCGGATTCAAGCTGGCTGCCAAGCGCAAGGAAACCGAGGAGAAGCTGCGCGAGATCTGCGCCAAGTACCGCCTCGACGTCGACCCGCTGGCCACCATCCACGACCTGTCGGTAGGCGCCCAGCAGCGCGTCGAGATCCTCAAGCAGATCTACCGCAGCGCCGAGATCCTGATCCTGGACGAGCCGACCGCCGTCCTCACCGCCCAGGAAACCGCCTCGCTGTTCGAGATCCTGCGGCTGTTCAAGGAACAGGGCAAGACCATCATCCTGATCACCCACAAGCTGGGCGAGATCATGGAGATCACCGACCAGGTGACCGTGATGCGCGCGGGCCGCGTGGCCGGAGCCGTCGCAACCCGCGACACCTCGAAAGAGCAGCTGGCCAATATGATGGTCGGCCGTCCGATCGAAGGCAACCTGCCACGCAAGCCCTTCAGTCCGGGCGCGCCGGTGCTCAAGGTGTCAGGCCTGCAGCTGCAGGACAAGCAGGGCGTCAAGCTCCTGTCCGACATCGACCTCACGGTGCGTGCCGGCGAGATCGTGGCGATTGCCGGCGTGTCGGGCAATGGCCAGAGCGAGCTGATGGAGATCCTGTCCGGCATGCGCCTGCCCTCTTCCGGCAAGGTCGAATTCCTCGGCGAGGAACTGCCCTATGCACGCCGCTCGAACGCCGACGGCCTGCCCGCCGAATTCCGGGAACGCGGCATCGGCCACGTGCCGGAAGACCGGCTGCGCGACGGCGTCATCAAGGATTTCACGGTGATGCAGAACACCGTGTTCGGCTACCAGGACCGCGTCAAGAACAAGGCCGGCCTGTTCGACTTCAAGGCCATCGCCGATCGCTGCGCCCATCTGCTCGAGGCCTTCGATGTGCGTCCCAAGAATCCGGACCTGCGCATCGGCCTGCTCTCGGGCGGTAACCAGCAGAAGGTCGTGATCGCACGCGAAGTGTCGGCCGCCCCGAAGCTGATGCTGGTCGGCCAGCCGACCCGCGGGGTCGACATCGGCACCATCGAGAGCATCCACACCCAGCTGCTGCGCCTGCGCGACGAAGGCGTGGCCATCCTGCTGGTGTCGACCGAGCTGGAAGAAGTGCGCGCCCTGGCCGACCGCATCGTGGTGGTCTCCGGCGGCCGCGTCACCGGTGAACTGAACATCGACGAATTCGACACCACCCGCATCGGCCTGCTGATGGGTGGGATGCACAAGCACTGACATGAAGACTACTGAACTCCCCCGCTGGGCATCCGGCTTCGTCCTGCCCGTCCTGAACCTGCTCTCGGCCTTGCTCGTCGCCGCCCTGGTGATCCACCTGCTGGGCGAAAGCCCGGTGGAATCGCTGCAGATCCTGATCAACAGCGCCGTCATCAATCCGGAAGGCCTGAGCTACACGCTGTTCTACGCCTCGACCTTCATCTTCACCGGCCTCGCCGTCTCGGTGGCCATGAAGGCGGGCCTCTTCAACATCGGCGCCGAAGGCCAGATGTACCTCGGCGGCCTGGGGCTGACCCTGGCCATGCTCGCTTTTGATGCGACGCTCTCGCCCTGGCTGTTGATTCCGCTCGCGATGGTGGCCAGCGCCGTCTTCGGCGCCGGCTGGGCCTTCCTGCCGGGCTACCTGCAGGCCAAGCGCGGCAGCCACGTGGTGGTCACGACCATCATGTTCAACTTCATCGCCGCGAACCTGATGAACTGGCTGATCGTCGGCTTCCTGATTCCCGAAGGCGACCAGAATCCGGCCAGCCGTACCTTCAGCGAAGCGGCCGCGATGCCGCGCCTGGTGGACTGGTTCCCGGCCCTGGGCGACACCCCGCTCAACATCTCCTTCCTGTTCGCGATCATCGCCCTGGTGATCTACGGCGTCGTGATGTCGCGCTCCTCCTGGGGCTACAAGCTGCAGGCCACGGGCCTGAACCAGCATGCGGCCCACTACGCCGGCGTGCGCATCAGCCGCATGATCATTGTCGCGATGCTGATCTCGGGTGCCCTCGCGGGCCTGGCCGCCGTGAACTCGATCATGGGTTCGACCCACTACCTGAGCCTGAACTTCCCGGCCGGCGCCGGCTTCATCGGCATCGCGATCGCGCTGATGGGCCGCCAGAACCCGGTGGGCATCTTCCTGTCCGCGGTGCTGTTCGGCGCGCTGATCCAGGGCGGCTTCGACCTGTCGCTGGAAAAACCGAACATCCCGCAGGAGACCTTCATTTTCATTCAGGGCCTGATCATCCTGTTCTGCGGCGCCATGGAAAACATGTATGGGCCGGCAGTCCTGAAACTGATCAACGCCAGCAAAAGCGCACGCAAGGGTTAAGCCATGGAAGACTTCCAGTTCGCCAGCATCATCGTCTCCACCATCCGCAACGCCCCGGTCCTGATCTTCGCGGCCATGGCCGGCCTGTTCGCCGAACGCAGCGGCGTGGTCGACATCGGCCTCGAGGGCAAGATCCTCGCCTCGGCCTTCGTGTCGGCCGGCGTCGCCTACACCTACCAGGACCCGTGGATCGGCATCGCCGCCGGCATCCTCGTGTCCATGGCCCTCGCCCTGGTGCAGGCCTTCGTCTCGATCACCCAGAAGGGCAACCAGCTGGTCGCGGGCATCGCGATCAACATCGCCATGAGCGGCCTGACCTTCGTGGTGGCGCAGTACTTCTTCCAGCAGGGCGGCCGCACGCCCGACCTGGGCGAAGCGCGCCTGACCGATGTGGTCCTGCCGGGCACCGCGGCGGTCGCGGACATTCCCTTCATCGGCTGGCTGTACGGCCACCTGATCGGCGGCCACTCGGTGCTGGTCTACCTCGCCTTCCTGCTGCTGCCGGTCGTGCACTGGGTCCTGTTCCACAGCCGCTTCGGCCTGCGCCTGCGCGCCTGCGGCGAGAACCCCCATGCGGCCGATGCGGCCGGCGTGTCGGTGCAGCGCACCCGCTACACCGCCATGCTGATCGCCGGCGTGCTGTGCTCCTTCTCGGGCGCCTACCTGTCGGTCGTCCAGAGCGGCTTCTTCCTGCGCGACATGTCGGCCGGCGCCGGCTACCTGGCGCTGACCGCCCTGGTCTTCGGCAACTGGCGTCCGGTGCACACCGTGCTGGGCTGCCTGATGTTCGCCTTCTTCCAGGCGGTGCAGATCCAGATCGAAGGCGTCGACCTGCCGGTCGTGGGCCGCATCCCGGGCTCGCTGATCCAGATGATTCCGTATGTGGTGACCGTGGTCGTGCTGGCGGGCCTGATGGCCAAGTCGGTGGCGCCGAAGGCGCTGGGCAAGCCCTTCGTGAAATCGCGCTGATTGTTTCCCCTCACAAAGCAAATGGCCTGCATTTCTGCAGGCCATTTTTTTTGCCCCAAGCCACCGACTATTGCACAATTTGTGAGCAAATGTGACGACCGTAAGCGTTTGTAATGATGGTCAACAGGCATCGACACCACCCCGTTGAAGAGCCAGGTGACACGATAACGTACGCCAGAAACTGACCAGAAAGGATTCATCACATGAAGCACATTGCTACCCTGATCCTCGCCCTGTCCGCCGCGTCGGCATTCGCCCAGACCACCACCCCGGCAACGCCCGCTACCCCGGCAACGCCAGCAAGCCCGGCCACCTCGGCAACCCCGACCAGCCCGGTCCCGCCGGTAACCGATACCACGACAACCGCCGCCACCCCGGACACCTCGACCACCAGCGGCGGCACCGGCGCCACGTCGGCAACCGCGGCGTCACCGGCAACCCCGGCCACCGCGGCCACCCCGGCAACTCCGGCCAGCGCCGCCGACAAGACCGACACCAAGCAGGCCAAGAAGGACAAGAAGTCGGCGCACAAGGACAGCAAGGACAGCGGCAAGTAAGCAGCAGATGAGCCGTCCTGCCGGGTGAACGCCCGGCTTACATCAGCGCCGGGTCGACGGTTTCCCCTCCGTTGGCCCGGCGGCTTGAGCGCTTGAAGGTCCACATCACGCCCACCCCACCCGATACGCCGCTGTCCTTCACATGCAGCGGGCTGTCGCGGTTCGCCGCTCCCTTGAAACTCTCGTAGCGCACATAGCCGAACAGGCGCACATCCTCGTTGATGCGGCGCGAGCCGAACAGGCCCAGGCGCGTCGCGATCAGGCCCGATTCCGCCGTGTAGGCCGCCCGCGTCGCGGTCGCATACTGCGGCGCCACTTCGTAGAAATGGCGGTTGATGCGGCGGTCTCCCAGCACCACCGACAGGTTCGTCTCGAGCGTCCACACGCCGCGCTCGCCCGCCATCTCGTAGGCCAGGCGCGGCTCGAAGGTAGTGCCGCGCACATGCAGGCCGCTCCTCGCTTCGATCACCGCGCGCAGGGGCAGCTCGGCGCGGATGCGGCGATTGTTCCCCAGGTCCGCCAGGCGCAGCTTCAGGCGCGGGCCGAATTCCAGCAGGGGTCCCAGGTCCGGCATGCCGGCGCGCTCGTCGACGTCGTCCGAATCCGAGGGCAAGGCGCCGGCGAAGCCGATGTCGAATTCCGCCCGGTCCGAACTGAACAGGCGCGCATTGATGCCGGAACGGTCGGCGCGCAGGATCTTGCCGCGGTAGACGATGTTCGGGAAGGCCAGCACGCGGTTTTCGCGTTCGTCCGCGCCGGGATAGGATGGCGTCGAGAGGCCGGCGGCGCCGAGGCCGAATTCCCATAGCGGGAGATTGGCTTCGGGATTACTTTGGGCGTGGGCGGCGGCAGATAGAAGGAGGCAGGCGGCGCAGGCGGCCTTGATGAGAGTGGTCATGGTTTTCTTGTCCGGTTCAGGTGAACGCGATTCTATGCCAAGTCCGCAGCGCCGGCGCAGAAACAAAAAACCCCGCCGAAGCGGGGTTGTCATGCGTGAGGACGGGCGATCACGCCTTGTCGGGGAAGATCGCCTGCAGGATGGCGGCCAGGTTGTAGCCGCCCTTGATCAGCTGGGTCCGGGCGATCGCCGAGCTCGGCACCGGATAGTTCTGCGGCACTTCCAGCGAGAAGGTGTAGTAGGTCTCGCCCTTCTTGCTGGTCTGCTGGGTGAGCTTGCCCGGCACTACGTCTGCATAGGCCAGCTTGGCCGCGACCAGGGCGTCGTCCGCCCACTGGTAAGGCCAGGTGATCGGGTCGCCCGATGCCTTCGCGACCTGCGGGTTGCCGGCGATGGCGACCTCGGCGAACTGGGCCGGGGTCCTGGTCTTGATGCGGCGGAAGGCGTAGTCGACGGTGGTGCTGTCCCAGTAGGAGTGGAAGGGTTTCGTGAGCGCCTTGGGCACGCCTTCGCGCACCGGAACCGGTTCGCCCGGGCCGATCAGGCCGTCGGCCAGCGCGGACACCTTGGCGTCGTCCAGCAGCAGGTTGTTGCCGCCGCGCGAATCGAAGATCGCGGTCTCGTCGACTTCCGCATGGGTCTTCGGCACCACGAACTTGCCTTCTTTTGAGACGAAGGCCGCGCCCACGTGCAGGGGCTGGTGGATGTCGCCGGCGAAGTGGGTCAGGAGGATCAGCGCCTGGCGCTTGGTGAACTTGTGCGGGTTCAGCGCGGGGTCGGTCTTCCCTTGCAGGACGGCGATGCACTGCTTCAGCGTCTGGACGATGTCCACGTCCGCCGTGCCGACGCCATGGTCATGATACTTGTGTAACTGGAACGGCACGTCGGTGTAGTGGTACGCGCTGTGCTTCGGGTTGCCGCTGACGTAGTCGACCATCTCCTGGGTCTGCGGGCCGCAATAGGTGCCCTTGACGCAGTCGGCCCAGTTGGCGATCGACTCGAGCGTTTCGCCCGGCAACAGCAAGGCCTGGATCTGCTTCTGCGCATTGCTGCCCTTGAGCAGCTTGTCGGCGATGGCGCCGACCGCCTTGTGGCCGTCACGGCCCCAGGCCGCGGCGTCGAACGATGCGAAGGCGCTCGTCAGCGCGAGCACGCATGCCAGTTTTTTCATGTAATCCCCTGGTGTGAAAAGCGTTTATTGAACCTTGATGATGCGCGCCGCTTCCGGGGCCAGGGACGCGCCCTGCCCTTCGCTGGCGCGCAGGTAGTCGGTGAAGGCGTCGAGGTCGAGCAGGCCCGTCTCGAGGCGATTGGTCCCCTTGGCGAAGTCGGGGAAGTTGTCGCCGCCCTCGGCCAGGAAGTTGTTCGCGACCACGCGGTAGGTCTTCGTGTCCTGGACCGGCTGGCCGTCCAGGGTCATGCCCAGCACGCGGCTGCCGACCGGCCTGGTGCCGTCCCAGCGGTAGCTGAAGCCCTTCGAGACCTGCAGCATCGAGCCACCCGAGGATCCTTCTTTCCACTGGTTCTCCAGGATGCGGCGGATCTGCGCGCCGGTCAGGTCCATCACCACCAGGGTGTTCCCGAAGGGGAGCACGGCCTGGGCCTGGCCGAAGGCGGCCACATTGTTCTCGCCCGCTTCGAGGTCCTTGCGGATGCCGCCTTCGTTCATGAAGCCGATGCGCGCGCCGACGTTGCGGGTGGCGGCCAGCACGGCGTCCGCGATCAAGTTGCCGAGCGGCGCTTCACCGGCCTCGTTCTGCTTGCGCAGCACCGGCGCGGCAGCCAAGCGCGCCACGGGGCGGTTCAAGGCCGCGCGGCTGCTTTCCTTCACCTTCGCAACAAAGGCCGCCATCTTCTCGTCCGCCGGATAGTCGCCGGCTTGCATGAGGACGTTCTCGACCTTGATATCGTTGGGCACGCCGGCGCCCTTCTGCACCGTCATGGCCACGCGGGTGGCGAGGTGGCCGTAGGAGGCGCCTTGCGTCACGGTGCGGCCGTCGACCGTGCACAGGTAGCCCTGGTGGGTGTGGCCCGAAATCACCAGGCGCACGGCCGGGTCGATCTTCTTCACCACATCGACGATCGGACCTTCGAGGTTGGTGCAGCCCGGCTGCAGCGGGTGGTCCTTGGTAGTGCCGCCCTGGTGCACCAGGGCCACGATCACGTCGGCGCCGTCCTTGCGCATCTGGGGAATGGCGCGGTTGATCGCTTGCGCTTCATCCTCGAAGCTCAGGCCCGCGATGCCGGAGGCCATGACCACCGAGCGGGTGTCCTGCAGCACCACGCCGACCAGGCCGACCTTGACGCCCTTGACCGTCTCGATGCGGTAGGCGGGGATGAAAGGCTTGCCGGTGGCGCTGTCGATCACGTTGCCGGCCAGGTAGGTGAACTTTGCGCCGCGATAGACCTTCGCCATCTGGCATGCCTTGGCCGGGCGCGGCGAATCGCAGCCGCCGTTCTGCTGGCGCAGCAGTTCCTTGCGGCCGGCGTCGAATTCGTGGTTGCCGACCGCGGAGACGCGCAGGTCGAGCATGTTCATGGCCTCGATGGTCGGCTCGTCGGCCCACAGCGAAGACATCGCCGGGCTGGCGCCGACCAGGTCGCCGGCGGAGACGAAGAGCAGGTCCTTGTCCTGCTTGCGCCAGGCCTGCAGCGCGGCCGCGACGGCTTCGATGCCGCCGGCGCGGATCGCCTTCTCCTTGCCGCCCTCGGCATTGACCGGGACGTAGCGGCTCGGCTCGAGGTTGCCGTGGAAGTCGTTGATGGCGACGATGTTGATGGTCACCGGGGCGGACGGCGCGGTGGCGCAACCGGCGAGGACGAGCGCCAGCGCAAGGCAGGAAAGGCGCGCCGGGGCGTGCAGGGAAACGGTCATGGAGTGTTCTCGGTTTTCTGGACGGGAGGCTCGTCGAGCCCGTCCGCATTATGGCATCAGCCCTGGGCGCCCGCCATCTTTACGGCGGGCCGGCTCAAGGGCCTTCACCCAATAAAAAACGGCCGGTGTCGCCACCGGCCGTCTCGTGTCTCAGCGCATCAACGCTTTGACGAAGTCGAACTTAGAACTCGTAGCGAGCGGTCACCTGGACTGCCCACGACGATTCACCCTTGTTCTGCTTCAGGGTGTAGAACTCGACCTGGTCACGCACCTGGTAGACGTACTTGCCGTCTTGCATACCAGCGTACTCGACGATGTCACGCGAGTTCGCGCCGCCGCTGCTGAAGAAGCCGACTTCTTCGATACGGCCCCAACGCTTGTTGAGCATGTTGCCAACGTTCATGAAGTCGAACACCAGCGCGCCCTTGTGACCCTTGAACAGGCCCGGGATCTCTTGCTGGATACGCATGTCGATGCTGTTGGTCCATGGCGAGAAGCCCGAGTTACGCTCGACCACGCCGCCCTTGGCTGCGCGCAGGTCCTTGTGCTGTTCGACGACATCCCAGAAGCGCTGCTCGTTGACGCGGCTGGTCGCGGTGTCGCCCTTGAAGATGACTTCGCCCGAACCGAAGGCGCTCGGCACGTACATCAGGTCGTTCGCCTGGACGCCGTCACCGTTCATGTCGTTGCGGTAGGTCCAGCTGTACGGCTTGCCGCGACGGCCTTCATAGAAGGCGCCGAAGATCGTCTTGTAGGTGCCGAAGAAGGCCTTTTCCCAGCTCAGCGAGGCGCTGACACGGTCCTTCACCAGGTAAGCCGAGTTTGCGTCGACGTCTTCGTTCGGATTGAAGATCGAGCGGCCGCGGAAGTTCGAGCCCGAGGTCGAATTGCCGGCGTTGCTGACTTCGGTCGCGTCGGTGTAGGTGTAGGCCAGCGACCAGCGCAGGCCACGCGAACGGCTGTTGCTCAGCTGGACAGTTGCGGTGTTGCCGCCGCCCTTGTCGGTGCCTGCGACCGCGATCACGTCGCCGAAGGCGCGATTGGCCAGTGCGCGCGAACGGTGACCCGAGCAGGCGCCCGAGGTGCTGAAGCTGCCGCTCGAGGTCGAGCAGGCGACGTTGTAGCCGGTCTCGGTCCAGAACATCTGGCGGCCGTCCGGACCGATGCGGGTCGGAGCGCCCAGGTTCAGGTTCTGGAAGTAGACGCCGTTCTTGACGTCGGTGCGCATGTACTCGAGGCTCACGACCATGCCGTACCACGGCAGTTCATGCTCGACCGCCAGGTTGGCCTTCCAGACCGACGGCTGGCTCACGCCAGGCAGGATCAGGTCGACGTTGGCCGCCGGGGTCACGCCGTTGATCGCGCGCTGGTTGTACGGATCCGGGCTGAAGACGCTGTTGTCCGCTGCGCAGGCCGCGTAGCCGGCGATGCCGCAACCGGCCGTGGTGGTGACCAGGCCGTTGTTGGCGAACGGGTTGCCCAGCCAGACGTTCAGCGCCGAACCTGCGAACAGGCCGATGCCGCCGCGGATCTGGGTCGCGCGCTTGGTGTCCAGGCGGTAGTTGAAGCCGAAGCGCGGCTGGATCAGGTCGTCGCCATCGATGGTGGTGGTGTTGTCGACACCGAAGCCGCCGGTTTCCGCGACGATGTTTCGCGGGTTCGTGTTGTAGACGCCCGCCACTTTCGGGGCAGCCACTGCGGCGTTACGCAGCGGAACGTCGCTGGTCGACGCGCGATCGTAGCGAATGCCGGCGGTCAGCTTCAGGTTGCGGTTGATCGACCAGGTGTCCTGGATGAACAGGCCGGTGTTGGCCAGGGTCCAGTCGGCGGTGGCGTCGCGCAGCGAACGGCCTTGCTGTGCCAGCTGGGCCTGGTATTCGAAGGCGCGGCCGCGCTCGAAGTTTTCCAGCACCGCTTTCTCGACCACATCGGCCGAGTCGCACTTCACATTGGCCGCGAAGTTGTAGGTGTAGGTCGAGGTCGAGTCGACGCAGTTGAACTCGTAGACGCCGAAGACGTTCTGCAGGTAGGAGTTGTACATGCTGTTGCGCATGTAGTCCGCGCCGAACTTGACTTCGTGGTCGCCCTTGAGCCAGGTGGCGCCGACGTAGGCGTCCCAGGTCGTGGTGTCGAGTTCGTTCATCTGGCGGCTGCGCTCGGTACCGAAGTTCAGGCTACGCTCGCTGCGGCTGGTGCCGGCCGGCGCGCCCGCAGGCAGCTGGCCCGGGAATGCCAGGGCGATCGACGGCAGGGTCGAACCGTTCAGGTGGGTCTTGCCGCTGTCGCGGCGCGACAGTTTCAGTTCGGTCGAGAAGTCCGGGGTCCAGTCGCTGAACAGCTGGGCGACCGAGGATTCGAATTTCTTGTTCTCCGAGTACAGGTAGGAGGTCAGCGACAGCGAGCTGGCGCTGAAGCTCGGGAAGAATGGCTCGACCTGGTCGGTCTTCTGCCAGCGGAAGCTTGCGCGGTGATTGTCGTTGATGTTCCAGTCGACTTTCAGCAGGCGGTCTTCGACTTTCTGTTCGGCGCCGCTCGGGATGTTGCTGCTGCCGATGTCCATGCCGTACTTGGTCTTGGCGATGTTCTGGATGGCCGCGATGGTTTCCGGACGGATGCCGACGTTGGTCAGGCTGCTGCCGATCGGGCCATAGGACACGCCGTCCTTCGAGCTGCTCGAATTCTCGGCGCTGACGAACACGAACAGCTTGTCCTTGATCAGCGGGCCGCCCAGGGTCACACCGCTGGTCTTTTCCTTGAATTCAGGCGCTTCGTAGTAGGTGTCGCTGCTGGCGTTGTAGCGCTTGCCGACCATGCGGTCGTCGCGGTACACGTGGTACACGCTGCCGTGCCATTCGTTGGTGCCCGACTTGGTGACGGCGTTGATGTTGGCGCCGGTGTAGCCCTTCTGGGTCACGTCGTAGTTCGAGATGTTGACCTGCACCGACTGGATTGCGTCGATCGAGATCGGCTGGCGCGCGGTCGGCAGGCCGTTCGATTCCAGGCCGAAGGTGTCGGTGATCGACACGCCGTCGATGGTGATCGAGTTGAAGCGCGAGTTCTGGCCGGCGGCCGAGATTTCGCCGCGATCCTTGTCGGTCTGCGACAGGCGCGGGTCCTGGCGGGCGTAGTCGGCCAGCGAACGGGCGATCGACGCCTGGGCCACCAGTTCGGCGCGGCCGATGTTGGTGCCCGAACCCATGTTGCTGCTGTTGAACTTGTTCGACTGTGCCTGGCCGGTCACGTTGACGACCGCCACCTTCTGGCCCAGGGTGCCGTCCACATTGGAGGTTTCCGCCAGGTTGGTGTAGACGTTGTTGATGGTTTCAACCGTGCCGTCCTTGCTCATCGTGATCGTGAACGGACCGCCGACGCGCAGGCCGCGTGCGACGTAACGGCCTTCCGCATCGGTCGTGACCGTGCTGACAGAACCCGACTCGGCGTGGCGGATGACAACCTGCGCGCCTGCGACCGGCTTGCCGTCCGGGCCGGCAACGCGGCCGCTGACGGCGGAAGTGGTGTTCTGTGCGACAGCCGGCGCAGCCGACAGCACAATCGACAAAGCCAGCGCCAGCTTGGTCAGCCGGATCTGTTTGTGAGTGATCATTGTTAAAACCCCAAAATAGACTTAATAGTTATTGGACGCCGGGAGACGTCCCTCTTCACAAGTACTGCAACCCTGGTTGCCGGAAGCGGCATCGCCGGCTGCCTTGATGAACCGGGCGATTGTAGATATGAAATCTTTCATCGCAGTTACAGGCGGCCATGGAAAAACTTCAAGCATATTTGTTAACACCAATAAATATGCAGGAGCCCATACCAGCCCGACAAATACGTTTTTCCATGCGTATTTATAGGCAGAGCCTATAAATCGGTCGAAAAACGGGGGATGAAGGGGCTGAAAGGCGATGGTTCCGGGCAAAATCACAAGGCGCGATTATACGGAAGGCATTCTTCTATGAAATATTTAGAGATGTTTTTTCGGAAAAGCGCGCGAAGGGCCGGAATTTTTGTGGCAAGTTGGCCACAAAAATTATATGAAAACTAATTTTCCGAGTGTTTGCGTTTACCCAAGAAGAAGCAAACGCAGGACGGCAAGCTTGCCTTGCCGCCCGTATTGACAGGATTTCCGGCCTCGGCGAGCCGGTCCGCGGATTATTTTCCGACAGCCTGTTTCAACATTTTTGCAACATCCGCCTCGAAAGTGGCGAAGCGCTCGTCGAGCTGGCGGGTGAGGCGCGCCTTCTCTGCTGCCGGGAGGAAAGCATACTTGATGCTGTTGTAGGAGGTCCTCTTCATTTCGGCATAGTCCGGCTTGTAGCGGCTGGCGAACAGCACGTACTCGTTGGACAGGGTGTGGCGGGTGACGCCGGCGTCGTCGGTCGAGATCACGTAGGGCACGCCATATTTACGGTAGATCGTCACCGGATGGTTGGCGCCTTCGATGCCGCTGATGAAGGCGTTCGAGGTCAGGTTGATCTCGACCGGGATGTCGTCCTTGCGCATCTTTTCCAGGATGGCCGGGGCATTGCTCTCGTGGGCCAGGTCGATGCCGTGGCCGATGCGGTTGGCGCCGGCCACCACCAGGGCCTGGTCGATGTGGAACTTCAGGCCTTCCGGCGGCACGTCGCCCAGCGCCAGCTCGCCCGCGTGCATGGCGACCTTCACGTCCGGGTAGCGCGACTTCAGGAAGCGGAACATCTTCATGTGCAGGGTGTAGTCGCGCATCGAGACCATGGTGCTCTCCTGGCCGACGATGTTCACGCCCACGATCTTGTCGCTCATCTTCGCGGCCTTGAAGCCGGAGACCATCGACGAGAACACCTGCGAAGGGTCGAGCAGGCGCAGCACATAAGTCTGGTAGCGCATGGTGAAGCGCTCGTCGTCGATGCCTTCGGCGGCTTCGTGGATCTTCGTGACGAAGTCCTCGGTCTGCTTGCGGAACCCGGCATCCTGCTCGAGCACCGCCAGCCAGGCGCCCATCTGCGCATCGAAGGCCTTGTCGTCGCCCACGTTGCGCCAGGCCTGCTTGTCAAACTCCTTGTTGACGACGAATGGCGACATCTTGAACATGGTCTCGATGTAGCTGACGTTTTCCAGGATGGCGCGCTTCTTGAGCTCCTGCAGGCCTTCGCGGAAATTGGCGTTCGAGACCGGGCCGAAGAAGCCGAAGGTCTGGAAGAACAGGCGGTCCGGCGGCGGCTGGATTGCGCCGTGGTTGTTGAAGTCCTTGTTCGACCAGCGCTGCAGCAGCTCGCGGTAGGTGTGGTCGTCCGCGTAGACCTCGGCGGTGGACAGGCAGTTGCGCTCCTTCGCCGGCTTGGCGCGCTCCGCCGCCACGGCTTCCTTGTCGGTCTCGATGCGGTACGTGCGCTTGTCGACGCAGTAGCCCTGCATGTCGAGGAAGTCGACGTAGGACTCGGCGTAGACCGAACCCGAATAGTGGTGGTGCAGGTCGCCGCCCTTGGGCATCCGGGTGAAGAACAGGGTCAGTTCGGAGGTCTTCGGCTCGCCGGCGATCAGGCTCGCGTAGTGGCGGGCGGTGGCGGTTTCGTTGGCGGTGGAAGCCGGGCCCTTGGCCTGGGCGCTGGTAAGGGCCAGGGCGAGCAGGATGCCGGCGGTCAGTTTGGTCTGCATGGGTCGGTACTTTCTGGTGCGGTTGAAGGCGGGCGTGGCGCCCGCGTGACCGCGCAACTCTATACGCTTGGGTTAGCGTTTGCAATATGGCATGTAGGGTGGTCGGCTTTGCCGACCGCGCGTCCAACTCACGGACGCGCTGTGGCGACGCATTCTTTAGCTGAACGCGCGGTCGGGGGACCCGACCACCCTACCGGGTATGTACCAGCTTGCCGGCCGAATAGGTCGCCTTGACCGAGCGGTCATCCCCCAGCAGGGCGAAGGCAAACAGCAGTTCTTCCAGCGATTCCAGCTGCGCCGTGCGGCGCGCCATCAGGGGTGTCGCTTTCGGGTCGAGCACCACGAAGTCGGCTTCCGCGCCCGGCGCGAGGCTGCCGATCGTGCCTTCCAGGCCCATGGCGCGCGCCGCGCCCAGGGTCGCCAGGTAGAACATGCGCAGGGCCGGCAGGTAGCTGCCCTTCAGGCGCGCCACCTTGTATGCTTCGTTCATGGTCTGCAGCATCGAGAACGAGGTGCCGGCGCCGACGTCGGTGCCGAGCGAAAGCAGCGTACGCGCGCCGTCGGCCTTCTCGAAGTCGAACAGGCCGCTGCCCAGGAAGAGGTTGGAGGTCGGGCACACCGCTGCCGCCGACCCGGTGGCCGCCATGCGCGCGAAGTCCTCGTCGTCCAGCCAGATGCAGTGGCCGAACAGGGCGCGCGGGCGCATCAGGCCGAAGCGCTCGTAGACGTCCAGGTAGCTGCGCGCCTGCGGATGCAGTTCGCCCACCCACTTGCACTCGTCCTTGTTTTCCGACACGTGGGTCTGGATGAAGGTGTCGGGATAGGCTTTCGCCAGTTCGGCCGTCGCGCGCAGCTGGGCGTCGGTCGAGGTCGGGGCGAAGCGCGGCGTGATCGCGTAGAGCTGGCGGCCGCGCTTGTGCCATTTGTCTATCAAGGCAGCGCTGTCGCCCACCCCACCCTCCAGGTCGCGCAGGAAGTCCGGGCAGTGGCGGTCCATCAGCACCTTGCCGGCCACCATGCGCAGGTTGCGCGCCTCGCTGGCCTCGAAAAAGGCGTCGACCGATTGCGGGTGCACGGTGCAGTAGACGACGGCGGTCGTGGTGCCGCAGCGCAGCAGCTCGTCGAGGAAGAACTCGGCGGTCGCGCGCGCGTGCGCCGGATCCTCGAAGCGGCGCTCGGTCGGGAAGGTGTAGGTCTCCAGCCAGGGCAGCAGGCCCGGGCTCGGCGAGGCGATCATGTCCGTCTGCGGGTAATGCAAGTGGGTGTCGATGAAGCCCGGGGTGATCAGGTGGCCGCGCATATCCTGCACGGCGGCGTTGGGTGGCAGCGTGGGCGCGAGCGCGGCGTAGTCGCCGGCGGCTTTGACCTTGCCGTCTTCGACGATCAGAAGGCCGTCTTCATGCCAGGCGTAGGCCTTCTCATCGAAGGCCGGGTCGGCGTGAAAGTGCAGCAAGCTCGCTCGGTAGGCTTGCATGGTCTGAGGTGGGGTGGACATCTTCTTATTCCGTTGAATCTTCTGGTTGGCGGCTTGCAGCTTCCCATACAGAGAGCAGCTGCGCCGCCACGGAGGCCGCGATCACGGCCGGGGCCTTGCCCTCGATGCCGGGCAGGCCGATGGGGCAGACCATTGCGTCGATGCGGGCATCCATCACGCCGCGTTCGCGCAGGCGGTGTTCGAACTGGCGGCGCTTGGTATCACTGCCGATGAGGCCGAACCAATCTCGATTGTGCAATGGGCCGGGGCGGGACAGTATCGCGTGCGCCAGGCGCAGGTCAAGGGCATGGCTGTGCGTCATGACCAGAAAGGTGGTGCCCTGTGGTGCGTTTTCAACAAGCGCTTCGGGCGTGTCGGTGGCTTCGACGGTCACGTTGGCAGGGACCGACGGCGGGAACAGGTCCTCGCGCTCGTCGACCCAGGTGACGCGGCAGGGCAAGTCGGACAGGGCACGGACGATGGCGGCGCCGACGTGGCCGGCGCCGAAGAGCATCAGGTGCGCGCGCGGGGCGAGGACGGCGTCGACGAGCCAGAGGCGGCCGTCTTGTTCCATCACGTGGGTGCCGGCGCTAGGGTCGAAGGCCGGGGCGTGCTCGCCCGCGAGCAGACGGCCAGCGGCGTCGATTAATGTAGGGTGGACCGGGCCACGAGAGGCGGGTTTCCCGTCCGCGCGTTCAACAAGTGCATGGTCTGCCGCATCGTTCGCCACTGCACATACGGGAGCTGAACGCGCGGACGGCGGAGCCGTCCACCCTACGAAAACCACGCGCCACGTGTCTTCGTTGCGGCGGCGATCCAGCAGCGCCAGTTGCTGTGCATCCGCCGGCTCGAAGGCCAGCCAGGCGATCCCGCCGCAGCACTGCCCCAGCTTGGGCCCGAGCGGAAAGCGTTCCAGGCAGGCCTCAACAGCGCCCTGTTCCAGCATCGCGCGCGCCATTTCGAGCGCCCGGTGCTCCAGGTGCCCGCCCCCGATCGTGCCGCGAAATCCCTCGGCATCGACCAGCATGCGCGCGCCCGGCTCGCGCGGCACGGAGCCCTCGACGCGGGCGACCGTCACCAGCACTGCCGGCGCCAGCAGCTTCCGTGGCAGCCAGTCGCTCAACCCGCGCTCGCAGCGGATTCGACGGCCGCCACCGCCTTGAGGATCTCTTCACAGGTCGCCGGCGCATTCAGCGGCGGATTGACCTTGTGCCCGCCCACGCTCGACACCGCGTCGCGGATCGCGAAGAACACCGAGAACGGCAGCAGCAGCGGCGGCTCGCCCACGGCCTTGGAGCGGTGGATGCTGTCCTCGACGTTGCGGTTCCTGAAGAGGCGCACGCGGAAGTCCTGCGGGCAGTCGGAGATGCCCGGGATCTTGTAGGTCGAGGGCGCGTGCGTCATGAGCTTGCCGGCCGGGTTCCACCACAACTCCTCGGTGGTGAGCCAGCCCATGCCCTGGATGAAGGCGCCTTCGACCTGGCCGATGTCAATGGCCGGGTTCAGCGAATTGCCGGCATCGTAGAGGGCGTCGGCGCGCAGCAGCTTCCATTCGCCGGTGAGCGTGTCCACCACGACTTCCGACACCGCGGCGCCATAGGCGTAGTAGGAGAAAGGATGGCCGCTCATGGTCTTCGGGTCCCAGTGCAGGCCCGGGGTGGCGTAGAAGCCATCGGACCAGAGCTGCACGCGCGCCAGATAGGCCTTGGCGACCACTTCGCCAAAGCGCAGCGCCTGCCCCGCCACGAAGACGGTGTCGTCGGCAAAGCGGACCTCGGATGCGTCGGCGCCGAACTCCGCAGCGACGAATGCGGCCAGGCGATCGCGGATCTTGCGCGCCGCGTCCTGGGCGGCCTTGCCGTTCAGGTCCGCGCCGGTCGAGGCGGCGGTGGCCGAGGTGTTGGCGACCTTGCTCGTGTTGGTGGCGGTGGCGCGCACGCGGTCCAGGTCGACGCCCAGTTCGTGGGCGACCACCTGCATCACCTTGGTGTTGATGCCCTGCCCCATCTCGGTGCCGCCGTGGTTCACCAGGATCGAGCCGTCGACGTAGACGTGCACCAGCGCGCCCGCCTGGTTCAGGTGGGTGACGTTGAACGCGATGCCGAACTTCACCGGCGTGAGCGCCAGGCCCTTCTTCAGCACGGGACTGCTGCGGTTGTACTCGTCGATCGCGGCGCGGCGGGCGCGGTAGTCGCTGCTGTGTTCCAGCTCGGCGACCAGCTCGTGGATCACGTTGTCGACGATCACCTGGCCGTAGGGCGTGACGTTGCGATCGAGCTTGCCGTAGAAGTTCAGGCGGCGGATGTCGAGCGGGTCGCGGCCGAGGTTGCGCGCGATCTCGTCGATCACGTACTCGATGGCGATCGCGCCCTGCGGCCCGCCGAAGCCGCGGAAGGCGGTGTTCGACTGGGTGTTGGTCTTGCCGCAGGCGGCGCGGATGTCGACGTCGGACAGGTAGTAGCTGTTGTCGAAGTGGCAGACGGCGCGGGTCGCGACCGGCCCCGAGAGGTCGGCCGAGTAGCCGGCGCGCGAGACCATGTCCACTTTCGCGGCCAGGATGCGGCCCTCGCGGTCGTAGCCGACTTCGTATTCGTAGTGGAAGCAGTGACGCTTGCCGGTGACGAGCATGTCGTCGTCGCGGTCGGCGCGCAGCTTCACGGGACGGCGGGTACGCACCGCGGCAATCGCCGCCGCAGCGGCCCACAGCGCCGACTGCGATTCCTTGCCGCCGAAACCGCCGCCCATGCGGCGGCACTCGACCGTCACGTGGTGGGAATGCAGGCCGAGGGCGTGGGCCACGACGTGCTGCATCTCGCTCGGGTGCTGGGTCGAGCAGTAGACGTGCATGCCGCGGTCTTCGCCGGGGATGGCGTAGGCGATCTGGCCTTCGAGGTAGAACTGTTCCTGGCCGCCGACGTGCAGCTCGCCTTTCACGCGATAGGGCGCGCTGCCGAAGGCTGCTTCGGCGTCCCCTCGTGCAAGCCGCATCGGCGGCAATACGAAAGACTGCGCGGCGCGCGCCGCCTGCGGGGTGAGGATGGCCGGCAGGTCCTCGTAGTCGATCCTGGCCAGCTTGGCCGCGCGGCGCGCATTGTCGTGGCTGTCCGCGACGACGATGAAGACCGGCTGGCCCACGTACTGGACCAGGCCGTCGGCCAGGATCGGGTCGTCGTGGATGATCGGTCCGCAGTCGTTCAGGCCGGGAATGTCCCGGGCGGTGAGCACCGCCACGACGCCGCGGCTGGCTGCTACGTGCTCGAGATCGATGCCGAGGATGCGCGCATGGGCGCGGCTGGACAGGCCGAGGGCCGCGTGCAAGGTGCCCGCCGTCTCGCGGATGTCGTCGCTATAGGTGGCCTGGCCGAGTACGTGCAGCAGGGCCGATTCGTGCGGGCGGGCGCGGCCGACTTCGGTCCAGCTGCTGTCAAGCTCACGGGCGAGTACGGGATTGGCGGCGTCGTTCATGTGCGTTCTCCTTCAGGCCTGCGCGAAGGCGTTGACGGCAAGGGCCGGCAGCGGATCGTCGACACGGGTCTCCAGCCAGAAGCGGCGCAGCAGGTTCTGCGCGGCCTGCATGCGGTATTCGCTGGAGGCGCGCATATCGCTCAGCGGCGCGTAGTCCTCGCGCATCGCCGCCATGGCGCCGCGCATCGCCTCTTCGTTCCAGGCCTGGCCGATCAGGGCGGCTTCGGCCTTCGATGCGCGCTTCGGCGTGGCGGCCATGCCGCCGAAGGCGATGCGCGCATCCGCGACCACGCTACCTTCGAGCGTGAGGGCAAAGGCGGCGCATACCGCCGAGATGTCCTGGTCGAAGCGCTTGGCCAGTTTATAGGTACGGAAGCGCACACCCGCGCGCGGCAGCGGAATGCGCAGCGCCTGCACGAACTCGCCCGCCTGCAGGTCCTTCTGCTGGTAGCCGAGATAGAAGTCTTCCAGCGCCAGCACGCGCTCGCCCGCCGCGCCGCGCAGCACGATCCGGGCGCCCAGTGCGATCAGCCAGGGCATCGAATCGCCGATGGGCGAACCGTTGGCGACGTTGCCGCCCAGGGTGCCGGCGTTGCGGATCGGCAGCGAGGCAAAGCGCTGCCACATCTCGCCAAGCTCCCCGGGATAGTGGCGGCACACCGCGGCATAGGCATCGTTCAGGCTCATGCCGGCGCCGATCTCCAGCATGCCCCCGCTCTCGCGCATGCCCTTGAGCTCCTCGACCTGGCCGACGTAGATGATCTCGTTCAGCTCGCGCATCTGCTTGGTGACCCAGAGCCCGACGTCGGTCGAGCCGGCCAGCAGCAGCGCAGTGGGACGTTCGGCGCGCAGGCGCGCCAGTTCCTCGAGCGAGCGCGGCACGTGGAAGCGCTGGCCGCGCGCCTCATAGCTGAAACCATGTGCGCGCTGGAGCAGTTGCAGGCGTTCGGCCAGCGCGGCGCGATCGAAAGCGGCGGGCGGCAGCTCCACCATGCGGCGGGCCGCGTCGATGATGGGGCGGTAGCCGGTGCAGCGGCACAGGTTGCCCGACAGCGCGTCGTCGATCTGGCAGCGCGAGGGCTGGCGCCCGGAAAGCCCGTGGCTTTCCTGCTTCAGGTACATGCCCCACAGCGACATGGCGAAGCCCGGGGTGCAGAAGCCGCATTGCGAACCGTGGCATTCGACCAGGGCCTGCTGGACCGGATGCAGGCTGCCATCCGCCGCCTGCAGGTCCTCCACCGTGAACAAGGCCTTGCCGTCCAGGGTCGGCGTGAACTGGATGCAGGAATTCACGGCCTTCATCGCGAGCTTGCCGTCTTCCAGCGAACCGATCACCACCGTGCAGGCGCCGCAGTCGCCCTCGGCGCAGCCTTCCTTGGTGCCGGTGCAATGCAAGTCCTCCCGCAGGTGCTGCAGGATGGTCTGCGTGGGCGACGCATCCCGTACTTCGTGGACGGCCCCGCGGTAGAAGAATCGGATCGGTTCGGACATGGTGGCTGGCTTTCAGGCAAGGGCGGAAGGCTAACACCGCCGGACCCTCGACTTATAAGATTATCTTGATATTGCTTATCAATATATTCGTATATCTAATGGAACACCCACACCCTTCATTCTAGGAAAGGATGCACCGTTTTCCAGTGATTCGCGATATCGATGCGCCGTGTGATCCAGACCCGCTCGTGCCCCTGCACATAATCGAGGAAGCGCGCCAGCGCCGCCGCCCGCGCGGGACGCCCGACCAGGCGGCAGTGCAGGCCGATCGACAGCATCTTCGGCCGGTCCAGGCCGTCCGGGTCGCCTTCCGCATACAGCACGTCGAAAGCATCCTTCAGGTAGTCGAAGAACTGGGTGCCGGAATTAAAACCCTGCATGGCGGCGAAGCGCATGTCGTTGGTATCGAGCGTGTAGGGCACGACCAGGTGGGGCACCCGGCGCCCTTCCCCTGTTTCGACCTGCTGCCAGAACGGCAGGTCGTCGCCGTAATGGTCGGCATCGTAGGCGAAGCCGCCATGCTCGACCACCAGGCGGCGCGTGTTGGGCGAATCGCGACCGGTGTACCAGCCGAGCGGCGCTTCGCCGGTCAGCTCGCGCATGATCCCGACCGCTTCCCGCATGTGGGCGCGCTCGGTGGCCTCGTCGACGTTCTGGTAGGAGATCCAGCGCAGGCCGTGGCAGGCGATCTCGTGCCCGAGTTCGCGGAAGGCGGCCACCGCATCAGGATTGCGCTTGAGCGCCATCGCGACGCCGAACACCGTCAAGGGCAGGCCGCGCTCCTCGAACAGGCGCAGCACCCGCCACAGTCCGGCGCGCGAACCATATTCGTAGAGCGACTCCATGCTCATGTGGCGCATCGGGAAGGCTTGCGCACCGATGATCTCGGACAGGAAGGTCTCGGAAGCGGGATCGCCGTGCAGCACGCAATTCTCGCCGCCCTCTTCATAGTTCAGCACGAACTGCAAGGCGACCCGGGCTCCGCCGGGCCAGCGCGCATGAGGAGGCTTGCGGCCGTAGCCGGCCAGGTCGCGCGGGTAGTTCGAGTAGCTGTCCATGGCGTCAAGGAATGAGCGGGTATACGCCTGACTATATATTGCATGATGCACAACGGTATATGATTGCCCGCATACTTCAACTCAATCGGGGATTATGTCAGCCATGGCCAAACTGTCCACGCACGTACTCGATACCGCCCATGGCCGCCCTGGCGCCGGCGTGAAGCTCGAGCTGTACGCCATCGACGCACGCGGCCGCACCCTGCTCAAGACCGCCCACACGAATGCGGACGGGCGCTGCGACGCCCCTCTCCTCGAAGGTGAGCACTTGCTCACAGGGCAGTACGAACTGGTCTTCCACGCCGGCGACTACTTCGCCGCCCAGGGTGTCGACCTGCCCTCCCCACGCTTCCTCGACCGCATCGCGATCGCCTTCGGCATCCATGACAGCGCCCAGAACTACCACGTGCCGCTAGTGCTCACGCCCTGGTCCTACTCCACTTACCGTGGCAGCTGACAAACATCGTTGGTGTCAGGTCTGACATTCGGACACGGCCTCGACAGTTGCCAGGCCTTAAGGCAGAGCTCGTGTCCATT
>NZ_JANUHA010000008.1 GCF_024753255.1 Massilia agri
GTGCGCGCGCCGGGTCCAGGCCATGCCGGCTGCGACAAACGCCAGCCCGGCCGCCAGGAAGGTGGCGCCTGACGCGAGGGTGGCGTCGCCGTGGAAGCCGACCACGTCCATCATCGGCACGCCCTTGGCCTGGATCGCCACGTAGAGGCCGAACAGGAACAGGCCCAGGAAGAGGCGCGGTGTACGGCTCAGCAGGCCGAACAGGGCCGCGCAGCCAGCCAGGGCAGCGACCCCGGCCAGCAGGGCGAAGGCGCGCACCGGGTCGGCGGCGCTCCAGCGCAGCGCGATGGGCCCCGTGAAGAGCAAACCGAGCAGCAAGGCCGCGCCCCACTGGCGCAGGAAGCGGCGCGGTACGCCGCCCGGCGCCGCGCTTGTCAATCCTTCACAGCCGGCCGTGGCGTCGCGGGTGGTGCTCTCGCTGCACAGGATGCCCCAGAAGGCCACCGCGCCGGCGACCAGGCCGGGCAGCACGGTCGCGGGCAGCAGCAGGCCACCCAGAAAGCACAGGACCAGCACCAGGATCGCGCTGGGCGCCGTCATCAACACCAGGCCGGCGTCGGCCAGCACCTGCCCGAGCGGGCCAGGCGTGCGCGCAGCGAGCCGCATCAGCGGCTGCACGCAGCCAGCCAGGGGTCGCAGCCAGCCGTTGAGCAGGGCCAGCGGGGTGCGGCGGCGGCGCGCCTTGCCCGCCTTGACGCGGTCCGGCGAGAAGCGGTGGAACAGCAGCATCGCCGGCAGCAGCGGCAGCGGCGCCAGCGCGGCAGACAACAGGCGCGCACTCACCATGTCGGCGGTCCACATCGATTGCGGCAGTTCGACCGGCGCCAGTGCGGCGTCGAAAGGCATCATGCCGATACCCAGCGATTCGGTCGCCACCTGGCTGCGCAGCCCGTTCAGTGCATTGGCCAGGCCGGTGAAATCGAGCCAGGCCAGGGACGACACCCTGGTGCCCTCCTCCACCGCCGCGCCGAGCGAGAGCAGCATCATCCACACGATGAAGTACAGCAGGTCGCCGCCCTTGCCCATCAATGGTCCCCAGCTGTCGCACAGGACCGCGCAGCTGGCCGCGAACATGGCCATCGGCAGCAGCATCAGGGTGTAGGTCTCCAGGTAGACCAGGGGCTGCAGCGGACCATCCCCGCGCAGCAGGTGACAGGCGAAGGTGGTGAGCATGAAGGCGCCCAGCAGGATCACCAGCGAGCCCACGGCGCCGAGCCAGCGGCTGAACACGAGCAGCGCGTTGCCCGCCTGGGTTGCGCCGATCACGCCGCCGATGCCGCTTCTCAGGTCTTCCCCGGTGCGCCCGCGCGCGAGGTAGAAGCCCGCAAGGCTGAACAGCAGGCTGGCCATGGTGGCGCTGCCGAGCGCCAGCGCGGAGCTGGTGTACAGCACGCGCGCATCGTGGACGATCATCAGGGCCTTGCCGGTGCGGATGTCCGAGATCATGGCCCAGGTGACGGCCACCACCGCCAGGATCGTGACCAGGGTCGACACGCGGCGCAGCCGCAGGCGTACCTCGTTGGCGGCGAGCAGGAACAGCGGGTGGGCGAATGTATCATTCCTCATGCGGCCTCCTCCTGCACGGCGTAGCGCTGCGCCATCAGCGCTTCTTCCAGGGTCGGCTCGGCCTCGCGCGCGCCCAGGCAGGGCAGCTCGGGATGCGCGATGCGCAGCAACATGCGGCCATCCTGGCGCTGGGCCTGCAGCACGTGCACGCGCTCGCGCAGGACGGCGTAGTCATGTTCCGCCACGCTGGCGCTCCACACCTGGCCTCTGGCCAGGCGCAGGATGGCATCGGGCGTCTCGTGCGCCACCAGGCGGCCGGAGCGCATGATGGCCAGCTCGGTGGCGATGCTCTCGACGTCGGACACGATGTGGGTCGAGAGGATCACCAGCTTGCCATATCCCAGCTCGCCCAGCAGGTTGCGAAAGCGCAGCCGCTCCTCGGGGTCGAGGCCGGCGGTGGGTTCGTCCACCACCAGGATGTCTGGGTCGTTCAGCAGGGCCTGGGCGATGCCGAGGCGCCGCCGCATGCCGCCCGAGAAGGAGGCGGCCGGACGGTGCGCCTGGTCGTGCAGGTTGACGAGTTCCAGCAGGCGCCGGATGCGTACGGGATCGCGCACGCCCTTGAGGGCGGCGAAGTACTGCATGAATTCGAGGGCGCTCAGGTTCGGGTAGACGCCGAAGTCCTGCGGCAGGTAGCCCAGGCGGCGCCGGATCGCGTCCGGCTTGCGCACGATGTCGACGCCGTCGAACAGGATCTGGCCGCTGCTCGGGCGCGCCAGCGTGGCGATCATCCCCATCAAGGTCGACTTGCCGGCCCCGTTGTGGCCGATCAGCCCGACCACGCCCTGCCCGAGCGAGAGCGTGACCTCGTCGACCGCCCTGACTTCCTTGCCAAATTTCTTGGACACCGCGCGCAGTTCCAGCATGAGCTTCCCCCTCCTGTTGTTGTTGAGTCGAGGATAAGGAAATCGGGATGGCGGCCACCAGCGGTTTGCGACGGATGGTCAAAAACGCGGTGTGAACGCGAAACGAGAATGCGTCTTATTTGTATGGATCAATGTGTCATTTTGGTGACAATTGAATAGAAAGTGAATTTCTCATTTGCAACACGCATATAATATTTCAAAACAAATGCATCTTCAGCTGGCGTCCCAATACCTTCCATGCCTTCCGCTACCCACCGCGCCCTGGCGCGTTCCCGACGCATCGCGCTAGCCGCTGCACTGTGCATTGCCGCAGCCGGCGTCCACGCAGGCGAGCAGCGTCCGCTGGCCGAACGCCTGGCCGAGGCGCGGGAAATCAACAAGTACGTGCCCGAACGCGCGCTGCCGCTGCTGCTCGCGATGGAACAGGAAGGCCGCGCCGCGCCCCTGCCCGACCGGATCGAATTCCTGAACCAGCTCACCTACGGCTATTACGGGATCGGCAGGATGAGTGAAGCGACCAGCGTGGCCGACGAGCTGCTGGCGCTCGGCCACGCGAACAAGAACAATGTGGCGATCGCCAAGGGCCTGCTGTTCAAGGCCTACATCGCGTACAGCCTCCAGGAGCTGGAGAAATCTCACCGGTTTGCCCGGGAAGCCGAGAAGCTGGCCTACACGACCGACAATATCGAGCTGCAGGTTCGCGCGACGATCACGGCCGGCGAAACCTGGGCGGAGGAAGGCAACTTCCCGAAGGCGCTCGAGCGCCTGCAGGCGGCGGCGGCGCTGGCGCGCCAGCACCGCGACCCGACCCAGATCGTGATGGCCCTGAACGCCCTGATCCGCCTGTATGGGCAGATGCGCGAGCACGACAAGGGATTCGAAGCCCTCGAGGAAGCCCTGGCGGCGGCGCGCCAGACCAATTCGCCGGGCCGCATGGCCACCCTCAAGCACTCGGAATACGGGCTGGCGGTCGATTCGGGCCAGTACCAGCGCGGCCTGAAGGCCCTGCTGGAGAGCCTGGCGATCGAGCGCAGCCTCGGGGCCGAGTCGATGGCCGTCTACTCGCTGGTCAACCTGTCGGACTGCTACCTGAAGCTGAAGGACTATGCCAACGTCATTCGCTATGGCGAAGAAGCGCTCGTGTCCGCGGAAAAGCTCAACGACATCGGACTGGGAGCGACGGCGCGCCTGAACCTCGGCCAGGCCTACCTGGCGACCGGCCGCCTGGCCGAAGGCAAGCGCTACATCGAAGAAGGCATGCGCGCCTACGAGAACCTGGGCGACAAGCCGGAACTGCAGGCGGTGCTGGTCGAATACGGCCAGGCGCTCGAGCGCGCCGGCGACCTGGGCGGCGCGCTGAAGGCTTACTACCGCGAGCGGGAAATCTCGAACGAGCTGTTCGAGAAGCGCCGCCAGCGTGCGGTGCTCGACCTGCAGGCCAAGTACGAGACCGAGAAGAAGCAGCGCCAGATCGAACTGCTGCGCACCGAGAACGAAGTGAACCGCCTGCAGCAGCGCGTATGGTGGCTGCTGGCCGCCGTGTTCGCGCTCGCTTCGGTGGTGGTCGGCATGTTGTACCGCAAGGTGCGCCAGGCCAATGCCCAGCTCTACCTGAAGAACAAGGAACTCAAGCAGCAGAGCGTGCGCGACCCGCTGACCGGCCTGTACAACCGCCGCCACTTCCTCGATTTCATGCGTAACCAGGTGCCCCAGGCACACCGCGAGCCTTGCGGCGCCCTGTTCCTGCTCGACGTCGACCACTTCAAGCACATCAACGACAGCCACGGCCATGCCGCCGGCGATGCGGTGCTGACCGCGATGTCGGCCAGCCTGCGCGAGATCCTGCGCGAGACCGACATGATCGTGCGCTGGGGCGGCGAGGAATTCCTCGCCTTCCTGCCGTCCATCCCGCACAACGGCCTGGACGAAGTGGCGCAGCGCCTCCTGAACGGCATTTCGCAGGTAGCCATCGAACATGGCGGCGAGACCCTGAGAGTGAACGTCTCGATCGGCTTCGCGCCCTTCCCGCTCAGCTGCGGAGGCGAGATGCTGCCGTGGGAACGCGCGGTGAACATCGTCGACATGGCGCTGTACCTGGCCAAGGCCCACGGCCGCAACCGCGCCTACGGGGTGCAGGGCTTCGCCGAACCGTCCCAGGTCTGCATCGCGGACGTGGAGCAGAACCTCGAGCGCGCCTGGCGCGCGGGGCAGGTCAAGCTGTCGGTGGTGCAGGGAGAGTGGCAGGAGCAGCGCGCCAGCGCGTGAACCCCTTCACGCCGCGGCTAGTCCGCGGCGTCCTGGATCTTCTCGCCGGCGTCTTCCACCTTCTTGCCGACTTCCTCGGTCGCGCGCTTCAGGCCGCCCTTGGCGTCCCGGGTCGCATCCTTGATCTTCTCGCGCGCCTCTTCGGCGGCGCGGTCGGCTTTTTCCAGCTCCTGCTCCACCTGGCGCGACACCTTGGCGCCGGCGTCGTCCAGCGCCTTGCCGGCGCGCTGGGCCGGGCCGATGGCTTCCTCCTCGCGGCTGCAGCCTGCCAGCACGGCCAGCACCAGCAGCGACCCGACTATGGTTGTTTTCATCTCCGTCTCCCGCTTGATTGCTTGCCTGTCAGCATACACCCGAGAAAAAAAACGCGGCTGACCGTTGGTGCATCTCACTCGCCGCGCGTGGGGTCAGCCAGCGGGCGGTCGCGCTCGATGTCCAGCCGCTCCTTGAGGGCGCGCGTCTCGTCATCCTCGCCCCAGCGCTTCGTGAAGGCAGCCAGCCGGGCCAGCGCCTTGTCGTAGCTGCGCGCGCGGCGCAGCTTCTGGATGGCGCCGCTGGCATCCTCCCAGGCCTTGGCGCGCTGTTCGGCGCGGGTGCAGTCGGCGGCCGCCTTGTTCAGCGACTGCTGTACCTGGCGCAGCTGCTCGGGCGTGGCGCGGGTGCCGCGCAGGGCGATCAGCTCGTCCTGTGCCTCGCGCGCCTTGCACTCGACCGCCAGGCTGACCGCCCGGTCCATGCGCCGCTCGATGCGGGTGCCCTCGGGGCGTACGAGCAACCAGATCAGCCACAGGGCGGCCAGGGAGATGATCCACCAGCGCAGGCGAATCGGCGCGCGCTGCGGCGGAGCTGCCGGGATGGGCGCCCCGCGTCCGACCCCGGGCGGCGGGGGGATGCCGCGTCCCTGCTGCGCCTGGGCCGGATTGCTCGCCGGCGGCGGCGGTGGGGGCGGCGGTGGAACCGGTGGAGGCGGCGGCGTGAACGCCGGCTGGGCCGGAGGCAGCGGCTGGGCTGCGGCGAGCGGCGCCACCGGCGGCTTGGCCAGGACCGGCGCCGGCGCGGCAGGCGCCTGCACCATGCCCTGCGCCGTGCCGCACCAGGGACAGTAATTCACCCGCCTCGGCATCAGGCGTCCGCACTGGACGCCGACGCAGCGGTAGATCGCGTCTTCCATCCTGTTCATGCCGTCCTTCATTCAGGGTCCGGAATGCCGTCACCCGGGCCGCCCGCGTCGTCAGGATCGGGAATCGCGTCGCCCAGCACCGCCGCCAGTTCCGGCAGCGCGCCGACGGTGCTCCATTTGTCCTGCTTCGTGTTCCAGGCCATGTTCCAGGCGCGGGTTTGTGCATCGATCTCGCCGCGCGCCGCCTGCTGCGCGATCTCGGCCACCGTGAAGGGCCCGCGCTGGGCGCCCTGCACGAAGAGCTTGAAGCGCGGCCCGGCATCGACCGCCGGCGCCGGCTTGGCCAGCTCGACGGCGCTCGTGCTTCTACCCTGCAGGACCGCCGCGGCGCGTGCGTCGCTGGCGAGGATCTCGGGCAGGATCACACGCTTGTCCACCGGCCGCTCGACTTCCCAGCTGTAGGCGTCACTGGCCGAATCGGGCACCGTCTCGGTCCAGGCCTGGATTCCCGCCAGCGCCGTTTCGATCTGGCTTGGCGAGAGCGCCGGGTCGAGCGCCGCGGCGCGCCGGATCCAGGCGTCGTAGAGGCGCCGCGCCGTGATGTTGGGCAGCGAGGGCGATGGCAGCTGGGCGCCGGTTTCGTCGACCTCGAGGCGCGGCTCGTAGACACGCAGCTGGTAGTAGCGCATCAGGGCCGCCAGTAAAGCCAGCTGGTGCGGGCCGACATTGGCCAGGCGGTGGCGCACGGCGCCGATCACCCCGTCCCGGTAATAGGGCGGCAGGCCGTTGGAGCGGATCGCATATTCGTTGCCGATCTGGAGCCATTCGCCCGAACCCGGCTCGACCTCGAACAGGTACTGGCCGCGCGGCTGGAAGCTGGCTTCGCGGTCGCCCAGGTCGGCCTTGCGGCGGATGACGCCGAGCGCGATCGCCTGCAGGAACCACTCGTAGTCGTCGGCCAGGCGGTTCAGCTCGTCCATCGAGGGCGACAGCGGATGGCGGAAGCGCGTGGCGTCGAAATGCAGGTGGGTCGGGATCTTCGGGTTCTCGATCTGGTAGGACGCGCGCCAGGTCGGCAGGCCGCGCAGCACCGTCATCGGGTAGCCCGACAGCTCGACATAGCACACCGCCCTGCCCGGCACGCCGGTGTTCACGATCGACAGGGCGTCGCCGTGGAAGTAACCGGTCGGCACGGCGGCGCGCAGTTCCGCCTCCATGCGGCGCCAGGCGGCGACGTCGCCCACGCCGATGAAGCACTTGAACTGGTCGGCATTCGGCGTGAACTCGGCCGAGAAGCGCGCATTCACCCAGGGCATGGCGCTGCGGATCCATTCGGCGAAGACGCGCTGGCGCTCCTGAGGCGTCATGCTGGATAAGCGTTCCAGCAGCGGGTCGACGGGTTCGGGTTGCTCCAGCTCCTCACTTGACAGTTGCAACTGCGCGCGGCGGAACAGTTTCAGCAACAGGTCGGCGCGCAGGCGCTCGTCCCCGAGCTGGGGGAAGAGGCGCGCCGAGCCGCCGAATTCCAGCAGCACCTCTTCGCTCCAGGCGCTCACATCCCCCGTCAAGCGCACGGGCGGCGGCAGGGTGTCGCCGGCCAGCTTGATGTAGGTGGCGTGCTCCTGGCGGGCGTCGGCACGCAGCTGGCTGATGCGCTGGTCGGCCGCCGCCAGCATGGCCTGCACCATGCGCCGGCCTTCCTGGAATTCGCCGGCGACGCCGCTCCACTGGGCGTTTCCGTGTTCGTCGGTTGATTGCGGTTCGCCCAGCCAGGCCGACATATTGCGCATGACTTCGATCGACTGGCCGGCGCTGACCGCCAGCAGGTGGAAGCGCAGGTAGTCGGCGATGTCGCGTTTCAAATGGTTCATCACCTCGCGCGCCTGCGGCTCCTTGCCGAACAGGCGGCCGGCCGCCTGCGACAGGTTGTTCAGCGACTCCTCGACCTGGCGGGTGCGCAGGGCGTCGCGGATGTCACGGTAGCGGCGGCCGTTGCGCTCGGCGTTGGCGAGGTCGCGCTGCGAGAGGCGCGCCTTGACCTGCTCCAGCAGCGAGAGCACGAATTCCAGGCCGCCCTGCTTGCGGTCATCGAGCAGCGCATACAGGCGATCACGGACGCGCGTCTTCAGGCGTCCGGTGAGTTCGCCCGTGTGGCGCTTGATGCGGTCTTCGCTGGTTTCCGCGGTGGCGCCGGCCTCGCGGATGGCGTCGCGTTCCAGCTGCGGCAGCAGCTCGGCCACCTTCTCGCGCCACAGCTTGATGTCGTAGGCCGCCATGATGCGGTCGACTTCGAGCTGCACCTTGCTTTCCACGCGCTCGAGCAGCGAGCGGCCGTCCTTGTCGAGCAGGAGGGTATTCGTGAGCGCGTATTCGGTGAAGGGCGTGACGTCCACCGTCCCCTTGCGAAAGTCGGGGAAGGTGTCGAAGGGGCGCTCGCTCATCTCCATCTGCTCGCGCATGAAGCTGTCGCGTTCCGCGTCGCCGGCGCGCCGGGCCGAAGTTGCGTCACCCTTGCCGTCCGTGCTCACCATGCCAAAGAAGGCCTTCACCATCAGGCCGGCCAGCTCGTAGGCGCGGATGTCCTCGCGCAGGGACTGCTGGGTATCGAGCACCGACTGGCCGAAGGCGGAATACACCTTCGAATAGGACAGGCGCATGTCGCCGAAGCGTTGTTCGGGCACGCGCGGGTTGTAGGGCCCCAGCTTGTGCTGCTGCTGGTTGACGGCCACCGAGCGCTTGCGGTTGGCGAAATCGGCGGAAGCGAAATCCTCGAACAAGGAATCGGCCACCATCTGGTAGACGTCCTTGATGTCGGCCGTCGCCTTGTTGGCCAGGTTCGCGGTGTCGACGAAATACACGTCGTCGAAAGGAGCGCCCTTGCCCTGGATACTGTCCGGGTCCATCCAGTTGACGCGCGCGTTCATGTCGCGCATGGCCGTTTCCAGCTCCATCAGGGTGGCGTAGGCGTTCGCCTCCGTGCGCTCCTTGTTGGCCTTGGCGAAACCGGCCGGCATGAGCAAGACCAGGTCGACCTGGCTGTCCGACACCTCCTGGCGCGCGATGGCTTTCGACAGCCAGCCGAGGTCCAGCACGCTGCCGGCGCCGGTACCGCCCGCGCAGGAGGCGATGACGACGATGCGGAATTTGGATGTATCGACCTGCAGGCCGAGGCGCTGGTAGTTCTCCTTGCGCTCGATGCCGGCATTGCTGGCCAGGCCGTTCAGGGCGCCCTTGATGCGGCCGCGCAGCTTCGGGTACTTGTCGTAGAGGTAGAGCCGCGCGAGCGAGCGGATCTGGCCCGCCCCTTTCGATGGGTCGATGCCCAGCGAACGCAGTTTCTTCGGCCGCAGCGGCATCCAGCTTTCGATCAGCGGGAAGCGCGCCAGGCTGTCGTCGGATTCATGGTACTGCGGCAGGTCGAGCGGTTCGACCAGGCGCTCCTCGTCCGTGAGCTTGACCAGCTCGTACCAGGGGTCGGTGCGCTGCGACTTGCCCTCGTCGATGATGGCGTTGTTGTCGAGGTCGAAGTGCAGGAAGCGCGCCACCGGGAAGTCGCCGATCGACTCCACACGCGTGGGGTTGTGCCGGTTCCAGACCGCCGACAGGATGCGGCGGCGGATGCGCATCATCACTTCCATGCCCGTGCCGCCGGCGCCGATGAAGAGCGTCGGGCGCAGGTCGACTTTTAGTTCGGTCTTGGCATTCAATGCTGCGGGATTGGGAAAATCTGCCATGTCGTTCAACTCTCTATGGTTACCGGCGGCCGATGAAGAAGGCCGCCACCAGCGCCACCAGGCCGACCGCCACCAGCGGGCCGGTCACGGCGAAGGTGAGGAACTTGCTGGCGTTGATGATGGCCAGCACGGCCGCCGCCGACAGGAAGCCCAGGCCCACGAAGAGCAGCCAGCCGGCGCTGCCCGCGGAGGACGGCGCAACGCGGCGCACGACCAGGTGGTGCACGTAGGCGTTGCGCACGAAGAAGTAGACCACCAGCAGGACGATGAACACCACCGCACCGATGGCGAGATCGCGCGTCGAGGTGTCCGTGGCCGGCACCGGCGCCGTCGTCGTGCCGGGAATGACTTCGACCGGGCGGCCGGCCGTATCCGGCGCGGTCTGCGGCAGCGAATCCTGGGGCGAGGCCGATTCTTCCGGAAGCTTGAAACCGGGGTCGGCGGGTGACGGAGCGGTGGCGGGTGGCTGGGTGCCTTGCATCTTGTTCTTCCTTTCTTGTGAGCGGCTCAGCGGCCGAGCCTGACCTGCGCGCCTTCGCGCAAATCAAGCAGTTGGTGGCCGAACAGGGTGGTCTTCAACTGCGCCACCTGGACGCCGGCCTTGTCGTAAATCGGTTGCGTGGTGCCGGGACGGGCGCGCATGGTGCGCAACTCGTCCTCCACCGTCACCTGGGCCACGCGCGGGCGGCCATAGGCATAGGCGGCAGCGGCGGCGGCAGCCAGCAGCGCCGCTGCGATGCCTCCCAGCGCCGCCAGCGGGCCCATGCCGTAATGCACCCGCACCTCGATCGGCAGCACCGCGTTCGAGGCCTGCACGGTGGCGGGCGGGGTGAAGATGTCCGGCAGCGGGTCACCGGGGAACAGCGCCGCCATGCGCTGGCGGAAGGCCTGGGACAGTTCCAGGCGCTGGTTCGCCAGGTGAAGTTCGATCCGTCCCGGCAGCACATAGGCCGAGCCGGCGGATTTCATCGCCGCCATCGACCATTTGTCGGGCAGCTGCGCAACCGGCAGCTGCATGGTGGAGCCGAGCGGCACCGGCTTGCCCGGCGCCAGGTTGCTCACCCTGGTATTCGCCAGCTCGATCTTGCGCTCCTCCCCCGCCAGCGCCGATCGGGCGCTGAGGGTGGCCGAGGTGATCGTGTACGGGTACATCGCGTTCTCGAGCTGCCAGCGGATGCTGGCGCGCGGCGTGCGCGCATCCGGGTCGACGTCGGCGCGCAGGCCGCCGTTCGGCGCCTGCGAGAAAGCCACGCCCGGCGCATTCTCGACCTGGGCGGGCACCAGGCGCACGGTGTCGCGGTCGAGCGGTTTCAGGCGCGCCGGCTGCTCGGTGATGACGCGTGCAATGCGTCTTGAAACCAGCAGGCCGTCGAGCGCGCGGCTGCCCTCCTTGCCGACCGCGAAGGCATACACCATCAGGCCGTTCGCGCTGTAGTGCCTGCCCTGTACCGGCATCTTCAGGGGGAAGGCCACCACCTTGTCGATCGCCGCGCCGCGGTGGATCAGCTCATAGAACTCGCGGTTGCGCGCCGCGGTGGCCTGGTCGTTGTTCGGACTGTTGCGGTTGTTCGTCACCAGCCAGACGATGCCCGGCTTGCCTCCCAGGGCCGTCGTGATGGCGGCCTGCACGGCTTCGCCGAGATCGGTGTCGGCCAGCGCGCTGCTGTTTGGTTTACGCGCCGTGTCAAGCTTGGCCAGTGCGGCATTGACGCGGCTGCGGGTCGTCTTCTCGTCGGCCTTCATCGACAGCAGCGCTTTGGGAGAGGGCGCGCCGGGCAGCGACTGGTTGAAGGCGGCCAGCACCAGCGCGTCGCCCGGCTGCACGACGGCGCCCGCCAGCGCTCCCACCAGCGGCTTGAAGCGGGACTGCGGGTCGCTGTAGAAAGGCTCCATCCAGCCCGAGTTCTGCACCAGGATGACATGCGGCGTGGCCCCTGCCCCGCTTGCGAAAGCCAGCAGGAGCAAGCTGCAGAGGAAGCGGATGGCGGCCCGCATCACGCCAGCTCTTCCAGGCGCCAGCCGCGCAGCACGTTCCAGTCGGGGTGGTGCAGCCACAGGCAGCCCGCATACACGAGGGGCAGGCATTCGAGGGGCCGGGAAAGGCGCACGATCTCATCGAGGATCACGTTGCGCCGGCCGATCCACTCCACCGTGGTGCGCGGAATCACGCGCTCGTGCAGCGCCTCCTCGGCGCGGCCGGTGACCTTGTGGAAGCGCAGCACCAGGCCGCTGGGCTGGCTGCGGTTGTTGTTGAAGGCGCGCAGCAGCGGCAGCACCAGGGTCTCATCCTGGCCCAGGTCTTCGATATGCTCCCCGGACCAGGGCTCGTCCACCACCGGGTGGCCGCGCCGGAACAGGAAATTGGCGAAACCCAGGCGGGCGCCATCGATCGGGGCCTGCTGCGGGCGGTCGCTACCCAGTTCGAGGAGTGAGTAGCCCTGGCCATCGTGTCCGATGTGCCACAGGCGTCCATCGCGGCTCTGGGTGGGTCCGCCGAATTCCAGGCGCGGCTGCCAGCCCATGGGCCAGGGCGTGAACTGCGGCGCCTCGCCCGGACGCCAGGCCAGCTGGCCCGCCTCGTGCAGCCAGAACAGGCGGCCATCGTAGCCGATCGGACGCGACCAGCCGCTGGCCGGCACGTCCGGGCATGCATATTCCTCGACCTCGCCCAGGTCGGCGCGCGCGCTCCACAGGCGAACCGTGCCTTCCGGCTTGATCAGGCAGGCGATGTGACGGCGCATGGCGCCGGGCGCGGCAACCAGGGGCGCCGCCAGCACCGGCTCGGTGCGATAGGTCTCGCTGACCGGATTGATCCACAGGCGCATCAGGCCGTCAGCGGTCGGCACCAGCGCCACTTCGCCGCGGCGCGGTTCGAGTACCGGCAGCCATGCATACGCGGACGCCGTGAAGGCCAGGCTGGCCGCGCCTTCATCCGGCGTCATCACATGCCACAGCTGGGCGATCGGGTCCCAGTATTGCAGCACGCCACGGGTATGGGCCAGCGCCAGCAGGCGCTGCTCGGGGAAGCCGTAATGGGAGGCGGCGAACACGCAGGTCGAATTCGGCGGCGCCGGCATGCTAACCTCGGCGCGGCCGACGTGCGGCGCGGCAGGACGTTCTTCCAAACTATCGCCCAGCGGCAGCGATGTGACCGGCAAGCCGTGCGGCACATGGCGCGGCAGCATGGCATCCTGGCCCGGGCCCCACCAGCCCGGCAGGCGCGACGGCGTGCCCGGCAGGCGCTGCAGGGGACGGCCGCAATTGGGACAGAAGGCGAAACCCTCGGGATAGATAGGCGCACCATCGGCTCCGCACGCGCAGGCGCCAGGCAGCGAAGCGCCGAGCAGGCGGGCGACGTCGGGCAGGCGGCCGTGGGCCTGGGCCTGCCAGTCGATGCGGCCCAAACCCTCGGTTGCCAGCAGTTCGAACTGCCTGCTGCGCTCATCCTCCTGCCAGACGCTGGCAGGCGTTTCCCATCGGTATGCCATTGATGACCCGTTTCGCGATGCCATTTGATTGAACGAAAATCAGCCACGAGAGGCTGTTGTTGTTGCTCAAATCATAGCGCTCAGAACTGTCGCGCGGCGCGCCGTTCGGCGGGTAGCGTGGGCTGACACTTCCGGGATCAACAAACGAACTGGTGTGGGGAACTTTTGGCCGGCATACGTATAATGACGGCCGGATTTCCTGCCTTCGATTGCCATGCATACGCCTGTTCCGCTTCCCGATTCTGCCTCCGACCACGATCTGCCTACGGGCGCCATCGAGGAGGCCACCGCACACCTGCGCGACGTGCTGGCGCATGCGCTCGAACATGGACCGGAGCAGGCGGCCCTCGTCGTCTACGACACCCGCACGCCGCTGGCGCGCGCCCTGACCGAGGGCTACCGCCGCAACCTGCCGGGCGCCACCTTCATCGACTTCGATGCGGCCACGCCCGACGCCGTGCTGGCGGCCTTCAGGGCGATGGCGCCGAAGGATCTCGTCGTGCTGGTGCAGTCGACCAACTTCCGTCTCGACGGCTTCCGCGTGCGCGTGGAACTGTTCAAGCTGGGCCTGAAGGTGGTCGAGCACGTGCACCTGTCGCGCATGCCCGGCCCGCAGTCCGAGCACTACATCGAGGCGCTGGCCTACGACCCCGCCTATTTCCGCGGTGTAGGGCGCGCGCTCAAGCGCCGCATCGACGTGGCGCCACATGCGCGCGTGGTCGGCGGTGGCGAGACCCTGTATTTTTCCTCGCCCTTCGAGCCGGCCAAGCTGAACGTCGGCGACTACAGCGAAATGAACAACGTCGGCGGCCAGTTCCCGATCGGCGAAGTGTTCACCGAGGCGCTCGACCTGGAAGCGGTGCACGGCCGCGTGCAGGTGCACGTCTTCGGCGACACCAACTACCGCTCCAACCGTCCCGAGGTGCCGGTGACCCTGATCGTCGAACGCGGGCGCGTGGTCGGCACCGAGAACGCGACCCCGGCCTTCCAGGAAGTGCTGGACAAGATCACCGCGGACGAAGGCGAAGTCTGGGTGCGCGAACTGGGCTTCGGCCTGAACCGCGCCTTCACGCGCGAACGCCGCGTCGACGACATCGGGACGTATGAGCGCATGTGCGGCATCCACCTGTCTCTCGGCGCCAAGCACGGCGTCTACCCGAAGCCCGGCTTCAAGCGCAAGGACGCGCGCTACCACATCGACGTGTTCGCCGTGACGGACGCGGTCTACCTGGGCGAGGAACGTGTTTACGAGGACGGGGCATGGATTTGTAACAGCTGAGAACGACCCGCCCCACAAGTGCTACCATGGACTACTTGTAGCAATCCAATCAATACTCCGTGGGGCGTTCGATGGTATTACCCGCACCTTCGTGCGTCGACGAAATCCAGGCCATCGGCGCCGTGCCGAAGATCCTGGAAACCGTCGCCGCCATGACCGGCCTGCGCTTTGTGTGCATCGCCCACGTCACCCAGGATTCCTGGACCGCCTGCGCTGTCCTCGACAAACTGGAGTTCGGCCTCAGGCCGGGCGACCCGCTCGACGTCACCACCACCCTCTGCGAAGAAGTGCGCGACACCCGGTCTGCCGTCATCATCGACCACGTGCGCGAGAGCGCGCGCTACCACGATCACCATACGCCGCGCATCTACGGCTTCCAGAGTTATTTTTCGATTCCCGTGTTCCGCCCGGATGGCCGCTATTTCGGCACCCTGTGCGGACTCGATCCGGAACCCGTGCGCCTGAGCGACGCAGTGACCGTCTCTACCCTGCAGCTGTTCACGGAACTGATCGCCAAGCAGCTCGAGAGCGAGCATTCGCTCGGCGAGGCGCGCGCCGCCCTGCTCGACGAGCGCGAGACGGCCGAACTGCGCGAACAGTTCATTGCCGTGCTCGGACACGACCTGCGCACGCCGCTCGGCTCGGTCATGTCGGGCGCCGAGTTCCTGCTGCTGAAGCACCAGGACCCCTCTACCCGCCAGGTGGCCGAGCGCATCCGGCGCAGCGCACGCCGGATGTCGGCACTGGTCGAAGACGTCGTCGATTTCACGCGCGGGCGGATGGGCGACGGCCTGGCGCTCGAGATGAGGATGCTGCACGGCGCCGACCTCCGCCTGTACGAGGTCGTCGACGAGCTCTCCAGCCTCCATCCGGACCGGGTGATCGACAGCGCGATCCAGCCCGGCCTGTCCCTGTACTGCGATCCGGAGCGGCTCTCGCAGCTGCTGTCGAACCTCCTGAAGAACGCGCTGGTGCACGGCAGCGAGCTGCACCCGGTCTTCGTCGTCGCCAATGTTCGCAACGGCCTGTTCACCCTGCGCGTCACCAACGGCGGCCCGGACCTGAGCCCGGCCGTCATCGCCCAGCTGCTCAAGCCCTACTGGCGCGCCTCCTCGCGCCCCGGCAGCGAGGGACTTGGACTGGGCCTGTACATCGTCGACCAGATCGCTAGAAGCCATGGCGGCGCCATCGACATCAGCTCGAGCGCGGGCAGTACCTCCTTCACCTTCACGATGCCGGCGGCTGCCGCGGCTTAAGTATTTCGTACTTGCATCAAGGCCTCCGGCTCCGGATACTGACGAGTAGTCAGTTCAATAACAGGAGACGGAATGAAAGCACGGTATCGAAGCGCGGTCCGCGCGCTGGCGGCATGCGCACTGGGTAGTTCGGCCTGCATGGGCAGCGCATGGGCGCAGGATGCAAACGAGATCGCCCGCATCGAACGCGGCCTGCGCCCGGCGGTCGGGATCCAGGGCGCCAAGCCGGATACCCGCACCCTGGAAGCCGAGATGCGGCGCCTCAACGTGCCGGGCGTGAGCATTGCCGTGATCCGCAATGGCAAGCTGGCCTGGGCCAAGGGCTATGGCACGACCGGCGCCAATGGCGCCCCCGTGACGCCCCAGACCCTGTTCCAGGCGGCCTCGATCAGCAAACCGGTGGCGGCCATGGGCGCCCTCAGGATGGTCGAAGCGGGCCAGCTCGAGCTCGATGCCGACATCAATTCCGTCCTCTCCTCGTGGAAGCTGCCGCCCGGCCCCGCCAGGCGGCCGGCCACCTTGCGCCAGCTGCTGTCGCACACGGCCGGCACCACGATCTCCGGCTTCCCCGGCTATGCCGCCAGCGCCCAGGTGCCCACCCTGTTGCAGGTCCTGGACGGCAAGGCGCCTGCCAATACCGGGCCGGTACGCATCGAAGGCGCGCCGGGCGACGCCTGGAGCTATTCCGGCGGCGGCTACACCGTGGTGCAGCAGACCATGATCGACCGTTCTGGACGTCCTTTCGACGCACTGATGCAAGAAACGGTGCTGGGGCCGCTCGGCATGAACGACAGCACTTTTGCCCAGCCCCTGCCGGGCGCCCTGCTGGCGCGCGCCGCCCTCCCCCACGACGGACAGGGCAAGCGGTATGCGGGCGGCCCCTACACCTATCCGGAACTGGCTGCCGCCGGGCTGTGGACCACGCCGAGCGACCTGGTGAAATTCGCGCTGGCCATCCAGGGCGGCGGCAGTCCCGTGCTGTCGATGACATCGACGCAGACCATGCTGCGCCCGGTGATGAACAACTACGCCCTTGGCCTGAACATCGACGGCAGGGCGCCGCGCCACGCATTCGGCCACGGCGGCAGCAATATGGGTTACCAGAACACGCTGTATGCCTTCGTGCAGAAGGGCGACGGCGTGGTCGTCATGACCAATGGCGACGCCGGCGCCGAACTGGCGCAAAGCCTGGTGCGCGCGGTGGCGGCCGAGTACCGCTGGCCCACACAACAGACGAAGCTGCGCAAGGCCATTACGCTACCCGCCGCCACCCGCGCCAAACTGGCCGGACGCTACGAGATCAAGGGCCTCGGCACTTTCGAGATCGCAGAACGCGGCGGCAAGCTGATGGTGGCGCTGCGCGAGAATCAATGGGAGCCGCTGTATGCGGAATCGGCGCGCCTGCTCTTCGTGCTGTCGCGCGAACTCGAGCTGCGCATGGATGGGGCGGGCGGCCGGCTGCTGAGCGGTTCCTTCGACGTCGCCTTCAAGCGGCTGCCCTAGTTGCGCCCACCTGCAGCGGGCAGGCGTCTAATGGATCGGCCAGGCGCGCCGCCAGTCCGGCGCGCAGTTCCGCCAGGCCGGCGATGCGGGCGTCGATGTCCGCGAGTTTGCGTTCAAGCGCGGCGCGCAGCTCGTGCGCCGAATTCGCCGGATCGGATAGCAGCGGCATGCCCGCCTCGATCTCGGACAGGGTGAAACCGAGCGACTGGGCGGTGCGCAGGTAGCACAGCCACTCGACCGCCTCGACCGGATAATCGCGGTAGCCATTACCCAGGCGACGCGCGCTCAGCAGGCCCCGCGCCTCGTAGAAACGCAGCGCATCGCGGCTCAGGCCAGTGGCCGCCGCCAGTTCTCCGATCTGCATGGTGGTCTTCCCAGAAAGTGCTTGACCCTGGAGTGTACTCCATGGTTGAGGATGGCGGCTCCACCACTTCGGAGTACCGCCATGCAGCTTTCCCGCTCGGCCAGCCGCCGCCTCGTGCGCGCCAGCGCCCTCTACGACCTCTTCCTGACCGCCGGCTTCGCCACGCCATGGACCTTCGCCCTCGTCCACGGCCATCTCTCCGGCTTGAACGTGGCACTGGGCGGCGGCGCCCTGCCCGCGTTCACGCCCTTCCACATGCTGTTCGCCTGCCTGATGGGCAGCATCGTGCTGGTGTGGTCGGTCCTGCGCATCCTCGAACCCACTACCCGCCTGGGCCGTTTCGACGGGACGGGGCGCTTCCTGTTTTCGCTGTGGATGGCCTGGTGCCTCTACGTGACCGGGGAACCGCTGCTGTGGCTCTTCATCGTGCCGGAATTCGCCTGGGGCGTGGCCCAGTGGTGGAAAGTCGAGAACTGATGCACGCTACAATGGGATTTTTGCCTGCCCACGCACCATGCTGACTTCCGAACAACGCGCGCAATACGAGCGTGACGGCTTCATCGTCATCCCCGGTTTCAAGAGCCTGGAAGAGATCGCCGCCTTGCGCCGCCGCGCCGAAGAGATCGTCGACGCCTTCGATCCGAACGAGTCGCGCGCCATCTTCACGACCAAGGACCAGGAAAGCACCAGCGACGCCTGGTTCCTGGGTTCGGACAACACGGTGCGCTGCTTCTTCGAAGAGGAGGCCTTCGGCGAGGATGGCCAACTGCGCCAGGCCAAGGCGCTGTCGATCAACAAGATCGGCCACGCGATGCACGACCTCGATCCGGTCTTCAACGCCTTTACCCGCGACCCGAAGCTGGCAGCCGTGGCGCGCGACCTGGGCCTGGAACGTCCGCAGGTCTGGCAGTCGATGTACATCTTCAAGCAGCCCGGCATCGGCGGCGAGGTGCGCTGGCACCAGGACGCCACCTTCTTCGACAGCGATCCGATCACCGTGACCACTTTCTGGTTCGCGCTGGAAGATGCAACGATCGACAACGGTTGCCTGTGGGCCGAACCCGGCGGGCACCGCGGGCCGCTGCGCGAACGTTTTCTCCGCCATGGCGACCGCATCACCATGGAAAAGCTGGACAGCACGCCGTGGCCGGATGACAGCACCGCGGTTCCGCTCGAGGCCAAGGCCGGCACGCTGGTCTGCTTCCATGGGCTGCTGCCGCACTACAGCGCGCCGAATCGCTCGCCGGTGTCGCGTCATGCGTTCACGCTGCACGCGACTGACGCTGGTTCACGCTATTCGCCGCGCAACTGGATCCAGCGTGATGCCAGCTTCCCGGTGCGCGGCTTTAGTTAACGGGTAGTTGCGCTACCGAACGCGCGTGCAGTGAGCACTTTCCGAACTACCCCACAGATACTTTCCAGATTTCGCAGCCAATACGGGGTCAGGGGTTGAGTTGAATTTTTTCTTTCAAATTCCCCCCCCAGAAATAGCCTTACATTCCTTGCAATATCAAGGCTCCTGGTAGAGCAGCCCCGTTGATCTTCCTCGCCCCGCTTCCTGTCGCAAGCCAACTTCCACCCGGTACGCCCAAGCAAGAATCACCACTTGCCCAACCCACAACGGAGACAGGAATGGCTAGCGACGCGTATCTGAAGACCGAAGGCGTGAACGGAGAGTCGGAAGATGAACGACACCGCAACTGGATAGAAGTGAATAACGTCCTCTACGCGGTCCACCAGCCGAGAGCCGACGTAGTTTCGACCGCAGGCGGGCATACCACCGGGCGAGCCGACCTGTACCCGATCAGCTTCACCAAGCTTGCTGACATAGCATCTCCCGTCTTGCTGCAGACCTGCGCCACCGGGAAGACCATTCCCAAAGCCTCTTTCGAGTTCATGCGGGCCGACGGTGACGGAAAACCGATTACGTACTTTAAGATCGAACTGGAAAACGTCATGATTGCCAGCATCACGCCGGATAGTGGCGAAGGAGGGATCATCGTTGAACGGGTCCAGCTTGCGTACGCACGAATTAAATGGCACTACACCCGCCAAAGCATCCGGGGTGGAGCGCAGGGCAACACTAGCGGTAGCTGGGACTGCTCAGCCCATAAAGTGTGCTAGCCGGAGGCGATATGTCCAAGTATGAAGGCGCTTCCATGATCATATGCCCGCTGGAGGAACGCGATTTCCAGCACGTTTGCGCAGTCATTGTGTCAGGCGATGGCCCCAACGCTTGCGGCCATACGCTGCTACACATCAGCGGTAGTTGGGCTTGGTATGTGCATATTTCTGGTTTCTACAAGGCACCTAAGTGGATGCCTGAGAGTAACTATATGCGGTACTTGAAGGAGAACGGAAAGCGTGAGATTCGCCGCTGGGAGATCAAGTTGCCCAATCCTAAAGGTGCGCATGACAGAATGCATGAACTCACCGAAAAGCCGTGGTTGTGGGGCATCGTAGCGCACAACTGCACTTCCTTTGCGGAAGAAGTAGTGCGCGCGGGCGGTAGTAAAGCCGGGCAGTATTTCAATTGTCCTGTTGCGGAGCGGTTCGCATGAAGACCATATCGATTTCACTTGGCGTCGCATTCTTAGCAGTGGCGATTGTCTATATCTCAATATTCTTTCTTGACCCCGGCATGAACGTTGAAAAGGCATTCGGCATCATCTTCTACGCGTTCTTCGGTTCGGGGATTCTCACTGCACTGGTGTTGACGCTTCGGGGCCGTCGCAGCTAACTAAAACGCATCAAAGATGCCCTTCGTAGCCGTCATACGCTAGAGTAGACGGTGGCTGTTCGCCAATGCAGATTTAGCAACCTCGGATGCAGCAAGCGCCAGCAACTACGGTGGACAACGGTTGCCTGTGGCCGAACCCGGCGGACACGGAGGCCCCTTACGCGAACGCTTCCTGTGCGATGGCAACCGCATCACCATGGAAAAGCTGGACAGCACGCCATGGCCTGACGACAGCACCGCCGTGCCGCTGGAAGCGAAGGCCGGCACCCTGGTCTGCTTCCACGGACTGCTACCGCACTACAGCGCGCCGAATCGCTCGCCGGTGTCGCGTCATGCCTTCACGCTGCACGCGACTAACGCTGGTTCACGCTATTCGCCGCGCAACTGGATCCAGCGTGATGCAAGTCTGCCGGTGCGTGGATTCGATTGAACCGGGCAAATCACATTGCCGGGTGCATTCTTAGCGGCGCTGGTGTACCATCCGGTATCTTATAATGCACTTTTATGCTCGGCTGCCGACCGACAGTCGCACTTGAGGCAGACCATGGATTGCCGCATCGAAATTTTTTACGAGGGTCGATGGCTGGAAGCCGCACACGCCAGCTTCTCGGATGTCGTCAAGAACGGCTTTCGCGCGAATGATTGCGTGTTCGAGTACGACCTCGATTACGCCTTCGGTGCTTCCGCCCTCCCGGTCTCCCTGGCACAACCGGTGGATGCGGACCGCCACGTCCTGCAGGGGTGGCCAGCCTTCCTGTACGACCTGGTCCCGCAAGGGAATGGGCGCAGGTTCCTGCTCGACCGGCTCCAGCTTGCCGACGTCCCTGCCTCTGATTTGCCGCTCCTGTGCGCCGGCGCCTTCAACCCGATCGGGCGCCTGCGGATTCGAGAGGCAGTGGATTACTTCGAACAGCACCAGCAACGCCATGAGCTGGCTACGAGTGGTTTCACCTTCGACGAGCTGCTCGCGCGCGCGCCCGACTTCCACGAAGTCATGATGGTGCACGGCATGCTGGCGGCAGGCGGAACCGGCGTCCAGGGCGTCGCGCCGAAGTACCTGCTGACGCAGGCGACCGACGGCAAATGGTATCCGGATGCGGCGCTTCCCGACGACCGGGCACAGCGTCACTATATCGTCAAGCGTCCGCGCGGTCCCTCGGAAGCCGACCGCAAGGTCTTGCGCAACGAGGTGCGCTACATGGAAGTGGCACAGCGCGTCGGGATCCGCAGCTTCGAACTGCCGTCCCTGCACGAGGACATGCTGTTCATCCCGCGCTTCGATCGGCGTGCGCGGGATGGGCGTGTACAACGCTTCCACCAGGAGAGTACGGCTTCGATCGCCGGCTTGGGCGGCTTCGGCATCCAGGCTGACCAGTTCAAGCTGCTCGACGCGATTCGCCGCGTCGTGGACGAGCCGCTTGAAGACACCATCGAGTTCATCAAGCGCGACGTGCTGAACCTGGCGATGCGCAATCCAGACAACCACGCACGCAACACGGCCGTGCAGACGGTCGATGGCGTGACCCGGATCACGCCCCTGTTCGATTTCGCTCCCATGTACCTGGACCCGGAGGGTATTACGCGCGCTTCACGCTGGTATCACCGGGATTCCGGCAAGGAGTTGCGGGATTGGCAGGACATCCTGGACCATCTGGCCTTGTCCCGGGACGAGCGCCAGCGCGTCGTCGAGGCGTTGGTCCGGTTCGGCGAACAGCTCGGCAAGCTCGCCGACTGCATGCGCGAAGCCGCCATCGACGAAGACATCGTCAACTTCGTCACGCCGAGCATAGCAGCGCAACAAACCCAACTTCTGGCCCTGAGGTAGTCATGAGCAAACGAAAACCGATCGACAAAACACAGGCGCGTGAACGACGTAACCGGTTACTGGCAAGCGCCGCGGCGGCCGACCTATCGATCACCGAAGGGGTGCGCGAAATGCGTGCGATTTCCGGCATGACGCAGGAGGAGTTCGCACAACATCGTGAGGTCAGCGCACGGGTCATCAAGGCATTGGAACTCGGAAATGGAAATCCCACCGTCACTACCCTGAACCGCATCGGAAAGTTTTTTGGTCTGGAAGTCGGCTTTGTCCCTGTCCAGCGCCAGGGCGCACCAAGCCGCAAGGACGCAGAAGAAGCCACCTCGGGGCTGGCGCCCGAGCAGATCCGTAAAATTGCCCAAGAAGTGTTTGCGCTTGGATTTTCCGATGCAATTTTGAAAACATTTGGCCGCGCAAAAAGCGAACTCGTGGCTACAGCTGAGAACTCAGTCGTAGAACAGAAAGACGGTAGCGAATCGGCACAAAAATCGGGTGGCAGCCAGAGAAAACCGCGCTTAACTCGCCGCTCTTGATGCCGCTGCAATAGTGAGGTTTTGCCTCAACACGTGATATATGCATGATGTATCAGCTTTTTTACAATTCCTCCGAACAATTGACTAATAGGTAAAGCTAGAATAGTTTTTCCTATTCCAATTAAAATTTCAGGGGAAATATGATACGTCTGCCCATCGGACTGGCAGCGCTGTGCCTCAGTGCCACCGCTTTCGCCGCCCAGCCTTTCGACGACAAGTTCCGCCAGCTCGACGAGCTGCTGCCGACCCCGGGCGCGGTCCGCACCGCTTCCGGCGCTCCCGGCCACGCTTACTGGCAGCAGCGCGCCGACTACACCATGCGCGCCAAGCTGGACGAAGCGAACCGTTCGCTGACCGGTTCCGGCACCATCACGTACTACAACAATTCCCCTGATACCCTGAAATACCTCTGGCTGCAGCTCGACCAGAACATCTACCAGAAGGATTCGGGCGCCCGTACCACGGCAGCCCTGCCTTCGCGCGAAGCCTGGGCCCAGGCGCGCGGTCCGGAACAGGGCGTGAAGTTCGACGCCATCCGCACCCTGCTCGAAGGGAATACCTTCGACGGCGGCTTCAAGATCAGCAACGTCCGCGACGGCGGCCGCCAGCTGAAGTACACCATCAACGGCACCATGATGCGCATCGACCTGCCGACCCCGCTCAAGCCGGGCGCACGCGTGTCGTTCAGCCTCGACTGGTCCTACAACATCAACGAACAGAAGGTCCTGGGCGGCCGCTCGGGCTACGAGAAGTTCGACGACAAGAACGACCTGTTCGAGATCGCCCAGTGGTTCCCGCGCATGGCGGCCTACTACGACGTCTACGGCTGGCAGCACAAGCAGTTCCTGGGCGCCGGCGAGTTCACGCTGGAGTTCGGCGACTACGACGTGCAGATCACCGTCCCGGCCGACCACATCGTCGCCTCCACCGGTGAGCTGCAGAACCCGGGCGACGTCCTGACCGCCACCCAGCGCGACCGCCTGCGCCAGGCCCGCACCGCCAAGAAGCCGGTCATCATCGTGACCCAGGCCGAAGCGGAAGCCGCCGAGAAGAAGCGCGCCACCGGCACCAAGACCTGGCACTTCAAGGCCAAGAACGTGCGCGACTTCGCGTGGGCGTCGAGCCGCAAGTTCATCTGGGATGCCCAGGGCATCAAGTCGGGCAACGTGGACGTGATGGCGATGTCCTACTACCCGAAAGAGGGCAACCCGCTCTGGGAAAAATATTCGACCGCCTCGATCATCCACACCATCGAACAGTACAACAAGTACTCCTTCGACTATCCGTACCCGACCTCGATCTCGGTGAACGGCCCGGTCGGCGGCATGGAATACCCGATGATCACCTTCAACGGCCCGCGTCCGGTGAAGGACAAGAAGACCGGCGAGCTGACCTACTCGAAGCGCACCAAGTACGGCCTGATCGGCGTGATCATCCACGAAGTCGGCCACAACTACTTCCCGATGATCGTCAACTCGGACGAGCGCCAGTGGACCTGGATGGACGAGGGCATCAACTCCTTCGTGCAGTCGCTGGCCCAGGAAGCCTGGGAAGAAGGCTGGGACGAGATGCGCGGCGACCCGCGCACCATCGTGGGCTATATGCGCAGCCAGAACCAGGTCCCGATCATGACCAACTCCGAGTCGCTCCTGCAGTTCGGTAACAACGCCTACGCCAAGCCGGCCGCCGCGCTGAACGTGCTGCGCGAGACCATCCTCGGCCGCGAACTGTTCGACTTCGCCTTCAAGGAATACGCCGAGCGCTGGAAGTTCAAGCGCCCGACCCCGGCCGACTTCTTCCGCACCATGGAAGACGCCTCGGGCACGGACCTCGACTGGTTCTGGCGCGGCTGGTTCTACACCACCGACCCGGTGGACATCAGCGTCGACGGCATCAGCGAGTACACCATCAGCAGCAAGGATCCGGAAGTCGAGAAGGCCCTGGCCCGTGCACGCAAGCAGTCGGAGCCGATCTCGATCACCGACCAGCGCAACAAGGGCATGCCGCGCAAGGTCGACCAGCAGCCCGAGCTGAAGGACTTCTACAACCAGAACGACGACTTCACCGTCACCAACAAGGATCGCAACACCTACAACGAGACCTACGCCGGCCTGGAAGACTGGGAAAAGGCGCTGCTCAAGGAAGGCAAGCGCTTCTACCTGGTCGACTTCTCGAACAAGGGTGGCCTCGTCATGCCGCTGATCGTCGAAATCACGACCCAGAGCGGCAAAAAGTACATCGAGCGCATCCCGGCCGAGATCTGGCGCTACTCGCCGAAGAAGGTGACCAAGCTGTTCATCTCCGACGAGCCGATCGTGGGCATTACCCAGGACCCGTACTGGGAGACCGCCGACATCGACGTGAGCAACAACTCGTGGCCGGCAAAGGCTACCCCGTCGCGCCTGGAGCTGTTCAAGACCAATCGCGAAGCAGGCACCAACCTGATGCGCGACTTCAACACGAAGCTCAAGCCGGCAGGCCAGAAGGAAGCTGCTGAAGCGCCGAAGGCCGAGTAATCAGCCAGGATTGCTGCACTAAGCGGCAGGGCACCCAGGTGCCCTGCCGTTTGTTTATGAAGATCGAAAGAATGAAAATCAAGCATCTGCAGGCGGCGCTGGCCGCTGCCCTCCTCGCCGGCGCGAGCCACGCTGCGCCCACCTTCGACGACAAGTTCCGCCAGCTCGACGAGCTGCTGCCCACCGCGACCGACACCCGCACCGCCTCCGGCGCCCCGGGCCACCGCTACTGGCAGCAGCGCGCGGATTACCGCCTGCGCGCCACCCTCGACGAGAACAAGCGCTCGATCACGGGTTCGGGCACTGTCACCTACACCAACAACTCGCCGGATACCCTGTCCTACCTGTGGGTGCAGCTGGACCAGAACATGTTCCGCAGCGATTCGGACAACCGCCGCATCGCAGGCCTGCCCTCGCGCGACGCATGGCAGGCGCGCGGCAACGACGGCGTGAAGTTCGACACCCTGCGTTCGGTACTCAACCAGCACCGCTTCGACGGCGGCATCAACGTCACCAGCGTCACGGACGCAGGCGGCCGCCCGCTGCGCCACACGGTCAACAAGACCATGATGCGGATCGACCTGACGGCGCCGCTCAAGCCCGGCGCACGCGTCTCCTTCAACCTGGCGTGGACCTTCAACATTCCTGAGGCGAACGTCGTCGGCCGCCGCACCGGCTTTGAAAAATTCGACGACGGCAACGACATCTACCTGTCCGCCCAGTGGTTCCCGCGCATGGCGGCCTACTACGACGTCAAGGGCTGGCAGCACAAGCAGTACATGGGCGACGGCGAATTCACCCTGGAATTCGGCGACTACGACGTGCAGCTGACCGTCCCGGCCGACCACATCGTCGCCTCCACCGGCGAGCTGACGAATGCCGATGCGGTGCTCACCAGCGCCCAGCGCGAGCGCCTGCGCCAGGCAAGGAAGGCGAAGAAGCCGGTCGTCATCGTGACCCAGGAAGAAGCGGAAAGCGCCGAGAAGTCGCGCTCGAAGGCGACCAAGACCTGGCACTTCAAGGCGAAAAACGTGCGCGATTTCGCTTTTGCATCGAGCCGCAAGTTCATCTGGGACGCCCAGGGCATCAAGAGCGGCGACAAGGACGTGCTGGCCATGTCCTACTACCCGAAAGAGGGTAACCCGCTGTGGGAAAAATATTCCACCGCCGCCGTCATCCACACCATCGAGCAATACAACAAGTATTCCTTCGACTACCCCTACCCGACCGCCATCTCGGTGAACGGCTCGATCGGCGGCATGGAATACCCGATGATCTCGTTCAACGCCGGCCGCCCGGTCAAGGACAAGAAGACCGGTGAGCTCACGTATTCGAAGGGCACCAAGTATGGCCTGATCAGCGTGATCATCCACGAGGTCGGCCACAACTACTTCCCGATGATCGTCAACTCGGACGAGCGCCAATGGACCTGGATGGACGAGGGCCTGAACTCCTTCCTGCAGTTCCTGGCCGAGGAAGCCTGGGAAAACGACTACCCGTCGCGCCGCGGCGAGGCGCGCAACATCGTCGACTACATGCGCAGCGCCAACCAGGTGCCGGTCATGACGAACGCCGAGTCGACCATCCAGCGCGGCAACAACGCCTACGCCAAGCCGGCCACCGCCCTGAACGTGCTGCGCGAGACCATCCTCGGCCGCGAACTGTTCGACTTCGCCTTCAAGGAATACGCCGAGCGCTGGAAGTTCAAGCGCCCGACCCCGGCCGACTTCTTCCGCACCATGGAAGACGCCTCAGGCACGGACCTCGACTGGTTCTGGCGCGGCTGGTTCTACACCACCGATGCGGTCGACGTGAGCATCGATGGCGTCAGCGAGTACACCATCAGTACCAAGGATCCCGAGATCGAGAAAGCCTGGCAGCGCGCGCGCCACAAGGCCGAGCCTACCCCGATGATCGACCAGCGCAACAAGGGCATGCAGCGCCGCGTCGACACCGATCCGGACCTGAAGGACTTCTACAACGAGCACGACGACTTCACCGTCACCAACAAGGACCGCAACGCCTACAACGAGACGATGGCGGGCCTGGAGGACTGGGAAAAGGCCCTGCTCAAGGAAGGCAAGCGCTTCTACCTGGTCGATTTCAGCAACAAGGGTGGCCTGGTGACCCCGCTGATCGTCGAACTCGAACTCAAGAGCGGCAAGAAGATCATCGAGCGCATCCCGGCCGAGATCTGGCGCTACTCGCCGAAGAAGGTGACCAAGCTCTTCATCCTCGACGAGGAGCTCGTCGGCATCACCCAGGACCCGTACTGGGAAACCGCCGACATCGACGTGAACAACAACGCCTGGCCGGCGAAGGTAACGCCGACGCGCCTGGAGCTGTTCAAGACCAACCGTGACGCGGGCAGCAACCTGATGCGCGACTTTAATACGCCGCTCAAGAAGCCCGCCGACGCGAAGCCGCTTGAACAGAAGGCCGCCCAATGAGCCTGCGGCGCTTTCGCTTCAATCTGAAAGCGCTGCTCGCTGCCGCGCTGCTGTGCGTGAGCGCGGCAGCGGGCGCGCACCGCTTCCACATGGGGATCACCGAAGTCGCCTTCAATCCGCGCACGGGCAGCACGGAGATCGTCCACACCTATATGGCGCACGACATCGAGGCCCTCCTCATGAATATGTACCAGCGCCAGTTCGACCTCACCGATCCGGAAGACCAGGAGGTGCTGCGCAAGTACGTCGAGGAGCGCTTCGCGCTCAAGGGAACGGACAACAAGCGCCTGCCGGTGCGCTGGGTCGGCATGACGGCCGATTCGCAGAGCGTCACCATCTACCAGGAACTCGAGAACGCGCCGCTGTCGAAGACGGTCAGCATCCGCCACGGCGTGCTGGCCGACTTCCTGCCGGACCAGGTCAACACGGTCAATCTCAACGACGCGGGCAAGATCCGCTCGCTGACCTTCACCATGAACGCGCCGGAACAGCCGACCGCGCAAGCCGTACAACAACAACAGCAAGCCCAATGACCACGATTCGCATCACTCCCATCGCCGCCGCGCTCGCAGCGCTCTTCTTCCATACTACCGCCAGCGCCGACGACTTCGTCCTGCAGCGCGTGCTGGTCGAAGGTTCGCGCATCAACCAGATCGGCATGACCGACTCGGCCAGCTCCGGCACCGTCAATGCCAAGGACCTGGAAAACCGCACCGTCTACCGCCCCGGCGAACTGCTCGAAGCCACGCCGGGCCTGATCGCCAGCCAGCACAGCGGCGAAGGCAAGGCCAACCAGTTCTACCTGCGCGGCTTCAACCTCGACCACGGCACCGACCTCGCGACCTGGGTCGACGGCATGCCGGTCAACCAGCGCAGCCACGCCCATGGCCAGGGCTGGACCGACCTGAACTTCCTGATTCCGGAACTGGTCACCCGCCTCGACTACCGCAAGGGCCCCTACTCCTCGCTTGATGGCGATTTCGCCTCGGCCGGCAAGGCTTCGCTGGCCTACGCCAACCGCCTGGTGGCGCCGGTCGCAACCGTCACGCTTGGCCAGGACGAATACGCGCGCACGGTGCTGGCCGGCTCGCCGGAAGTCGCCGGCGGCAACCTGCTCTACGCGCTGGAGCTGATGAAGAACGACGGTCCCTGGACCCGTCCGGACGGCTACCGCAAGGTCAACGCCGTGCTGCGCTACAGCCGCGGCTACTCGAACAATGGCTGGACCGTCACCGCGATGCACTACCAGGGCCACTGGAACAGCACCGACCAGATCCCGCTGCGCGCCGTACAGAACGGCCAGCTGGGCCGCTTCGATGCGATCGACCTGAGCGACGGCGGCGAGGCCAAGCGCAGCAGCATTTCCGGCAACTGGCGCCGCACCACCCAGGACGCGGCCACCTCCCTGAACGCCTATGTGATCCGCAACCAGCTCGACCTGTATTCGAACTTCACCTACTTCCTGAACGATCCGGTGAACGGCGACCAGTTCGCCCAGCCGGACCGCCGCGTGACCACGGGCCTGGACGGCAGCCACACCTGGCACGCCTACAAGAGCGCGGACGGCAAGGTCGCTTCCGACATGACGGTCGGCTTCCAGCTCCAGAACGACAATATCTTCAACGGCCTTTACGACACTCGCGCGCGCCAGCGCATCGCGACCACGCGCGAAGACCACATCGTCGAGACCAGCGGCGCCGTCTACCTGGAAAACGCGACCATGTGGAGCGACGCGCTGCGCACCGTGGTCGGCGTGCGCGCCAACCGTTATCGCTTCAATGTCGATGGCGACCGCCTCGAGAACTCGGGCCGCGCCTACGACACGCTGGTGACCCCGACCCTGAGCGTTGCCTACGCCCCCTGGAAGCACACCGAGCTCTACCTGAACTACGGCCACGGCTTCCACAGCAACGACGCACGCGGCACCGTGGCGAGCGTCGATCCGAAGACCCTGGATCCGGTCGACCGCACGCCCGGCCTGGTGCGTTCGCGCGGCATGGAACTGGGACTGCGCACGGTGGCGATTCCGAACATGGAAACCACGGTGTCGGTCTACCGCCTCGACTTCGCTTCCGAGCTGACCTATATCGGCGACGCCGGCAATACCGAGGCCGGGGACCCGAGCCGCCGCCATGGCGTCGAGCTGTCGAACGTCTACCGTGCGAACAAATGGCTGTCGCTGAACTTCGACGCGGCCTATGCGCGCGCCCGTTCGCGTGGCGGCAACCCGGATGGCGACCGGATTCCGGGCGCGGTGGAGGGCGTGGCCCAGGTCGGGCTGACGGTGGACCGCGTGGGCCCCTGGTCGGGCGCCCTGCGCCTGCGCTACTTCGGTCCGCGTCCGCTGATCGAGGACGACAGCGTGCGCTCGCACGCGAGCACCACCCTCAACGGCCGCATCGGCTACCGGATCGGCAAGGACATGCGCCTGGAGCTGGAAGGCTTCAACCTCACGAACCGCCGCGACTCGGCGATCGACTACTATTACGAGTCGCGCCTGGCGAACGAGGCGGCTGGCAGGGAGGACATCCACTTCCACCCGATCGAGCCGCGCACCTTCCGTCTCACTTTCGTCAAGAACTGGTAGGAATTGGGGATGGTCAGACCGGCGGCGTTGAAAAATGCTACGCTAGCCGGATGACTACACGTGAACTGCCCTACACCGATCCGTCGCAGCTGGCGGATGCGCTGCGCGGCGAGGGCTATGCCCTCCTGCGTCCACTCGACGTGGCCCGCCTGGCGGGCTGCACCCTCGACGAGCTGCAGGCCCTGGCCCCGAGCTGGGACCGGCTCGAACTCGACAACTACCTCAAGGACGGCGGCCGCTACCGGCGCCGCCGTCACTCCTGCTTCATCGACGACGGCGAACAGCTCGCACAGACGCCGCACCGCGCGCACTGGCAGCCGGTCGAGTACAACGCCCTGCACGGCGGCATGCACCGCCTGTTCGAACCGGTCGAGCCGGGCACCGTCGCCAACCCGGCCTGGGGCCGCCTGCTGCGCGCGCTCGGCGCCGTCTGTTCGCAGGTGCGCGGCCAGCAACCCTGGTATGTGGAAGCCCACCAGTTCCGCATCGATACCGCCGACGGCATCGGCCGTCCCACCCCGGAAGGCGCCCACCGCGACGGCGTCGACTTCGTCGCCGTCATCCTGATCGGCCGTACCGGCATCAAGGGCGGCGAGACCCGCGTGTTCGAAGCCGATGGCCCGGCAGGCAAGCGTTTTACCATGCTGGAGCCGTGGACCCTGCTGCTGCTGGACGATGCGGCCGTGATCCACGAATCGACGCCGATCCAGCCGCTGGAGGAACATGGGCATCGCGATACCCTGGTGCTGACCTGGCGGGCAGGTTCCTTCCAGGGCGCCGACGCCTGATCTGTAGGGTGGTCGGCTTTGCCGACCGCGCGTTCAACTCCCTGATGAATGGATGCGGCGCGTGCCGTTCACGCACGGTTTGAACGCGCGTTCGGCGGAGCCGAACACCCTACGAAAATCCACAAAAAAAAGCGCCCGCGAACCTTGCGGCTGGCGGGCGATAATCCAATTTCGGAGGAAACTGGAGGAGACAGTTCCAATATAACCCAGTTTTTTGTGCACCGCAATACAGTAGAACTACGTAGCTTGTTTCGTCTGGGAAGCGTTTCCATTTGAGATGGATCAATGTTATTTGTTGCATCGCACAAATTTCACCTTTCCTGCTTCCCGTTCCTGCTCACCGGCCTCTCCCTTTAGCAATATCCCCTTGTAGAGGCCCGCCTCCATCCTCACGAACTGGGCTGGTAAATATCTCCCGGCGCGCGTATCGTATTGCAACTTTGATACACTCCTCAGCTTGACCTGTAGCCTGCCAACGATTATGCCAACCCTCCGCCGTCTTCCCCCAGTTCCCGTGGTCGCCGCCGCCGGCGCGACCCTGTGCTTCGCCCTCGCCCTGGCCATCCCGGAGCGCGCCAGCGCCAAGGACGAGAAGCCCGCCGCGCCGACGCCGGCATTGACCGTCACCACCGGCCTGCCGTCGACCGCCTCGCTGCCGGTCGGCCTGACCGCCAACGGCAGCGTCGCCGCCTGGCAGGAAGCGGTGATCGGCAGCGAGTCGAACGGCCTGCGCCTGAGCGAGGTGCGGGTCAACGTGGGCGACGTGGTCAAGAAGGGCGAGACCCTGGCCGTGTTCGCAAGCGATACCGTGCGCGCCGACGTCGAGCAGGCGCGCGCCGTGCTGCAGGAAGCCCAGGCCAACGCTAGCGCGGCCAAGCTTGATGCCGACCGCGCCCGCAACCTGAAGAGTTCGGGTGCGCTGAGCGAGCAGCAGGTCACCCAATATCTCACCGCGGAACGCACCGCCCAGGCGCGCGTGGCCTCGGCCCAGGCGACGCTCGCCCAGCAGCAGCTGCGCCTGCGCTACGCCACCGTGGTGGCGCCCGACAGCGGCATCATCTCGGCGCGCAGCGCCACCGTGGGCGCCGTGATCGGCCCGGGCACGGAAATGTTCCGCATGATCCGCCAGGGCCGCCTCGAGTGGCGCGCCGAGGTGACTTCGAATGACCTGGGCCGCATCAAGCCCGGCATGCGCGCCCAGGTGCGCGCCGCCAGCGGCGTCGAGATCACCGGGAAGGTGCGCACCGTGGCCCCGACCGTGGACCCGCAGACCCGCCTGGCCCTGGTCTACGTCGACCTGCCGCCTTCGCTGTCCGCCAACGCGCCGCTCAAGGCCGGCATGTTCGCCAGCGGCCGCTTCGAATTCGGCGCCACCAATGCCCTCACGGTGCCGCAGCAGGCCGTGGCCGTGCGCGACGGTTTCAGCTACGTGTTCCGCCTGAACCGCGACAGCCGCGTGAGCCAGCTGAAGGTCACCACCGGCCGCCGCCTGGGCGACCGCGTCGAGATCGTCAGCGGCCTGGCGGCCGATGCGCCCATCGTCATCAGCGGCGCGGGCTTCCTGAACGACGGCGATCTGGTGCGCAACGTGGCCGCTCCAAGCGCCGCGCAGCCGGCACGCCAGGCGGCGCGCTGAGCGGAGACTTCCCATGAACTTCTCCGCACTATCGATCCGCAACCCGATCCCGGCGATCATGCTGTTCGCCCTGCTGACGCTGGCGGGGCTGCTGGCCTTCAAGGCCAACAAGATCCAGGACTTCCCGGACATCGAACTGCCGATCGTCACCGTCGCCGCCACGCTGGAAGGCGCGGCGCCGGCCCAGCTGGAAACCGAGGTCGCACGCAAGATCGAGGATTCGGTCGCCACCCTGCAGGGCGTCAAGAACATCTATACCAAGGTGCTCGACGGCGTGGCCACCATCACCGTCGAATTCATCCTGGAGAAGGACCTCGCCGAAGCCGTCAACGACGTGCGCGATGCGGTGGCGCGGGTGCGCGCCGACCTGCCGCCCGAGATGCGCGAGCCGAGCGTGACCAAGGCCGCCACCGCCGGCCGCGTCGTCGCGACCTTCACCGCCGAAGCGGCCAAGGGCGCGCGCATCGACGACCAGGAACTGAGCTGGTTCGTCGATAACGACGTCTCCAAGCGCCTCCTGAGCGTGCCGGGCCTGGGCTCGGTCAAGCGCGTGGGCGGCGTCACCCGCGAAGTGCGGGTGGAGCTCGACGACGCACGCATGGCCGCCCTGCAGGTCTCGGCGCTGGACATCTCGCGCCAGCTGCGCAACGTGCAGCGCGAGGCGCCGGGCGGACGCGGCGACGTCAGCGGCGCCGAACAGTCGGTGCGCACCATCGCGACCGTGCAGTCGGCGCAGGAACTGGCGCAGATGGACATCCCGCTCACCGATGGGCGCCACGTGCGCCTCGACCAGGTGGCGACTGTCACCGACACCGTCGCCGAGCCGCGCGCCATCGCCCTGCAGGACGGCCGCAAGGTGGTCGGCTTCGAGGTGTTCCGTACCCGCGGCGCGGGCGAAGTCGACGTGGCCGAAGGCGCGCGCGCGGCCGTGGCCCAGCTGCAGAAAGAGAATCCGAACGTCGTGCTGCGCGAGGTGATCGACAACTCGGCGCCGGTACAGGAAAACTTCGACGCCTCGATGGAGATGCTGTACGAAGGCGCGGTGCTGGCGGTGCTGGTGGTGTGGTGGTTCCTGCGCGACTGGCGCGCCACCCTGGTGGCCGCCGCCGCCCTGCCCCTGTCGGCGATTCCGGCCTTCCTCGGCCAGTACCTGTTCGGGTATACGCTGAACATGGTGACCCTGCTCTCGCTGGCCCTCGTGATCGGCGTGCTGGTCGACGACGCCATCGTCGAGATCGAGAACATCTCGCGCCACCTGCGCATGGGGAAAACCCCGATGCAGGCCGCGCTGGAAGCGGCCGACGAAATCGGCATGGCGGTGATCGCCACCACCTTCTCGCTGGTGGCGGTGTTCCTGCCGACCGCCTTCATGGGCGGCATCCCGGGTAAATTCTTCAAGCAGTTCGGCTGGACCGCGGTGCTGGCGATCCTCGCCTCGCTGCTGGTGGCGCGCCTGCTGACGCCGATGATGGCGGCCTACATCCTCAAGCCTTCGAAGCACCATGGCGAAGAGAAGGACGGCGCCATCATGACCCGCTACATGCGCGCCATGCAGTGGTGCCTGCGCCACCGCCTGGTGACCGCGGTCGGGGCCGGCCTGTTCTTCTTCGCCTCGATCGCCCTGGTGCCGCTGCTGCCGACCGGCTTCGTGCCGCCGGCCGACCGCTCCCAGACCCTGATCACGGTCGAGCTGCCGCCAGGCTCCACCCTGGCCGAGACCTATGCCGTGGCCGAGCAGACCCGCAAGGCGGCAATGGGGGTGGCCGGCGTGAAGAGCGTGTTCAGCTCGATTGGCGGCGGCTCCAGCGGCGACGCCTTCGCCCCGGGCGCCGCGGCGGAAGCGCGCCGCGCGGTGCTGACGGTGACCACCATCGATCGCCACGAGCGCGACGTGGGACTTTCCAGCATCGAGAAGGCCCTGCGCGAAAAGGTCGCGCAGATTCCCGGCGCGCGCTTCAACGTGGGCGCCAACGACACCGGCACCAAGATGCAGCTGGTGCTGCGCAGCGAAGACCCGCAGGCCCTGAGCACGATCGCGCGCCAGGCCGAGCGCGAACTGCGCACCCTGCAGGGCATCGGCAACGTCAGCTCGAGCGCCTCGCTGGTGCGACCCGAGATCATCGTGCGTCCGGACTTCGCGCGCGCCGCCGACCTCGGGGTGACCGCCGCCGCGATCGGCGAGACGGTGCGCGTGGCCACGGCCGGCGACTACGACCTGTCGCTCGCGAAGATGAACCTGTCCGAGCGCCAGGTGCCGATCCGCGTCAAGCTGCCCGACAGCGTACGCGCCGACCTCGACGCGCTGGGACGCCTCACGGTCCCGGGCTCGCGCGGCCCGGTGCTGCTGGCGAACGTCGCCACCATCACGATGGAAAGCGGCCCGGCCCAGATCGACCGCCTGAACCGCACCCGCAACGTGACCCTGGACGTCGAGCTGCAGGGCCGCTCGCTGGGCGATGTGAACGCGGAAGCGCGCGCCCTGCCGGTGTTCCAGAACCTGCCGCCGAACGTGCAGATCGCGGAACTCGGCGACGCCCAGGAGATGGCGGCCCTGTTCGCCAGCTTCGGCGTGGCGATGCTGATCGGCGTGCTGTGCATCTATGGCGTGCTGGTGCTGCTGTTCAACGACTTCATGCAGCCGGTGACGATTCTCGCTGCGCTGCCGCTGTCGATCGGCGGCGCTTTTGTTGCCCTGCTGCTGACGCAGAACGCGCTGTCGATGCCGACCATGATCGGCCTGATCATGCTGATGGGGATCGTGACCAAGAACTCGATCCTGCTGGTGGACTACGCGATCCTGGCGCGCGAGGCGGGCATGAACCGCTTCGACGCCCTGGTCGACGCCTGCCACAAACGTTCGCGCCCGATCGTGATGACGACCATCGCCATGGGCGCCGGCATGCTGCCGCTGGCGCTCGGCCTGTCGGGCGACCCGAGCTTCCGCGCCCCGATGGCGATCGCCGTGATCGGCGGCCTGATCACCTCGACCCTGCTGAGCCTGCTGGTGGTGCCGGCCGTGTTCACCTATGTGGACGACTTCGAGCACCTGATGAAGCGCGGGATGGCGAAGCTGCGGCGCAAGCCGGCGTCACACGCGCCGGTGAAGACACCTTCCGATTCGGTGATTTAGTAGGGTGGACGGCTCGGCCGTCCGCGCGTTCAACCAGCCTGGAATTGGACGATACGCCAGTTTGCATCGTGTTGTTGAACGCGCGGACGGCGAAACCGTCCACCCTACGTAGACCGAACCGGCATAAACAAAACCCCGGCAAGCGCGAGCTTGCCGGGGTTTTCGTTTGCCTGAACCCGAACGGATCAGTCGCGGTAGTCGCGATAGTAGCGGCGATCGCTGCTGCTCGAGCTGCTCAGCAGCTTGGCCAGCAGGAAGCCGACGGCGCCAGCGACCAGCAGGGCGGTACCCGGGTTGGTCTTGACGTATTCGGTGCTCTTGGCCGAGTAGTTCTGGTAGGTCTCGCCCAGCTGGCCCTTGCGCTGGCCCAGGCTTTCCGACGCGCCGCTCAGCATGCCGCTGATGCGGTCGACACCGGCGTGGGCGGTGCTGACCAGGCGGTCGACCAGCGGCTGCGCACCTTGCGCGACCTGGTCGATCTTCTGGTGCAGCTTGTCCGGCGACACGTTGGCCATCGCGGCCTTGATGCCACCCTGGCCGCCCTGCGACTGGTCGCTGCCCGACGACGAATCGGCCGATTGTGCGCTGGCGCCGCCCATGCTGCCGCTGCTGCTCATGGTGGTGCCCGACGACGAGCCGGTGGTGCTGCCCGCGGTGCTGCCGCTCGAGCCCAGGGCGCTGTTGCCGCCGCTGGTGCTGCTCAGGCTGCCGCTGCTGCCTGCTGCGCTGGAACCCGACGACGCGGACGAACCGCTCTGCTGGCTGCCCAGCGAGCTGCTGCTGCCCAGGTTGCCCGAGCTTTGCGAGCTGCTTTGCTGGCTGCCGGCATTGCTGCTGCCGCCGACGGCGCCGCTGCTGCTGCCGGTGGCAGGCTTGGCGGTGCTCGGCGAGGCGTTGGCGCTGCCGAGGCTGCCCGACGAGCCGCTCTGGCTGTTGCTCGAGGCGCTGCTGCCCTGGCTCAGGCCGGAATTCTGGCTTTTACCAATGCTCGAACCCAGACCCTCGCGGCTTGCGTCGCTGCCTTTTCCCTCGGTAGATTTCTGATTATCCATGATGTATCCCTCGTAAAAATGTAGACCAACGCGAAGTAGACCGATACTCGACTATCACCACATTCTTCCTCGATTCCGCCTGAAACAGAATGAAGGGACGAAATGGGCATGCGCTACATCAATGTGGCACTTGGGTTCTTGCCTTAGGTCACGCCTTCGTTGTCGTGACCTAAAGCGAGCGCAAAAGTTCCACCATTAGCGCTGACGGCCATCTCGTCGCTGCTGAAGCGGTCGCCTGTGGCGGTCCGAATCGCGCGCAGTATCGGACACTGCGTCGCGATACAAAAAATACAATGCCCGGCCAGTCCACACAGTGCGTTGACTAACAGAGCCGTCCTGCCGGGTTGGCGTACGCCTGCGAATCTGCTTGCATCCTTTCTCATCCGCGTTACAATGCAAATGATAATCATTATCAATTGAGGATGCTCCGGCGCCTCCCGCATCGAAAGGAAACGCGCATGTGCGACAAACACGCCTCCCTGCATGAATCCTGCGCCACCGGTTCGCGCCGCCGCCGCGTGTGGGAACTGAGTTCCACCAGCCATTGCCCGCTGGTGGGCGTGGCCCTGCCCCTGGGCGCCCTGCGCAAGCTGGTGGAACGGGTCACGGGCGGCCGGCTGCTGCACGACGACTACGACATCCACGTCGGCGCGGTCAGCGAGTGCGCGCTGCGCAATCCCCTGTCGGAAGCGCTGCAGAAGGAGCTGGAACGGCGCTACGCCGGCGACATCGCCCGCTTTCGCGCAGCCAAGAGCACCGAAGAAGTCGCCGCCCTGTGGGCGAAGGCGGTCGCGGCCGGCAACGTGCCCGGCGCCTTCTGGGCCGGCCTGACCCACCCGCGCTGCACGGCCGACCTCGAGCAGCGCATGTGCCGCGACATTCACATGGTGCAGCACCAGGCCGGCGCCTGCGTACGCGCCGACATGGACAAATACAATGCCCTGCTGCTTGATAACGCCCGCCTGATGCGCGAGCTGGCCCGGGCGCAGGGACGCTGCCAGCTACTGCAGCAGGAAAAGGCCGAGATGGCCGAACGCCACGAGCAGCAACTGATGCAGGCGCGCGCAGCCACTATCGCGAAAGACACCGATATCTATCAATTGCGTCATGCGCTCGAAAGCTTGAAAGCCGAGGTCCCCGAGCTGGAAGAACGCAAGCGCCTCGCCAACCGCCTGGCGCAGATGGAAGAACGCGAAGCGGCTTTGAGGTCCCAGCTGGCCGCGCTGAAGGCGGCTGCATCCCGGCCTGCCGTGGAGCCGCCTGAAGCGCCTCCGCCCGCGAGCGAGACTCCGGTGGAAGCGGTGGAGATCCCGATCCGCCTGGTCAACCGCAGCGTGCTGTGCGTGGGGGGACGCAGCGGCAGCGTGCCGGTCTACCGCAACGTGGTCGAACGTGTCGGCGCCCAGTTCGCCCACCACGACGGCGGGCTGGAAGACAGCGCCGGCCAGCTGGACGCCAGCCTGGCCGCGGCCGACCTGGTGATCTGCCAGACCGGCTGCATCAGCCACCACGCCTACTGGCGCGTGAAGGACCATTGCAAGCGCACGGGCAAGCGCTGCATCTTCATCGACAACCCGAGCGTGTCGAGCCTGGTGCGGGGCTTGCAGGAAGCGGCAACGCCTGTGTGAACGCGCGTGGGGCGGAAATGGAAAAAGCCCGTGTCCTTGGGAGACACGGGCTTTCTAATTCTTTGGTGCCGCTGACCGGAATCGAACTGGTGACCTTCGCATTACGAATGCGCTGCTCTACCGACTGAGCTACAGCGGCTCTACGCCGGGCGAACCGGACGAAGAGCCGTATTCTAGCAAACAACTTCGCAAACTTGCTAGTCCGACTCGGCAATTTCAGGCGTCGATTGCCAAATAATCACTCCGCGTGATAGCTGGTCACCAGGTCGACCTCGGCCTTTGAACCGAGGAAGACCGGCACGCGCTGGTGCAGCTTGGTCGGCGGGATATCCATGATGCGTCCGCGCCCGTCGGTGGCGGCGCCGCCGGCCTGCTCGACGATCATGGCCATCGGGTTGGCTTCGTACATCAGGCGCAGCTTGCCCGGCGAGGATGGGTCGCGCAGGTCGGCCGGGTACATGAAGATGCCGCCGCGGTTCAGGATGCGGTGCACGTCGGCCACCATCGAGGCGATCCAGCGCATATTGAAATCCTTGCCGCGCGGGCCGGTGGAACCCGCCAGCATTTCGTCGACATAGCGCTGCACCGGCGGGTGCCAGTGGCGCTTGTTGGACATATTGATCGCGAATTCCTTGGTCGTATCCGGGATTTGCATATTGCTCTGGGTGAGCACCCAGGAACCCATCTCGCGGTCCAGGGTGAAGCAGTGTACGCCGTTGCCGGTGGTGAGCACCAGCATGGTCTGCGGGCCGTAGACCGCATAGCCGGCCGCGACCTGCTGGGTGCCCGGCTGCAGGAAGTCCTGCTCGGTCGGTTCGGCCATGCCTTCCGGGGCCTTCAGCACCGAGAAGATGGTGCCGATCGAGACGTTGACGTCGATGTTCGAGGAGCCGTCCAGCGGGTCGAACAGCAGCAGGAATTCGCCTTTCGGGTAACGGCTCGGGATCTGGCGGATGGTTTCCATCTCTTCCGAGGCCATGGCCGCCAGGTGGCCGCCCCACTCGTTCGCCTCGAGCAGGATCTCGTTGGAGATCACGTCGAGCTTCTTCTGCACTTCGCCCTGGATGTTCTCGGTCTCGGCGCTGCCCAGCACCTCGCCCAGCGCACCCTTGCTGACCGAATAGCTGATGCGCTTGCAGGCGCGCGCCACGACCTCGATCAGGAGGCGCAGTTCGGCGTTGATGTTCTGGTGGAGGCGCTGCTCCTCGACCAGGTATTGCGTGAGACTGACGCGTTTCATGGACTTCCTTTGGTTTGGTTTGGATTCTTGTTGTGGCGTTCAACGCGTCCACGCATGGATGCGGCGCGTGTTGTTCACGCACGGATTGAACGCGTGGGTGGAGGACCGCCCACCCTACGATTAACTGGCGAGTGCCTTGGTCACGATCTCGCGCACGTCGTTGGACAGGCGCTGCTGCCCCGCCACCTGCTGCAGCGCGGTCTTCATGTGCTGCTGCAGGGCCGGGGTGTAGCGGCGCCAGCGGTCCATGGCGCGGGCCAGGCGCGCGGCCACCTGCGGGTTGAGGGCGTCGAGCAGGGTCACGTGCTCGGCCCAGAACAGGTAGCCGCTGCCGTTCGGCGCGTGGAACTCGACGGGGTTGTTCATGCAGTAGGTCGCGACCAGGCTGCGTGCGCGGTTCGGGTTGCGCAGGTTGAAGGCCGGGTGGCGCATCAGTTCGCGCACCTTGGCAATGTCGGTGGTCGGCGCCGAAGCCTGCATCGCGAACCACTTGTCGACCACCAGCGCCTCGTCCTGGAACTCCTCGTAGAAGCGGGCCAGCTCGGCTTCCGCCTGCGGCGCGCGCGCATGGATCAGGGCATTCAGTGCCGCCGCACGGTCGGTCATGTTGTCGGCCTGCTGGCACTGGCGCAGCGCCAGGGCGACGGTTTCCTCGTCGGGCGCCGCGTTCAGGTAGGACAGCGCCAGGTTCTTCAGGGCGCGTTTTCCGCTTGAGATGGCATCCGGGCTATAGGCGCCCGGCGTCTGGTTGGCTTCATACTGGGCCAGCAGCTCGCTGCGCAGGCGCGCGCCGATGTTCGCGCGCATGAACTGGCGCGCCATGTGCACGGCCAGCGGGTCGACCACCTCGAGCTGCTCGGCGATCATGGTTTCGGTCGGCAGCAGCAGGGCCTGTTCGCGGAAGGCCGGGTCGAGCGACTCGTCCGTCAGCATCTTGCGCATCGCATCGATGAAGGTGTCGTCCAGGCTCAGGCGGCTGGATACCGGCGCTTCGCCGGTTAGCTTGAGCAGGCGGCCCATGGCCAGGCGCTGGCCGGCTTCCCAGCGGTTGACCGGGTCGGAATCGAAGCTGAACAGGTGCAGCAGGTCGCTGTCGCTGTAGCCGTGCTGGAGGATCACGGGCGCCGAGAAGTCGCGCAGCACCGAAGGCACCGGTTGCTCCTTCACGCCGGTGAAGACGAAGGTCTGCTCGGCTTGCGTCAGTTCCAGCACGACGGTGGTGCCGACATCCTTGCCGTCCAGGGTCAGGGGCATGTCGCGGCCCTCGCGGTCGAGCAGGCCGACCGCCACCGGGATGTGGAAGGGACGCTTCTCCGGCTGGCCGGGGGTCGGCGGGCAGGACTGGTACAGGGTGATGCCGTAGGTCTGGGCGCCTTCGTCGTAGCGCGCCTCGAAGCGCAGCACCGGGGTGCCGGCCTGGTCGTACCAGCGCTCGAACTGCGTCAGGTCGCGGCCGTTGGCGTCGGCCATGGCCAGGCGGAAGTCGTCGCAGGTGACGGCCTGGCCGTCATGGCGCTGGAAATACAGGTCCATGCCCTTGCGGAAGCCCTCAACGCCCAGCAGGGTCTGGTACATGCGCACGACTTCGGCACCCTTCTCGTACACCGTGACGGTGTAGAAGTTGTTGATCTCGACAAAAGAGTCCGGACGCACCGGGTGGGCCATGGGGCCGGCGTCCTCGGGGAACTGGGCCTGGCGCAGGGTGCGCACCTGGTCGATGCGGGTGACGGCGCGGCCGGTATCGGTGCCGATCATGTCGGCGGTGAACTCCTGGTCGCGGAACACCGTCAGGCCTTCCTTCAGCGAGAGCTGGAACCAGTCGCGGCAGGTGACACGGTTGCCGGTCCAGTTGTGGAAGTACTCGTGCGCCACCACCGCCTCGATGCCCTGGAAGTCGATGTCGGTCGCCACGCGCGGGTTGGCCAGCACGAACTTGGTGTTGAAGATGTTCAGGCCCTTGTTTTCCATCGCGCCCATGTTGAAGTCGCTGGTGGCGACGATCATGAAGCGGTCCAGGTCGAGTTCCAGCCCATAGCGCTCTTCGTCCCAGCGGATGCTGTGCTTGAGCGACTGCATGGCGTAGTCGGTCTTGTCGAGGTTGCCCTCCTCCACCCAGACCTGCAGCAGCGCGTCGCGGCCATCGGCCAGGCGGAAGGTCTCTTCCTGGCATACCAGGCGCGCGGCGACCAGGGCGAACAGGTAGGACGGCTTCTTGAAGGGGTCTTCCCACTTGGCATAGTGGCGGCCATCGCCCAGGTCGCCCTCTTCGACCAGGTTGCCGTTACCCAGCAGCACCGGATAGCGTTCCTTGTCGGCGCGCAGCATGACCGTGTAGACGGCCATCACGTCCGGGCGGTCCGGGAAATAGGTGATGCGACGGAAGCCCTCCGCTTCGCACTGGGTGAAGAAATTGCCGTTCGAGGTGTACAGGCCGCTCAGCGTGGTGTTCTGCTCGGGCACGCAGACGGTCTCGATCTCGAGCACAGCTTCCTCGGGCGCGTTCGGGATCGTCAGCATGCTGCCGTTGATCGCATAGTCGCGCTCCTGCAATTCGCGGCCGTTCATGCGCAGCGCCACCAGCTCGATGTCTTCGCCGTAGAGCTCGATCTCGCGCTGGGCGCTGTCGGGGTTGCGGCGAATCGTCATGCGGTTGGCAACCACCGTGCGGGCGGGGTCGAGGTCGAAGCCGAGTTCGACGGTGTCCACCAGGTAGCTCGGCGGGGTGTAGTCACTGCGGTAGATCGTCTGGGGCGTATCGGTGCGCATAGGAAAATCCGCGTTGGCAGGTTAAGGTCTGTAGAAGGTGCTTATTCTACCAACAAGATTTTCCGGCGCTTGCTCCGTTTCGGACTGTATCGGAATGTGCACCTGGTAACGGCGTGTAAATTATTCTGCGAGAATGCCGAACAGAACTTACTATAGACGATCGGAAAAGTCCGCACAGACAATGGAGATAGCAATGAAACGCCTGATGATCGCCGCCGGAGCAGTCTTTACGCTGCTGCTGACGGGCTGCGCCACCACGATCCGCAGCGACGTGACCACCTTCCACCAGTGGCCGGCGCAGATCGAGGACAAGAGCTATGTATTCGAAACCCCGCCGCCCCAGGACGACACCCTGGAATGGCGCGCCTACCAGGACCTGGTGCGCGGCCAGCTGGCTGCCCTGGGCTTCCGCGACGCCAACGGCGCCACGCCGGCGCTGACCGTCTCGATGCGCTTCACGACCACCGACATGCCGGTGCGCGTGGTGGAACCGGTGATGTCGCCGTTCTACCAGCCGATGTTCGCGCCGCGCTTCGCCTACTTCCGCGGCCGCAACGGCGCCATTTATCGCCGCTACGTGGGCGGCGGCTTCTACAGCCCCTTCTACGATCCTTTCTGGAACCAGGGCTACCAGGTCTCGATCGAGCACTACTATCGCCGCGAACTGCAGGTCGGCATCAAGCAGGCCCGCGACGGCAAGCGCCTGTTCGACGTCACCGTGCACAACACCAGCCGCCAGATGTCGACCCCGGCCGTGATGCCGGCGCTGGTGCAGAGCGCCTTCCAGGGCTTCCCTGGCCCGTCGGGCGTGGCGCGCCGGGTGGTGCTGGAGCAGAAAGAGGGCTGAGCGCTTGCTCGCAGCAATTGGCAACGGGGCTTCGGCCCCGTTTTTGTTGGGCGGCCGGTTTTGCAGTCGCCATTTTCAAGTGTATTGATCGGCGAATTCCGCGCTCGGTGGAATCGGAGTGATGACGTCGATCATTGTTCCGTTGGGATCGGCCGTGATGAAATGCCGCTGACCAAACGCTTCGCTACGGATATCGAGCAGGATCGGCAATCCAGCGTCTTCAATCAGTCGCTTGTACTCGGCGTCCACGTCTTCCACTTCGAAGTTGAGCAGCACGCCACCCACGACTTTCCTTCCGACATCCGGAATGGTCGGGTGATTGACGTCCAGCAGTGCCAGTTCGTACTCGGCACGCTGCCCGTGCTTCAGGCTCACGTACCACTCGCTATCGAAACTCACGTCAAAGCCGAAATGCCGCACATAGAAGTCGCGGCTTTCCGCAACGCGCTCGCAGCACAGCACTGGATAGTTGCCCCGAAGTGGACTCATCGTTATCTCCTTTGTTTGTTAAGATACATACAGAATGTATGTGATTGCATACAGGCTGTATGTGAACACGCATACACGCTGTATGTCAATAGAATCGACTCGGAATGGATATGGAAAAAAAATCGCCTGGAACAGCGGCCCCGAAGCGGACTGCCCGGGCCGGCGCCCCGGAACGGATCGCGCGGGCCACGCAGCGTGACGCAACGATCTCTCGCCTGCTCGCCGTAGCGCGCGCGGGTTTTGCCGAGCATGGGTATGCGGCGGCGGCTACGGAGGAGATGGTGCATGCCGCCGGGGTGACGCGCGGCGCCCTCTATCATCATTTCGGGAGCAAGGAGGGGCTGTTTCGTGCGGTACTCAAGCAGGTACACGCCGAGGTCGCAGAACGCGTCGGCGCCGCGGCGCAGGCCGAACCCGATGATTGGGAAGCGCTGCTGGCCGGATGCCGTGCGTTTCTCTCCGCAGCAAACGATCCCGCGACCCAGCAAATCATGCTCATCGACGGTCCTGCGGTCCTGGGCTGGAGCGAGTGGCGCCAGATGGACGAGGAGCACTCGCTGCACCTGTTACGAGACCACCTCGACCTGCTTGCCGGGCAAGGCAAGTTGCGTACACGACGGACGGAGCCGCTTGCCCATCTGCTGTCAGGCGCGATGAACGAGCTGGCGCTGTGGGTCGCACAGCCAGGCGGGAGCGGCGACGCGCTTGCCGAGGCGACTGCGGCATTGGAGGAAACGCTCAACGGCCTCAGGGCCTAGCGCTCGGAGTCGCCCGGCGGGAGTCAGGTTTCCACCCGCTTCTTCAGCTCAAGCGTAATTTCTTGCTTGCAGAAGTGGATTGTTTCGGCAAGCTCAGCGGACACGAAGACCGATGCATCGCCAGTCCCACGCAGATAGGAATGCAAGGCGTGGTTCATGACATGGCGATGCGCTTCCGGCAGGCGCTCCATGGCCCAGCTGGCCGCAAGGTCCTTGGACACGATCTTTCCGGTAGATGCCGTGAACCAGATGCGCGCCAGCGCGAGGAGGACGGTGATTTCGTCGCCCTCCCAGTCTGCGTCGCGATTCCACTGCTTGCAGGTATCCGACATGGCTCGCTGCAGATCGGAAGCAGGGACGCTGTCGAATAACTCTGCAGCCGAAGGCCCGACCAGCGCCATGCTGTGCTTGCGGACCTTCGTGAGCAGAATCGCCAAGTCGACATCGAGCATCTCAAGCTCGATCCGGCCACCGAGAATGTCCTCGCGGAGCCACTGCTAGCAAAAACGTGCACAAAAGTGTGCAACGTTCTCTTCCTGTCCCGAGCCGTCCTGCTGACCGTGCTCGTGCCTGGCAGGCGTGACTTTCCCGCCTCCCGCCGGCCCCTGGCCGGCGGGAGTGCCCGGCGTCGCCGCCGGACTCGCCACGGGTAGCGCCGTTGCCGCCGCGAGGGCGCCGGTGGCGAGCCGCTGCAAATTGATGGCCGCGTTGACGTCGCGGTCGTGGTACGCGCCGCAGCCGGCGCAGGTCCAGGCGCGCCCGCCCAGGGCCAGGGCGGCGTTGCGTGCCCCGCAGCCCGAGCAGAGCTTGCTGGACGGGTACCAGCGGTCGGCCAGCACGATCAGGGTGCCGTAGCGCGCAGCCTTGTACAGCAGTTGGCGACGGATCTCGTAAAAGCCCACGTCCGAGATCGCGCGGGACAATCTGGCGTTGGCCAGCATGCCGCTCACGTTCAGGTCCTCGATCGCCACCGCTTGGTTTTCGCGGCAGAGGCGGGTCGTGAGCTTGTGGGTGAAGTCCCGCCGCACCCGGGCGATACGGGCGTGCAGGCGCGCCAGCGCCTGCGCTGCCTGGATGCGCTTGTTCGACACGGGCAGCCGCGTGCCTTTCGGGATCCGGCCCGCGATCCCGGCCAGCGCCTTTGCGGCATCGAGCTTGCGCGACAGGCGCCGGCTGCGGATGCGCAGGCGGCGCAGCGCGGCCTTCAAGGGACGGGGCGCCCCGATCTTCTCGCCGCTGGCGAGCGTGGCGGCGGCGCTCACGCCGAGGTCGACCCCAGTGACACCGTGGCTGCTACGCGGCAGGCGCGCCGCTGCATCGGGCACCTCGACCTGGACGCACAAGAACCAGTGATCCGCTTCGCGCGAGATGCTCGCGCCCAGGATGCGTCCAGGCCAGCGCAGCGCTTCGTGCAGCGCCACCCGGCCGACCTTGGGCAGCACGGCAGTGGTTCCCTCGATCCTGAACTTGTCGTTGGCCAGGTAGAACGCGTCGCGGCAGCGCCCCTTTTTCTTGAATGCTGGAGGATGTGCAGGCCTTCCCGCGCGGCGCTGCTCGAAGTAGCGGGTCCAGGCCCTGGCGAGATTCGAAAAGGGCTGGGCGTGCGCGTCGCGATGGATGGTGCGCAGCCAAGGCCGGCCGTTCTCGTCAAGCCAGGCTGGGTTTGAGTACTTGATCCTGTTGAACTGCTTCTTTAGCGCCATCGCGTTCGGCTTGCCGCCAGCGGCGGCCTGGCGCTGCCATTCGGCGAGGGCCCAGTTCCATACCCGGCGGGCGGCGCCGGCCGCGCGCGCGAAATAGTCACGCTGCTCAAGCGTCGGCTGAATCTTGATCCGGTGCGCCAGCAGCATGGCAGCGTGTCGAATTCCTAAAGTGCTTTCCATTGTCATTATTCGACACTTGTGCGCACGTTAAGTTCTACTAGAGTCTAGCTCCGATGCCCTCAGCAACCTGGAGCTGCCTGGCGCGGCTGAATGATGGAGAAGCTCGTGCATGAGTTCATTGCGCCTACCTTCCGTCAAGGGCTGCGCAACCGACACCATCAGGTCGAGGTCGCTGGATGGCTTCAGGCCGCCGTCGACGGCTGATCCATATAGATGCACTGCGAGCAGCTGATCAGCCAGCCGTGACCGCAGCACATCACAAACGGCGGACAGTTGCGAAGCGGCTTCTGCCGGGAGAGGCATCATGCTGAGCTTAGCTGAAGTAGGCTTCCGAACCGAAGGTGATCGCCACGATCAGGATCAGCGCGAAGGCCAGCACGATCAGCAGGCGGCCGAACTTCGGCGCGCCGTCGTTCCCGGAGGCTCCGCCGTTTTCTTCGTTCGCGTCCCTCATGGCAGCAGCACCGTCGAGCCGGTGGTACGGCGTCCTTCCAGCGCGCGGTGCGCCTCGGCCGCGTCACGCAGCGCGAAGCGCTGCTTGACCTCCACGGCGATCTTGCCGCTCTCGACCATCCCGAACAGGTCGGCGGCCATCGCTTCCAGCTTTTCTCGATCCGAGGCGTAAGCGAACAGGGTCGGACGGGTGATATACAAGGACCCGCGCGAAGCCAGTTCACTCAGCGCGAAGGGCGGCACGGCGCCGGAGGCATTGCCGAAGCTGACCATCAGGCCGCGCGGCTGCAGGCAGTCCAGCGAGCGGATGAAGGTGTCCTTGCCGACCGAGTCGTACACCACCGGCACCTTCGCCCCCTTGGTGATCTCGAGCACGCGCGCAACCACGTCCTCGGTGTTGTAGTTGATGACGTGGGCCGCGCCATGGGCCCTAGCCAGTTCCGCCTTCTCTTCGGAGCCGACGGTGCCGATCAGGTTCACGCCCAGCGCCTTCGCCCACTGGCAGGCGATCAGGCCGACGCCGCCGGCCGCGGCGTGGAACAGGATGGTCTGGCCGGGTTTCAGCTCATAGGTCTGGCGGAACAGGTACTGCACCGTCAGGCCCTGCAGCATCATGGCGGCGCCCTGCTCGAAAGAGATCGATTCCGGCAGGCGCACCAGCAGATGCGCCGGCATGACGCGCGCCTCGCTGTAGGCGCCGCCCGCGCCGCCCGCATACACGACGCGGTCGCCCGGCGCCAGGTGGCTGACGCCCTCGCCCACAGCCTCCACCACGCCCGCGCCTTCCTGGCCGAGGATGGCGGGCAGCGCCATCTTGTACAGGCCGCTGCGGTAATAGGTGTCGATGTAGTTCAGCCCGATCGCGTGGTGGCGCACGCGCGCCTCGCCGGGACCGGGATCTCCGACCTCGACGTCCACGTACTCGAGCACTTCGGGGCCGCCCGTGGCGGCGATGCGGATGGCTTTCACCATGGTGGATTTCTCCTCAGGCGCAGGTCAGGAAAATGAGCGCGCCGCGATCAGCTGCGACAGCACCAGGCGCGCGGTCGAGACATTGGTGGCGCAGGCGATGTTGTGCACGTCGCAGGCGCGCACCAGGGCGTTGATGTCGGGTTCGTGGGGCTGCGGCGTCATCGGGTCGCGCAGGAAAATCACGCAATCGATCTCGCCCTCGACCAGCTGGGCGCCGATCTGGAGGTCGCCGCCGACCGGGCCGGAATGCTTGCGCTCGACCGTGAGTCCGAGCTCGTTGGCCAGGCGTCCGCCGGTGGTGCCGGTGGCGGACAGGGTGCAGGTCTTGAGGAAGTCGAGGTACTCGCCCGCGAGCGAGATCATGTCGTCCTTCTTCTTGTCGTGCGCGATCAGCGCAATCCTAGTTTTCGTCTTCGTCATTTTTTCAGCGAGAGCAAGTAGATCCCAATCAGCACGAGCCCCGTGCCGGCCAATTGCACGCCGGTGATCGGCTCGCCGAGGATCAGCGCGCCGAGGAAGAGCGTGGACACCGGCCCGATCATCCCGGCCTGCGAGGCGGTGGCGGCGCCGATGCGCTGCACCGCGGCCATGGTCATGAACACGGGGAAGACCGTACAGAATACCGCATTCACCAGCGAGAGCCAGTAAACCTCGGCCGGCTGCACCAGCATGCTCGCCGGGCGCAGCAGGAAGAACTGCAGCAGGCAGGCCACGCTCGATACGCACATGGCGTAGGCCACCAGGCGCAGCGATCCGATGCGGCGCACCATCTCGCCGGTGCCGAGCAGGTAGAAGGCGTAGCTGAGCGCCGATCCCAGCACGAACAGGGAGCCGAGCACGGTGCTGCCCGCGCCGCCGGCCAGGTCGTGCACGAAGACCAGCACGATGCCGCAATAGGCCAGCGCCAGCGCGGCCCATTCGGCAGGGCGCACGCGGCGCTTGAACACCATCACGTTGATGAGCAGGACGAAGGTCGGGGTCAGGAACAGGATCAGGCGCTCCAGCCCGACCGAGATGTGCTGCAGGCCGAGGAAGTCGAGGTAGCTCGACAGGTAGTAGCCGACCAGGCCGAGTCCGGTGATGCGCCAGCGGTCCTGCGAACTGAGCGGCGGTCCGACGCGCATCTTCCACACCGCCACAGCGATAAACACCGGAAGCGAGAACAGCATTCTGAACGCGATCAAAGTAACGGCGTCGATGTGGTAGCGATACAGCAGTTTGGCCACGATCGCCTTGGTTGAAAAGAGGACGGCGCCGGCGATGGCGATCGACAGGCCGGCGAGGACGGTGGCGCGTGGTAAAGGCGCAGCGGAATTGGCGGAAGCAGCATCGGTCATCCGACGATTGTAGGAGGAAATGGCCGCGCTTGCCGGGGGCGGGCTGAAGAGGAAGGGAGAACGGCGCCGAAGAGTCGTTGTCGAACAGCGCAAGTCAGCTATTCGAGGGGAACATGAGATGAATGCATCCGTGCTGGAGGAACGCGCTGGCCCTCCCGTTGCCATGGCGCTGGCCTGGCTCGCGCTGCTGACCTGCGCCTGCTGGGCCTGGCTCGCCTTCCAGGGCGCCCAGCCTGAGCCTGTGCCGGCAAGGCTGTCCGGCCCTAGCCTGCATGGACCGCCGCCCGCGCCGCTGCGCTCCGGACAGCTGCTGCTGGTGTTCGCCATGTGGACCGCCCTGTACGTGGCGCTGCTGCTGCCCGCCGCCGTGGGCGCGGTGGCCGCGGTCGACCGCATCGCGCGGCGCCGCAGCCTGCTGGGGTCCGGCCTCACGCCCTGGCTGTTCGCGCTCGGCTGCCTGCTGGCCTGGACCGGCTTCGCGGCCATCGTCACCCTGCTGCACTGGACCCTGCACGACGCCGGCATGCTGGACGCCACGTTGGCCGTGCGCCATCCGGCGGCCACCGGCCTGGTGCTGGTAGCGGCTGGCGCCTGGCAGTGGACCTCGTCCAAGCACGCCTGCCTGCAATACTGCCGCGCGCCCTTCCCCGCCCTGCTGGCCGGCTGGGGGCGAGGCCGGCTCGACGCCCTGTGGCAGGGCGCGGAACACGCGCGCACCGTCCTTGGCTGCTACTGGCTGATCGTGCTGCTGCCTCTGGCGGGCGGGCCCGGCAACCCCGCCATGGTGGCGGCGGTAGGCTTTTTGCTGCTGGCCGAGCTGCGCTTGAGGGACAGCACACTGGCTGCTTGCCTGGCGGGCCTGGGCATGGTCGCGTGGGGGACTCGACTGTTGTTTCCGTGACATGCCACACCGTTCTCCCGGCGATTTTGCAAGGGGGGCCTATGTTAGAATGTCGGCCACTCTTGCATACCAACTGGGGAATTCTCGACATGGCTGGACACAGCAAATGGGCCAATATCAAGCATAAGAAAGCCGCCACCGACGCCAAGCGCGGCAAGATCTGGACGCGCCTGATCAAGGAGATCACCGTGGCCGCTCGCATGGGCGGCAGCGACGTCAACTCGAATCCGCGCCTGCGCCTCGCAGTCGAAAAGGCGGCGGACGCGAACATGCCGAAGGATAACGTCACCCGCGCGATCCAGCGCGGCGCCGGCGAACTCGAAGGCGTGAACTACGAAGAGATCCGCTACGAAGGCTACGGCATCGGCGGCGCGGCGATCATCGTCGACTGCCTGACCGACAACCGCGTGCGTACCGTGGCCGAAGTGCGCCACGCCTTCAACAAGTACGGCGGCAATATGGGCACCGAGGGTTCGGTGGCCTTCATGTTCAAGCACGTCGGCCAGTTCCAGTTCGCGCCGGGCGTGGAAGAAGACAAGCTGATGGAAGCGGCCCTGGAAGCCGGCGCCGACGACGTGGTGCAGGACGAGGAAGGCGGCTTCGAAGTGCTGTGCGACCCGTTCGCCTACGCCGGCGTGAAGGAAGCGCTGGAAAAGGCCGGCTTCAAGGCCGAGGTCTCGGAAGTCATCATGAAGCCGGACAATGAAACCGTGCTCACCGGCGAAGACGCCGTCAAGATGCAGAAGATCCTCGATGCGCTGGAAAACCTGGACGACGTCCAGGACGTCTACACCAACGCCATCATTGAAGAGTAATTCTCGGAAAACCCTGTATGAAAATCCTCGTAGTCGGCTCCGGCGGCCGTGAACATGCCCTGTCCTGGAAACTCGCCCAATCGGAACGGGTCCAGGCCGTTTTCGTCGCTCCGGGCAACGGCGGCACCGCGTTGGACCCACGGTTGGTGAACATCGAGATCCTAGAGCCGGCGGCCCTGGCCGACTTCGTGGTGGCCGAAGGCGTCGCCCTGACCCTGGTGGGTCCGGAAGCGCCGCTGGCCGCCGGCATCGTCAACCTGTTCCGCTCGCGCGGCCTGAAGATCTTCGGGCCGACCAGGGAAGCGGCGCAGCTGGAAAGCTCGAAGGACTTCGCCAAGGCCTTCATGCAGCGCCATGGCATCCCGACCGCCAAGTACCAGAGCTTCTCCGATGCCGCGCAGGCCCACGCCTACGTGGACGCCAATGGCGCACCGATCGTCATCAAGGCCGACGGCCTGGCGGCCGGCAAGGGCGTGGTCGTCGCCATGTCGCTCGAGGAAGCACACGCCGCCGTCGACCACATGCTGTCCGATAACGCCTTCGGCGATGCCGGCGCGCGCATCGTGATCGAGGAATTCCTGGCCGGCGAAGAGGCCAGCTTCATCGTCATGTGCGACGGCAAGAACGTGCTGCCGCTGGCGACCAGCCAGGACCACAAGCGCCTGAAGGACAACGACGAAGGCCCGAACACCGGCGGCATGGGCGCCTACTCGCCCGCCCCGATCGTGACCCCGTCGATGCACGCCCGCGTGATGCGCGAAATCATCAACCCGACCATCCAGGGCATGGCCAAGGACGGCATCGTGTTCACCGGCTTCCTGTACGCCGGCCTGATGATCGACAGCGAAGGCAACCCGCGCACCCTGGAATTCAACTGCCGCATGGGCGACCCGGAAACCCAGCCGATCATGGCGCGCCTGAAGAGCGACTTCCTCATGGTGCTGGACCACGCCTGCAACGGCACCCTGGATGCCGTCGAACTGGAATGGGACCGCCGCACCGCGGTCGGCGTCGTGATGGCCGCCCATGGCTATCCGGACAGCCCGCGCAAGGGCGACGTCATCGACGGCATCCCCGCCGAGACTCCGGAATGCGTGACCTTCCACGCCGGCACCCAGCAGGTGGCCGGCTCGCTGCAGACCAGCGGCGGACGCGTGCTGTGCGTGGTCGGCCTGGGCGACAGCGTCAAGATGGCGCAGAAGCAGGCCTACGAGACCGTCGAGAAGATCCATTTCAACGGCGCGCAGTACCGCCGCGACATCGGCTGGCGCGGCCTGAAGTAAGCATTCGCATGTCCACTCCCGACCCTATCGCCATCAAGGCCTGGCTGCTGGACCTCCAGTCGCGCATCGTGCAGGCCCTCGAGGAAGTCGACGGCAAGCCCTTCCTGCGTGACACCTGGGAACGTCCGGAAGGTGGTGGCGGGATCTCGCGGCTGATCGAGGAAGGCAATGTGTTCGAGCGCGGCGGCGTGAACTTCTCGCACGTGACGGGTTCCAGCCTGCCGCCGTCGGCGATGGCTGCGCGCCCGGAACTGGCGGGCCGTGCCTGGGAAGCGATGGGTGTGTCGCTGGTGCTGCACCCGCGTAACCCTTACGCGCCGACCGTGCACATGAACGTGCGCTTCTTCGAGGCCACGCTTGATGGAAAAGAGCCGGTCTGGTGGTTCGGCGGCGGCATGGACCTGACGCCCTATTACGGCAACAAGGACGATGCCCGTCACTTCCACCAGACCTGCCACGACGCCCTGGCGCCCTACGGCGAAGACCTGCACCCGCGCTTCAAGAAGTGGTGCGACGAGTACTTCTACCTGAAGCACCGCAAGGAAGCACGCGGCGTGGGCGGCATCTTCTTCGACGACTTCAACGAGCTCGGCTTCGATGCGTCCTTCGCCATGGTGCGGCAGGTCGGCAACGGCTTCCTCGACGCCTACCTGCCGATCGTGAAGGCGCGCAAGGACCAGCCCTACGGCGAGCGCGAACGCGACTTCCAGGCCTACCGGCGCGGCCGCTACGTCGAGTTCAACCTGGTGTGGGACCGCGGCACCCTGTTCGGCCTGCAGTCGGGTGGACGGACCGAGGCGATCCTGATGTCGATGCCGCCGATCGTGAAATGGCGCTACGACTGGCACCCTGAGCCGGGCAGCATTGAGGCGGCGTTGTACACCGACTTCCTCCCGCACCGGGACTGGCTCGCCTCGTGACCCGCTGCGTTGCCCTGCTGGGTGGGAGCTTCGACCCGGTACACCACGGCCACGTCGCGCTGGCCGCGCTGTTCGCCGATCTCCTGCATCCGGACGAGCTGCGCATCCTGCCGGCCCTGCCCTGGCAGAAGGCGGGCCTGCAGGCCAGCAATGACGATCGCATCCGCATGCTGGAACTGGCCTTCGCCGGCCAGCCTTTCGAGGTCCGGATCGACACCAGGGAGATCGACCGCGGCACCCCGACCTATACGGTCGAGACCCTGCGCGGCTTGCGCGAAGAACTGGGCGAAGCAGTCTCGATCGTCTTCCTGATGGGAGCCGACCAGCTGCAAAAGCTCGACACCTGGCGCGACTGGCAGGATCTGTTCGCCTTGTGCAACCTCGGCGTGGCGGCGCGGCCCGGCTATGCCCTGGAGCAGGACAAGCTGCCGCTCGCCGTTGCCAGGGAGCTCTCGCGGCGGCTGGCGGCGCCCGCGGAAGTGCGCGCCAGCCCGCAGGGCAAGGTATGCTTGGCACATACACTGGCGGTAGACATTTCCGCCACCCAAATTAGAAATAGCCTCGGCAAGGAACCGGCTACCGGCGCGGACCAGGGCCCGGACCCTGGCGCGCTCGTTCCACGCGGAGTGCTAGACTATATTCAACAACATAACTTATATAAAAGCTAATGGATATCAAGAAACTGCAGACCCTCGTCGTTGACGCCCTCGAAGACGTCAAGGGCCAGGAAATCGTCCTGTTCGACACGACGCACCTGACCAGCCTGTTCGACCGCATCGCGGTCGTCTCGGGCACCTCGAACCGCCAGACCAAGGCGCTGGCCGCATCGGTGCGCGACAAGGTCAAGGCGGCAGGCGGCGACGTGGTCGGCATGGAAGGCGAAGATACGGGCGAATGGGTGCTGGTCGACCTGGGCGACATGATCGTCCACATCATGCAGCCGGCCATCCGCCAGTACTACCGCCTGGAAGAGATCTGGGGCGACAAGCCGGTCAAGCTGGGCGCGGCAAAGCGCAAGTCGACGCCGGAAGCGGCGGAAGCGGCCGAGTCGAAGGTCAAGTCGAAGCACCTGGCCGCCAACAAGGACGAGCCGGAAGCCCAGCCGGTCAAGGAGCGCAAGCCGGCTGCCAAGAAAGCGGCTGCAACCGCCGCCGCCAAGAAGCCGGCCGCGAAAAAGGTCCCGACCGGCAAGACCGTGAAGGTCGCGCCGAGCAAGAGCGAAGTGGCCGCCGTCGAGGCGACCAAGGCCAAGCCGCCGAAACGCGCGCCAAAAGCCGTTCCAGCCGACGCCGAGCCGGTGAAGAAGGTGATCCGCCGCGTGAAGAAGGCAGCAGAGTAATCCGCATCTTCCTCACATTATGCAGCTGATCATTGCCGCAGTCGGGCACAAGATGCCGGCCTGGATCGAGTCCGGCTTCGGCGAGTACACCAAGCGCATGCCGCCCGAGCTGCGCATCGTGCTCAAGGAAATCAAGCCAGTCGAGCGCTCCGGCAGCAAGACCGCCGCCACCGCCATGGCGCTCGAGCGCGAGCGCATCGAAGCCGTGCTGCCGAAAGGCGTGCGCATCATCGCGCTGGACGAGCGCGGCAAGGACCTGACCAGCGTCGGCCTGTCGCAGATGCTCGAATCCTGGCAGCAGGACGGGCGCGACACCGCCTTCCTGATCGGCGGCGCCGACGGCCTCGACCCGGCGCTGAAAGCCAGGGCCGAGGGCATGATCCGCATCTCGAGCATGACGCTGCCGCACGGTATCGTGCGCGTCATGCTTGCGGAACAGTTGTACCGTGCCTGGTCCATCACCCAGAACCACCCGTACCACCGCGTCTGAATCGCCGCTCCCGACCAATGAGACATACCGATAAGAAAATCTATCTCGCCTCCAAGAGCCCGCGCAGGCGCGAACTGCTGCGCCAGGTCGGCGTGGAATTCGAACTGCTGATGCTGCGCAGCGACCCGGCGCGCGGCGCCGTCGACGTCAGCGAAGACGTGCTGCCGGGTGAAGACCCGCACGTCTACGTCGCCCGGGTAGCCAGGGAAAAAGGCGCCTTCGCCTGGAACATCCTGCAGCAGCGCCGCCAGCCGCTGCGCCCGATCCTGACCGCCGACACCACCGTCACCATCGACGGCGAAATCCTCGGCAAACCGGCCGACAACCAGGAGGCGATCGCCATGCTCGAGCGCCTGTCGGGCCGCACCCACCAGGTGCTGACCTCGGTCGCGATCCACGCCGAGCGCGTGGCCGAGCAGATCACCCAGGTGTCGAATGTGCGCTTCGCCGCCTTGTCACCGGCGCAGATCAGGGCCTATTGCGCCACGACCGAGCCCTACGACAAGGCGGGCGGCTACGGCATCCAGGGCCTGGCGGCGCTGTTCGTCGAGCACATCGAGGGCAGCCATTCGGGCATCATGGGCCTGCCCCTCTTCGAGACGGCCCAGCTCCTGCGCAAAGCCGGTTATCCCGTGTAGGGGTGATCTGGTCCAGTGGACCAGATCACGGTTCCCCGACCGCGCGTTCAAGCAGCCCGGGCATGGACGCGAAGTGGTTTTCATAGGGGATTTGAACGCGCGGTCGGCATAGCCGACCACCCTACGAAAAACCGATTCCGACCGTGTATGATGTCGCTCTGAACAATACTGCACGGCCGGCCATGAACGAAGACATCCTCATCAACATCACCCCGCAGGAAACGCGCGTCGCGCTGGTCCTGCAGGGCGCGGTCCAGGAGCTGCACATCGAGCGCACCCTGACGCGCGGGTTGGCGGGCAACGTCTACCTCGGCAAGGTCGTGCGCGTCCTGCCCGGCATGCAGTCGGCCTTCATCGACATCGGCCTGGAGCGCGCGGCTTTCCTGCACGTTGCCGACATCTGGGAAGCGCGCAGCCACGAAGGCGCGAACACGCCGCCCACCCCGATCGAAAAGCTGCTGTTCGACGGCCAGGTGCTGACGGTGCAGGTCATCAAGGATCCGATCGGCACCAAGGGCGCGCGCCTGTCGACCCAGATCTCGATCGCCGGACGCATGCTGGTCTACCTGCCGCAGGACCAGCACATCGGCATCTCGCAGAAGATCGAGAAGGAAGCCGACCGCGAACTGCTGCGCACCCGCCTGCAGAACCTGCTGCCGAAGGACAGCAAGGGCGGCTACATCGTGCGCACCCAGGCCGAGGAAGCCTCGGACGCCGACCTGTCCGCGGACGTCGACTACCTGCGCAAGACCTGGGGCGCCATCGTCCAGGGCGCCCGCACCCGCCCGCCCACTTCCCTGCTCTACCAGGACCTGAACCTGGCCCAGCGCGTGCTGCGCGACTTCGTGCACGACGAGACTGCCACCATCCAGGTCGACTCGCGCGAGAACTTCAATATGCTGGTCGAGTTCGCGCAGGTCTACACCCCGAGCGTGCTCTCGCGCCTGGTCCACTACACGGGCGAGCGCCCGCTGTTCGACCTCTACGGCGTCGAGGAAGAAATCCTGCGCGCCCTGGGCCGCCGCGTGGACCTGAAAAGCGGCGGCTACCTGATCGTCGACCAGACCGAGGCGATGACGACCATCGACGTCAACACCGGCGGCTACGTCGGCGGACGCAACTTCGCCGACACGATCTTCAAGACCAACCTGGAAGCCGCGCACGCCATCGCGCGCCAGCTGCGCCTGCGCAACCTGGGCGGCATCATCATCCTCGACTTCATCGACATGGAGAATAACGAGCACCGCAACGCCGTGCTCGCGGAACTCAAGAAGACCCTGGCGCGCGACCGCACCAAGGTGTCGGTGAGCGGCTTCTCGGCCCTCGGCCTGGTCGAGATGACCCGCAAGCGCACCCGCGAATCGCTGGCCCACATCCTGTGCGAACCCTGCCCGGCCTGCAGCGGCAAGGGGCAAGTAAAAACCTCGCGCACGATCTGCTACGAGATCCTGCGCGAACTGCTGCGCGAAGCCAAGCAGTTCAATCCGCGCGAATTCCGCATCGTCGCTTCGCAAGAGGTGATCGACCTGTTCCTGGAAGAGGAATCGCAGCACCTGGCGATGCTGGGGGACTTCATCGGCAAGCGGATTTCCTTGCAGGTGGAGAAGGGTTACCACCAGGAACAATACGATGTGATCCTGATGTAGAAAACAACCGAAACCGTTTTCAAAGGTGCGAAACAAAACGGTGAGGGGCCGGCCGTTCACGTGGCGCACGAGCTGCACTCCCGGTGCCAAAACCGATGAAGCAAACTGCCTGCTCATGCGGCGCGAGGCGCAGCAGTCCTCGCATGCCGGCCACATTCATTGCGGCTCCGCTGGCCAGTCCACTGCCGAAACCCAGCGCTTGTGCGACGATGAGCATGTTCTGGATAGCGCAACCAAGCGACACCAGTTTCTCGCTTACCGGGATCCCGGCGCTGGTCTCGTCGACAAGGACCGCAGTTACCAGGCAAGGCGCATGAAACGCCTTCCCCGCCGCCGCCTCGCAAGCTTCTTTCCCGGCGAGCGGGTCGCGCTCCAGCAAGGCCTCGACGAACACATCGGACAAATCCTGGCGGCGCTCGTCAGGAACCAGAATGAAGCGCCAAGGCAGCAGGAGTCCATGATCCGGCGCCTGCGCAGCCGCCTGAAAAATCTCCTGCAGCGCAGCAGCATCCGGTCCCGGAGCTGCCAGGCGCCGCAATGAGACATGTCGGCGCGCAGCCAGGATCGCCGAAGCTTCATTGATCATCGGGGCACTCCTCCTTTAGGTATGCAGCCATACCGTTCCCAATCGTACACTCCTCATTCATGCAACGAGGTAATATTCGAACAATTCACGAGCATGAAAGGCGCTATTTGTCATTAGTCTGCCATAAGCTTGGGTGCCGGCGAGGCAACCGTACCCTCTTTACTTGCATCGAATTCTCGCTTGAGGCCGGCGAGGTCTTGCGGATCGACGGAGACAATGGCAGCGGCAAGACAAGCCTGCTGCGGATTCTCGCAGGTCTGCGCCAGGCCGATACCGGCCATGTGTCGTGGCAAGGAACAGACGTGCGCAATCCGGACGGCCATTTGCGCCAGGATCTTCTGTATATCGGCCATGCGGCCGCTGTAAAGGATAGCTTGATGGCGTGGGAAAACCTGGCATGTACAGAACTCCTCACCGGGCAAGCCGGAAAGACGCTCGCGCTCGACGCGCTCGCCAAGGCCGGACTCAGCTCGCATGCCTACACCTTTGGCAAGGCATTGTCGCAGGGCCAGCGCAGGCGTGTCGCGCTGGCCCGTCTCCACGTGCCGCGCAACCGCACGCTTTGGATTCTCGACGAGCCTTTCATCGGTCTCGATAGCGGCGCGGTCGATGCGCTGTGCGCTTCCATGCACGCCCATCGCAGGAACGGCGGCACCATCGTGTACACCTCGCACCAGGATGCGGGGCCGCCGGACATCCGGTCGCTCCGGCTGGTCGGCGCCGGCTGATGCTGCGGGCGTACCTGCATTCGCTCCGCTATGGCCTGCTGTCTTCGCTGCGCCGGCCTGTCGACCTGGCGTCGCCTCTGATATTTTTCGTCATGGTAACCAGCCTCTTCCCACTGGGCATAGGGCCCGAAAAAGCACTCCTGCTGCGCATCGCGCCAGGCATCGTCTGGGCTGGCGCCCTGCTGGCCTCCCTGCTGGCCTTGCACCGCCTGTTCGAACCGGAACTGGCGGATGGCACGCTCGAACAGATGCTGTTGTCGCCCGAACCTTTCGTCGTACTGGTCGCCGGGAAGATCAGTGCGCACTGGATGACATCCGGTGTTCCCCTGGCCATCGTGGCGCCGGTGGTCGCGCTCCAGTATGGGCTGGATGGCCCGGCGCTCGGCGCCCTCCTGTTCGGCGCGCTGCTCGGGACGCTGGTCTTCAGTACCATCGGCTCGATCGGCGCCGCGCTCGGACTCGGGAGCCGCGGCGGCAGCCTGCTCACCGCGCTGCTCGTGATGCCGCTTCAGATACCGGTCGTGATTCTTGGCTCGGGAGCCCTGACGGCAAGCCTGACGGGCGTGCAGCCGGCCCCTTATCTGATGCTGTTGGGAGCACTGGCCTGTGCCGCGCTCGCGCTCGCCCCCTGGGCAACGGCCGCGGCATTGCGCCTGTCACAGGAGTAGTCGAACAGACCAGGAGAATCCATGTCCATCGCCCAGCCCCCTGTCCCTACCACGCCGCGCCCCCGGTTGTTTCGGTTTGCGGCGCCACCGAATTTCGTCATGCTCGCGTCGCGGCTCGCGCCGTGGCTTGCCGCTCTTGCGGCAGTGGCCGGCGTGGCGGGCCTGGCGGTGGGTTTTCTCGTCGCCCCGACCGATGCGCAGCAGGGTGAGGCCTACCGCATCATCTACGTGCACGTGCCTGCTGCATGGCTCTCGATGCTGATCTATCTCGCCATGGCTTTTTGGGCGGCAGTCGGTTTCATCTACAACACCCGCGTATCCTCGGTCATGGCATGCGCATTGGCGCCCACCGGCGCCCTGTTCACCTTCCTCGCCTTGTGGACCGGTGCGCTGTGGGGCAAGCCGACCTGGGGGACGTGGTGGGTATGGGACGCCCGTCTCACTTCAGAGCTCATTCTCCTGTTCCTGTATGTCGGTTTCATGGCGCTGCACGCGTCCTTCGATGATGTGCGCCGGGCCGACCGCGCTGCGGCTATCCTCGCCATCGTCGGCATCGTCAACGTTCCCATCATTTACTTTTCCGTGAAATGGTGGAACACGCTGCACCAGGGCGCCTCGATCCGGCTGACCGAAGCGCCTTCGATGGCAACGCCGATGCTCGTCGGCCTGATGTTGATGACAGTGTCATTCTGGGCCTATGCGGCCGCGATCACCTTGAAACGTGCCAGGTGCATCGTGCTCGAACGCGAGTACGCCGCCGACTGGACGCGCAGCGGGAAGGAACACGCTTCATGAACTGGAACAGCTTGCAGGAATTCGCCTCGATGGGAGGCTATGGCGTTTACGTCTGGGGGGCATGCCTGGTGAGCTTCGCCGCGCTAGCCTGCGAGACCTGGCTGGTCCACCGGCGCGTGCGCCGGGCCATCCTGGCGCTCGACCGGAACGGGGAGGATCGATGAAAGCGCGCCAACACCGGCTGGCCCTCGTCCTGGCGGCCATTCTGCTGCTGGGACTGGCCGCATGGCTCGTCCTCTCGGCCTTCAGGGAGAACCTCGTTTTCTTCTACACGCCCACCCAGATAGCAAAGGGCGAGGCGCCCTCTGCCGGACTGTTCCGCATGGGCGGCATGGTCGAACAGGGCAGCGTGAAGCGCCATCCCGACGGCCTGACCGTCTCCTTTGCCGTCACCGACATGCACCGGACGGTACCCGTGGTGTACCAGGGGGCCCTCCCCGACCTGTTCAAGGAGGGCAAGGGCGTGGTCGCGCAGGGCCGCCTGCAGGACGGGCGCTTCACCGCCCACGAAGTCCTGGCCAAACACGACGAAAACTACATGCCGCCGGAAGCCGCATATGCACTGGCGCAACAGGAAGCCAAAGCAAAGGAAGCCAATGCTGCCGGAGATCGGTAATTATGCCCTGATGCTGGCCCTGGCCCTGACCGTGGTCCAGTCCCTGGTCCCCCTTGCCGGCGCCCATCGCGCCAGCCGGCGCTGGATGGCGGTGGCGCGGCCCGCAACCTCCGGCCAGGTCGCCCTGACCACGATCGCGCTTGCCTGCCTGGTCGCTTCGTTCCTGCGCAACGACTTCTCCGTCCTGTACGTGGCTCAGAACTCGAATTCCCTGCTCCCCTGGTACTACCGCGTAACGGCGACCTGGGGAAGCCACGAAGGCTCGCTCCTGCTCTGGACCTGGCTGCTGGGCTGCTGGACCCTCGCGGTCGCGGTCTTCAGCAAGCGGCTGCCGCAAGACATGGTTGCGCGGGTGCTGGGCGTGCTTGGCATGATCAGCACCGGCTTCCTGCTGTTCATGCTGTCGACCTCCAATCCGTTCGCGCGCCTGGTGCCGTCCGCCCTCGACGGACAGGACCTGAACCCGCTGCTTCAGGACGCCGGGATGATCATCCACCCACCGCTGCTCTACATGGGCTATGTCGGCTTTTCGGTGGCATTCGCGTTTGCCATCGCGGCCCTGCTCGCAGGCCGGCTCGATGCGGCCTGGGCCCGCTGGTCGCGTCCCTGGACATTGCTCGCGTGGGGATTCCTCACGCTCGGCATCTTCATGGGGAGTTTCTGGGCGTACTATGAACTCGGCTGGGGTGGCTGGTGGTTCTGGGACCCGGTGGAGAATGCCTCCTTCATGCCCTGGCTGGTCGGAACCGCCCTGATCCACTCGCTCATCGTCAGCGAAAAGCGCGGCAGCTTCCGCAGCTGGACCGTACTGCTGGCCATCCTTGCATTCTCGTTGTCCCTGCTCGGCACTTTCCTGGTGCGTTCCGGCGTGCTGACCTCGGTCCACGCCTTCGCGACCGATCCGGCCCGCGGCACCTTCATCCTGGTGTTCCTGACGCTGGTAGTGGGCGGATCGCTGCTCCTGTATGGCTGGCGCATGGGCCGCGTAGGCCATGGCGGCCGTTTCGCCCTGTTCTCGCGCGAGGCGTTCCTGCTTGCAAACAATGTAGTCCTGCTGGCGGCTACGGCGGCGGTCCTGCTGGGCACACTCTACCCCCTGTTCCTGGACGCACTTGAGCTCGGCAAGATTTCAGTCGGGCCGCCCTATTTCGAGACCGTGTTCGTGCCCCTGATGGTGCCCGCCCTGCTGCTGGTGGCGGTAGGACCTTTCGTGGCGTGGAAGTCGTCCGAGCCACGGGCCGTGCTGCGCCAGCTCGGTGGCATCGCCGCAGTCTCGCTAGTACTTGCCGGCGCCGCGGCGCTGGCAGCCGGCGCGACGCCGATGGTCGCCCTGGGGCTGGTAACGGCCCTGTGGATCCTTCTCGGCACCGCATGGCAGCTGGTCTATCGGGTGCGCCGCGCGCCGCCGGCCATGCCCATGGCAGTGCGCCTGGCGCGCGAGCCGCTCAGCTGGTGGGGCATGCTCGTCGCGCACGCCGGTCTTGGCGTCTTTGTCGCCGGGGTCACGGTCGCCAATGGATTCGACAGTGCCCGCGATGCGAGCATGCGCGCCGGCGATACCGCCAGGCTGGGAGAGCATACGTTCAGGCTGACAGACCTGCGGCGCGTAGAGGGGGCCAACTATCATGGCGTACAAGGCGTGTTTGCCGTGAGCCGCGGCGGCCGCCTTCTTGCCACGCTCAGGCCCGAAAAGCGCATGTACACGGTGCAGGGCATGGCCATGACGGAAGCCGCCATCGACCGCAGCGCGCTACGCGACCTCTACGTCTCGCTCGGCGAGGAGACCGCACCCGGGCGCTGGCTCGTGCGGGTGCAGCACAAGCCCTTCATCGCATGGATCTGGGCGGGCGCCCTCCTGATGGCGGCAGGCGGACTTGCCGCCGCGGCCGACAAGCGCTACCGCGCCGCCCCGGCGCCTACGGCTGCCGCACAGGGCAAGGCCAAGGCGGCGGTGCGCACATGAAGAAGATCCGCTTCCTGCTGCCGCTGGGGGTATTCCTGGCGATCGCAGCCTTCCTGGCCGCCGGATTGAAGCGCGATCCACGCGCGCTGCCCTCGCCCCTGGTTGGCAAGCCGGCGCCGGCATTCGAGGCCCGCAGGCTGGGGACATCCGGCGAGACCTTTTCGCCGCAAGCCATGGCGGGCAAGGTGTGGCTGCTGAACGTCTGGGCGTCCTGGTGTGTGTCCTGCCGCCATGAACACCCCGTCCTGACCCGCTTTGCGAAGCAGGGCCTGGCGCCCGTGGTCGGCCTGAACCACAAGGACCAGGAGGATGCCGGCTTGCGCTGGCTGCAATTGCACGGCGATCCCTACGTCCTGTCCATCGCGGATCCGGAAGGCAGGATCGGCATCGACTATGGGGTCTATGGCGTGCCGGAGACCTTTGTCATCGATGCTCGCGGCATCGTCCGCTACCGCCATACCGGTCCCCTCACCCAGGAACTCCTGGAGACCCGTCTCATTCCGTTGATAAGGAGGCTGAATGCCACGTGAACTCCTGTTCGCCCTGTGCTTCCTGCTGGCCACAGCGGCCCACGCTGCGGCCACGCCTGCACAGGAGGTCGACGAACGCGTCGAAGCCGTGTCGCATCAGCTGCGCTGCCTCGTGTGCCAGAACCAGACGATCGCGGAATCGAACGCCGACCTGGCCGTCGACCTGCGCCGGCAGGTACGTGAACTGCTCGCCGAAGGCAAGAGCGAGGAACAGGTCCTTGCCTACATGACGGAGCGCTATGGCGACTTCGTGGTTTACCGGCCGCCGCTCAGGAGCAGCACCCTGCTGCTCTGGTTCGGCCCGGCCGTGCTGCTGCTGGCAGGCGCGACCGGCCTGGCGTGGCGAATCCGGCGCATGCGTCCGGCCCCGCCGCTGCAGCAAGCCGAATACGAGCGCGCCGAACAGTTGCTAAGGCCGGGAAAGGAAGAAAGCCAATGACGGCGTTTCTCTTCGTTGCGGTCGTGATGACCGCGCTGGCGCTAGGATGCCTTCTGTATCCGCTGCTCCGCTCTTCCCTGGCGTCCGGACCGGCGGCAATCGATGGCTTGCAGGTGCTGCGCGAGCAGGCCCGCGAACTGGACCTGGCACTGAAGGAGGGGAGCCTGACGGCAGCAGCCCATGCGGAAGCAAGCGACGAATTGCGGCGCCGTGTCGGCGAAGAGCCCGCCGCGCTGCCGGCATCGCATCCGGACAGGCAGCAGCGGCTGCTGGCCGGGTTTCTCGCGCTGTTCGTTCCCGTCGTGGCCGCAGGACTCTATTACCACCTTGGCAATCCTGCCGCGCTTGCAGTGGCAAGCCCGGAAAGGAACATCGGGGGGCCCCGGCACGAGATCTCGGCAGCCGACGTCAGCACCCTCGTCCAGGGACTTTCTGATCGCATGCGGCGCGATCCTGCGAATGCCGATGGCTGGTACATGCTGGCGCGTTCGTACACCGCGATCGGCCGCTATCAGGACGCGGTGCTGGCCTATGAGCGCCTGCTGGTGCTGGTGCCGGACGATTCCGCGGTGCTGGCCGACTATGCCGACGTCCTGGCCACCGTCAAGGGGGGCAGCCTCGAAGGCAAGCCGGAACAGCTGGTGCTACAGGCATTGGCGCTCAACCCCAAGGACGTCAAGGCGCTGGCGCTGGCGGGAAACGCGGCCTACCAACGGGGTGATGCCGACAAGGCCCGCAGGTATTGGGAGCAGCTACTGCCCCTGACCCCGGGCGACTCGGCCATCCACCAGGGGACGCTTGCCAGCCTAGCGAGCCTGAAAGGGAGAACATCCCCGGCTGGCAAGGCAGAGACGAACGACACGCCCGCATCCCGCGATGCCGCACGCGCGCTGACGGGAACCGTGACGCTCGCTCCCGAACTGGCATCGGAAGCCTCGCCAGGCGACACCGTGTTTATCTTTGCGCGCGCAGCACAGGGCCCGCGCGCGCCTCTGGCAGTCAAACGCATTACCGTCGCGCAACTGCCGTATGCGTTCGCCCTGGACGATTCGCAGGCCATGGCGCCCGCGCTGAAGCTCTCCGGGGCGAGCGAGGTGGTAGTCACGGCGCGGATCTCCCGTTCCAACAGCGCGACGCCTGTCAAAGGCGACCTCGAAGGCCGTAGCGGCGTCGTCCGGTCCGATGCGCAGGCGGTCACGATCCGCATCGACAGCCGCATCTGAACATGCGGGTCAAAGGCGAGGCAAGCGTGCGCGGCTCATTGTGAAAGTTGCCGATAATGCTCTCACGGTTAGCCTAAGAGGAGTTGAGCATGGAAGCAAAACCGCCAACTGATCGCCGCGCCCCACCGACAAGGGCTCAGGAATTGAAGGCTTTTTTCTTCATCACCTGCGTGCTCGCGCCCTTTCTGACTTTTACGGGCATCATCGGCTACGGTTTCCTGGTCTGGATGTACCAGCTGGTGACCGGCCGCCTTCCTGGCGCCTGAGCGCCACATATCCGGAGCGCTCATGTCCGAAGAAATCCATATCGCCGGCATCATCGTTGCCGCAACGCGCACCCACGCCGTCACGGTAAGGGCAAACCTCGCGCTTCTTCCCAAGACAATCATTCATGCGGCAGCGGAAGACGGCCGCATGGTCGTGACACTCGAGACAACGTCGACCCAGGCCACGCTCGACTGCATGGACGCGATACGCGCCCTTCCCGGCGTCCTCAATGTGGCGCTCGTGTATCAACACGCCGAATCGGCGGCAGCAATGGAGGAAACGATCTCATGACCCATACGCGACGAGAATTCATTACGCAGACCGCTGCAATGACCGCGGCTGCCACCGCCGGCATTCCCTTCGACGCTTCCGCCACGAACGTCGTGACCGATGCGGCCAGGACTCAGCTCACCTGGAACAAGGCGCCCTGCCGGTTCTGCGGCGTGGGCTGCGGCGTGAACGTCGGCGTGAAGGATGGGCGCGTGGTCGCCACCCACGGGGACATCAACGCGGAAGTCAACCGCGGCGTCAACTGCGTCAAGGGCTACTTCCTCTCCAAGATCATGTACGGGGCGGACCGCCTGACGCAGCCCCTGCTCCGCATGAAGAACGGACGCTACGACAAGAATGGCGAATTCGCGCCCGTTTCCTGGGATGCCGCCTTCGACCTGATGGCGGCGCAGTTCAAGAAGGCGATCCAGCAGAAAGGGCCGACAGCGGTCGGCATGTTCGGCTCGGGCCAGTGGACCATCTGGGAAGGCTATGCGGCGGCCAAATTGATGAAGGCAGGCTTCCGCAGCAATAACCTGGATCCCAACGCGCGCCACTGCATGGCCTCGGCGGTGGCGGGCTTCATGCGCACCTTCGGCATGGACGAGCCGATGGGCTGCTATGACGACATCGAGAATGCCGACGCCTTCGTCCTGTGGGGCTCGAACATGGCGGAGATGCACCCCATTCTCTGGACCCGCGTGACCGACCGGCGCCTGTCGAAGCCGAACACCAGGGTGGCGGTGCTCTCGGTATATGAACATCGCAGTTTCGAGCTATCGGACCTGTCCATCATTTTCCGGCCGCAGACCGACCTGGCAATTCTCAACTATATCGCGCATCACATCATCAAGACGAACCGGGTCAACCGCAATTTCGTCAACAGGCACACCCGCTTCGTGCTGGGCAACGCCAATATCGGCTATGGCTTGCGCAAGGAACATGCGCTCCAGTTGGCTGCCGCCAACGCTGCAAATGCCGGCGGCAGCAAGCCCATGACCTTCGAGGAGTACGCCAAGTTCGTCAGTGCCTACGACATCGATACCGTCTCCAAGCTGACGAATGTGCCGCGTGAGCGACTGGAACGTCTCGCCGAGCTGTACGCCGATCCGAAGATCAAGGTCATGTCCTTCTTCACGATGGGTTTCAACCAGCATACGCGCGGGACCTGGTGCAGCAATTTGCTGTACAACCTCCACCTCTTGACCGGGAAGATATCGACACCAGGCAACGGGCCTTTCTCGCTTACCGGCCAGCCCTCGGCCTGTGGCACCGCGCGCGAAGTCGGCACCTTCTCGCACCGGCTTCCCGCGGACATGATGGTAACCAATCCGAAGCACCGCGAAATCGCGGAAAAAATCTGGAAACTGCCTCCTGGCACAGTACCGGACAAGCCGGGATTTCACGCCGTCGAGCAAAGCCGCGCATTGAAGGACGGCAAGCTGAACGTGTACTGGTCGATGTGCAATAACAATATGCAAGCCGGCCCGAACATCATGGGCGAAATCCTGCCGGGTTTCCGCAACCCCAATGCCTTCGTCGTTGTCTCCGATGTCTACCCTACCGCCAGCACGACAGCCGCGGACCTCATCCTGCCGACCGCGATGTGGGTCGAGAAAGAAGGAGCCTATGGCAACGCGGAGCGCCGCACCCAGTTCTGGCACCAGCTGGTAAAAGCGCCTGGCCAGGCCCGCTCCGACCTGTGGCAATTGATGGAGTTTTCCAAGCGTTTCAAGATGGAAGAAGTCTGGCCGGCGCCGCTACTGGCCGCTGCGCCCCAGTACCGCGGCAAGACGCTCTACGATGTCCTGTTCCGCAATGGACAGGTCAACCAGTTCCCGACCACGCAGATGGAAGCGGGCTACATGAACGACGAAGCGGCGGCCTTCGGCTTCTACGTGCAGAAGGGACTGTTCGAGGAATATGCGCAGTTTGGCCGCGGCCATGGCCACGACCTGGCACCCTTCGATACGTACCACAAGGTTCGTGGCTTGCGCTGGCCGGTGGTGAACGGCAAGGAAACGCGCTGGCGCTATCGCGAAGGTTTCGATCCTTACGTCAAGAAAGGCGAAGGCGTCCGCTTCTATGGCATGCCCGACGGCAAAGCAGTAATTTTCGCCCTTCCCTACGAGAAAGCGGCAGAGGAGCCGGACAAGCAGTATCCCTTCTGGTTGTCCACCGGCCGTGTGCTGGAACACTGGCATACCGGCACGATGACCAGAAGGGTGCCTGAACTGTATCGCGCCGTGCCGAATGCGGTCTGCTTCATGCATCCCGACGATGCCAAGGCGCTGGGCGCCCGGCGCGGCGACCTGATCGAAGTCAAGTCGCGGCGTGGTCTCATCCATTCGCGTGTCGAGACCCGTGGACGCAACCGCCCGCCGCGCGGACTGGTATTCATCCCCTTCTTCGATGCGAGCCAGCTGATCAACAAGGTCACGCTCGACGCCACCGATCCTATCTCGTTCCAGACCGACTACAAAAAGTGTGCGGTTGCCATTCGAAAAGTCTAGGGAGGAGGACATGAAAAACTTACGTTCGGGCCTGATTGCCCTGATCTTGTTTGCCGCTGCTCCCTATGTCACAGCCCAGCAGGCCCTCGACAGAATGCGGGGCCCGACGCCCCTGGCTGAAACAGTCAAGCCTGCGCCAATGGTCAATCCGGACAACAGTGACGTACGGCGGGTTCGCAACTACGCCATGCAGCCCCCCGTGATTCCCCACAAGATCGAATCATATCAGGTGGACAAGAATGCGAACCGCTGCATGATGTGTCACGCACGGACGCGAACGCAGGAAAGCCAGGCGCCGATGATCAGTGTGACGCACTTCCAGAACCGTGATGGGAACTTCCTGGCCGAACTCTCGCCACGGCGCTATTTTTGTCTCCAGTGTCACGTTCCGCAGGCAGAACTTCCTCCGCTGGTCCCCAATAACTTCAAGGACGTCGACACCATGCTGAACCAGGCGGCGACACCCACCCAATCGAAGAAGAAATAGGGGACAACAATGATCAAGAAAACCTTCTTGCGCTACTGGCGCTTTCTGACACGCCCAAGCGTGCACCTGAGCCTTGGGTTCCTGATCATTGCCTCCTTTATCGCCGGCATCTTGTTCTGGGGTGGATTCAATACAGCCATGGAAGCGACGAACACCGAAAAGTTCTGCACCGGTTGCCACGAAATGAAGGACAACGTATACGTCGAGTTGCAGCGCACCATCCACTTTACGAACCGTAGCGGCGTACGCGCAAAATGCTCGGACTGTCATGTACCTCACAACTGGACAGACAAGATGGCACGCAAGATGCAGGCCTCGAAGGAAGTATGGGGCAAGATTTTCGGCACGATCAACACGCGCGAGAAATTCGAAGCCATGCGATTGACTCTGGCGCAACACGAGTGGGATCGCCTGAAAGCGAATAATTCTCTTGAGTGCAGGAACTGCCACCAGTTCGAGTCGATGGACTTTACCCGCCAGAGCCCAAGGGCTGTGCAAGCGCACTCTACCCTGCTTGCCAGCGGTGAGAAGACATGTATCGACTGCCATAAAGGGATTGCGCATACGCTTCCGGACATGGCCGGACACTGATCTCGCCTGGCGAGGTAATCGACCTGTTGCTGGCACAAGAATCGCAGCACCGCGCGGTGCTGGGTCATCAGAAGCGGATTTCCCTGCAGGTGGAAAGGGCTATCACCAAGGACCATACGATGTCATCCTGATGTAACAATCGCGGCGGTTTCCGGCCGGGTCTGGGTAAGATGAATTCACATTCTCGACGTATGGCCCAAGGATAGACGATGGAAACCGAACTGAAGCTCAAGATCGCCGCGTCCGACGTGGCGCGCATGCGCGAGCATCCCCTGCTCGCCAAGCTGCCCGAGGCTGACCGCCGCGAGCACGAACTCACCGATACCTATTACGACACACCGGCGCTCGACCTGTGGCGCGCCGGCCTGACCCTGCGCCTGCGGCGCGACGGCGATGCGTGGATCCAGACCATCAAGACGGCAAGCGCCGGCTCGCCCACGCTGCACGAGCGCGGCGAATGGGAATCGCGCCTCGACGGACCACAGCCCAACCCCGACGACCTGGCGCGCCAGATCAAGCCGCAGCGCCTGCGCGACGTCCTGCGCGCCCCGGCGATCACCGGGCAGCTGCAGCCGGTCTTCACCAGCACCACCCACCGCATGACCTGGAAGATCAAGCTGAGCGGCCTGCCCGGTGGCCAGCTGGTCGAATGCGCGCTCAACAAGGGCAGCATCGACGCCAACGGTCGCAGCGTCGACGTCGGTGAACTCGAACTGGAACTCAAGCGCGGCAATCCGACCCGCCTGTTCGAGCTGGCGCTGGCGCTGCACCAGGACATACCGCTGGAAGTGGCCGTTGAAAACAAGGCGGCGCGCGGCTACGCGCTGCTGCAGGACGAGGCGCCGAAGCCGGTCAAGGCCGCCAAGGTGCGCTTGACGCGCAAGATGCGCATGGAAGACGCGCTGCAGGAGATCGGCCTGAACTGCATGGCGCAGATCGAGGCCAATGTGCCGGGCGTGCTGGTGCAAAGCGTCGAGAGCCTGCACCAGATGCGGGTCGGCCTGCGCCGCCTGCGCGCCTTGCTCGACATGGTTGGAGACATCGCGCCGCTGCCGGCCGAACTGAAGGAAGGCCTGGACTGGCTGTCCGGCGAACTCGGCGCGACGCGCGACTGGGACGTGCTGGCCGAGACCACGCTGCCGGCGATCCACGGCATCCACACGGAGGCCTTGCAGGCGGCGGCGAAGGAACGCGCGCGCACCCTGCACAAGGCCATGCTGCCGACGCTGCACTCGCCGCGCTATACCCAGCTCATGCTGCAGATGAACGGCTGGCTGCGGGGCCGCCAGTGGCGTCCGGCCTCTGGCCTGGCGAAGATTGACCCATTGGCCCAGCCGGCGCTGGATGGTCTGGTGCCCTTGGTGCGCAAGGCCTCGGCGCGCCTACGCAAGCGTATCGCGGCGCTCGACGAGCAGGACGCGCCGGCCCGCCATCGCGTACGCATCGCGGCCAAGAAGGCGCGCTACGCGGCCGAGTTCTTCGGCGACCTGCTGCCGGCCAGGGAAGTGAAGGCTTACGTCAAGTCGCTGTCCGCGCTGCAGGATCGCCTGGGGCACCTGAACGACCTGGCGGTCGCAAGCAAGCTGCTGCCGGTGCTGGAGAACAGCGGACATGCGCACGATGCTTCCTTTGCACGTGGTTATGTGAGCGGTGCGTCGGATGCCTCCAGCTGCGGGCTGCGCAAGGCGCTCGACAAGATCGCGCGCCTCAAGCTCATATGATGGATCCCCGGACGGAGGCAGGCTGGAAGGCGGCGTGGCGCGCACTTGGCGCCGCCGCGCCTGATGGCCTGCACGCCCAGCTGCTCGCGGCGTGGTCGGAACCGCAGCGGCACTACCACACGCTGCAGCACCTTGGGGAATGCCTGACTCTCGCCGAGGAGCTGGGTGACGAGATGGATCATCCGTCGGAAGTCGTCCTCGCGCTCTGGTTCCACGACGCCGTCTACGATGTCCGCGCGCACGACAACGAGGCGCAGTCGGCGCAGTGGGCCGAACGTGCGCTGCGCGAGGCCGGTGTCGCCGCGAATGCGCGCAAGCGGATCATGGATCTCATCATGGCGACCTGCCATGGCGCCGCCGATGCGCCAGCTTCGCAGGACAGTGCGATCCTGATCGACATCGACCTCGCCATCCTGGGCAGCTCCGAACCCCGCTTTGCGGAATACGAGACGCAGGTCCGCGCGGAGTATGCCTGGGTGCCGCCGGAAATATTTGCCGTCAAGCGGCGCGAGGTCCTGCGCGGCTTCCTCTCACGCGAGCGCATCTATGCCACCGGCACGATGCACACGCGTTACGAGGCGCAGGCACGGCGCAACCTTTCCCGCGCCGTCGGGATCGCCTAGTCAGGCACAGATCTCCAGCAGCACGCCGCGCAGCCAACAACCTCGGTGTCAGGTCTGACATTCAGACACGAGCTCAGCTATATTTCGCGGTAACAGCCGAGCTTGTGTCCGAATGTCAGACCTGACACCCGGGTTGTGGATCAGGCACAGGTTTCCAGCACCACACCGCGCAGCCAGCGGTGAGCCGGGTCGGCGTCCATGCGCGGATGCCACAGCATCGATACCGTCAGCTGCGGCACGTCGACCGGCAGGTCGAAACTGTACATGCCGTCGCGCAGGATGCCGGTCTGGCGTTCGGGCACCGTGGCGACCAGGTCGCTCGCACGTGCCAGGGCCAGTGCGGCTGCGAAGCTGCCGGTCGTGGCGGCGGTGTTGCGCGCGGCACCAAGTGCCTCCAGGGCCACGTCCACCGGCGCCTGCCTGCCGCCCTCGCGCGCCACCAGCACGTGGGCGGCCGCCAGGTAGCGCGCCAGCGTCATCCGGCCGCGCGCCAGGGGGTGGCCCGGCCGCACCACGCCGACGAAGCGGTCGCGAAACAGCGCGCGGGTGCGTACTTCCGGGCCGGCTTCCTTGCCGACGATGCCCGTCTCGAGGTCCACCGTGCCTTCGCGCAGCAGCGTCGTTTCGCGATCCGTCTTCGGCAGGAAGCGCAGGCGGACACCGGGCGCTTCCTTGCTCACGCGTGCGACCAGGGCTGCCCCGACGTTCTCGACGAAGCCCTCGCGCGTGCGCAGCGTGAAGGTACGGGTGAGTGTCGACAGGTCCAGCGCCGCTGCGGGACGCAGGGCCGCATGCGCTTCTTCCACAAGCCGGTGCACGGGCTCGCGCAGCGCGAGCGCATGCGGCGTCGGTACCAGTCCCCGTCCGGCGCGCACCAGCAGCGGGTCGCCCGTGGTCTCGCGCAGGCGCGCCAGCGCGCGGCTCATGGCTGAAGCGCTCAGGCCCAGGCGGCGCGCGGCGCCCGCGACGCTGCCCTCGGTGAGCACGGCATCCAGGGTGATGAGCAGGTTCAGGTCGGGGTGGTCCATGCGCCGATTCTAAACCATGGCGTTTCGTGCAGGTATTCAGTGCAATCCATGCGTCTTGCGCCATGCCTTCGGGCGGCATAAGGTGGAGGCATGGACACCACCTCTTCTTCCCAGCGCTTCGCGCTTGCCGCCCTGTCGATGTCGACCCTGCTGGGCGCGCTCGGCACCAGCATCGCCAACGTCGGCCTGCCCGCACTGTCCGCGCACTTTGCCGCGCCTTACGCCCGCATCCAGTGGATCGTGCTGGCCTATCTGCTGGCCAGCACGGCGATGGCGGTCGTGGCTGGAAGGCTCGGCGACCGCTACGGCAGGCGCCGCGTGCTGCTCGGCGGGATCGCCATGTTCAGCATCGCGTCGCTGGGCTGCGCATTCGCCGCGTCGCTGCCCATGCTGGTGGCGGCGCGGGCGCTGCAAGGCGCCGGGGCGGCCGCCATGCTGGTCCTGAGCCTGCCCTTCGCGGCCGATGCCGGCGGGCGCAGCGGCCGCACGATCGGCCTGCTGGGCAGCGTCTCCGCCGCCGGCACCACCCTCGGCCCCGCCCTCGGCGGCGCCCTGCTCGCCGGCTTCGGCTGGCCGAGCCTCTTCCTCTTCCTGGCCCCGCTCGGCCTACTCACCTATGCCTGCGCATGGCGCGGCCTGCCGCCCGGGCGCAGCCAGGCGGTGCGCAAGGATGCGGGCGTGCAGGCGCCCTATGGCGCCCTGGTCGGGATTGGATTGATGACGGCGGTGGTGATGGCGACCCTGGTGATCGGGCCCTTCCACCTCGCGCGGACCCTGGGGCTGAACGGTGCGGCGCTCGGCCTGGCCATGGCTTGCGGACCGCTGGCCGCGGCACTGGCCGGCGTGCCCGCGGGACGCGCGGTGGACCGCCATGGCGCCTCTTGTGTCGGCCGCATCGGCCTGGCTTGCGCGGCGGCGGGCTGCGCGCTGCTGGCGTTGCTGCCGGCCGCCACCGGCGTCGCGGGCTATGTGATTCCACTGGCGGTGCTGACCAGCGGCTACGCCCTGTTCCAGGCGGCGAACAACAGCGCCGTCATGGCGGCCTGCGATGCCAGCCAGCGCGGCGCGGTCTCCGGCCTGCTCACCCTGTCGCGCAACCTCGGCCTGCTGGGGGGAGCCTCCGCCATGGGCATGCTGTTCGCGGCGACCGGCATGCGCACGGCCTTCATGGCCTCCCTGCTGCTCGTCGGCGCGGCGGGTCTTACCTGGCGGCGGACGGGAAGAACAGCTGCTCGCCGTCCGGCTTGAAGGCGGCGATTCTATCCTGTCCTTCTTTTGAGGTCATCCAGTCGATGAGCTGCCTGGCGCCCTTGTAGTTCACGCCCTTGTGTTTGGCCGGGTTGACCGCGATGATGCCGTAGGGGTTGTACATGCGCTTGTCGCCTTCGACCAGGATGGCCAGGCCCGTCCTGGCCTTGTAGGCGCCGTAGGTGGCGCGGTCGGTCAGGGTGTAGGCGCGCATCTCGGCCGCCATGTTCAGCACCTCGCCCATGCCCAGGCCCGCCGACACGTAGCTCGCGCCCGCCGGCTTGGTGCCGGCCTGCTGCCAGTAGCCCTTCTCCATCACGTCCGTGCCGGAATTGTCGCCGCGCGAGATGAACCTGTTGCCGCTCGAAGCGATCTTCCGGAAGGCCGCGATCACATCCTTGCTGCCCTTGATGCCGGCCGGGTCGTTCGCCGGGCCGACGACGATGAAGTCGTTGTACATCACGTCGCGACGGTCCACACCCCATCCCTCGGCCACGAACTTGTCCTCCAACTGGCGCGCATGCACCAGGGTGACATCGACGTCGCCGTTCTTGCCCAGCTCGAGCGCCTTGCCGGTGCCGACCGAGATCACGCTGACCTTCATGCCGGTCCTGGCTTCGAAAGTCGGCAGCAGGTACTTGAGCAGGCCCGAGTTCTCGGTGCTGGTGGTGGTGGACAGGCGCAGCGTCTCTTGCGCCTGCGCCAGCGGGGCCGCCAGGGCAAGGCTGAGCAGCAGGGTGATGAAGGGTCGGCGTTGCATGGTTGTTCTCCTGGTTTGGCAGTCAACGGTACTCGAGGCGCCCATCGCGCAGCTTCAGGCGGTGGATGCCGGGAAGCCCGATCAGGTCGCGGTCGTGGCAGGCCATCACCACGCTGCCGCCTGCATCGAGCAGGGTCGGAATCAGGGACATCACCTGCTCGCGCGCAGGGCCGTCCAGGTTGGCGGTCGGCTCGTCGAGCAGGAGCAGGCGCGGTTGCAGCACGCGCGCCCGGGCCAGCGCCACGCGCTGCTTCTCGCCGCCCGACAGGCGAGATGGATCGGTGTCGCGCAGGTGCTCGACGCCGGCCCAGCGCATCGCCTCCTCGACCACGGGCGCCACCGTGCTACGGCTTTCTCCACGTGCCAGCAGGCCATAGGCGATGTTGTGAAACACGCTGGTCGAGAACATGATCGGATGCTGGTGCACGAAGACGATGGCGCGCCGCAGGGCGGCCGGATACGGGTGCAGCGGCATGCTTTGCCCATCGAATTCGACCGTGCAGGCCTCGCAACGTTCCAGGCCCGCGAGCATGCGCAGCAAGGTGGACTTGCCGGCGCCGTTGACGCCGGTCAGGACGTAGCCGGTGGCGGCCTCAATGGACAACAGGTCGATATCGAACAGCAGGCGCTCTCCGTGGCGCTTGCGCATGCCGTGGATGCTCAGGAGGCTCACATCCGTCCCCCCGCCGTATTCGCCTCGCCCTGCAGCAGCACCAGCACGCCGTTCATCACGAGCGCCAGCGTCACCAGCACGATGCCGAGCGCAATGCCTTGCGCGAACTCGCCCTTGCTGGTTTCCAGCGCGATCGCCGTGGTGATGGTGCGGGTCTGTCCTTCGATATTCCCGCCCACCATCAGCGCACAGCCGACTTCCGAGATCACGCGCCCGAAGCCGCTGATCACGGCGGCCATCACGCCATAGCGCGCCTCGTGCAGCACGGTGGTCATCACGCGCCAGCGCGAGGCCCCGTGCGCGACCGCCGTCTCCGCGTAACGCGGATCGAGCGCCTGCACGGCGGCCAGGGTAAACGCCAGCAGGACCGGCAGGCCGATCACCATCTGGCCGAGGATCACGCCCTGCTGCGAGAACAGCCATTCGAGGCCACCCATGGGACCGCGGCGCGACAGCAGCAGGTAGAGCAGGAGGCCGATGAGCACCGTCGGCAAGGACAGCGCGGCCTGGGCGATCCAGACGGCGATGCGCCGGCCCGGGAAGCGATGCATGGCGATCACGTAGCCGAGGAAGACCGCCGGCGGCGCGGCCAGCACCAGGCCCAGGATGCTGGTCTTGAGCGAGACCCAGACGATGTGCCACAGCGCGGCGTCGCCCGAGAACAGCAGCCAGAAAGCGTGCGTGATGGCGTCGAACAGGGACATCAGGCCAGCCGTGCTGCCCGGGGCGCGTTCAGGGGTTCCAGCAGATCGGGGTCGAACACCAGGCGCTCATGCCCGGCCAGCAGCAGGAAATGCTTGCCCGAGCAGCGCGCCAGCAGCGACATGCCGACCTTTTCGGCCACCATATGGCCCATCTGCGTGGTGCCGGAACGCGAGAGCAGGAAGGGAATCCCCATCTGCGCGCCCTTGATCACCATTTCCGAGGTCAGCCGTCCGGTGGTATAGAAGACCTTGTCGGCGCCTTCCACGGCGTCCAGCCACATCAGGCCGGCGATGGCGTCCACCGCATTGTGGCGGCCGACGTCCTCGACGAAATACAGCAGCTCGCCATCATGCGAGAACAGCGCGCAGCCGTGCACCGAGCCGGCCTGCTTGTAGATCGACTGCTGGGTGCGGATGGTCTCGACGATGCGGTAGACCACCGATTGCTGCAGGCGAGCTTCCTTGGGCAGCGCGATCTGGTCGACCTCGTCCATCAGCCCGCCGAACACCGAGCCCTGGCCGCAGCCCGTGGTGACTACCTTCCTGGCGGTGCGTTCCTCGACGTCGAGGATGCCGTTGCGGGTCACTACCGCCACCGCGTCGACCGACCAGTCGACCTGGATCGACACGATGTCTTCCAAGGTGCGCACCAGGCGCTGGTTGCGCAGGTAGCCCAGCACCAGGGCTTCCGGCGCTCCGCCCAGGGTCATCAGGGTGACGATCTCGCGCTTGTCCACGTAGACCGTGAGCGGGCGCTCGGCGGGAATGGCAATGCGGGACGGACGGCCACGCTCGTCCAGCGCGCTCACCTCGTGCGTAAGGCGGGCGCTGGCCTGGGACAGTTCAGGGCGGTAGCGTGGCGGTTCCTGGTGGTTCATGTTGCCAATTGTGCCATGCCGGCCAGGATTTGGCCGCCACCGTAGCTGCCCTGCGGTGCGACCTCCCCGCCCGGCGTCACCTTGATCGCGCAATACTTGAATTCCGGGATCTTGCCGAAGGGGTCGAGCGCCGCATTGGTGAGGCGGTTGATGGCCGCTTCGTAATAGCAGAAGGGCACGAAGATCGCGCCCACGGGCGAGCTGTCGTCCGCGCGTGCATACAGCACCACCTCACCACGGCGCGAGGCGATGGTGATGGCTTCGCCCGGCCTGATGCCCATGCGCTCCATGTCGAGCGGATGGACCAGCGCCACCGGATCGGGTTCGATCGCATCCAGCACCGTGGCGCGGCGCGTCATGCTGCCCGTATGCCAGTGCTCCAGCTGGCGCCCCGTGATCAGGACCATCGGATACTCGCCGTCGGGCCGCTCGTCGGCGGGGATGATGTCGGCCGGGACGAAGCGCGCCCTGCCGCCTTCGCGCGGGAACAGCTCGGTGAACACGACCGGCTGGCCGACGTCGCCCTCGTTCATGCAGGGGTAAACGACCGCACCGTTTCTTTCCAGGCGCTCCCAGGTGATGCCGCCGATGCTGGCCATGGTGCGGCGCATCTCGTCGAACACTTCCGATACGTGGCCGTAGTTCCAGGGCAGGCCGAGGCGGTTCGCCATTTGCTGGATGATCCACAGGTCCTGCTTCGCCTCGCCCGGCGGATCGATGGCCTGGCGGCCCAGTTGCACCAGGCGGTCGGTGTTGGTGAAGGTGCCGGTCTTCTCCGGGAAGGCGGATGCGGGCAGGATCACATCGGCCAGGTAGGCCGTCTCGGTGAGGAAGATGTCCTGCACCACCAGGTGCTCCAGTACGGCCAGCGCGGCGCGCGCATGGTTGGCGTCGGGGTCGGACATGGCCGGGTTCTCGCCCATGATGTACATGCCGCGCACCTGGCCGGCATCGATCGCGTCCATGATCTCGACCACGGTCAGGCCCGGCTTCGGATCGAGGGTGGCGCCCCAGGCCTGCTCGAAGCGTGCCCGCGCGGCCGGATTGTCGACGCGCTGGTAGTCCGGCAGCATCATCGGGATCAGGCCGGCGTCCGAGGCGCCCTGCACATTGTTCTGTCCGCGCAGCGGATGCAGGCCGGTGCCGGGGCGGCCGATCTGCCCCGTCATCAGGCTGAGTGCGATCAGGCAGCGCGCGTTATCGGTGCCGTGCACGTGCTGCGACACCCCCATGCCCCACAGGATCATCGATCCTTGCGACGTCGCATACAGGCGCGCGACGTAGCGGATGGTCTCCGCATCGATGCCGCAGATCGGCGCCATCGCTTCGGGGCTGTAGTCGGCCACATTGGCTTGCAGCTCGGCGTAGCCGATGGTGCGGCTGGCGATGAAGGCTTCGTCCACCAGTTTTTCGGTGACGATCACGTGCATCATCGCGTTGAGCAGGGCGACGTCGGTGTCCGGCTTGAACTGGAGGAAGCGGTGGGCGTGGCGCGCCAGCTCGGAGCGGCGCGGGTCCATCACGATCAGCTTCGCGCCGGTCTTGACGGCGTTCTTGATCCAGGTCGCCGCCACCGGATGGTTGACGGTCGGGTTGGCGCCGATGATCACGATCACCTCGGCGCGCGTCACGTCCATGACCGGGTTCGACACCGCGCCCGAGCCGATCCCTTCCAGCAGGGCCGACACCGAGGAGGCGTGGCACAGGCGCGTGCAATGGTCGACGTTATTCGTGCGGAAGCCCGTGCGCACCAGTTTCTGGAACAGGTAGGCTTCCTCGTTGCTGCCCTTGGCCGAGCCGAAGCCGGCCAGGGCCGCGCCGCCGTGCTGGTCGCGGATCTGCGCCAGCTTGCCGCCGGCCAGTTCGAGGGCCTCTTCCCAGCTCGCTTCGCGGAACACTTCCAGCACGCGGTCGGGGTCCATGGTGAAGTCGCCGCTTTTTGCTGCGCCTTCGCGGCGGATCAGCGGCTTCGTCAGGCGATGCGGGTGGTGGGCGTAGTCGAAGCCGTAACGCCCTTTCACGCACAGGCGGCCCAGGTTGGCCGGGCCCTGGCGGCCCTCCACGTAGAGGATCTTGTTGTCCTTGACGTTGTAGGTCAGCTGGCAGCCGACGCCGCAATAGGGACAGACCGAATCGACCTGCTTGTCCGGGATGTTCAGCGCCACCCCACGCGCCGGCATCAGGGCGCCGGTCGGGCAGGCCTGCACGCATTCGCCGCAGGCCACGCAGGTGGAGGCGCCCATCGGGTCGTCCTGGTCGAAAACGATCTTCGCGCCTTCGCCACGGAAGGCCAGGCCGATGACGTCATTGACCTGCTCGTCGCGGCAGGCGCGCACGCAGCGGGTGCACTGGATGCAGGCGTCCAGGTTGACGGTGATGGCGGCGTGGGTCGCGTCCAACTGCGGCTGGGCGCGGGTGGCGGCGAAGCGCGGCTTGCCGACGCCAAGTTTATCCGCCCACAGGTCGACCTCGTTCTTGCGGGTGTATTCCGCTTCGGGCATGTCAGCCAGCAGCAGTTCCAGCACCATCTTCTGGGCCGCGACTGCGCGCGGGCTGTCGGTCTTGACCTTCATTCCTGCACTCGGGTGGCGGCAGCACGAAGGCGCCAGCACGCGCTCGCCATCGATCTCCACCATGCAGGAGCGGCAGTTGCCGACCGCCTCGAAACCCTCCTTGTAGCACAGGCGCGGCACCTCGATGCCTTCGCGCGCGGCGACTTCGATCAGGGTTTCATGCGCCAGGGCCTGGACTTCGCGGCCGTTCAGTTCGAAAGTGACGACTGGGGTAGGAGCGTTCATGGCTGCACTAACTCATGTGGAAAGTATTTGATCACGCAATCGACCGGGTTCGGCGCAGCCTGTCCAAGGCCGCAGATCGACGCGTCGCGCATCACCTGCGACAGCTCGCCCAGGAGCAGCGTGTCCCATTGCGGCCGGCGGATCAGGTCGAGCGCCTTGGCGGTGCCGTTGCGGCAGGGCGTGCACTGGCCGCAGGACTCATCCTTGAAGAAGGCCATCGTGTTGCGCGCGGCGTCCACCGCGCTGTCGTGGTTCGACAGCACCACCACGGCGGCCGAGCCGATGAAGCAGCCATGGGGCTGCAGGGTGTCGAAGTCGAGCGGGATGTCGCCCATGGAGGCAGGCAGGATGCCGCCCGAGGCGCCGCCCGGCAGGTAGGCATAGAAGTCGTGGCCGTCCAGCATGCCGCCGCAGTATTCGTCGATCAGTTCGCGGATCGTGATACCGGCGGGCGCCAGCTTCACGCCCGGCTCGCGCACCCGGCCCGAGACCGAGAAGGAGCGCAGGCCGCGCCGGCCGTTGCGCCCGTGGCTGGCGAACCACTCGCCTCCCCGCTCCAGGATCTCGCGCACCCAGTACAGCGATTCGAAGTTGTGTTCCAGCGTGGGGCGGCCGAACAGGCCGACCTGGGCCACATAGGGCGGACGCAGGCGCGGCATGCCGCGCTTGCCCTCGATCGACTCGATCATGGCCGACTCTTCGCCGCAGAGATAGGCGCCGGCGCCGCGGCGAAGGTAGATCGGCGGCATGCCGGGCACCGGAGGGTCAAGGCGCAGCTTGTCCAGTTCCGCTTCCAGCATCGCGCGGCAGCCATGGTATTCGTCGCGCAGGTAGATGTAGATGGCCTCGATGCCGACCGCCCAGGCGGCGATCAGCATGCCCTCCAGGAAGCGGTGCGGGTCGCGCTCGAGGTAGAAGCGGTCCTTGAAGGTGCCCGGTTCGCCTTCGTCGATGTTGACGGCCATGAGGCGCGGGCCTGCTTCCGCCCGCACGATGCGCCATTTGCGACCGAGCGGGAAGCCTGCGCCGCCCAGGCCGCGCAGGCCGGAGCTGTCCATCGTGGCGATCACGCTTTCGACGTCGCGGCGGCCCTCGATGCAGTCGCGCAGCAGCGCGTAGCCGCCGGCGGCACGGTAGGCGGCGTAGTCGATGTGGGTGGTGACGGCGTCGCTCACCTGCCTGGTGGCGACCTTGGCGAGCACGGTCTCGAGCGTCGCCTGCGGCACGGCATGCTGCCCCACCACCGCCGCGGGCGCCTGTTCGCAGCGGCCGACACAGGGAGCCTCGAGCACGCGCACCTCGCGGCCCAGCAGCGCAGGCAGCTTCTCCAGCAGCGTGCGCGCGCCCGCCATCTCGCAGGACAGGCCGGCGCATACGCGCACCGTGAGCGCGGCGGTGGCGGCTTCGCCCTCCTTCACCACGTCGAAATGGTGGTAGAAGGTGGCGACCTCGTAGACCTCGGCCTGGGCCAGGCGCATCTCTTGTGCGAGCGCGGCCAGGTGCTGGCTGCTCAGGCAGCCGAAATGGTCCTGGATCTTGTGCAGGTGCTCGATCAGGAGGTCGCGCTGGCGCGATGCGGTGCCGAGCAGCCCCTGAACTTCGAGGAGGGCTTGCGGCTCAACGTGGCGGCCTTTCGGGGCTTCGCGCTTGCGCTGGCGGCTGGGGCCGGCGGGTGCGATCGGAATGATGGGGTGGTTCATGGTCCGTCCCTGCTGGTGTTAAATTAATCCGAAATATGCTTTAAAAAGCCTATTATGTCGCCGAATGTTTCCATGTCCCGGCAGCGTAACACGCTGTTTTTCTGATAAAAATAGGCTATTTTTAGCATATGTTTACCATCCACATCCGTCCACACTGGGAGATCAGCGTCAGGGGCGAAGCGCCCCTCGATACCGCCGACCTGCTCGGCCTGCTGCTGTCCATCCAGGACACCGGCTCGATCGCCCAGGCCGCGAAATCGGTGAAGCTGTCCTACCGCTACGCCTGGGGCCTGCTGCGCGCGGCCGAGGAACTGTTCGGCGAACAGCTGCTGCACACCGGGCGCGGACGCGGCACCCAGCTCACGCCGCTGGCGCAGAAGCTCGTCTGGGCCGACCGCCGCATCGCCGCGCGCCTTTCGCCCACCCTGCAAAGCCTGGCCTCCGAACTCGAAGTGGAACTGGGACGCATCACGGCCGGCCGCACGCGGCCGCTGCGCCTGGACGCCAGCCACGGTTTCGCGGTGGCCGCGCTGATGGGCTGCGTCGACCGCGACACGCTACCCATCGATTCGCGCTACCGGACCAGCACCGACGCCGTGATGGCGTTGGCGCGGCGCGACTGCGACCTGGCGGGCTTTCACGTCCCGATCGGGCGCTTCCAGGCGCCGACCGTGGCCTGGTACCTGCGCTGGCTCGATCCGGAGCAGCACTGCCTGGTGCGGGTCGCGGGCCGCGAGCAGGGCCTGATCACGGCGCGCGGCAACCCGCTCGGCCTGCGCGGCCTGCACGACCTCGCCCGCGCGGACGTGCGCTTCGTGAACCGCCAGGCCGGCTCGGGCACCCGCATGCTGCTCGAGATGATGCTGGCGGCGGAAGGCCTGGCGTTCGAGTCCATCAATGGCTTCAACAGCGCCGAGTTCACCCACTCCGCAGTGGCCGCCTACATCGCCAGCGGCATGGCCGATGCCGGCATGGGCATGCGCGCGGCGAGCGCGCAGTTCAAGCTCGACTTCATTCCCCTGCTGCGCGAAACCTATTATTTCGCACTGCGCCGCGACGCCCTCGAGGGAGCGGCCATGAGCCAGCTGCTGGAGCTGATGCGCCAGCCCGCGTACCACAAGCTGGTGGCGGCGCTGCCGGGCTACGACCCCACGGGGACCGGTGCGGTGCTGTCGATACGGGAAGCGTTTTCGCTGTAGGCCTTGCAGGCTGGCGAGCATGCGGGTATAAAGCAGGCCCTCATGATCGACCTGGCTACTCTTCCCGCGCGCATCGACGACATCGTGCGCATCAATGCGCAGCGCGCGCCGCTCGCGCCCGCGCTCGTCGATGGCGCGCGCACCTGGTCGTACGGCGAACTACAGCACGAGGTAGAACGCCAGGCGGACTGGCTGCGCCAGCTCGGCGTGCGGGCGGGCGACCGCGTCATGCTGGTCTCCGAAAACTGCGCCGCACAGGTCGCACTGCTGTTCGCCATCGCGCGCATCGACGCCTGGAGCGTCAACGTCAACGTCCGCCTCAGCGAAGGCGAGCTGGCCGCGATCCGCGCACATTGCACGCCGCGCCGCGTGATCCATGCCACCAGCGATGGCGTGGCGGCTGGCCCGCTCGATGCGGACACGGCACCGGAGCCAAGGCGCGCGGATGGCGCACAGATCGCCGCCCTGGTCTACACCACCGGCACCACCGGCAACCCCAAGGGCGTGATGCTGAGCCACGCGAACCTGCTGTTTGTCGCCGCCACATCCAGCGGCCTGCGCGGCCTGGTTCGGAGCGACCGGGCGGCGGGCGTGCTGCCGATCTCGCACGTCTACGGCCTCACCTCGGTGATGCTGGGCACCCTGTACGCCGGCGCCTGCCTGCACCTGCTTGCGCGCTTCGACGCCGCGGCGCTGCTGGCGCAGATCCGCGCAAACGGACTCACCATCGTGCAGGGCGTGCCGGCCATGTATGCGCGCCTGCTGGCGCTGGCCGGGCCGGGCCCGGTCGCATCGACATTGCGCTTCTGCTACGCCGGTGGCTCGCCGCTCGACCCACGGCTCAAGCGCTCGGTCGAAGACCTGTTCGGGCTGCCGCTGCACAACGGCTACGGTCTCACCGAGAGCGCACCCACCGTGTGCCAGACCCGCCTCGACGCGCCACGCGCGGACACCTCGGTCGGCCATCCGATCCCCGGGGTCGAGGTGCGCATCGAGCAGTCGGGAGAGCTGTGGGTGCGCGGGCCGAACGTCATGGCCGGCTACTACCGGGACGCGACGGCAACAAAGGCGGCACTCAAGCCCGACGGATGGCTCGCGACCGGCGACCTGGCCAGCATGGGCGAGGACGGCGCCCTGTTCATACAGGGACGGCTGAAGGAGCTCATCATCCGCTCCGGCTTCAATGTCTACCCGCCGGAGGTCGAGGCGGCGCTGGGTAGCCACCCGGGTGTGCTGCAGTCGGCGGTGGTGGGACGGCCTGCCGCGGACGGGGACGAGGAAGTGCTCGCTTTTGTCGAGACCCGCGAAGCGGTCGATGCGCAGGCGCTGCAGGACTGGCTCGTGCCGCGCCTGGCGCCCTACAAGCGGCCCTCGCGGATCGTCTTCATGGATGCGTTGCCGGCTGCGCCCAGCGGCAAGGTGCTGAAGCACCGGCTGTTGTAGGGTGTTCGGCTTCGCCGAACGCGCGTTCAAATCACCCGTGCGTTGTGACTCGATGGCCGGTAGGGTGGTCGGGAGACCCGACCACCCTACCGGCGGCGCTTCTTCCAGTTGTAATCGGGCCCCGTCACGTCGACACCCGGGTTCCCGACGAGGTCGGGATGCTCCGAACACATCGTCACGAAGCGCACCCCCTCGCCTTCGCGCTGGCGCTTGCGCAGCTCTTCCATGAACTGCATCGCCCCCACCATCTCCGTCGTCTCGAACAGCTTCTCGTGCGGCGTGCACCTGTCTTCGTCGACGATCGTCCAATACACCATGTACATCACACTCTCCTGTTTGCCGCATTGTCGCCCGAACGGAGTCCGCCCGGCGCACCGATTGTTTCCTGTCGATCCTCAAGAATTTCCAGTTAGCAGAAGTTAAGCGCAGAAATGAAGAACATGATTACAAAACGTAGGACTTGTCCGAAAAAGCCTTTTTATGTGGGCTACTTCACACAACCCGTCGCACGTGGCAATTAGGCTGGAGCCTGTCTTCATAAAAGCGGGTCAGAACATGAACACTCCGATGGATTCCCAGACCACTTTCCTCTCGAATGACGCCCCTGAACTGGCGCTGTGGGGCGGACTAGAATGCACGGTCAACCGTGTACGCGACAATTACTTCAGCCAGATGGACCGCAACGGCCATGCCGAGCGCCTGCAGGACATCGAACGTTTCGCTTCGCTCGGCATCAAGGCGGTCCGCTATCCGGTGCTGTGGGAGCGCACCGCGCCCGATGGCATCGAATCGGCCGACTGGACCTGGTCCGACGAGCGACTGCCCGCGCTGCGCGACCTGGGCGTCAACCCGATCGTCGGCCTGATCCACCATGGCAGCGGCCCGCGCCATACCAGCCTGGTCGATCCCGCCTTCCCCGAAAAGCTCGCCGAGTACGCCGGCGCGGTAGCCGCACGCTACCCCTGGGTCGAGTACTACACCCCGGTCAACGAACCGTTGACCACGGCGCGCTTCTCCGGCCTGGCAGGCGTGTGGTACCCGCACGGCAGCGACGAGGCAACCTTTGTCCGCGCCCTCATCAACCAGTGCCGCGCGGTGGTGCTGTCGATGCGCGCGATCCGCGCCGTCAACCCGGACGCCAAGCTGGTCCAGACCGACGACCTGTCGAAGACCTACGGCACGCCGGAAATGGAAGAGATCACCACCTTCTTCAACGACCGCCGCTGGCTGAGCTGGGACCTGCTGTGCGGGACGATCGACGAACAGCACCCCTTGTGGAACTACCTGATGGAGTCGAAGGCGACGCCGGAAGAACTGCGCTGGTTCCGCGACAATCCCTGCCCGCCGGACGTCATCGGCGTCAACTACTACGCGACCAGCGAGCGCTGGCTGGATCACCGTCCGGAGCGCTATCCGGAATCGCGCCGCCACGTCTACCGCGGCGTCCCCCATGCCGACATCGAGACCCCGCGCGCGCTGGCCACGCCGACGCCCGGCATCGCGCCCCTGCTGATGGAGACCTGGGAGCGCTACCGCCTGCCGATCGCCATCACCGAGGCCCACATCGACGCCAACCGCGAAGACCAGCTGCGCTGGCTGGTGGAGATCTGGAACGCCGCCCGCAAGGCGCGCCAGCAGGGCGCCGACGTGCGCGCCGTGACGGTCTGGGCCCTGCTGGGCTCCTACGACTGGAATTGCCTGGTCACCGAATGCCGCGGCTACTACGAGCCGGGCCCCTTCGACGTGCGCGGCGGCGAACCGCGCCCGACCGCGGTGGCCACCCTGATGCGCGAGCTCGCCACCGGACGCCCGCTGTCCAGCCCCGTGCTGCAGGGCGAAGGCTGGTGGCGCCGTCCGGGACGCTTCCTGTGCAAGCCGGTGGCGACCCGCACCGCGGTGGCGGACATCGCGATCCGCAGCCAGTTCAAGTCGAATGTGGTGCAGCCGATCCTGATCACCGGCGCCACCGGGACGCTCGGGTCGGCGTTCGCGCACATCTGCGAGAAGCGCAACCTGGCCTACCAGGTCCTGAACCGCCAGGAGATGGACATCACCGACCCCGCTTCGGTGGAGAGCGCCATCCAGCGCTACAAGCCCTGGGCCATCATCAATGCCGGCGGCTACGTCCGCGTGGACGAGGCGGAAAGCGATGCCGAGCGCTGCATGCGCGAGAACACCCTCGGGCCCACGGTGCTGGCCCTGGCCTGCATCCGCCACCAGCTGCGCTTCATGACCTATTCGACCGACCTGGTGTTCGACGGCACCAAGGGCGCGCCCTACGTCGAGTCGGACGCCCTGAACCCGCTGGGCGTCTACGGCCGCAGCAAGATGGAAGCCGAGCAGCGCGTGCTGGATGCCGATCCGCAGGCCCTGGTGATCCGCACCAGCGCCTTCTTCGGCCCCTGGGACCGCCACAACTTCGTGACCCAGGCCCTCAATAGCCTCGAAGCTGGCCAGCCCTTCCAGGCGGCGGGCGACATGGTGGTCTCGCCCACCTATGTGCCGGACCTGGTCAACGTCTCGCTCGACCTCCTGATCGACCGCGAGCGGGGCGTCTGGCACCTCACCAACGCCGAAGCCGTGACCTGGGCCGAGCTGGCGCGGCGCGCCTGCGATGCGGCGGGCGTGGATTCGTCCAGGCTGGAGGTGGTGTCGAGCGAAAGCTGTGGCCATGCGGCGCGCCGGCCGGAATTCAGCGCGCTCTCGAGCGAACGCGCACTGATGCTGCCCTCGCTGGACGACGCGCTGCGCCGCTACGTGGAAGCGGTCCAGGACCGGGCCCACGGCCGCGATGCGGAGCAGCCCGGAGAGGCGGCGCACTACGCGAGCTGAGCCCCGGGGACTTACCCCTGCTGGATAACGCGCACCTGTCGGTGCGCGTTTTTTTTGCTCTTGTGAGATATCACAATGTCAACTTTGCCTTGCAGGTACTTAATTGACCAATGCACAGAGCGAGGTGAACCATGAACGCGTATTACATCGATCTCGGGTACAAGGACGTCCGCATCGGCATGTACGACCGCCTGGATTTCGACCAGGACGGCATCCCGCGCTACCGCTACCCGACGGGGCTCTACTACAACATCACTTTCATCTGCCACTTCGCGCTCTACCACCATTCGCGCTGGCTCAAGTTCGGGCGGCTCGAAGACCTGCTGCTGTTCCTGCGGGTCAGCGAATGGATCGTCCTGCACGGCGAGGAAAGCGCGGACAGCTTCATCTTTCCCTACACCTTCCCCTATAGCTGCCCGCATGCGCACCTGTCGCCGCCGTGGATCTCGGCGCTGGGACAGGGCCGCATGCTGTCGGTGCTATCGAGGGCCCATGCGATCACGGGGAAGGAGGAATTCCTGCGCGTGGCGCGCAAGGCGATGCGGCCCTTCGAGCTGCCGTCCAGCCAGTGCGGCGTGCAGGCGCGCTTTCCCGACGGCGGAATCGGCTTCGAGGAGTATCCCGGCGTGGAGCCGAACCTGGTCCTCAACGGCCTGATCACGGCGCTGGCCGGCCTCTACGACCTGGGCGAAACGGGGAAGGCGCCGCGTGCCTGCGAACTGTTCCGCCAGGGTGTCCTGAGCCTGGAGGCCAACCTGCACCGCTACGACCTGGCTTACTGGAGCGCCTACGACCTGACGGGCTATGTGGCGAGTTCCAACTACCACCTCTACCACATCATGCAGCTCTGGGCCCTGTACGAGATGACGGGCCGCGAGGCCTTCAAGCGCACCACCCTGAAGTGGCAGGGCTACCGCAAGGGCCCGCGCTTCCACGCGACTTACCTGGTGTCGCGCGGGCGCACCTGGCTCAACCAGCAGCTGGCGTAGGGGTGATCTGGTCCGGTGGACCAGATCACGCTTCGCCGACCGCGCGTTCAAATTTCTCTTGCGCTGCTACTGCGCGTCCGTGAGCTGAACGCGCGGTCGGCAGAGCCGACCACCCTACCGTTCGTCGGCGGCGACGAACTGCAGGCGGTACAGGTTCGCGTACATGCCGTTCGCGTCGAGCAGCTCGGCATGCGTGCCCTGCTCGACGATGCGGCCATGCTCCATCACCACGATGCGGTCGGCACGCTCGATGGTCGACAGGCGATGCGCGATCACGATGGTGGTGCGGCCGGCCATGAGGGTCTCGAGCGCCGCCTGCACCGCGCGTTCGGACTCGTTGTCGAGCGCCGAAGTGGCTTCGTCGAGGATCAGGATCGGCGCGTCCTTGTAGATCGCGCGCGCGATCGCCACGCGCTGGCGCTGGCCGCCCGACAGGCGCATGCCGTTCTCGCCGATGCGGGTCTCGACGCCCTCTTCCAGCTTGGCCACGACATCAAGCAGGTGCGCGGCCTTGACCGCCGCCGCCAGGCGCTCGTAGTCGATGGACTCGAAGCCGTAGGCGATGTTGGCGGCCAGGGTGTCGTCGAACAGCACCACGTTCTGGCTCACCATCGCCAGCTGCGAACGCAGGCTGGCCAGCTTGATGTCCTGGTAGGGCACGCCGTCGAGCAGCAGGCGGCCGCCTTCCGGATCGTAGAAGCGGGTGACGAGGTTGACGAACGTGGACTTGCCGCCGCCCGACACGCCTACCAGCGCCACGGTCTGGCCGGGCTGCACGTCGAGCGTCACTTCGCTCAAGGCAGGGTTCATCGCGTTCGGATAGCGGAAGGTGACGTTCTCCAGGCGCAGGTGGCCCTGGGCGCGGCCAAGCTCGCGGGTGCCGGTGTCGACTTCCGGCGGCGAGTCGATCAGGTTGAACACCGTCTCGGCCGCGGCGATCCCGCGCTGCATCGGGCCGTTCACCTCGGCCAGGGATTTGAGTGGCGTGAGCAGCATCAGCATCATCGTCACGAACTGCACGAATTCGCCTTGCGTCATGTTCGCCTGGATCGCCAGCACGACCACCAGCGACAGCGCCATCGCGGTGGCGATCTGGGTGATCGGCGTGGTGGCCGCAAACGCCACCGTCATGCGCTGGGAGAAGCCGAGCAGGGCCTGGCTGCGCTTGTGGAAACGGGCACGCTCGTAGCGCTCGCCCGAGAACACGCGGATCACCTGGTGGCCGCGCGTGGCTTCCTCGACCACTTGCGTCATCTCGGCCGTCACGCGCAGGTTCTCGCGGTTCAGGCGGCGCAGGCGGCCGGTGGTGGTGCGCACGATCACGGCGGTGAGCGGGACCACGACGATGGCGACCAGGGTCAGCTTCCAGTTCAGGTAGAGCAAGGTGCCGAGCAGGCCGATCACGACCAGGGTGTCGCGCACGCAGGCGACGAACACCGACTGCAGCATGTCGACTACCTGGCGCACCTCGTTCACCACGACGTTGATGATCTTGCCGGTCGACTCTTCGTGGAAGCGCGCCACCGGCAGCCGCAGGATGCGGTCGAAGACCTGCGCGCGCAGGTCGTTGAGCACGCGGCTGGTGACCCAGTTGTTCAGGTAGGCGGTCGAGAAGGTGCCGATGCCGCGCAGGATGAAGATCGAGACCAGCACGCCGGGGATCCACCACAGGCTGAAGGGCACCTTTTCCTTGAAGCCGAGGTCGATCAGCAGTTGCAGCGCCTTGCCCAGCAGCGGCTGGGTGGCGGCGGTGAGCGCCATCGACAGCAGCGCGAGCCAGGCCCGGGTCTGGTAGGGCTTGACGACCGCCAGCAGGCGCTTGACGATCGTCTTGTTGTCTAACTTATTGTCCATGCTTGTTGTCTAGGTTTAACTTCGCAGCCTTCGCATTCAGGCAGAAGCCCATGAGCAGGAACACCATGAGCGCGTAGAACATGCTGCCCTTCAGGGACCAGAAAATGACCTCGGTCAGGCCGAAGCTGAAATAGCTGAGCACCACCAGCATGCCGGCCAGCGCCGGCGCGAACATCTGCGCGGCCTGGGGGCTCAGGGGTGATTCTCCGCGGTAGGCGCCGCGCCCCAGGGCGCGCGCGAAGAAGGCGAAGGGTGCGGCCAGGATGCCGATCCAGGCCGCCAGGCCGAAGACGCCCCCGGTGGCCATGGCCTGCAGCGCGTCGTTGTGCAGGTGGTCGGGCGCCAGCACCACGTCCTGCAGCTTGCCCTCGTCGACCAGGCGGCGCAGTTCCTGCCGCACGGTCGAGGGGTCGCGCCCGAACAGCGGCTGTTCCTCGATCAGGTAGCGCGCGCCCGTCCACAATTCGAGGCGGATGCCGACGTTGCTGAAGGCGCTGCCGCCATCCATCCAGGTCTGCACGTCGTAGATGCCCTGCTCGACCCGCTGCGCCATGCCGGTGGCCGGAATGAAGAAGGTCGAGGCGAACAGCGCGAAGCTGCCCACCACAAGCAGGCGCACGCGACGGCTCTTGAGCAGGCGCGCATAGGTCAGGAACAGGATGGCGGCCAGCGCCAGCGCGACCCAGCCGCCGCGGGTGCCGGTGGCGATCATGGCCGCCAGCCCGGCGACGGCGCCGATGGCGGGCAGGATCGCCTTGCGGGTGCTGTGACGGTAGTCGATGGCGGCGGCCAGCGCCACCAGGCACAGGCACAGCGCGAGGTCGCCGAAGGTGATCGGATTGAGCCAGCCGCCGGGACGCGGAATCTCCTGCACAATGCGTTGCCAGGCCACGAAAGGCAGCGCGGCCACCGCGCCGGCAGTCACGCCCCACCACAAGGTGGCACGCTGCGGCTGCGCCAGCAGCACCAGGGCGGCCGCGCTCAGGCCCATCAGCATGCGCGCGGGCTTGTCGAGGTAGCGCAGGTCGGTTTCCGGGCGCAGCAGCACGCAGGCCAGGGCGAGCAGGAGGTTGAAGGCGAATGCGGCCACCACCCAGCGGATGTCCGGCCAGTGCGGGCGAAGCGCCTGCCACGCCTTGCGCGGCACGATCAGTGCGGCAAGCACGAAAACGATGCTGCTGAAGCCGATGCCGGACGGGGTGATGAGGCTGAGGAAAGGGAACAGGAAAACCAGCACGCCGATCAAACGCTGCATCGGCGTCCCGATTGCCATCGGATTATTGTTCATTCATGTTCTTGTAGGATATTCTTGCCTGCCTTGTAGCGCGTGTTTATTGGACCCCCATGCAGCAATCCCCGACCATTTCTGTCGTGATCACCACGTACAACCGCCCCGACGCCCTTGCGGCGGTGGTGGAAGCCTGTTTCATGCAGGACGACAAGAATTTTGAAATCATTATCGCTGATGACGGCTCGACTGCCAACACGCGGGATACCGTCGCACGGCTGGCCGCAGGCGCGCCGGTGCCCGTGAAACACGTCTGGCAGCCGGACGAGGGCTTCCGCGCCGCGATGGCGCGCAACCGCGGCACGCTCGCGGCAACCGGCGACTATATCATTTTCCTGGACGGCGACTGCGTGCCGCAGCGCGACTTCATCGCCCGCCACCGGCGACTTGCCCGCCCGGGCTTCCTCGTTTCCGGCAGCCGCATCCTCCTGAGCCAGGCCCTGACCGAACGCGTGCTGCGCGAGCACATCGACGTCGCCGGCATGAGCGTATTCGCCCGCGTGCGCCACCGTCTGCGCGGCGACATGAACAAGGTGCTGCAGACGATGCTGCGCTGGCCCGACCTCGGCCGCGTGCGCCGCAGCTTCAGCTGGCGCCGCATCAAGAGCTGCAACCTGGCTGTCTGGCGCGCGGACCTGGACAAGGTCAACGGCTTCGACGAGAGCTTCGTCGGCTGGGGCCACGAGGATTCCGACCTGGTCCTGCGCCTGTTCCACGCCGGCGTGCAGCGCAAGGACGGCGCCCTGGCCACCGAGGTGCTGCACCTGTGGCACCGCGAGGCCAGGCGCGACGAGGAATCCAGCAACCGCAAGGTGGTCCTCGAACGTGCCGCGAACAAGACCATCCAGGCCGTGCGCGGACTGCGCGAACATGCGAACGAAGGGCCCTTCACCTTCCCCGGCTGATGCAGCGCGCATGTTCCTGGCATGCATAGATTGACCATTCGGACAGGGGCATGCAATCATCGATTGATCAGCCAACTGTCCCGAAAGGTAGGTCAACGTGCGTCAAATGTATGCATTTCTCCTTGCAACAGCGGTTTCCGGCACTGCCGCCGCACAGGCCTACCAGCCCGATTTCGACCCCGGCAAACTGAAAGGCCCGGCCAGGGGTCCCGCCAACGAAGTGATGGTGCTCGGCTCGCCCCACCTGTCCTACTTCCCGAAGACCTTCGACCCCGCCACCCTGCGCGGCCTCGAGGACCGGCTGGCCGCTTGGAAGCCGGACATGATCAGCATCGAGGCGCTGTCGGGGGCGCAGTGCGACCACGTGCGCCGCTATCCGGGCCGCTACAAGGACACCATCGAGACCTACTGCTGGGACCCGGCGCCGGCCCGCGCCGCAACCGGGCTGGACGTCCCGGCCGCCACCGCGCAGGCCGAGGAGATGCTGGCATCCTGGCCCGCGAACCCGTCCGCCAGCCAGCGCCGCCGCCTGGCCGCCCTCTTCCTGGCCGGCGGCGAACGCGCCTCGGCCACGGTGCAGTGGCTGCGCCTGCCGGAGGCCGAGCGGCGCGCCGGCGACGGTCTCGACGACAAACTGGTAGAGATGCTGAACAAGCTGAAGGACCGGCGCGACGAAAGCATTCTCATCGCCGCCCGCCTGGCCGCGCGCCTGGGCCACGAGCAGGTTTACGCGATGGACGACCACACGGCCGACCGCATGGTCGCGGATGAAGCGGGCTGGGGCGCCGCGATCAAGAAGGCCTGGGACAATCCGGCGGCCAACAAGCGCCGCGCGGCCGGCAAGGCAGTGCAGGAGAAACTGGGAACGCCGGAAGATGTACTGGCGGCGTACCGCGTCTACAACTCGCCGGAAGAGATGCGGCTTGCCCACCAGGGCGACTGGGGCGCCGCGCTGGAAGAGCTGTCACCGCAGCGCTTTGGCCGCCAGTACGTGGGCTACTGGGAGACGCGCAACCTGCGCATGGCGGGGAATATTCGCGATGCGATGACGCCGCGGCCGGGCAGCAGGATGCTGGTGGTGGTGGGGGCGTCGCACAAGGGTTATCTGGAGGCGTATCTGCACCAGATGCATGATGTACGGGTGGTAGACACGGCGCCGATGCTGAAGTGATGCGTTAGCGGCGTGCGAAGTTTTCGTAGGGTGGGCAAGTTCCTTGCCCACGCGTTCAGCCGGCGGAAACGTCGCCACGGCGCATCCGTGAATTGAACGCGTGGGCGGCTCCAGCGCGCAGGAAAATTGGTATCCGGGGTATAGCCGCCCACCCTACGACAATCCGAATCAGTACTCCACCGCCACATCCTTCGCCCCGATCACCAACTCAAGCTGCTGCTTGAGCGTATCCGACGGCGCCACGCGCCACTCGTCGCCCAGCTGCAGCGTGGCCTCGACACCCTGCGGCTTGATGCGCAGGCTGACCGGCATGCCGTTCTCCAGGCGGTGCGGCTGCAAGACCTCGGCCAGCTTGGCCGGGTTGAGGTCGCAGGACACGTCCATCTCCAGCTTGAAGCCGTACTGGATGCGCGCCGCGGCGATGTCGAAGGCCTTTTCGGCCGTGATGCGCAGGCCGCCGTTGAAGCGGTCTTCCGACACCTTGCCGACCACCAGCAGGAACTCGTCTTCCTTGAAGATGTTCTTGTTCTGCTCCATCAGCTCGCTGTAGATCGTCACCTCGACCACGCCGGTCTTGTCGTCCAGCGAGACGATCAGGATCTTGCCGCGCTGGGTCATCTGGGTGCGCACGCCGGTGATCACGCCGCACAGCATGCGCGGGTCGCGCGAGGGCTCCAGGTCCTTCAGCTTGGTCTTGGCGAAGCGCCGCACCTCGGCCGCATACGAGTCGAACATATGGCCCGACAGGTAGTAGCCGAGCGCGATCTTCTCTTCGGCCAGCTTCTGGCGGTCGGTCCAGGGGGTCGCCTTCACGTATTCCGGCGGGGCCACCAGGTCGGAATCGTCACCGCCGAACAGGCTCACCTGGTTCGCGCTGGCGGCGGCCTGGCCGGCCGCTTCCATCGCGAAGCCGACGGAAGCCAGCAGCACGGCGCGGTCGACGCCGAAGCAGTCCATGGCGCCGGCGCGGATGAGCGACTCGATGGTGCGGCGGTTGATCTGCTTGCGGTCGACGCGCATGCAGAAGTCGAACAGGTCCTTGAACTTGCCGCCTTCCGTGCGCGCGGCGATGATGGCCTCGATCGCGCCCTGGCCGGCGCCCTTCACGCCGCCCAGGCCGTAGCGGATGTTCGCCACCTGCTTGCCGGTGACGGAACGCGGCGGGCCTTCCGGGGTGAAGCGGAACTGCGATTCGTTGACGTCGGGCGGCAGGATGGTGAGTTTACAGACGTCGATCGCATCCTCGACCAGGATCTTGATCTTCTCGGTGTCTTCCATCGCCAGCGACATGTTGGCTGCCATGAACGCGGCGGTGTGGTGCACCTTCAGGTACGCCGTGTGGTAGGACAGCAGCGCATAGGCGGCCGCGTGCGACTTGTTGAAGCCGTAGCCCGCGAACTTCTCCATCAGGTCGAAGATCTCGTCGGCCTTTTCGGTCGACAGGCCGTCTTTCGCGGCGCCCGCGCGGAAGATCTCGCGGTGCTCGGCCATTTCCTCGGCCTTCTTTTTACCCATCGCGCGGCGCAGCATGTCCGCGCCGCCCAGCGAGTAGCCGCCGACGATCTGCGCCATCTGCATGACCTGCTCCTGGTAGACCATGATGCCGTAGGTCTCGGACAGGATGGACTCGGTACGCGGGTCCGGGTAGTCGAACTTCTCGCCGTGCTTGCGTTTGCAGAAGTCGGGGATCAGGTCCATCGGACCCGGGCGGTAGAGCGCCACCAGCGCGATGATGTCCTCGAAGCGGTCGGGACGCGCATCCTTCAGCATGCCCTGCATGCCGCGCGATTCAAGCTGGAAGATCGCGACGGTCTTGGCGTCGGACAGCAGCTTGTACGAAGGCCGGTCGGTCAGCGGCAGCGACTCGAGGTTGAAGTCGGCGTCGGCCGGATCGAGCGCACGGATGTAGTTCACCGCGCGGTCGAGGATGGTGAGCGTGGTCAGGCCCAGGAAGTCGAACTTCACCAGGCCGACGGCCTCCACGTCGTCCTTGTCGTACTGCGAGACCACGCCGGCGTCGCCGCCCTGGGTGTACAGCGGGCAGAAGTCGGTGAGCTTGCCCGGCGCGATCAAGACGCCCCCGGCGTGCATGCCGATGCCGCGGGTGATGCCCTCGACCTGCTGGGCGAGGTCGAGCAACTGCTTGACCTCTTCCTCGTTCTCGAGGCGCTCCTTGAGCAGCGGTTCCTCTTCGATGGCTTCCGCGATCGAGACCTGCTTGCCCGGCTTGAAGGGAATCAGCTTGGAGATGCCGTCGCAGAAGTTGTAGCCGAAGTCGAGCACGCGGCCGACGTCGCGGATCGCGCCCTTGGCCGCCATGGTGCCGAAGGTGGCGATCTGCGATACTGCATCACGTCCATACAAATCTTTTACGTGCTGGATCACGAGTTCGCGCTTCTCCTGGCAGAAGTCGATGTCGAAGTCGGGCATCGAGACGCGTTCCGGGTTCAGGAAGCGCTCGAACAGCAGGTTGTATTTCAGCGGGTCGAGGTCGGTGATTTTTAACGCATAAGCGACAAGGGAACCCGCACCCGAGCCGCGGCCCGGGCCGATCGGCACGCCGTTGTTCTTGCCCCACTGGATGAACTCCGCCACGATCAGGAAGTAGCCCGGGAACTTCATCTTGATGATGGTCTGGTTCTCGAACTCCAGGCGCGCCTCGTAGCGCGGCCGCTCCTTCTCGCGCTGCTCTTCGTTCGGGTACAGCTGCACCAGGCGCTCTTCCAGTCCTTTCTTCGTCTCCGAGACGAGGAAGTCGTCGATGGTCATGCCATCCGGGGTCGGGAAGTCCGGCAGCTGGGGCTTGCCCAGCGTGAGGGTGACGTTGCAGCGCTTGGCGATTTCCACCGAGTTGGCGAGCGCGCCCGGCAGGTCGGCGAACAGCTCGGCCATCTCCTGCTGCGACTTGAAGCACATCTCTTCGTTGAAGCGGCGCACGCGCTTGGCGTTGGCCAGCATTTCGCCTTCGGCGATACAGGTGCGCGCCTCGTGGGCGATGAATTCGTCCTTGCTGATGAACTGCACCGGATGGGTGGCCACCACCGGCAGCCCCTGGCGCGCAGCGAGGGCCACCGACTGGCGCACGACCTGTTCCTGGTTGGCCTGGCCGGCGCGCTGGATCTCGATGTAGAAGTGGCCCGGGAAGATGCGCGACCAGCGTTCCGCCGCGCGCTCGGCGCGTTCGATGTCGCCCTGCTCGAGGGCCTGGCCGACGTCGCCAAAAGACGCGCCCGAGAGCACGATCAGGGCATTGGCCTGGTCGACGCCTGGTTCCAGGGTCGAGGTCGAGGTGGCGAGCGCCTCCAGCCACTCGACGCGGATCTCGGCGCGGCCCTTGTACTGGTTGGTGAGCCAGGCTTTCGACAGCAGCTCGCACAGCTGCAGGTAGCCGGTGCGGTTCTTCGCCAGGATCAGCAGGCGCGAAGGCTTGTCACGGTTGTCGTCGTTGGTGATCCAGGCGTCGACGCCCACGATCGGCTTGATCCCCTTGCCGCGCGCCGCCTTGTAGAAGCGCACCAGGCAGAACATGTTCGCCAGGTCGGTCACCGCGAGCGCGGGCTGCCCGTCCTTCGCGGCGGCCGCCACGAGGTCGTCGATGCGCACGAGGCCGTCGACGATGGAGTATTCGGAATGGACGCGGAGGTGGGTGAAGATCGGGGAAGTCATCCTTGCATTTTACCGCGACCGGTGCCGGTCAGGCATCTTGGAATTGCCTGCCAACATGCTTGCGTGGCGATTTCGCCAATATGGGTGAGAGCGATATTCAACAGGTGCCGGGCAGGATGAAAAAAGCCTGGCGCTGCCAGGCTTTGCGTTGCGCAGTCGTAGGGTGGACAATCCTTTGCCCACGCGTTCAAATGGCAGGGGCGCCGCCTGGATGCATGCGTGAATTGAACGCGTGGGCGGAGGACCGCCCACCCTACAAAACTTACTCAAGCTGCCTTACGTATGCCGCGACGGCGCATGGCGACGAAGCCGACAGCGGCGAGACCGAGCAGCGAAACGGTTCCCGGCTCCGGGACATCGGTGATCGTGATATCGGTGAAATTGACGGTGATATCGTTGAGGTTGGCGGTGCGGATGCCGATATTCGAGAAGGAGCCGAAACCGCTGTTGCCGCTTGCGGAAGCATCCCAACCGGTCAGGCTGGCCTTTTCCTGTGCCGTCGGGTTCAGCCACAGCTGGAAACTGTTGTAGTTGGCGCTCGAGCCGGCTTTTGACAGGCGCCCGAACAGGGTATAGGTAGCCGGCAACGGCGCGATGTCGGAAGGATTGACATAGTTTTGCGGAGCCCAGCCCGTCCCGCTCATGCGCACGAACAGGTCGTTGGTGCAGGAAGTGTCGCAGTTGGCCTTGAGCCCGATGTTCGGTCCGGAGCTGTTGTTACCAAAATAGAAGACCGCAAAATCGTTGTTGCCGAGCGTTCCATCATAACTGACCGTGAATTCGATCAGGATATCGTTCTGGGCCGCATAGCCCATGTTGAAGGTGGCAGCCGGATTGGCGTTGCCGGTGAAGGATTGGTTCGGCAAGGTCATGACGCCGGCTTGCGCCGAGTGGGTGAGCAGGCTGAACGCGACAACTGCGAGTGCGGAATGAAGTTTTTTCATGGAAATCCCCTTGGTTATGGCGGCACGGCTACCGAGAGTAAGCAAACACCATGCCATACCAAGAGTCACAGAATGAAACCAAGGATTTTTGTCCATGCTTACTGCATGAACCTGTAAAGAACTCCGACATCGTTAGGAATTTTCTGACAGCATCGCCACCGCGTGGATCGACGCAGGCGCCGCCAGCTGACTTATAATAGCCGGCTGTCCCGTCCCTGCTCCTTCTTCAATGCCTTCCGCAGCCATGTACGTCAATATCGCCGCCTACAAATTCGTCACCCTCGACAATCTCGAAGAACTGCGCCCGCAGTACCAGGACAAGTGCAACGAGCTGGGCTTGAAGGGGACCGTGCTACTGACGCCGGAAGGCATCAATATGTTCGTGTCCGGCCTGCGCGCGCAGATCGACGACTACCTGGCGTGGGTGCGCAGCGACGCACGCCTGGCTGACCTGGAATGGAAGGAAAGCCTGTCCGCCGAACAGTCGCACAAGCGCATGCTGGTGAAGATCAAGAAGGAGATCATCACCATGCGCATGCCGCTGATCAAGCCGGAACTGGGCCGCGCGCCGTCGGTCGACGCGAAGACGCTCAAGCGCTGGCTCGACCAGGGCCACGACAACGACGGCGTGCCGGTGGTGATGATGGAAACCCGCAATGCCTTCGAGGTCGACGTCGGCACCTTCGAGAACACCCTTGACTACCGCATCGAGAAGTTCACCGAGTTTCCCGAAGTGGCGGCGCAGCACAAGGACGAGCTGCAAGGGAAGACGGTCGTCACCTTCTGCACCGGCGGCATCCGCTGCGAGAAGGCGGCGATCCACATGAAGAACATCGGCTACGAGCGCGTCTACCAGCTCGACGGCGGCATCCTGAAATACTTCGAGGAAGTCGGCGGCGATCATTACAAGGGCGACTGCTTCGTGTTCGACTACCGCACCGCGCTGAACCCGAAACTGGAACCGACCGAGACCGTGCAATGCTTCGCCTGCCGCGCGGTGGTGACGCCGCGCCAGCAACTGTCGCCGGATTATGTGGTCGGCCAGTCGTGCCCGCATTGCATGGGCAAGGAAGGCTCATCCGGCGATGAACACGGCCAGCAGGCCGGACATGCGGCGGCATCCTGACCGTAACGCTTGATGGCCGCGATGTCCCGGCCGTGACTGCCAAATTAAACAGCCTCTTCCACATACATGTGGCAGAGGCTTTTTATTACGTGCTTGAGAGCCGACGACGCGTCATGCGTCCCGAACGGCATGCTTACGCCAGGAATTCGACCGGCGCCATGCCGCTTGGGGTACCGACGATCTCCGCGATCTTGGCATCGATCTGGTCAGGCTGCATGGCCATGGAAGCCGACAGCGCATCCGTCACCTTGCCCACATAATCTTCCGCCAGGTCGAAGCCCACCGGACGCAGGTAAGCGGAGACTTCAGCCGGAAGGTCGAGGTGATTGGTGAATTCGGTGGCCACGGCAACTTTGGCATTGAAAATCTGCTTGTCAGGCAGGGATGCGTCTCTAACCATTGCCGTGACGAGGGTATTGATGTTCAGGGTGCCGTTGTTCATGGCATCGGTCCAGAACTTGACGCCATCGGCTTCCCCCTGGCGGCCAAACATGTTTTCGTAGACTTCGCGGACGATGCCTTCGTTGTTCATGTTGGCGTAGTTCGCGCGGTATTCAGGCGACCCCGAGAAGTCGCGCGAGATTTGTTGCAATACGTTCGGATCGGCGTTCAACGCGTCTACCCAGAACTTCAGGCCTTCCGGATCTGCAGGGCGGCCAAAGAACTGAACATACATTTGTTGAACGTTGTACACATTATCTGCCATCGCAGCCTCCTATATGAATGTATAAAAAATATTACACAATTCGATAAGGGTACGGCGCGCGAAACGCGGCAATATGATATTGGATTCCTCTAGGATACTATTTCTTTACAACAGTAACCACTTACGTCTCCATTCCGAATTTTGAATTATAGAAATTAATTTTAAGCATGCCTTTCGTTCAGCGCCTATGGAAATAGGTTCCAGGTATTCAAGAATTACCTTATTTTGATTCTTCTAGGAATTTCACTCGGGTGCAGGTAACAAGAAACACAGCGCCAGAAAGTGGACGCTAGAACGCTATGCTGACTGCACCCTGTTTCATCACTCGATTCCAAGCGCTCTGAATATCGGCTCGCGAACACGTGCAAATTCGGCTGCACGGTTGCCGATTTCCTCGAACTGCTCTGCCGCCGATTCGATCGGTTTGCCGTCCTTGACGATTCGCTGGTTCTGCGCAACCATGAGGTCCGCAATATACCGTGTCCATTCGGATGGCTGCTTCATTCCCGAGCGCCGTGCCAGCAGAGCCAATTGTTCAAATCGGTTGGCAGACAATGCCCCGCCGGTGACCGGCGAGGCCAGGTAAGCGATATCCGCCGAATACCTGGCCTTCTCGTACAAACGCGCATTGAAAGCATCCGTAGCCGGTTTCGCTTTACGGATCACTTCGTCATCTTGTACCGAGTAAATATTGCCATTCCCGGCCAACACCATGATTGCTTCGACGACGTGTGCAAGTTGGAGACCTTTGCCGGCAACCGCTTTCTCGATATCTGACAGACTGTGCGGCTGATGATCGGTCAGAACATCCAGAATCGGGCAATAGATTTCTTCCTTCAAGGTAGCGGAGCCGAGCGGGCCATTGGCCTGCAGTTTGACCTGGTCCGGCGGAGTTACGAGAATCACCCGCTGGACGCGCAAACGATCGGTTCGCTCGAAAGGCGAAAGACGGCGCCCGCCTTTGATCCAATAATCGCGGCGGAAACGCTGGTTGACCATGAAATCCTTCACGGACTCGCGGAAACGCCAGTCCGGAATTTCTTCAAGCAGGCGTGCCTGGTCGGCACTCAGATTGATGCCGTTGATCTGGTCGAGGTAATGCGCTGAACCGGCGAACTGCAATTTGAGCGACTCCATCCAGTCGCCCATGCGCGAGAACGCCATCGGCACCCAGTCGCGATTAAAATATTCGTGGGCCAGGTAATTAGTTGGTTGCGAACGGAGGCGCTTCAACTGGACTGCGACGGTTGGGTTGGCCTTGCCGTACAGGGCGCCGCTGTCAAGCACTTTCTCGGCAAAGTCTAGTGACGCGCCGATTCTCTGGGCAGTATGCAGCCCTGACGCGGCAAGCGCGTCGCAAAACCCCGTCAACAGGTCGCGCATCGGTGCCAGCGCTGCCCACCCCGGCTGCGTGTTGTAGCTGATGTAGAGCACACCGCCGACTTTCAACTTGCGCTTGATGAAATCGGCAATGACTGCGCGGTTGGCATCCGACACCCAGCTCCAGATGCCATGCAGGCCGATGAAGTCGAAGTCCGGCAGATCGACGCGGCTGCAGAAAGCATCGAATGATTCATCGAAAAGCCGTGCGGCCCGCTCGGGCGACCCTGACAAATCCTTTGCAAAATTCGCCTGGGTAGGATTGAAGTCCGTGCCAAACCATTCGGCATTCGACGCCGCCCCATGGATATTTACGCTTAATCCTTGTCCGAATCCAAGTTCGCATGCGGTGTGTACTTCCGGATAGGCGTAGCCGGCGTTGAGCAGCGCCAGCCGTGTCCGAAGCGGATTGAGTTCCGTGTAATACCCGTAGGTATATTCAACCTCCGTCATGTAACCATCAGACCAAGCTTGCATAGCGATTCCTGTCCAGTAAGTAGATTGACAAACAAACGACAAAGCGGCTTAAGACTTTATCATCGTTTGAGCGCCACTGAACAGCTCATCTCCTGCCTCAAGCGACAACGCCGCCCGTTTTTCACCGAACGGCGTTGCGAGTGACGGGGCCGGACGAGTAACTACTCGAAATACCCTGCAATCATCCTGACATCTTCGCGCCCCAAGGTGCCGGCTGCAGCCTTCAGACGAAGCTGGGCCAGTAAATAACCATACCTGGCTTGGGCCAGATCGCGCCGGGCAAGCGACAGCTGGCGCTGCGCGTTCAGCACGTCGAGATTGATGCGTACACCGCCCTTGATGCTCTGCTCGGTTGCCTTGACCAGCAATTCGGCAGAATCCACCGCCTTGATCAACGCATCGATGCGAGGTACGCTGCTTTCTGTCAGCTTGTACTGACGCCGCAGTTCGACCAGCACTTGGTTAATCTGTGTTTCGAGATCAGCCACTGCCCTGCCTTTGTTGGCCGCAGCCTGGCGCGTCGCCGCGCTGATGCCGCCGCCCGAATAGATCGGCACGTTGAGTTGCAGGCCGATGCTGCGCGTCTTCAGGTCCTGGTTGATAGTGCTGGTCGTATCGGACACGCCGTTGTTGTAAGAGGCTACGACGTCCAGTCGAGGCAGGTGCCCCGCCCGCTGCTTCCTGATTTCTTCCGTCGCCACCTGGACACCATACTGCAGTGTCTGGATGTCCGGATTATTGCGCATCGCGGTTTTCTTCCACTCCTCGAAGTCAGGCACATCCCGGCTTTCGGCACGGAGCCCGGGGCGCAGCTGGTCCAGGCCGTCGACGTGCCCGCCAATGATGCCCGCCAGGACGTCCAGGGCGCTATCGCGATTGTTCTGTGCTTCGATCAGCGCGGCTTCGGCAACGTCCAGGCGCGATTGCGTCTCGAGCATGTCGGTGCGGGTGCCTTCACCATTCTTGAACAGCCTGTTGTTGACGTTGCGCTGCTCGGAATAGACATCGCGCTCGGCGCGCGCCAGGGCTACCTGGTCAGCCTGGAACAAGGCGTCGAAATAGGCCTCGGCCACCCGCAGGATGATGTTCTGCTCCTGGCTTTCGAACTGCGCCGCAGCATAGTTACTTTGCGCCACCCCCTGACGATAGCGCGCCAGGGCATCAAAGTTCACCAGGGGCTGGCGCACCTGGACAACGGTCGATCGCGAGATGTAGTCCTCGTCCGGAGCCCGGCGCTCGTTGATTTCCCTTACCGTTTTGGCTTTGTTGACGCCATAGCTCGCGCTGGCGCTCGGTAACAGGTTGCTGCGGCCGAGGATGCGGTTTTCCTTGCCCGCCTCGTTCGCATACACGGCCGAACGGAACGCGGGGTCGTTCTTGAGCGCGAGGTCATATGCTTCCAGCAGCCCGATAGCCGAAGCCTGGCTGCAGACTGCAGCGAGCGCCATGCCGAGCACCGCAGGAAGCAGCTTCATCGAAGGGGTTCGCATGATTAGTCCTCCGACATCGACGTCTTAGCGCGGTCGACGATCGGCTTGAGCAGATAGCTCATCATCGAGCGCTCGCCAGTCTTCACGAAGATCTCGACCGGCATGCCAGGCTGGATGTCCAGTTTCTTGGCCGCGATGATACGTGCGCCTTCCGCGGTCACCCGTGCGCGCACCTTGTAGTACGGCTGCCCGGTGCGCTCGTCCACCGCACGGTCAGCGGAGACCTGCACCACTTCGCCCGGGATGTGCGGCGTACGGTTCGTGTTGAACGCCGAGAAGATCATCTCGACTGGCAAACCTACGTGCACTTTGTCGATCAAATTCACCTCCAGGTGTCCCTCCGCGACCAGCGCGTCGTCGGTCGGCACGATGTCCATCATGCGCGCACCTGGGCCGACAATGCCACCGCGGGTAAACACCGTGCTGCCAACCACGACGCCGTCAGCCGGGGCCCTGACCTCAGTGTTGGCCAGATCATAATTCTGGGCCTGCAGCCGCGCGCCCTGCGCTTCCGCTTCGCGCTGGATCTCGGCCAGCTGGCCACGCACTTCCTTCTGGAAGTCCTGGATCCGCTGCACCTTACGCAACCTGAGCTCCATTACCTGGCGCTGGGCACGGCCGATGTTGCCGATATCTTCCGACACCTCGCCCGACAGCTGCGCGTAAGTGCGCTCCAGGTCGAGAAGGCGGTTGCGCGCCACGTAGCCATCCTTGGCCAGGTCGCGCATGCCGACCAGCTGCTCCTTCAGGAGTTCGGTCTGCTGGCGCTTGCTCTCGCGCGACTCTTGCAGACCCTTGATCTGCATTTGCAGACCAGCAATGTTCTCGTCGATGGCAGTCAGCTCGCTCTCGAGCGACATCCGGCGCGAGCTGAACAGCTGATTCTGCAGCGCCATCGCCGCGACGACGTCCGCATCGTTCTTGTAGGGCGCCAGCGCCGCTGGAAAAGTGATGCTCTTCGCACCATCACGTTCGGCCTGCAGGCGGGCCTCGGTAGCGCGCGCCGCGATGAACTGCGCGCGCGTTGCTTCCACTTGGGCGGAAGCCTGCACATTGTTCATGCGAACCAGCACTTGGTCCTTGCGCACCACGTCGCCATCCTTGACTAGGATGTCCTGCACCATGCCGCCCGTCAGATGCTGGACCGTCTTGCGGTTGCCTTCCTTGACCACGGTCGCAGGCATTGGAACGCCGCGGTCGAGCGGCGCAGTGGTTGCCCAAAGCAGGAAGCCACCGAATCCGACCGCCACGACCAGCCAGCCGAAACGGCTATAGCCAGCCGGATCGGTCTTGACCTCGACCGGAGATACTTCGTGCGAAATTACCTCGGCGACTTCGTTTTTCTTCTTCAGTTGGGTGATGTTCATTATTCCTGTTCCGTACGCGTGCCTGCCTGCTGCGCTGCCTCTGCTGCGCGAGCGGCCTGTGCTTGCTGAGCCGCCTGGGCCTGGGCCTGGGCTTGAGCTTGAGCCTGGATTTGCTTCTGCGCCTGCTCCTGCAGGGCCTGCATCACATCGCGGGTCGGGCCAAACATGGCGACCGCGCCATCACGCAGCAGCAGAAGCTTTGTGGTTGCGCCGATCGCTGCGGTGCGATGCGTGATCATGACAATCGTCTTGCCACGCTGGCGCAGGTCGGCGACCGCATCCACGAGCGCCTTCTCGCCGACATCATCGAGATTCGAGTTCGGTTCGTCCAGCACCAGGAGCGCCGGATCGCCATACATGGCGCGCGCTAGGCCGAGGCGCTGCTTCTGGCCGCCCGACAGTCCTCCGCCACCGTCGCCCAGGACCGTGTCGTACCCCTTCGGCAGGTGCAGGATCATGTCGTGCACACCGGCGCGCTTGGCAGCCAGGACCACCTTCTCGGGATCGACATCGCCGAAACGGGCGATGTTCTCGCTGACGGTGCCGCCGAACAGTTCGATATCCTGCGGCAGGTAGCCAACGTGCGGCCCCAGCTCGCCCTTGTTCCACTGGTAGATGTCGGCGCCGTCGAGGCGCACCTTGCCCACCGCCGCCGGCCAGATGCCGACCAGCAGACGCGCCAGCGTGGACTTGCCCGATCCGCTGGGTCCGATGATGCCGAGTACGTCGCCCGGCTGGATGCCGAAGCTGACGCCACGCAGTATCGCGGCATTGGTGCCGGGCGGCGCCGCGGTCACCGACTCCACGGTCAGGAGACCGGTCGGTTTCGGCAGTTCCATGCCGGCCGCGCGTTCGGGCGTCGCTTCCAGCAGCTTGACCAGCCGCTCGTAGGCGCTGCGGGTCGATGCGAAGCTTTTCCAGACGCCGATCACCTGCTGGACCGGGGTCAGCGCCTTGCCGAGCAGGATCGAGGCGGCAATCATCATACCCGGTGAAATCTCGCCTTCGATGACCAACAATGCGCCAAGGCCCAGAACCAGCGACTGGAGCGAGGTCTGCACGAATTTGGTCGCGGCATTGACCTTCCCTGCCTTTTCGCTGGCTTCGGCCTGCAGGTTCAGAAAACGCGCATGCAGCTTGTACCAGCGCGCCATCAGGCTGGGCAGCATGCCCATCGACTCGATGACCTCTGCGTTGCGCAGATTATTCGTAGCGATCGTGTTCGCCGTGATCATCGTGGTGTTCGCCTCGGCCAGCGGCTTGTGGGTCACGCGCTCGTTCAGGTAAGCAAGGGCGACCAGAATGACGGTACCGACCAGGGCAAAGACACCGAGCTTGACGTCGAACAGGAAAATCACCGCAAGGTAGATCGGGAACCATGGCGCATCGAAAAAGGCAAACAGCGCATTACCGGTCAAAAACTGGCGCACGGTCGTAAGGTCCGACAAGGCTTGACCCGCATTGCTGCCCGAGCGCTTGAGGTTCTGCTCGAAGGCGGCCGTATAGATACGGCGATTGAGCTTGAGATCGAAGTGCGCGCTGACGCGCACCAGTACGAAGCTGCGCGCCACTTCGAGCCCGGCAACCATCAGGTAAGCCAACAGCATCATGATGGTTAGCATCAGGAGCGTCAGCTCGTTACGGCTCTGGAGCACGCGGTCGTACACCTGCAGCATGTACAAGGATGGCGCCAGCATCAGCAGGTTGCTCACTGCCGAGAACGCACCGACTGTCGTGAATGCGCTCTTGAACGACGCAAGAACCAGCGCGATTTCGTTATTTTGTTTGAGGATATTCTTCATGAAAAGCTGGCTTGGGTTCCAACGTTAAGGACAGCAAATGTGTGATGTGGATCACAAAACATCGCAAGATTAGCACAGCCAATAGTGCTTTGCCAGAGAAATCCAGATTGTGTTGCGGGAATAAAAAAGGCCAGGCTTGCGCCTGGCCTTTGTCTAGCTCGACCTGCCGAAGCAGGTGGAGACAGAGGGGTATTACACGATGAAGAACTCGTCGGTGGTGCCGTTCTCGACCAGGTTCTTCACACCGGTAACGCCAGCCAGCTGGACCAGGATGTCGGTCGCGCCCTGGACGAACACGTAGGAGTTGCCCAGGTATTCGAACACGACTGCTTCGCCATCGGATTCAGCGGCCAGGGCAGCGATGTCCGCGGCTGCGGTCAGGTTGCCCGGACCCGAACCGGTGAAGGTCACGACGCCGTTTTCCAGAGTGCCGCCTGCGAAGGTAGCGGCGTTAGCCACAGCACCTGCGAAGGACAGAACGTCTGCGTCAGCGATTGCGGCTGCTTTCGCGGTTGCGCTTGCATCAGCGGCCACTGCAGCAGCGGCTGCCTTCTCGAAGCCCTGGATCACTTCAGCGCCAGCCACGGTCGACGCGGTGGTGACGGTGATGGTGTCAGCGCCCGAACCCAGGATGACCTTGCCGCCATTTGCCAGGTTTGCCAGCGAGAAGTCCAGGCCGCCGGTCAGGGCGCTCGAATCCACGGTGGTCAGACCCGAGTTGGTAGCAGCGAAGGTGTTCGACAGCGTCAGCGCTTGCGAACCGGTGACGGTGATGGTCGCCAGTTTGCCGGTGGTGCCGGTCGAGGCGTCGGCGTAGGCCAGCACGTTGTTCGCGTTCTCGCCGCCCGATTCAACGGTAACCGAGGTAGCTGCGCCGCCCGACAGTTGCAGGGTCGTGACGTTGTCGCCGGTGGTGGTTTCGCCGGTGACATCATCCAGGTACGAGGTGTCGAACACTGCTTTCAGCGAGGTGGCATTGGTGACAGCCACTTTCGCGCCAACGGTGTCGATGGCGGTGTCGCCGGTGCCGGTTTCGTCGGCATCGACGGTCACGGTCATCGCGCCGGCGGTCTTCTGGGTCAGGGTCAGGGTGTTGGTCGTGCCGATGTCAGCGGTGACACGGACGCCCACGCCTGCGCCGACGTTGGTCAGCGAAGCGGTGCCCAAGACGTCCCCGCTGGCAACGATTTCGGTGACGGTGTTCTTCTGGGTCAGGATGTCCAGATCCAGGGCCTTGTTCAGGCCAGCTGCGTCGAACACGTCGAAGTTGCTGAACGCGCCCACGTTGGCCGAACCCACCAGGTTCAGCAGCAGGGTGTCGGTGCCGGCGCCGGCATCGACCTTGTCGTTTGCGCCGATGGCAACAGCTGCGGTGAAGGTGTCATCGCCTGCGCCCAGCTGGATGTCCAGGGTGCCGCCGGCGCCACGGCTGGTCAGGGTCACGGTGTCGTCGCCTTCGCCAGCGATGATGGTGGTCAGGCCGGTGCCGGTCACCTGGATGTCGATCGTGTCGTCGCCAGCGCCGGTGTTGACGGTCGCGTTCAGGGTCTCATTGGCGGTGGTCGCGGTGTCATCCTTGAGGGTTGCTGCAACGATGGTCACGTTGTCGTCGCCGCTACCGGTGGTGATGTTAGCCACGGTGGTTTCGCTGTCGGCGTAGGTGATCGCGCCGGTGCTGCCCGATGCGTTGATGGTGGTGACTGCATCGCCGTTGTCGGTGATGCCCAGGTCGATAGCGACAGCCGAGTTGATCACCAGGGTCTGGACGTCCAGGCCGCCGGTCACATCCAGGCCGATCGGCGCTACCGAGCCGTCAGCGTCAGCGTCAACGGCGTTGCCAGCGACGGTCACGGTAGCCAGCTTGCCGGTGGCGGTGGCATTGACGGCGAAGGTCGCGCCTTCCTGCACTTTGTCCAGGGCGATGGTCGCGCTGGTTGCTGCATCCACGACACCGACGGTCACGCTGGTAGCAGCAACCGACGAACGGAAGCCGGCAGCGGTGGTCGACGACAGGTTGGTGACGTTGCCAGCCGTGCCGATTTGCCACAGGGCGGTCGCGCCGACGTACTTCGATGCGTCGGTCAGGTTGGTCGCAGCGCCGTTGGCGTTGTAGATGTTGATGGTTTCAACATTGGTGATGGTGGTGTTGGCACCCAGCGTAGTGTTGTAGCTGTTGGTCACATCGGTGTAGATGTTCAGGGTGTCCTTGCCTGCGCCGCCGTCGATCGAGTCGAAGTTGTTCAGGGTCGAACCTGGGCTACCGTCAGCCTTCACGCTCAGGGCGTTGAAGGTGTCGTTGCCGGCGGTTGCGACCGGGGTGTCGACGCCAGCGGTCAGGGTGAAGGTCTGGCCAGGAACAGCAACGTTCACGATCTGGTCGATGGTGGCGTTGATGTTAGCTTGGTAAGCAGTGACGCTGGTGGAGCTCTTCACGCCCGACAGCAGCGAACGTGCAGCAGCAGCGGCAGCGTCGCCCGAGTAAGCGATCAGTTCGGTCGGGGTATCCAGTGCGTCGGTGAACGCAGTAGCGACGGCCAGCTTGTTCTGCACGGTTTGCGCATCCAGCTTGCCCTGCTCGGTGGTGTTGACCAGTGCGGCCTGGGTGATCGAAGCAGCGGCGTAGGCTTTGGTCAGACGGCCCGAGGTGATTTCGCCAACCCAGAAGTTAAAGCCCGAGATGTCCGCTTCACGGCCCAGTACGTTCTGGTAGATGGCAGCGACGAATTTCTGGATGCCGATCAGGCTGTTGTCGGTGCCGTACAGGGTAGCCGACTCGGCCGAGCTGTTGAAGGTGTTGACCAGGCGACCCAGCGGGGTGGTGCCAGCCTTGTCAGCTTGCACAGCAGCCTGCAGGGCGTTGAAGTCCTTCGGTGCGCCGATCTCATCCAGCTGGGATGCGAAGTTCTGCAGACCGTTCGGATCAGCCGGGCGGCCGAAGTACGAGATGTACAGTTGCTGCACTACGCCAAAGTAGTCTTGTGCTGCCATGATTTGAAATCCTCTTAATTGATGATGTGGTTATAACCAAGTCTGCGGCCAGGTGAAAGTTTCCTTGCGCCTATTTGCAGAACTGCGAAGTATATTGCCAGATTCACGAAGCGGCGTTGTGACAGCGGTCACATATCGACGGTTTTTTACTGTCTGGCGACACTTTTCTTACAAATTTCCTTAAAAAACTTCAGTAAAAATGCATATGAATCACATAAAAGCTTGAATATTCACAAATAATCACCGCCCCCACAGTGTCGCGCCGCTGACGGTTACACCAGGATTGGCGGAATTCTTGAAGATATACCCGGCCTGCTCGGCCTTAGGGCCGCCGAGGAAACCGCGGATCATCGTGTCAGAGCGGCTGTCCTCATACAGCATGCCATTGTCGGAGACGACGCCGCTACCAACCACATTCGCGCGTTGACTGCCCGCGGCAACGACCAGGCTCGTAACAAAAGTCCGCTTCGAAAAATCCATGTTCAGCTGCCCCGACTCAACACTGGCAACCCGCTCATAGCTACCCGTGGTCATGACTGCCTCGCCGCCCTCCAGCCTAAAGGCCGCAGTCCCTTCCTTCGGCATGACCAAGGAGGAATTCTTTATGCGCGCAATGGCGTATTGAGAATTATAGAAAGGAATATCCATTTCCGGGTCTTCAATACGTCCAGGTTTTGCGGGTTTGCTGGCGACTGCTTGCCACCGGCCCCAGAAAATCTCGGGTTCCGACTGTTCCACCGGGGGCTCGGGTTCGACAATTACCACGGGCGGACGCGTGTCGACCGGAGGAGGAACTGGAGCTGGCGCAGGACGAGCATTGTTCAGCGAGTCGGAGCGCCTGGGATCGAGGTTAACCTGCGCAATCGGCGCCGACGGGGCGCCTGGCGTGACAGCCGGCTCGTCGCTGCGCGGCTTCTGGGCCTGGTCAGGCGACAGGGCCGGATTCTGTATCAGCTGCGGCACTTGCCCACCCCGCTCAACCTGCAAGAGCAAGCCCGACTGGCCCGCAAACAGCTCCCTTGCATCTCGCCCTTCGCACGGCCCCGTGCCTGCTGCCGAACAGCCAGTGCCGAAGCCGCTCATGACCACGCCGCCCGAGAGCACCGTGACGCGCGTGGTCTGCTGGTCGGTATATACGGTGAAATCAGTGCCCCGCACCCCAATGGCAGCAACGGGGGTATTGAAGCGGAAATTCTGTCGCGCCTGCTTCACGCCCTGCCCCGAGATCGTCCGCGCGACGCCCTGCGTCAGTTCCAGCTTGACCTGGGTTTTGGAAGGGTCTTGCTTGTCGATTGCATACGCGACGATGCGAGCAGTGCTGTTCGGACGCAGGATAAGAAAACCGTTGTCGACAGTCTTCACGTAGATATACCCGTCGGCGCCGGTGCTCAGCTCGTCGCCCTCTTCCACGACTGCATCCTGCGATGCGGCGTGACGCCCGATGTCGGCCTTCCCGGCAACAAACACGACACGACCGGCTTCGGCAGCCATGGCCGTGCCGCTGGTGGCACACAACAGTAAAGCGACAAGCGCATATTTATGCAGCATAAATTCCTCCGTAACCTAGCATTGTCCGTAACCAGCTGGTAAAGTCTGTGATTGTCGTCACAAATTACAATTGTTACAGCTATCCAACCCCAGGTAGTTTTTCTCTCGAGCTACAAAACGATATACTCTCGCCCTCAACCTGGCCCGCCCTCCCATTCCCTTATTGATGAGACTCTCCGGCTTTTTGCGCACCGCTCCGACAGCGACCCGAGCCTTGCGCGGCATGATCGCGCTTGGCGCGCTCGTGCTTGGAACGTGGCTGCAGTGGGGCGACGGCTTCGCACTCTCGCGCGCCGCGGATGAGCGGCTGCGCGACAGCTTCATCCAGTTGCAGGCGAGTGTGGCGCCGGAACGTCGCGTGCTGGTCGTCGATATCGATGAAAGCAGCGTGGCGGAGTTGCCATGGCCCTGGCCGCGCGCGCGCGTGGCTGACCTGGTGGAACTGGTGCTGGCTGATGGAGCGCGCGGGGTGGGCCTCGACATCCTGTTCGAAAAGCCGGCGGACGCCGCCGGCGATGCGCGCCTTGCCATGCTCGCCAGCCACGGCCCGGTCGTGCTGGCTCAGATGTTCGACTACGTACACTCGATGTCGCCGCTGGCTGGCGGCAAGCTGATCGGCGGAATGCCGGGCGGCGCCGGCGCCGGCCTGCCGACGTACGGCTACCTTGCCAATCATGTCAGCTTCGCCTCGGCGCGCCATGCCGGCAACATCGGCGTGCTGCCGGATCCCGACGGCACCCTGCGGCGCCTGCCGATGCTGACCGAGTTCCAGGGCCGTACCTATCCCACCCTGTCGCTGGCGCTGTTGCAATGCTGCGCCAGCACCCAGGGGCCGTTGCCGCACGTCGCCGCCATCGAACGCATCCCCTACTCGCGTGACTGGTCCGCCTACGAGGTCGTCAAGGCCGGCGACCTGCTGGCCGGCCGCATGCCGGCCGGCATGGCGCGCGACAGGCTGGTCCTGATCGGCTCTTCGTCCCTGAGTATCGGCGATCGCCTGGCCACCCCCCTGGGGGCATCGAGCGCCGGCCTGCTGGTGCATGCGGCAATGCTGAGCACTCTCCTGGACCGGCAGCAGGGCTTGGCCCCCGCGCCCCTGCCCGGAAAGGCAATCGGCCTTGCTTTTGTGTTCGCGGTGGTGCTGGCGACCGCTTTCACCCTGCCGCGCCTATCGGCAGCCGCAAACGGCCTCCTGCTGGGCGCCAGCGCCCTCCTCTGGCTGGCGCTCGCCTGGCTGCTGGCGCCGCGCGATCCTGGCTTCGCAGCGGCGGCTCCCCTGTTCTGCTGCCTCTACCTTCTTGCCATCGCCGTCCCCTTCCATTGGGAGCTGACCCAACGCCGCTCACGCAAGCTGCTCGGTACGCTGCGCCAGTATGTCGCCGGTGACGTCGTCGACGAGTTGCTGCGCAGCGACCTGGAAGATCCGCTCGCTCCGCGCCTGCTCGAGGTCACCACGCTGGTGGCGGACATGCAGGGATACACCAGCCAGGTGGAGTCGCTGTCGCTGGAAGAGGCTGCGCGGCTCACCACCGATTTCCTGGAGTGTCTGACGCGTCCGGTGCTGGCCAGTCGCGGCACGCTGGACAAGTACACCGGCGATGGCCTCGTCGCCTTTTGGGGGGCGCCTCTGCCCAACGCGGCGCACGCCGACCTGGCGCTGGACGCCGCCGCCGACATCCTGCGCGAAGTCGCCCGGTTCTCGGCCGCACGCAGCGCCGACGGCAAGCCGCCGCTACGGGTGCGCATCGGCATTGAAAGCGGCGCCGCCATGGCCGGGGACTACGGCACCGAAGCACGCAGCATCTACACCGCGGTGGGCGACAGCGTGAACACGGCGGCCCGGCTGGAGCAGGCTGCGCGCGATTATCCGCATGATGTGATCATCGGGGAAGGCACGGCCGCGCTGGCGCGCCGTCACCGCCTGCTTCCGCTGGGGGAACGTCAATTGCGCGGCAAGGAACGCTCGATCCAGGTGTACACGCTGGAGGCCGGCGCATGAAGCTGCCCTTCATCCTGGCAACCGCCCTGCTGGCACTCAACCCATTGCCGCTGCTGGCGCAAGACGCCGGCAGCCAGACCCCGGCCGGCACGCCCACGGAACAGGACCTGCTGTACCGGGAGGCGCTGCAGGCCATGTCCGAAGGCAGGTCGACCGACGCGGTGGCCATGCTGCAACGCTTCATCGACAAGGAACCGCGCCATGCCGGCGCCTGGCTCGACCTGGCGATCAGCCAGTGCGAACTGGGGAACGCCGCCGAGGCCGAACGCCTGTTCCGTGAAGTCGAACTGCGTTTCGCGCCGCCTGCCGGCATCCTCGAAGCGATCGCACGCTATCGCGCAACGGGCTGCGGCAAGCAGGCTCCCCGCCAGGCGGCATGGCTGCTGTCCGCCACGCGTGGCCATGACGACAACGTCAACCAGGGGGCGCGCGACCCGCGCTTCGCGGTCGGCACCGGCAGCGAACGTGTCGACTACGAACTCGACCCGTCCTACCTGCCCAGGTCCGACGGCTTCAACCAGCTATCCGCCTCCTACCTGCGCCAGCTCAACGGCAAGGGCACCCAGTTCATTGCCCAGGCCTATGGGCGCCGGCACGACCGCGAACACCAGCAAGACACCGGCTCGGTCCTGGGGGCGCTGGAACATACCTGGGATGTACGCAGCTGGCGACTGCGCGGCACGGCAGCACTCGGCTACGTGACGCTGGACGGGGCCTTGTACCAGCGCCAGCAACAACTGCAAGCGCGCCTCTCGCCACGCCAGAAGCCGTTGCCGGAACTCGACCTGGCGCTGTCGGCCAACCTGAGCCGGGCCGACTATCCGACGCGGCCCAATTACAACGGCACGACCATCGAACTCGGCGGCATCGCCAACTACCGCGGCAAGCGCAGCCTGACCCAGGCCGTGCTGACGCGGCTGCACGACAACAGCCGCGAACTGCGCCCGGGTGGCGATCGTGGCGGATGGTTCGGCAGCCTGCAGTGGTACGGGGAGACAGCCGAACGGCTCACTCTCGAGGCCGGCCTGTCGCACCAGCACTGGCGCAGCGACCGCATCTACTCTCCCGGTCTGATCGAAATCCGCCGGCTGCAGAATACGACGACGTTGCGCGGCGCAGCGCAGTGGGCGCTGCGCCCGCATACCAGCGTGGTACTAGAGTGGCGCGGCACCATCAACCGCGAAAATATCTCCTTGTTCCAATATAATAGCCGTGCCCTGCAGCTGAGCTTGCGCTGGGATAACTTCTAACCCAGGATCGGGTGTAAAGGTCATTCGCTAGGTATGTCCTGGGAATTCATTGTTTTTCTAGCCGCTTCCGGCGCGGTCGCCCTTGGCTGCCTCTTGCCGGCGCGCTGGCTTCCGTTGCTTCCACACGACAAGTTCCTGCATTTCATCGCATTTGCCGGATTGAGTGTGCTTGCGCTGCGCATCGAACCGGACTGGCTGTTGCGGCTGTGCTGGCTGGGCGGCCTGCTGCTGGCCGGACTGGCGATCGAAATCTTGCAAAAACTCGTCCCAGGCCGTAATTTTTGCTGGAAGGATATGGCTGCCAACACGGCGGGCATCGGCTGCGCCACCTTGGTCTTCGGACTGTTACAAGTGATCTGATACGCATGACATCCACGAACAAACGCAAATCCGACACTGGCACCGACCTCGCTCCGAGCGAGGTGACGCCCAATCCGGCGACTGTGGCGGCGGACCAGGCGGCGAACGAAGCCGCACCGCAAGAAGTCAACCTGCAGATTCACTTGCGCAAGATCCCGCTGTTGGCCAACCTCAGCGATGAGGACATGCAGCAGGTGAAGGCCAACCTGCGCATTCGCCAGTTTGCAAAGCGCGAGGTGGTGCTGCAAAAGGGCGCGCCCGGCGACAGCCTGCTGTTCCTTCTCACCGGTTCGCTGCAAGTCATCGACGTAACCGAGGATGGCCGCGCGATCGGCCTGCGCCTGCTGCAGCCGGGAGACTTCTTCGGGGAGATTGCGGTCATCAACGGCTCCGTGCGCTCGGCTTCGGTCGTAGCCCTGACGCCTGTTCTGGTCGCCCTGCTGCCGCGCTCGATCGCCCTGCACCTGTTCTCGCACGCCCCATCGGTAGCGAGCCACATGCTGCGTTTCCTGGCCGAAAAGGTGCAGCGCGATTCCGAATTCCGTTCCCTCCTCAGCATTCACAACACGTCGCGCCGCATCTACACCTTCCTCAACCTGATGAAGGAGAAGAAAGAGGGCGACGTCGAGGTCGTGGAGAACCTGCCGACCCACCAGGATATCGCCAACATGATCAACACCAGCCGCGAAACCGTCACCCGCGCCCTGCTCGCGTTGACCCAGGCGGGCATCATCCAGAAGGGCACGCACAAGATCACCATTATCAAGCCGGACGAGCTGCAAAAGCTTATCCAGGGCTGAACCACACCGCACGAACAACGGCCTTTGTCCTAAAACCGTCTTAATGCGTAACAATTAGTAAAGAGCTAATTGGCATCTAGCATCATGCTATAATGGCCAACTTTCCTGCAGGATCAGCCCGCGTGACGCGCACCGCGCCGTGCGCCTTCCTGATCCCTTGACCAGCGTCCTACATCGATGATTTCCCGATTCATGCTCGGCGGCGTCTGGCGCTACCGCGGCTTCATCGCGGGCAGCGTACGCCGCGAATTCCAGGCCAAGTATCGCAACTCCCTGTTCGGTGCCGCCTGGACCATCCTCAACCCCCTTGCGATGATCCTGGTCTATACCGTGATCTTCTCGCAGGTCATGGGTACCCGCCTGCAAGGCAATGTCGGCCATTTCGCCTACAGCATCTACCTGTGCGCGGGCGTGCTCACCTGGGGCCTGTTCGCCGAGATCACCATGCGCGGCCAGAACGTCTTCCTCGAGCACGCGAACCTGATCAAGAAGCTGCAGTTCCCGCGCATCTGCCTGCCGATCGTGGTGGTGCTCAATGCGCTGGTGAACTTCGCGATCATCTTCGGCCTGTTCTCGGTCTTCCTGGCGCTGTCCGGCGCCTTCCCCGGCTGGGCCTACCTGGCGCTGCTGCCGGTGCTGGCCATCCTGGTGCTGTTCGCGATCGGCCTGGCCATGACCCTGGGCGTGCTCAATGTGTTCTTCCGCGACGTCGGGCAGTTCTTCACCATCGTGCTGCAGTTCTGGTTCTGGTTCACGCCGATCGTGTATCCGGTGGCCGCCCTGCCCGAGTCGATCCGGCCGCTGCTGGCCTGGAACCCGATGGCGGCCGTGATCCAGGCCTGCCAGAGCATCCTGCTCGACAACCGGCTGCCTCACTGGCCCAGCCTGTTGCCGGTGACGGTGCTCGCCCTGCTGTTCTGCGCGCTGGGCCTGCACCTGTTCCGCAAGCGCGCAGGCGAAATGGTGGATGAACTCTGATGGGCACGATCGTCGTCGACAAGCTGGGCAAGGCCTACAAGCAGTATGGCAACCGCTGGCACCGCCTTGCCGAATGGATCCTGCCGGGCAAGCGGCCGCGCCACCAGCTGAAATGGGTGCTGCAGGATGTGAGCTTCCAGCTGGCTCCCGGTGACGCGGTCGGCATCATCGGCATCAACGGGGCCGGCAAGAGCACCCTGCTCAAGCTGATCACCGGCACCGCCCAGCCGACGACCGGCGGCGTGTCCATCAGCGGCAGCGTCGCCGCCCTGCTCGAACTGGGCATGGGTTTCCACCCCGATTTCACCGGCCGCCAGAACGTGTTCATGGCCGGCCAGCTGCTGGGCATGGGCGTCGACGAGATCGCCCGCCTGATGCCGCAGATCGAGTCCTTCGCCGAGATCGGCGACTACATCGACCAGCCGGTGCGCGTGTACTCGTCCGGCATGCAGATGCGCCTGGCCTTCAGCGTGGCCACGGTGCGCCGGCCCGACGTGCTGATCGTGGACGAGGCGCTGTCGGTGGGCGACGCCTACTTCCAGCACAAGAGCTTCGAACGCATCCGCGAATTCCGCAAGCAGGGCACCACCCTGCTGATCGTCAGCCACGACCGCGCCGCCATGCAGTCGATCTGCGACCGCGCCATCCTGCTCGACAGCGGCCGCCTGGCCAAGCAGGGCTCGCCGGAAGAAGTCATGGACTTCTACAACGCCCTGATCGCCGAGCGCGAAGGCAGCAAGGTGGAACAGGTGCGCACGCCCGAGGGGCGGGTACGCACGACCTCGGGCAATGGCGCCGCCAGCGTGACCGAGGTGGTGCTCGAGAACGAGGATGGCCAGGCGCTCGAGGTGCTCAACGTCGGCGTGCCCATCGCCCTGCGCATCCGTGTGCAGGTGAACCGGCCGCTGCCGCGCCTGGTGCTCGGCTATATGATCAAGGACCGCCTGGGCCAGCAGATCTTCGGCACCAACACCCATTTCCTCGACCAGGCCCTGAACGACCTGGAAGCCGGCGAGACCATCGACTACCGCTTCCGCTTCCCGCTCAACCTGGGACCGGGCAGCTATTCGGTGACCACCGCGCTGACCAGCAGCGAAACCCACCTGGCCGACAACTACGAGTGGCGCGACCTGGCCGCCATCTTCGAGGTCATGAACATGAACCGCCGCGAATTCGTCGGCAGCAGCTGGCTGGAGCCGCAAGTGGAGATCCAACGTTGAACCAGAGCACCGAAACCACCTTCTACCGCGCCTTCGAGGACCGCTTCCGCGGTTCGCGCGACACCATCAAGGAGCGGCTGCGCGCCTATGCCCGCTTCACCGATCCGCTGCTGCAGCTGCCGGGCACGCGCGCCGTGCTGGACCTGGGCTGCGGCCGCGGCGAATGGCTGGAGCTGCTGGGCGAGAGCGGCTTCGACGCCCGGGGCGTCGACCTGGACGAAGGCATGCTGGCCGCCTGCCGCGAGCGCGGCCTGAACGCGCGCCATGGCGACGCCCTGGCCGCGCTGCGGGAGCAGGCGGACGGCAGCCTGGCCATGGTCTCGTGCTTCCACCTGGTCGAGCACCTGCCCTTCGACCTGGTGCGCGAGCTGGTCGCCGAAGCGCTGCGCACGCTGCAGCCGGGGGGGCTGCTGGTCATGGAAACGCCGAACCCGGAAAACCTGACGGTCGGCGCCACCAGCTTCTACCTCGACCCTTCGCACGTGCATCCGCTGCCGCCCGGCCTGCTCGGTTTCGCCGCCGAATACGCGGGCTTCGGACGCACGCGCATCGTGCGCCTGCAGGAAGACCCGGCGTTGCGCACGGCGCAGCGGATTCCCCTGATCAGCGTGCTGGAAGGCGTGAGCCCCGACTACGCAGTGGTGGCGCAGAAGGCTGCGGGGCCGGACCTGCTGTCGCCCTTCGATGCCGCGTTCGATGCCGCCTGGGGCCTGACGCTGGGCGAACTGGCGCACCGTTTCGAGGAACATGCGGCCAGCCAGCACGCCGACATCCATCACGCCATCGGCGCCGTCGCGCGCCGCGCCGAGCAGATCGCTGCGGACACGGCCGGGGTCAACGCCTGGATCGATGAACTGCGGCAGCAGGCTGCGCGCCAGGAAGCGCGGCTCGCACACGTGGAAGCGCACGCCGCCGAGATGTCGCAGCGCGTGGTCGATATGCTCGACAGCACCTCATGGCGCATCACCGAACCGCTGCGCCGCGTGTCCGGCCTGCTGCTGCGGCTGCGCACGGCGCGGGCGGAGGGACGCCTGGGCAGCGCCGCCAGGCGGCGTGTCGCCGGCCTGGTGCGCCGCGCCGGCGGCGCCGTGCTGCGCCGTCCGGCCCTGAAGCGCGCCGTGCGCGCCGTGCTGCGCCACGTGCCGGCGCTGGAGTCGCGCCTGTACGGCATGATGCTCGACAATCGCAACGCCGGCCGCGTGGTGCTCGACGACGGCGGGGGCGAGCTGTCGCCGCGCGCCGCACGCATCTACCAGCAGCTGCGCCAACTGAAACAGGAAACAGCAAGGAAGCCAGATGCGGATAGTCATTGATCTCCAGGGCGCCCAGTCGGAAAGCCGCTACCGCGGCATCGGGCGCTATTCGCTGGCGCTGGCCCTCGGGGTGGCGCGCAATGCGGGCGAACACGAGGTGTGGCTGGCGCTGAACGCGGCGCTGGGCGGCGCCATCGACGATATCCGCCAGGCCTTTGCCGGCCTGCTGCCGCCCGAACGCATCTGCCTGTTCGATATTCCCACTCCCACCGCCGAGGCCCAGGCGCAGAACAGTCCGCGCGCGCGCGCCGGCGAACTGCTGCGCGAATACGCGATCGCCCAGCTGCGTCCGGACGCGGTGCTGGTGACCAGCCTGTTCGAAGGCTATGTGGACGACGCCGTCACCTCGATCGGCAGGCTGGACGAGGGCGGCGCCGTCACCGCGGCCGTGCTGTACGACCTGATCCCCTTCCTGAACCCGGACCAGTACCTGCGCCAGCCGGAACAGCGCAGCTACTACGATCGCAAGATCGCCTCCCTGCGCCGCGCCGGCCTGCTGCTGGCGATCTCGGACTACTCGCGCCAGGAAGCGATCGACGCCCTTGGCCTGGATCCGGCCGGGGTGGTCTCGATCTCGACCGCCGTGGACGAGCGCTTCCATCCCGGCGCTCCCGATTCCTCCCACCTGGCGGCCCTGCGCGGGCGCCTCGGGATTACCCGCGCCGCCCTGATGTGCGCGCCGGGCGGCTTCGACGCGCGCAAGAACATCGACGGGCTGATCGCCGCCTACGGCATGCTGGCGGCGCCGCAGCGCGCCGCCCACCAGCTGGTCATCGCCGGCAAGATCAACGAAGGCGAGCGCCAGCGCCTGGCGAGCCTGGCGCGCCAGCACGGCCTGCGCCCGGACGAGCTGGTGCTGACCGGCTACCTGAGCGACGCCGACCTGATCGACCTGTACCGCAGCTGCGCGCTGTTCGTGTTCCCCTCGCTGCACGAGGGCTTCGGCCTGCCGGCGCTGGAGGCGATGGCCTGCGGAGCGCTCGCCATCGGCGCCGACAGCACCAGCATCCCGGAAGTGATCGGCAATCAGGACGCCATGTTCGACGGCCGCCAGCCGGCCGCGATCGCGGCCCGGATCGCCCAGGTGCTGTGCGATCCGGCGCTGCAGGCGCGCCTGCGCGAGCACGCCGCCCTGCAGTCGCGCAAGTTCAGCTGGGACAACAGCGCGCGCCGCGCCATCGCCGCGCTGGAGGAGCGCGTGGCCGCCCGCGCCGCCGCGCCCGCCGCAGGCGAAGCGGCCGGCCTGAAGCCGCGCATCGCCTTCCTGTCGCCGCTGCCGCCGGAGCGCACCGGCGTGGCCGATTACGCGGTGCGCGTGCTGCCTACCCTGCTGCCCCATTTCGAGGTCGAACTGATCGTGCACCAGGACAAGGTGGAGATGCCGCCTGAACTGGCGCACCTGCCGCGGCACCCGGCCTCCTGGCTGGACCAGCATCCGGAACGCTACCAGCACATCGTCTACCAGTTCGGCAACAGTCCCTTCCACAGCTACATGCTGCCGCTGCTGGCGCGCCACCCCGGCGTGGTGGTGCTGCACGACTTCTTCCTGAGCAGCATGATCTCCTACGAGCAGGTCACGGGGGCCATGCCGGGCGTGTGGACGCGCAGCCTGCTGCATTCGCACGGCTATGCGGCGGTGCAGTCCAGTATCGCCCCGGACGGCCTGGACCGCACCAAGCAGGACTACCCCAGCAACCTGGAGATCCTGCAGGACGCCAGCCACGTCATCGTGCACTCGGAGTACGCACGCCAGCTGGCGCGCGACTGGTACGGTCCGCGCGCCGGCGAGGACTGGAGCCCGGCCCAGCTGCCGCGCGCGGTGCCGGCCGAGAACGACCGCACCGCCGCGCGCCGCGCCCTCGGCATCGACGACGACACTTTCCTGGTCTGTAACTTCGGCTTCGTCGCGCCCACCAAGCACTGCCTGGAGCTGCTCCAGGCCTGGCTCGCGTCCAGCCTGCACCGGGATGCGCGCTGCCACCTGGTGTTCGTCGGCGCCAACCACGGCGGCGACTATGGCCGCCGGATGACGGAAACGATCGGCGCGGCCGGCGCGGGGGCGCGGGTGACGATCTCGGGCTGGACCTCGGACGAGGACTATTTCCGCTACCTGCAGGCGGCCGACATTGGCGTGCAGCTGCGCACCGGATCGCGCGGCGAGACCTCGGGCACGGTGCTCGACTGCATGATCTACGGCCTCCCGGTCATCATCAACGCGAACGGCGCGATGGCCGAGTTCCCGCACGACGCCGTGTGGATGCTGCCGGACGCGTTCGGCCAGCAGGCCCTGGTGGACGCGCTGGAAACCTTGCGCAACGACGACGCGCGCCGGCGCGCCCTGGGCGCCGCGGGCTTTGCCCTGATGGGCACCCGCAACAGCCCGGAACGGGTCGGCCTCATGTACAAGCAAGCCCTGGCGGTGGACGCGCGCAAGCGCCGCCATGGCCGGCCGGCGCTGCTGCGCGCGCTGCTGGCGACCGAGGGGCTGGAACAGGACGACGCCATGCTGCAGCGCCTGGCGCGCTGCGCCGCGCGCAGCCCCGATCCGCTGCAGCCGCGCCAGCTGCTGCTGGACGTGACCACCATCGCCCGCAACGATCTCAAGACCGGCATCGAGCGCGTGGTGCGCAACCAGCTGCAGGAACTGCTGCAGCTGCGCGCCATCGGCTACCGAGTGGAGCCCGTGTATCTCAGCCAGGACGGCGGCGCGCCGCACTTCCGCTACGCGCGCAACTACTGCGCGCGCCTGCTCGGCATCGGGGACGTGCTGGAAGGCGCCGACCCGGTGGTCGACGTGCTGGCCGGCGACATCTATTACTGCGCCGATTTCGCGCCGCATGCCACCATGGAAGCGGCGCGCAACGGCCTGTACGCGGCCTGGCGCGCACGCGGGGTCAGCATCAACTTCACGGTCTACGACCTGCTGCCGGTGCTGCGTCCCGAGTTCTTCCCGCCGCGCGCCGACATCACCCATGGCGCCTGGCTCGAATGCGTGGCGGCCGAAGCCGACCGTCTGGTCTGCATCTCGCACGCGGTCGCGGCCGATATGGGGGCCTGGCTGGCCGAGCGCGGCGTGGCGCGTCGCCCGGGCCAGCTCCTGACCGGGCTGCACCTGGGCGCCGACCTGGAACTGCAGATGAGCGGCCAGGCGGTCGAGTCGCCCCAGGCCCGGCAGGTCGCCGCCCGCCCGAGCTTCCTGATGGTGGGCACGATCGAGCCGCGCAAGGGACACCTGCAGGCGATCGAGGCCTTCGAGCAGCTGTGGGCGCAAGGCGTGGACGTCAACCTCGTCATCGTCGGCCGCGAAGGCTGGAAACCGCTGGCCGACGCCGACCGCCGCACCCTGCCACAGATCATGGAGCGCCTGCGCGCCAGCCCGGAGCTGGGCAAGCGCCTGCTGTGGCTCGAGGGGATCGACGACGACACCCTGCAGCAGGTCTACCTGGCCAGCACCTGCCTGCTGTTCCCGAGCGAGGCCGAAGGCTTCGGCCTGCCGCTGATCGAAGCGGCCCACCACGGCCTGCCGCTGCTGGCGCGCGAGCTGCCGGTGTTCCGCGAAGTCGCCGGCGAACACGCCCACTACTTCTCGGGCCTGGAAGCCGCCGACCTGGCCGACGCGGTGCGCGCATGGCTGGCCCTGCATGCCGAAGGACGCCACCCCACGTCCGCGGGCATGCGCTGGATGACCTGGCGCGAGCAGGCGCGCGCGCTGCTGGCGCTGCTCACCGCGCCGCTGCCGGGCACGGCCTTGGGAGCGAAGCAGGCGACATGACTTCCCTCCGCACGATGCGCGCCCGGCTTGCAGGGCCCGCGGCGCCCTGGCGCCGCGCCTCCTTCTGGTTCGACATCCATGGCCCGGCAGGCATGGGCCTGGCCGCCGCGCTGGCCCTGGGCTACGCCTGGTGGCTGTTCGGCTTCCCGATGCTGCACGGGACGGCGCCGTTCTGGTGGCGCGACAATGCCGACGTCACCCAGTACCTGGCGGGCTTCAATGCCTTCGCGAGCGACCAGTGGCGCTGGCCGCTGCTGCGCGTCGATACCCTGAACACGCCGGACGGCACGCTGGCCACGTTCCTCGACGCCATTCCACTTTACTCGCTGGTGCTGAAGGTGCTTACCCACGGCAAGGGCTACTGGAACCCCTTCGGCCTGTGGATCGCGCTGTGCTTCATCCTGCAGGGCGTGGGCGCGTGGTGGATCTGCCGCGAGGCACGGATGCGCAACTGGGCCGCCCTGGCGGCCCTGGCCCTGCTGTTCGCCGCCTTCCCCGCCCTGACCTTCCGCATCTCGCATACCAGCCTGATGTCGCAATGGCTGCTGCTGTTCGCCTTTGCCGTCTACCTGCGCAGCGTGCGCCTGGAGCGCCTTGCGACCGGCTGGTGGATGGCGCTGGTGGTGGGCGCCTTCTACATCAACATCTACCTGTGCGCGATGGTGTCGAGCATCTTCGCCGCCGACGTGCTGCGCCAGCTGCTGCACAGGCCGGCCGGCCCGGATGCGCCGGCGCCTGCGCTCCGCTCTACCCTGCTCGCGCCGGTCGCGGTGTTCGGCCTGCTGTTCCTGACGATGTGGGCAACGATGCTGCCCCTGCCGCCGGGCGCCGGCAACCGCGAATGGGGCTTCGGCTACTTCTCGATGAACCTGCTGGCGCCGCTGCACGGCGGGATCTACCTGCAGCTCGAGCATCCGCTGGCGCACGACGGCCAGAACGAAGGCTACAACTACGTCGGCGTCTTCGTGCTGGCGCTGGCGGTCGCCGCCTGGCGCCTGACCGGGCGCCGCGATCCCGGATTCTGGCGCCGCCATCGCGTGCTCACATGGGTGCTCGCGCTGCTGGCCATGTTCGCCGTGTCGAACATCGTGCACCTCGGTTCGGCGCGCCTGTTCGCGGTCCTGTTCCCGGAATGGATGCAGGTGGTGACCACCAGTTTTCGCGCTTCCGGCCGTTTCTTCTGGCCGGTCGGCTATGCGATCACCGCCTTCGCCGTGCTGGGTTTCGCGCGCCACGTGCACTGGCTGGTGTCGGCGCCGGTCCTGGCCGGCCTCCTGGCCCTGCAATACACCGACCTGGAAGTGCACCACCACCGGGTGCACGTGACCGTGGCCCACGTCAAGCCCGCGGCCGTCGACGCGGCGCGCTGGGACGCCTTCCTGGGTCCGGGCATTACCGCCATGCATTATTATCCGCCCTTCCGCTGCACCGATGCGCCCGCTTCCAACGCGCTGCTGCCCGTGATGGCGTATGCGGTCAAGCACCGCTATCCGTTCTCGACAGGCTACATCGCCCGCGCGGCCAAGCGCTGCGACGACACCGCCCAAACCATCGCCCAACTGCCGGACAGCACGGCCGTCGCATTCGAGAAGGCTTCCTTTCCGCAGCTGGCCGATGCCAGGAAACTGATGGGCCCCGATTCCACCTGTGCCGACATGGACATCGTCTTCCTGTGCCGCAGCACTATTCACCAGCAGGACCGTCAATGAACAAGAAACGCATTTCGCTGATTGCCCCGTTCTATAATGAATCGGGCAACGTAACGGAGTTCTTCCGCCGCGTGGCCGCCATCGCGGACAGCCTGTCCGCCTATGACATCGAGGTGGTCGCCGTCAACGACGGCAGCCGCGACAACACCTGGGCCGAGCTGCTCGAGGCGCGCGCCCGATACTCCTGGGTGCACCTGGTAGACCTGTCACGCAACTTCGGCAAGGAAGCCGCGCTGACGGCCGGGCTGGACCGCGCCCAGGGCGACGCGGTGGTGCCGATCGACGCCGACCTGCAGCATCCGCCCGAGCTGCTCACCGAGATGCTGGCGCAGTGGGAGCAGGGCGCCGAGGTGGTGCTCGCGCGCCGCACCGACCGCGAGACCGACGGGCGGCTGCAGAAATTCTCTGCCACCTCCTTTTACCGGCTGCACAACCTGATCTCCCACGTCGAGGTGCCGATGGACGTGGGCGACTTCCGCCTGATGGACCGGCGCGTGGTGGAGGCGCTGCGCCGGCTGCCGGAAAACCACCGTTTCATGAAAGGCCTGTTCGCCTGGGTGGGTTTCCGCACCGTCACGATCCCCTATGTAAACGCCAAGCGCCATGCGGGCACCTCCAGTTTCAATTTCTGGAGGCTGTGGAACCTGGCAATGGAAGGCATCACCAGTTTTTCGACGGCGCCGCTCAAGATCTGGACCTACATCGGCATGGCCGTGTCGGCGCTGGCCCTGCTGTACGCCGGCACGACGGTGATCGGCACCATGATCCACGGCGTCGACGTGCCTGGCTATGCCTCGCTGATGGCCGGCGGCATGTTCCTTGGCGGCGTGCAGCTGATCGGCATCGGCGTGCTGGGCGAATACGTTGGCCGCATCTACCACGAGGTCAAGCGGCGCCCCGTTTACCTGGTGCGCGAGGAATACCAGCCGGATAACCGCCCTGCTTCCGCGCCGTCGGCGGCGCACGAGCGTGAAACAGCCTGACAAGCCGTTCGTCCGCCTGCTGGAGCGCCACCGTGCGCTGCTGCTGTTCGGCATGATCGGGGTTGCCAACACCCTGCTGCATTCGGCCACGGTGATCGCCCTGGTCGAAGGCGTGCTGCTGCATCCGGTGGCGGCCAACGTGGCCGGCTTTGCTGTCGCGAACACGTTTTCCTTCTTCGCCAACTGCCGGCTGGCATTCCGCCAGCCGCCCAGCTGGCGCCGCTACCGCAGCTTCCTTGCCGTCTCGCTGCTCAGCCTGGCCCTGACGATCGGGCTGTCGGCGCTGGCGGAGGCGATGGCCTGGCACTACCTGGCGGGACTGTTGATGGTGCTCCTGTTCGGCCCCGTGCTGACCTTCGCGCTGCACAAGGCAGTGACCTTCCGCCATTCGGCCTGACTGCGCTCCCCGGCCCCTCGCCTGATTCGCCGCAGACGAGGGCCGGCCTGTGTGAAGTCACGAACGGAGGGTTCGGTGTGCGCCGGGTAGAGTGAATCCATGCCCGGTCCGCTTCCTGCGGCGGGCCAGGCGGCGCCCATCGCCATGCATACCAGGGATTCGCTCGATGGCAACAGGAACGGACAAGGACGAACACCTCGACAGGCCGCTCGACGTACAGGGCGGCGGCCAGAGCGCGGGCGTCATGGCGCGCGGCGAAGTGGAAGGCAACGCCTTCAACCCGGCCGGCAATCCCGGCGTCAACCACTGGCAGGCCAGCTACATCGGCCGCGAAGGCCTGGAGGACCGCGGCAACATCTTCTTCGCCGCCGTCGAGATGACCCGCATGCCCATGGTCGTCACCGATCCCAACCTGGAAGACAATCCGATCGTCTTCGTGAACGGTGCCTTCCTCGACCTCACCGGCTACAAGGAAGAAGAGGTCCTGGGGCGCAATTGCCGCTTCCTGCAGGGGCCTGACAGCGACCCCGCCACCGTCGCCGAAGTGCGCAAGGCGCTGCAGGAGCAGCGCGCCGTCTCGGTCGACCTGCTGAACTACAAGGCCGACGGCGAGCCCTTCTGGAACGCCCTCTTCATCGGCCCGATCTTCGACCAGAACGGCAAGCTGCTCTACTTCTTCGCCTCGCAGATGGACATCACCGAGCGCCGCAGCATGCTCGAAGCGAACCTGCAGGCGCAGAAGATGGAGGCGATCGGCCAGCTCTCGGCCGGCATGGCCCACGATTTCAACAACCTGCTGCAGGTCATCAACGGCAACCTCGAACTGGCCCTGCTCACGGCCGGCAAGACCGCGGCGGGCGATCCGATCCGGCGCGCCCAGCGCGCCACCATGCAGGCCGGCAAGCTCACCCAGCAGCTGCTGAGCTTTGCGCGCAAGCAGCGCCTCGAGCAGAAACGGGTCAGCCTGAACGGCCTGGTGGTCGAGTTCTCCGACATGCTGGTGCGCACGCTCGGCGACAAGGTCGAGCTGCGCCTGGACCTCAAGCCCGGCCTGCCGCCCTGCTCGCTCGACCCGACCTACCTCGAGATGGCCCTGCTGAACGTCGTCATCAATGCGCGCGACGCCATGCCCGAGGGCGGCGCGGTGACGGTGGGAACCGCCATCGTGAACGAGGCCCACCGCGCCGCCTCCCGCCTGCCGCCGGGCGACTACGTGTCGATCTGCGTGCTGGACGAAGGCGAAGGCATGGCGCCGGAGGTGGCCAGGCGCGCCACCGAACCCTTCTTCACCACCAAGGGCCTGGGCACGGGACTGGGCCTGGCCATGGTGCACGGCTTCGTGCAGCAGTCGCATGGGCGGCTCGAGATCGAGAGCGAGCCTGGCCGTGGCACCCGGGTGCGCATGATCTTCCCCGTGACCCAACAGGCCCGGGACGAAGACGCCGGCGGCCCGGACTTCGCCACTGCGGCCGCCGAGGAGGGCCGCAAGTGCCGCATCCTGGTGGTGGAAGACAACGAGGACGTGCGCGGGCTGGCCGAAGCCATGCTGGCGGCGGCGAACTACGACGTGGTGTCGGCGCCCAGCGGCGAAACGGCGCTGGCGCTCCTGGCCCGGGAACCGGTGGACCTGCTGTTCACCGACGTCATCATGCCGGGCGGGATGAACGGACTGCAGCTGATCGAGAAGGTGCACGAAGCGCGCCCCGGCATGCCGGTGCTGGTCACCACGGGGTATATGGACGAACTGCCGGCGCGCAGCGCGAAGGGGCAGGCGCTGGAGGTGCTGGCCAAGCCTTATGACCACCAGGATTTGCTGGACCGGGTGCAGGCGGCGCTGCATGGGCGCCGCGCGGCTTGATCAATCGCGAAACGGAATGGAGGAACGTAGGGTGGTCGGCTTCGCCGACCGCGCGTTCAACTCACGGATGAGTCGCAACGGAGCATGCCGGAGCTGGACGCGCGGTCGGCAGAGCGTGCTCCAGTCCACTGGACTGGAGCACCCCTACGAAAAGCGGTGACGCGGACGATCAGGCGGTCGTGCGCGGACCGCCGCCCAGCAGGAAAGCCAGCTTCTGCTTGCCCTGCTTGGCCGGGGCGCTTGCCGTCACGGTCTCGCGGCGCGCCGCGCTCGACGGCTCGTAGGGCTTGAGGAACCACGGGTCGACCTTCTCGCGGCGCGGCGTCGGGCTGTAGCCGCCCCGTGCGGGACGCTCGCCGCGTTCGCCGCCGCGTGCGGGAGCCTCGTCGCGGCGGCCACGGCGTTCGCCGCCGAAGTCGCGCCCGCCCTCACGCGAACCCTCGCGCGAACGGCTCGAGGGCGCCACGAAGCCGGCCAGCTCGCCGCGCGGGATGGTCTGCTTGATCAGCTTCTCGATATCCGCCAGCAGGCGCTCGTCCTTGTCCGAGTACACCGACAGCGCGTCGCCCGAGGCGCCGGCGCGGCCGGTGCGGCCGATGCGGTGCACGTAGTCTTCGGCGTTGTAGGGCAGGTCGAAGTTGATCACGCAGGGCAGGTCCGAGATGTCGAGGCCGCGCGCGGCCACGTCGGTCGCCACCAGCACTTCGACCGCGCCGCCCTTGAAGGCGTCGAGGGCGGCCATGCGCTCCTGCTGGGTCTTGTCGCCGTGGATCGCCGAGGCCTTGATGCCCTTCTGCTCCAGGTGGCGCGCCAGGCGCGAGGCGCCGATCTTGGTGTTCGAGAACACGATCACCTGCTTGAGGTTGCGCTCGCGGATGATGTGCTCGACCACGTCGCGCTTGAGCTCCTCGTCGACCTTGTACACGGTCTGGGTGACCTTGTCGGCGGTCGCGTTGCTGCGCGCGACTTCGATCAGCACCGGCTTGTTCAGGAAGCTGTTCGCCAGCTTCTTGATCTCCGGCGAGAAGGTGGCCGAGAACATCAGGTTCTGGCGCTGCTTCGGCAGCAGGTTGATGATGCGCTGCAGGTCCGGCAGGAAGCCCATGTCGAGCATGCGGTCGGCTTCGTCCATCACCAGCATCTGCACCTGGCCGAGGCTGATGTTCTTCTGTTCGATGTGGTCGAGCAGGCGTCCCGGGGTGGCGATGACGATTTCGACGCCGCCCTTCAGGATCGTGGTCTGGCCCTTCATGTCCATGCCGCCGAACACCACGGTCGAGCGCAGCGGGGTGTGCTTGGCGTAGGCCTTGACGTTGTCGGCCACCTGCACCGCCAGCTCGCGGGTCGGGGTCAGCACCAGGGCGCGCACCGGGTGGCGCGCCGGCGACATGCTGCTGTTGGCGTGGGCCATCAGGAGCTGGATGATCGGCAGCGAGAAGCCGGCGGTCTTGCCGGTGCCGGTCTGGGCGGCGCCCATGACGTCGCGGCCCTGCAGCACCAGCGGGATGGCCTGGGCCTGGATCGGGGTCGGGTGCACATACCCCTGGTCGGTCAGGGCGCGCAGGATTTCCGGCGCCAGGCCGAGGTCGGCGAAACGCACGGTCGGCGCTTCGTCGGCGGCAACCTGGACGACGGGCAGGTCGTCGCTCATCGGCATGTTGTCGACCGGGTCGGCGCTGGCTACATTATTCTGGGTATCAGACATTTTCTTCTTCGACAGTATTTCGTTAGCTCTACGGCTGCGCCTGCGGGCACGGTGCGGCCTGCGCGGGAAGCTTCCAGAGGAGACGGCGGGCCGGCGACCGGACCGCATGACCGCGGAGGCGCCGGAGTACGGGCGCGCGGAGGTAGAGGCACTTTAGCGGGTGACACGATACCTCAAATCCACCCCACTGTATATAAAGTCCTGTTTCCCCGGTCGGCCATCCCGACGATTCCTGCTCAGGCACATGACAGGATCATGGCGTCCAGCCGCGCTGCAGGGCCGCCCGTTCGGCCTGCGCATCGAGGGTGGCGCCGACGATGCGCGCGTCGATCGCGGCCTGCACCGCCGGCGGCGGCACGCTGCCGTCGAGGTAGGCGGCGCCGGCCGGCGCCTGGGCCAGCACGGGAATCGTCCAGCGGCCGTTGCCGCGGCAGGCCAGGCCGGCGCTGGTGTCGACCACGAAGCTGCGGCAATAGCTGCCGTCCTTCGACACGAAGGTGACGCCGATGCGCACGCCCGATTCCGCCGGGCCGGGGCTGGCCAGCTGGTCGCCGAGGGCGTCGACCAGGCGTCCGCGCGCGACCAGGGCGCCGTCGCTGGCCACCAGCATTACCAGGCTGGGCGCCGGTTGCAGCTGCTGCCAGCCGAGGGCGCCGGCCACCACGCCCGTGGCCAGTGCGCCAGCCACGGCCAGCCAGTGGCGCGGGGACCAGCTGCTCCGTTCCGGCGGCGGCGGCGGCATGGGGCGCCCCGGTCGGATGGCGTCCAGGTGCACCACCTTGGCGCCCTGGGGCGGCAGCTGGCGTTGCGGGTGGCCGCTGTCGTGGTGGCCATTGGCCGAGACGCTGAAGATGTGGGCGCGGGCGTCGCTCCGGCGGTGCTGGGCGATGCGGGCTGCGAGGATGGGGTCGGCGTGCATGGCGCGCTCGACCGCCGCGCGCGCCGGCTCGGCCAGCTCACCGTGGATGTAGGCGATCAGGAGGTCGTCCGAGAATTTCATGGCCGCCGCATCTCCCTGCTAGGAAGTGATCAGGCCGTGCTCGTCGAGGACGTCGTGCAGCAATTCGAGCCGGATCACGGGGTTGTCCAGCATGAGCATATTGTGCTTTTGCCGGTTGGGCAAGGGCAGCAGTTCACACCAGCGGTTGGCGACCCAGCCGCAGTCGTCCAGCCGGAACGGCGGCTGCACCGGCCAGCGGTGCTGCGGCACGTCGTGCAGCGAGTTCAGCACCCGGTCGAGGGCGTCGGAAGCGCCCTGCAGCTCCGACGGAATGCGCACCTCGTGGTCGTCCTCGACCAGCTCGGCCTCGGCCATCCACAGGCCGTTCAGGCGCTGCTCGGCGGTAACGACGTTGAATCGCGAGCCGCCGCGGCACAGGACCTGCAGCAGGCCCGGCGTGGTGGTGGCGGTCTCGGTGACGGACGCGATGGTGCCGGCGGCGACGAACCGTTCGGGTTCGCCCTCCGGCTGGCGCACCTCGTGCCCCTGGGTGAGCAGCACCACCCCGAAGGGCGTGTCCTCGGTGAGGCAGCGGCTGATCATGTCGAGGTAGCGCACCTCGAACACCTGCAGCGGCAGCACCCCGTCCGGGAACAGCACCGTACTGAGCGGGAACAAGGGCATGGAAATCGTCGACATGATGCCCATGATGACAGAATCGCAGGGGGGCGGGGAGCACGATTGGCGCCCGGCGCCGCCTCAATCGGGCCCCTGGAGCGGCAGGTGGCGGATCGCGCTGCCCAGGTTGCCGAGGCGCCAGCGCAGGCGCTCCCAACCCGGGTCCGGCAAGCGCACCACGCGCACCCGCAGCACGCCGCCGGGCAGGGCCGGCACCGGCACTGCCTGCTCGCCCTCTTCCTCGAAAGGCAGGCGGTACTGGGCGCCGGGGGCAAGCTGCAAGGGCCCGAATACCAGCGGACGGCCAGTACGGTTACGCAGCAGCAGCACGTCCTGCACGCCCGCGGTCAGGCGCACTTCCGACGGCACGTCCTGCCCGCCGGGCGGAAAGTCCAGCAGCACCTCATGACTGTCTCCCCGCACCGGCCACAGCGCGCCCCACAGCAGGGCCAGGACCAGGGCGCCCAGCAGCGCCGCCAGTGGCCAGTGGCGCTGCAGGAATGGTGGCTGGCTCATCGTTGGGCAGGCGCAGGCGCGCCCCGGAACGGGAAGACAAAAAGTTGCATTGAGTCAATTTTAGGCGATAATGCCGTTGCCAAACACGCAAAGGTGACGTGCGCCCCGACACAGCAAGGATGCGTATGCTACCGCTTTCCGCGCGTTTCCGAACAACCCGCCGCCAGAATCGCCGCCGCGCGTACCGAAACATGCCCTCCGCCCAGCCCGCCTCCACCAGCCGCACCCCGTCCGATTCCGGGCAGCTTCCGCTGCTGCTGGCCATGCTGGTGTGCCTGGTGACACTGCTGGTGACTTTTTTCGCCTGGAGCAGCGCGCGGCACGCCGCCGAGGCGCAGCTGGTCGAAACCTTCGACTACCGCACCCGCGACATGGTGTTCAGCATCAGCCGCAGGATGGCGGTCTACGAGCAGGTGCTGCGCGGCGCGCGCGGCTACCTGCGCGGCTCGGTGGCGCTCGAGCGCAGCGACTGGGCCAGGTACTATGGCCTCCTGCGCCTGGACCAGTCCTTCCCGGGCATGGAGGCGCTCGGCATCGCCACCCTCGTCCCGCCCGGGCAGCTGGCCGCCCACGAGGCCGCGCTGCGGCGCGAAGGCTTCCCCGGCTACCGCGTCACGCCGCCCGGCCAGCGCCCCGTGCTGACGGCCATCACCCACATCGAACCGTTCACGGACCGCAACCTGCGCGCCTTCGGCTACGACATGTACAGCGAGCCGGTGCGCCGCGCCGCCATGGAGCGCGCGCGCGACAGCGGCCAGGCGGCCCTGAGCGGCAAGGTCGTGCTGGTGCAGGAAGGCCCGGGCGAGGGCGGCGCCGGCGCGCCCCAGTCCGGCGCCCTGATGTACCTGCCGGTCTATCGCGCCGGCATGCTCTCCGGCACCGTCGACCAGCGCCGCGCCGCCCTGGTCGGCTGGGTCTACGCGCCCTTCCGGATGAACGACCTGATGCGGGGCCTGGGCGGCGCCCACTCGCTCGACCTCGACATCGAGATCCACGACGGCGATCCGAAGGGCGACGCCACCCTGCTCTACCGCTCCGCCAAAGCCGCCCCAGCGCGCACGCCGCGGCTCAAGGCCAGCGCCCAGATCCTGCCGGGCGGGCGCACCTGGACCGTCATGATGCGTTCCAGCCCCGCCTTCGAGAACAGCCTCGACACCACCCGCCCGCGCCTGATCGCGCTCACCGGCGTCAGCCTGAGTTTCCTGCTGAGCGTGGTGGTCTGGCTGCTGGCCAGCTCGCGCCGCCGCGCCCTGCTGCTGGCCCGGTCCATGACCCTCGAGCTGCGCCAGTCGCACGACCAGGTCGCCGCCGAACGCCAGCGCATCCAGGTCATCCTCGAGCACACCCACGACGCCTTCCTGGCGCTGGACGCCGACGGGCGCATCACCGACTGGAACGCCCAGGCCACGCGCCTGTTCGGCTGGAACCCGGCCGAAGCGATCGGACGCGGCGCCGAAGACCTGCTGCCGCCACGCGCACGCGCGCCTTTCCGCGAGGGCTACATGCGCTTCGCGACCAGCGGCGCCTGTCCCCAGCTGGGCGGCCCCACCGAACTGGACGTCATCGACCGCAACGGCCGCGAGATTCCGGTGGAACTGAGCGTGGCGGTGCTGCCCATCGGCGAGCGCTTCGGGGCCACGGTCTTCGTGCGCGACATCAGCGCGCGGCGCGAAGCCCTGGAGCGCGAACAGCAGCGCCAGCAGCGCCTCGACGAAGCGCGCCAGGCGCTGGCGCGCGCCCAGAAGCTGGAAGCGGTCGGCAAGCTCACGGGCGGCGTGGCGCACGACTTCAACAACATCCTGCACATCATCAGCGCCAACGTGCAGCTGATGCTGCGCGCCGACCGTCTCGACGAGGGCAAGCGCAAGCGCCTGCTCAGCATCCTGGATGCGGTCGAGCGCGGGTCCAAGCTGGCCGGCCAGTTGCTCGCCTTCGCCCGCCGCCAGCCGCTGCACCCGAGCGAGGTGCATGTCGACGAACTGCTGGCGCGCATGGACAGCCTGGTGCTGCGCGCCGCCGGCGACGGCGTCAGCATCGAGAAAAGCGCCCCGCCCGCCCTGTGGCCGACCCTGGCCGATCCGAACCAGCTGGAGAACGTGCTGCTCAACCTGGTCATCAATGCGCGCGACGCCATGGACGGCAGGGGCAGCGTGCGCCTGGTCCTCGACAACGTCACGGTCGCGAACGACCCTGCGCTGGCCCCGGGCGACTACGTCACGGTGGCGGTCAGCGACACCGGGCACGGCATACCGCCGGACGTGATGGAACACGTCTTCGAACCCTTCTTCACCACCAAGCCCGAGGGCAAGGGCACGGGCCTGGGCCTGTCGATGGCCCACGGCTTCGCACGCCAGAGCGGCGGCGACATCCGCCTGGCCAGCGAGCCGGGCAAGGGCACGACAGTGACCCTCTACCTGCCGCGCCACGTGGCGGTGGCGGCGCGCACGGTGCCGGACGGGGTCGCCGAGCCGCAACAAAACCAGTAACTCCGGGCCACATCAAACCTGGGTGTCAGGTCTGACATCCGGACACGGCCTCATCTGTATGGATGCCGCGCCCTTTCTTCAGCGCCTCAGCAAGATTCGAGAACGTTCTTTTTTTGCAGATCTGCTCGTCGAATTGCGTGCGAGCCGTTGCGTATTGTTGAGCTCGTGTCCGAATGTCAGACCTGACACCGAGGTGTGCGCTTTACGCTTCGTCCCGGTGGTGGCTGGCGACGCGGTTGCGGCCGTGCGACTTGGCGTCGTACATGGCCGCGTCGGCGCTGCGCAGCAGGGCGTCGCCGTCCATGCCGTCGTCCGGGTAGAGGGCGATGCCCAGGCTGCCCGAGATGCGGTGGGTCAGCTCGCCGTCCTCGAAAGGCTGGTTGAGCTGCGCGAGGATGTTGTCGGCCACGATGGCGGCGTCCTGGATGCCGGCGCAGCGCGGCAGCAGCACGACGAATTCGTCGCCGCCGATGCGCGCCAAGGTGTCGGAATCGCGCAGGCCGGCGCGCAGGCGGCGCGCCACCAGCTGCAGCAGGCGGTCGCCGGCGGCGTGGCCGTGGGTGTCGTTGACGGGCTTGAACTTGTCGAGGTCGAAGTAGATCACGGCCACCTTGTGGCCGTCGCGCCCGGCGCTGCGGATCGCCTGGCGCAGGCGGTCGCCCAGCAGCACCCGGTTCGGCAGGCCGGTCAGCGCATCCTCGTGCGCCATGCGGCGCATGCGCGCCTCCTCGTTCTTGCGCACGTCGATGTTGGAGAAGGTGCCGACCATGCGCAGCGGCTGGCCCAGTTCGTCGCGCTCGCTGACGGTGCCGCGCGCCTCGATCCAGCTCCAGTCGCCGCGCTTCATGCGCACCCGGAATTCAAACGCGAAGTCGGCGCTGCGGCCGGCCAGGTGGCTGCGCAGCGCGGCGCGCAGGCCGGGGAGCTCGTCCGGGTGGACCATCGCGTCGAGGGCGCTGCCGTACAGGGAAACCAGGGCGCGGTCCGTGTCGAGGATGCGCTGGGCGCGCGAGGACAGGGTTGCCAGGCCCGTGACCACGTCGCAGTCCCAGACGCCGTCGCCGGCGGCGTTCAGCGCCAGCTTCCAGCGCGTCTCGGCGGCGGCCAGGGCCTTCAGGGCGCGGCGCCGGCGGTCGGTGGCCCCCAATGCGGCCCAGCCCAGCACGGCGAGCAGCAGCGAGACCGTTCCTCCGATCCCGGCCAGCACGTCGCGCTGTTGCTCGAAGCGCAGGCCCGCATCGTGCACGGACTGTCCAACCGTCACCACCATGCCGTATTCCGGAATCCTGTGCCAGGCGTAGTAGCGCTCGATCTGGTCGATCTGGCCGACGCGCCGGAAGCTTCCCGTGATCGGACTGTGGGCGGTGTGCGGATTGTCCTTCAGGACGCTGCCGATGCCTCGGTGGCGGTCGACCCGGGTGCTGCGTGCGATCACCGCGCCATCGACCGTGATCAGCGACACCGAGCCACTCGGCCCGAGATCGATGTCGTCGTAGAAGCGCACGAAGTAATCCGGCGACACGGCGGCCACGATCACGCCCAGCAGCCGGCCTTGCCGGTCGCGTATCGCGCGGCTGAAATGCACCACCCAGGCGCCCGTGAGGGGCGACATCACGGGACGGCCGCTGAAGAAGCGGTCGTCGGCTGCTTCGAGGTGGGCGTAATAGGCCGGATAGGCGCTCAGGTCCGTGCCCGTGTGCGAAGGACCTGCGTTCGTATAGGCGAGCCGGCCGGCGGCGTCGATCACCGTGACCAGCATCGGCACCCGGTGGCGCAGATGACGCGCGTGCTCGCCCACGGTCTGTGCAAAGCTGTCGCGGTCGCGCAGCCAGGTCGAGCGCAGCTGCAGCAGCGACAGGTCGACGATGCCGACGGTGGCGCGCACCTCTTCCGTGAACACGCGCGCGTAATTGCGCAGGTCGCGCCGGGTGCTGCTCTCGGCAAGGGAGGCGAAGCGCGCCCGCTCCACGGCCACCAGCCCCCAGACGATGGGCAGCATGCAGGCAAGGTAGATGGCGAGGTCGCGCAGCACACGCGGGCGGAAGAAATCCGCCGGGCGCCTGGCGGGCGGACGGGTGGGGTGCGTGATGGGCGAAGGCATGACGACGGACTGCGGCAACCGGTGAATGAAGGCGAAGCCGGGCGTCGTGCTCGCGCCCGTTCAGTAATGGATCGCGCCCGTCAAATTTCACGCGATTATATCTGCTGTTTCCATATGGAATTTATAGGCCGCTTAAAATTTGCCGGAATTGATGCCTTAAAGCAACGGCGCAATATTGTTTCATTTGCAAGCCTTCCGTGAAATATTCTTTCACGCCTCGCCCTGCAAGGGGCATGCTAGAGTGACATCATCATGAAACCTTTCTATAACGTGGCCGGCGCGATCGCCGTGCTGCTGGGCATCCTTGGTATCTTCCTGCCCCTGCTGCCGACCACGCCCTTCCTGCTGCTGGCCTCCTGGTGCTTCGCGCGCGGCTCCGATCGCCTGCACGGCTGGCTGCTCTCGCACCCTGTGTTCGGCGAGTACCTGCGCAATTTCGAGGCCGGTCGCGGCATTCCGCTCAAGGCCAAGATCGTGGCGACCGTGATGCTGTGGGGCTCGCTGCTCATGGGAATGCGCCGCTTCGAAGGACTGGCGATGCCGGCCCTGCTGGGCCTGGTCGGCGCCTGCGTCAGCTTCTACATGTGGCGCGTCCTGCCAACCCTGCGCCTGCCTCCCCGCTGATTTTTTCGCCCGACTGCGCACACGGTCGCGCGAATTTGTAATATCATGAGTTACATGAGACGCGACAGCAAACTATCCTCGGTGCTCCACGTGCTGCTGCACCTGGCCCACAGCGACCATCCGATGACCTCGGAAGACATGGCGCGCTTCCTCGACACCAACCCGGTGCTGGTGCGCCGCGTGCTGGCCGGCCTGCGCGAGCGCGGCTTCATCACGTCGAACCGCGGCCACGGCGGCGGCTGGAGCATCACCTGCGACCTGGCGAAGGTGACGCTGCGCGACATCTACGAAGCGGTGGGCGCCCCGCCCTTCTTCGCGATGGGCAACCGCACGGAATCGCCCGGCTGCCTGGTCGAACAGGTCGTCAACGAGTCGCTCGGCGAAGCCTTCGACGAGGCCGAGGCCCTCCTGATGCGCCAGCTCGGGCACGTGACCCTGGCCGACCTCTCGGCCGAGTTCAACCGCCGCTATGACCAACATGCGTACACCCACGGAGTCCACCATGCCCATCCAGAACGAGACCTTTGACGCCATCGTCGTCGGCGGCAGCTATGCCGGCCTGTCGGCCGCCCTGCAACTGGCGCGCGCCCGCCGCCGGGTGCTGGTGGTCGACGCCGGCCGGCGCCGCAACCGCTTCGCCCGGGATTCGCACGGCTTCCTCGGCCGCGACGGCCAGCCGGCGGCCGCCATTGCGGAAGCCGGCAGGAAGGATGTCGCGGCCTACCCGAACGTCAGCTGGCACCTTGGCGCCGCCGTCGATGCCCGTGCCGGGGACGACGGCTTCCTGGTCGAACTCGAGGGCGCCGCTCCCGTGCACGGCCGCCGCCTGGTGCTCGCCACCGGCGTGCGCGACGAGCTGCCCGCCATCGAGGGCCTGGCCGAGCGCTGGGGTCGCAGCGTCTTCCACTGCCCCTACTGCCACGGTTACGAGCTGCAGCAGGGCGACATCGGCATCCTCGCCAACAGCGAGCTGTCCTTCCACCAGGCCATGATGCTGCCGGACTGGGGCCGCGTGACCCTGTTCACCAACGGCCGCTTCGAACCCAGCGATGAACAGCGCGCCGCCATGGCCCAGCGCGGCGTGGCCGCCATCGAAGAAACCCTGGTCGCGCGCATCGAAGACGCCGCCACCGTGGTGCTGGCGGACGGCCGGCGTTTCCCGATGGCGGGTCTGTTCACCTACGGCCGTACCCACATGGCCAGCCCGCTCGCCGAACGCCTGGGCTGCGCTTTCGACGAGGGGCCGATGGGACGCTTCATCCGCACCGACGAGCGCAAGCAGACCACCGTGCCCGGCGTCTACGCGGGCGGTGACGCGGCCCGCGCGGCGGGCAATGTGGCGATCGCGGTGGCCGACGGCGCCATGGCCGGCACCGGCGCCCACCAGTCGCTGATGTTCGGCTGAAGGCTACTCGCAACTGCGTCGCAGTCGTCCCTGGCTGTCGGCCTGGTAATGCAACCGGATCTCGCCGTCGCGCGGCGCCCAGTTCAGCTGGACGTCGCCTTCGCGCGAAGCGTAACGGTTGGGACCTGCCTCCTGCAGCCGGACCAGCTGGCGCCCCTCGAAGATGGCGACCAGGTCGCCATAGTGGTCCATCAGCCGCAGCCTTTGTCCGTTCGACAGCGTGTACAGGCCGTGCACGCTGCCGCCCATCGGAGAAGCGGCCTGCCTGGCCGCATCGACCAGGGCGAGCCGCGATACCGGCCGGCTGCACTCGGCCCTGGCGACAAAGGGAGCGGCCAGCAGGCATGCTGCCGCGATCAGCATAGTGAACTTGCGCATGACACCTCCTCGTGAACGATGATGGTGGCAGCCGCTCCACGGCGGCCGTCCTGTCACGTCAGACAAGTCGAGGGGGTCCTGCGGTTTGCGAAAAATCAAACATCGCAGCGATTGCGTGATAATGGGGCATCCTCATCGCAGCCAGACTTTATGGAAATCCAGTTCCTCGGTACTTCCTCCGGCACGCCCACCCGGAGCCGCAACATGACCGCGGCCGCGGTCCGCAGCAGCGGCGCGAAACACTGGTCGCTGGTCGATTGCGCCGAAGGCACGCAATACCGCCTGCAGCGCGCCGGCCTGTCGCCGGTGAGCCTGCGCGCCATCTTCATCACCCACCTGCACGGCGACCACTGCTACGGCCTGCCCGGCCTGCTGGCCACGGCCGGCATGCTGAACCGCAGCGAGGCCTTGACCATCGTCGCCCCGGCGCCGCTGCGCCCGATGATCGAATGCATCATGGCCGCGACCCAGCTGGAACTGCCCTACCCGCTCGCGTGGGTGGCGATCGAGGATCTGTCGCATGCCGACGTGCTGCCCGACCTGCGGGTGCGCGCGACAAGACTCTCGCACCGCATCGACTGCTGGGCCTACAGCTTTACCGAGGCCGTCGTCGAGCGCCACCTGGACACAGGCCGGCTGCGTGCCGGCGGGATCGCTTCGGGTCCGGTATGGGGAGAGATCCAGCGGGGGCGGAACGTCGTGCTGCCGGACGGGCGCGAACTCACCGCCGAGGACTACCTGGCGCCGCCGCGCAAGCCGCGCAAGGTGATCATCGGCGGAGACAACGACACCCCTTCGCTGCTGGCGGACGAGGCGCGCGATGCGGACGTGCTGGTGCACGAGGCGACCTATACCGAGGAGATCCGGCAGAAGGTCGGGCCGGGGCCGCAGCACAGTTCGGCGGCGCTGGTGGCGCGCTTCGCCCAGGAAGCAGGCGTGCGGAACCTGGTGCTGACGCATTTCAGTCCGCGTTACCAGGACCGGCCGGGCAATGGTTCGCTGAGCCTGGACGATATCGAGAAGGAGGCGCGCGAGCACTACCAGGGCATGCTGGCGCTGGCGCGCGACCTCGACCGTTATGAGCTGGGCAAGGATGGCGTGTTGCGCCTTGCGGGCCAGTGAAGTGCGACAGTCGGGCTACAATCCTCCATGCCGAAAAAAACACCCCTCTTCCCCGGCCCGATGACCGCGCGCGGCGCCGTCCTCGCCGTGCTGCTGTCCAATGACGACCAGACCGGCGCCGAACCGATGCGCGGCCGCATCACGCTGGCCGCCATCGTGCGGGCGCTCAAGCGCAAGTACCACTGGCCGATCGAGACCAGCAGCTTTCCCTCCAACGCAGCCGACGGGCGCGCCACCTGGGCCACCGTCTACAGCCTGCCGCCCGAGGTCATCGCCAAGGCCCTCGCCAACGGCGGCCGCGACTGGCTGGCGAGCCGGAGAAGCAGCGCGTCTTGACCCTGGCTGGGCCTTGCACTATTGTGTCGCAATGATGCTGGAGAACAACCCAGCGCCCACTGGACTGCATTGACCGCGAGGCCCGCCCATGCACGACACACCGCCCGCCGGCCAACATCCGCTGTACGTCACCCAGCCCGACCTGCCGCCGCTGGCGGACTTCGTCGCCTCGCTCGAGCAGATCTGGGACAGCAAATTCCTGACCAACGGCGGCCGCTTCCACCAGCAGCTCGAGGCCGCCCTGTGCGACTACCTGGGCGTCGAACACGTCGCGCTGTTCAACAACGGCACGACCGCGCTCCTCACGGCCCTGCAGGCGCTCGGCATCGAGGGCGAAGTCATCACCACGCCCTATTCGTTCGTGGCCACCTCGCACGCCCTGCTGTGGAACCGCCTGCAGCCGGTGTTCGCCGACATCGACCCGCTGACCTTCAACCTCGATCCGGACCGCATCGAAGCCGCGATCACGCCGCGCACCACGGCCATCATGCCGGTGCACTGCTACGGCACGCCCTGCGACGTCGAGCGCATCGGGGCCATCGCGCGCAAACATGGCCTGAAGGTGATCTACGACGCGGCCCACGCCTTCGGGGTGCGCCAGGATGGCCGCAGCATCCTGCGCCATGGCGACCTGTCGGTATTGAGCTTCCATGCGACCAAGGTGTTCACGACGTTCGAGGGCGGCGCCATCGTCTGCCACGATGCCGCCACCAAGGCGCGCATCGACCAGCTGAAGAACTTCGGCATCGTCGACGAGACCACCGTGGTCGCCGCCGGGATCAACGGCAAGATGAACGAAGTGAGCGCCGCCTTCGGCCTGCTGCAGCTGGGCCGCGTCGATGCGGCGCTGGCGCGGCGCCGCGAAGTCGCCGCCCGCTACCGGCGCCTGCTCGCCGGCGTCAAGGGCATCACGCCCCCGGCCGAGCCGGGACACGAGGCCAACCACGGCTACTTCCCGATCCTGGTGGGCAGCAGCTATCCGCTCGATCGCGACACCCTGTTCCAGAGGCTGCGCGAGCACGGCATCGTCGCGCGCCGCTATTTCCATCCCTTGATCAGTGCCTTCCCGATGTACCGCGACCTGCCCTCGGCCGCCCCGGAGAACCTGCCGCAGGCGGCCCGGGTCGCGAGCCAGGTGATCTGCCTGCCGATCTTCCCGGCGCTGGCGGACGAGGACATCGCGCGCATCGCCGGCCTGATCGCATCCGCCTGAGACACCCCATGCACACCTTTTCCGCGGCGGACATCGGGAGCCGCCTCGCACTCTGATCCTTCGATCCGATGGAGCCTTCCTGGCCGCCGTCTCCCTGTACAGCGACGAGCCGCCCATCGTCATGAAGCCCGATCCGGACATCGTCGCCGTCGACGCCTGCCGCTACGATTACGCGAAGCGCTTCTTCGACGTCCTGTGCCGCACACATGCCGTTCCCTGCCTGGAATTCGAACAGGCCATGCGCGCGCTCGGGCGGAACGGCACGCCTGCCCGGCTCGGTCGAGACCCTGTATGCTTTGCTGGCCTTCCACGTCTCCCGCAAGCCGGGAAGACGAGCGCGTTTCTTGACCGTGGCGAGGCCTTGCTCTATTGTGTCGCAGTCAGCAGGCATGCAAGTCCAGCGGCCTTCCAGCGCTTTCACCTTTCCACGATGCAGGTCCCTCCTTGATGCACGAATCCACCCAGTCGCCAGGCGATGAAGCCATCCGCCTCGCCGATGCGGCGATGCAGTCGGCGCAACTTGAAGCCGCCTCCGGACGCAGTGACCGGGCTCGCGACCTGTACCAGGCGGTGCTCAGCCTCATTCCCGACCACGCGGGCGCCCACCTCGGGCTGGCAGGGCTGGCCCGGACCGCCGGCCGCCTGAGCGAGGCCATTGCGCACTTCGCCGCCGCCCTGCAGGCAGCCCCCGACCAGGAGTCGCATTGGCTCGCCTACATCGAGGCACTGATCGCAGCGCGCGAATTCGCCGCTGCGCAGGACGTGCTGCAACTCGGGCGCGAGCACGGCCTGGGCGGCGAAGCGGTCGACGCGATGGCAGGACTGCTGGCCGCCTCGAGCGCGCCGGATGCGGATGCGATCGACGAAGCCGCCGCCTTGTTCGCGTGCGGCCGGCTCGATGCTGCGGAGGATGCCGCGCACGCACTGGCAGAACGTTTTCCCGGGCATCCCTTCGGATTCAAGTTGCTAGGCGCCGTCCTGCATCTGCGCGGCGACCTTCCGGGCGCAATCGCGGCGATGGACCGCGCACTCGCGCACGGAGCCGACGATGCCGAAACCGTCAGCAACCTGGGCATGTTGCTCAAGCAGGCCCGCCGGCTGCCCGAGGCGGAGCTGGTCCTGCGGCGCGGCATCGCGCTGCAGCCGGACAGCGCCAGCGCGCACAACAACCTGGCAGTGCTCCTGGCGGAAATGGGTCGTCTGGAGCAGGCGCATGCCAGCGCGGCCAGGGCTTCTGCCCTCGATCCCTCCCATGAGCAAGCCGCAAACACCCTCGGCGCCGTGCTGGCGCGCCTGGGACGTTCGAGCGAGGCAGTGGCAACCTACCGGCACGTGCTTGCCCTGCGCCCCGACCACGCGGCGGCCCACAGCAATATGCTGTTCAGCATGAGCCAGATGGAGGGCATCGCGCCCGCCACCCTGTTCGAAGCGCACCGCGAGTTCGGGCGCCGGCTCGAAGCTCGCCTTGGCACGCCCCGCGGCTGGGACAACACGCGGGAACCGGAACGCCCCCTGCGCATCGGCTTCGTTTCGGGCGACCTGCGCAACCATGCGGTGACGAGCTTTGTCGAACCGATCCTGCAGCGGCTTGCCAACCGCCCCGGCACGCTACTGTTCGCCTACTACACCTATCCGGCGCAGGACGCGGTGAGCATGCGCCTGCGCGGCTACATGGAAAAATGGGTCGACGCCGCCTTGCTGGACGATGACGCGCTCGACGCCGCGATCCGCGCCGACGCCATCGACATCCTGATCGACCTGTCCGGCCACACCGCCCATAACCGCCTGCCGGTCTTCGCGCGCAAGCCGGCACCGCTGCAGGCCACCTGGATCGGCTACCCCTTCAGCACCGGTCTGGCGGCGATGGATTACTACCTGGCCGACCGGTTCATCCTTCCGCCCGGGAAGTTCGACCACCTGTTCTCGGAAAAACTGCTCCACTTGCCAGTGGTATCGCCCTTCCAGCCGGACCCGGACGCGCCCGGGCTGGCGCCGCTGCCGGCCCTGCGCAACGGCCACGTCACGTTCGGCAGCTTCAACCGGATCAGCAAGATCAGCCGCGAAGTGATGGCCACCTGGGGCAGGCTGCTGCGCGCGGTCGATGGCGCCCACCTGCTGGTGGCGGGGATGCCCGAGGGTGGCGGCCATGCCCAGCTGCTGGTCTGGCTGGGCGAGGAAGGCATCGATGCGGCGCGCGTGCGCTTCCATCCCCGCACCGGTATGCACGACTACCTGGCGCTGCACGGGCAGGTCGACATCAACCTCGACACCTTTCCCTATTCCGGCGGCACCACCAGCCTGCATGCACTGTACATGGGCGTGCCGACCCTCACGCTGGCGGGCGAGACCTCGGCCGGCCGCCAGACTGCCTGCATCCTCGAACACAAGAAGCTGCCGCAGTTCATCGCAGTCGATGCCGACGATTTTATCGCCAAAGGCGTGGCCGCCTGCGCCGACCTGACGGCGCTGGCCGCCCTGCGCGCGGACATGCGCAGCCGCTTTCCGGCATCGTCGTCGATCGAACTCGAGCACGTCACCAATGGTTTCGAGAACGCGATGCGCCTGATCTGGCGGCGCTGGTGCGCCGGCCTGCCGGCCGCGCCCCTCACGGCGCGCATTGTCCTGCCGCCGCCGACATCGATCCGCTGACCCTCGAACCCGCCGAACCGGCTCAGGATCCGACGATCACCATCGGCTGCGCGTAGTGCGCGTGGATGAAGGTCTTGGCAGCGACGTCGGCGTCGATCCGGCCCGGCTTGTCGATCACGCACAGTTTGCCGACCGAAACGCCGCTGCGAACGACAACGCCGGCCCCGAGGGTGACATGCGCCCCGAGCCGCGATTCGCGCCCGAGCACGACGCCGTCCTCGATCCAGCAGGAGTTACCGACGCTACTGCCGTGGCCGAGCACTGCGCCGGCGCCAACGACGCTGTTGAAGCCGACCTTGCAGCTTTGCCCCACGACCGCGCCCGCCCCGATCCAACTGTTTTCGCCGATGACGGTGCCCTCTGCGACAACGGCGCCACGGCACAGGAGCGGCGGCATCGGCAGGCCGCGCAGGCGGTACAGGGTCATGCGCTCCAGCCGCGAGAAGTTCAAATGACGTGCGTCGGCCGTCACGAAAGCAGTGGCGCCAGCCAGGTCGCGTCCGGCCAGCAGGGACTCGACCTCGGCCGGATCGGCGCCGGTGTCCATCGCTAGCGGCACCAGGTCCAGCCCTGGCGCAACCTCGCGCCAGGCCGCCAGCGCCCAGTCGAGCATGGCGCCTGTGCCGACCACGAATTTACAGGACAAACTTCGCCTCCATCAGGTCCAGGTACCACCGGTGGATGATCGCATTCTCGGCCTCGTAGTCGCCCATGAACGGGGAGCGCGCATCCGGGTGCAGCGTGCGCTGGATGTTTTCCATGATGTCGACGTCCTCGCGCAACACCTTGTCGGCGCCCAGCATGGTGCTGTGCAGGACCGCCGCCGAGGCCGCGTAGGGACGGGTCTTCTTCGCCGTCATGTAATAGACGATCATGTCGGTGCGTCCCGGCCCGACCGGGACGTGGTGCTCGAGCGTGAAGGAATAGCCGCCATTCGCCGACGCGATGTGGATATTCGGGAACACCAGCCAGTTGTAGTACTCGTCGTGGCAGGCGCCGTCGCGGTCGCGGTAGCGCTCGATCAGAGGATGCCAGGGATGGCGGGGCGCGTCCTCCAGCGGCGCATCGCGTCCGCCCCGGCTGAAGGCCCGCAGCATCGCCAGCGCATCTGCGCGGTCCCGCACGCCCCCTCCGGCCTCGAGCCTGCGCAGCGCCGCGACGCCGGCCTCGTCGATCTGCGCCTGGAAGCGCGTCTCCTGGAACAGCGTGCGGCTATGGACATAGCGCGGATGGTTGGCGTCGCGCAGGTTTTCATAGGCCAGCTTCCAGTTGAAGCGCCCTTCGTAGGTGGTCAGGATCACTTCGCCGTCGAAAGCGTCCGATGCCTGCGCCAGATAAGCCAGCATGCCGGCGCCGAACTGCTCCTCGATCGGCATCGGTTGCCCGGACAGGTTGACGAACACCAGGTTGCCGACGCAGGCCAGCGCGAAGCGGCGCAAACGCAGGCAATCGCGCTGTTGCGGCGTGAAGCGGTACAAGGCATCGTCGTGGGGAATGCCGGCGGTCGCGCCGTCCTGGTCGAAGCTCCAGCCGTGGTAGCCGCAGAACAGCGGGCGCACGCCATGGGGCGCGGTCTGCACCGGGTTCTGGCGGTGCGGGCAGACATTCTCGAAGGCGCGCAGCTCGCCCTTGATGTTCTGTATCAGGACCGGGACACCAAGCAGGTCGCGGGTGACGAATGCATTCGGTTGCGCCAGCATGGTCTTGAGTGCGGCGAACTGCCACAGCGGCTTGAACAGCAACTCGCGCTCGCGCTCGAACCAGGCCTGGTCGATATAGGCTTGGGGTGGAATCCGGGACGACGTCATTTGAACTCGAATATCTTGGCCGGGTTGCCGACCATCGTGACGCCCGGCGGCACGTTCCTGATGACGACGCTGCCGGCGCCGATCACCGCGCCTGCCCCGATCTTCACGCCGGGCAGGATCGTGGCATGCGGATGGATGATGACGTTCTCGCCGACCTCGGCGCGCCCGCCGATGAAAACGAAGCTGCCGACCGTCACATACGAGCCGATCTTGACCTCGTAGCCGATCACGGTGGTCGACTGGACCACCACGAAGTCGCCCAACTCGACGTCAACCCCGGTGCGCACCCATTGCTCGAACAGGCAGCCCTGTCCCATCCTGACGCTGTAGTAGTCGATCAGGCCGGTGCCCAGGCTCAGGAAGGTGGCGCCCTGCGCAAGCAGGGGCGCGGCGAAGCGGCGGCGCTGGCCAGGGTCGCCCAGGGCGCAAATGTACTGTTCGCCGGGCCTGGCCTGGTAGGCGAGCGGATCGCCCATCACCGGCAGCGGCGCCTTGGCCGCGACTTCCGGACGGCTTTCGAGGAAACCCTTGATGCGCCAGTCGCGGCCGCTGGCCGGGTCTTCGCCGGCCATCTTGCACACGGTGCGTCCGAAGCCGCCCGCACTGATGATCAACACGTCGGGAGGCTCGGGCTTCAGGTCCAAGGAATGCCTCCGTCGAGGTGCAGGTGGATGCCGGTCACCTTGCGGCTGCCGTCGGCCAGCAGGTAGACCGCGGCATGCGCCACGTCTTCCGGCTGTCCCAGGCCCAGCGGATATTTGGCCGCCTGCTCGTCCAGCCATTCGCGCGCGTGGTTGACCAGCGGCGTGTCGACCAGGCCAGGCGCAAGCGCATTGGCGCGCATGCCGCGCGGTGCGATTTCCAGCGCCAGCGCGCGCATGAAGCCTTCGAGCGCAGCCTTCGAGGCACAGTAAGGTCCGACGCCGACAGTGCCGGTATGAACGGCGATCGAGGAAACGAACACCAGCGAAGCGCCATTGCGCAGCTGTCTCTGGAACAGCAGCTTCTGGGTCAGCATGGCGGGCGCGATGAAATTCGCGGCCATCACCGATTCGAGCTGCGCCTGGCGCAGCATGCGCACCGGCGAGGTGCCGTGGATGCCGGCAGCGAACACGACGCCGTCGAGCTGTCCGGCGGCGCCGGCCAGCTGCGCCAGCTGCGCGGCATCGGTCAGGTCCGCCACGACAGCCTGGTGCGCGCCCTCGCCCGGCGGCGCCAGCGCGGCGAGCGTCTCGTCCAGGCGCGCCTGGTCGCGTCCGGTGATTGCCAGGCGCGCGCCTGCGGCGGCGCAGGCCACCGCCACCGCTCGGCCGATGCCGCTGGATGCGCCGGTGACGAGCACGGATTTGCCCTGCAGGCTGAAGGGGTCCGGGAGCATGGAGGAATCGTTCATCGGATATGCAAGGTCAGGCCGGCGTCGACCGCCAGCGAGGTGCGCGACACCCAGCGGCTGGCCGAGGCCAGCAGGTAGGCGATACCGGCGGCGACGTCTTCCGCTTCGATCGTGCCAAGCGGCGCCAGTTCCATCTTGGCGCCGCTGTTCATGACGCTTTGCAGGCTCTCCATCATCGGCGTGGCAACGTAGCCCGGCGACACGCAATTGGCGCGGATGCCTTGCTTGGCGACCTCGGTCGCCAGCGTGCGCACGGTGGCGGTCAGGGCGGCCTTGGTGCCGGAATAGATACCTGTCGCGAAAGGCGCGGTGTGCTCGGCCAGCGCCGACACATAGACCAGCGAGGCGCCGGGAGCGATCCTGCGCTTGGCCAGCAGCGCCTGCGTGAGCAGCATCGGCGCCTCGTAGTTCACCGAAAACAGCGTGTCGATATGGCGCTGCGAGACCATGCGCATCGGCGCCAGCGCGGCGACACCGGCGCTGAAGACGCAGCCGTCCAGCGCCGGCACGGCGTCCACCAGCGCCTGGCGCGCAGCCGGATCGGTCAGGTCGCCTACCTGCGCGCGGTGCCCGCTTCCCGCAAGGCTTGCCACCACGGCATCCAGGCGGTCGGCGTTGCGGCCGCAGGCCACGACCTGCGCGCCCATGCGGGCGCACAGTCGCGCGGCCGCTTCGCCGATCCCGGACGAGGCGCCGGTGACGAGGACCTGGCGGCCGTCCAGGCGAAATGGGTTGGCGGCGTGCGGGTTCATGCTCACGAGACGATCAGTTCGGGGAAGACCGCGTTCTCGATGTCGACGATGCAGCTGCCCCAGGAAAGGCCGATGCCGAATCCCGACATCAGCACGCGCGTCTTCCCTGCAAGCAGCGCTTCGCGGATGCGCGCGGTCATGGTGACCGGCAGCGAAGCCCCGCTGGTGTTGCCGAAATCATGCAGCGTGCTGGGCACCTTTTCCGGCGCCAGGCCGAGCTTCTTGCGGATGGTCTCATTGATCATCCTGTTGGCCTGGTGGAAGATAAAGTAATCCACCTCCTCGATCGGACAATTCGCATAGGCCAGCAGGTCTTTCACCGCAGGCGGCACGCGCTGCGTCGAAAAGCTCAGGACCGCAGGGCCGTCCAGAATCAGCGCACCCGGCCAGCGCAGGATGCCGTCCTCGTCCTTCACCGGCACCATATGCTGGGGCCCAATCGGCTCGCGGTGGCCGCCGGCCGGCAACATGATTGCCTGGTAGCCGCTGCCGTCGCTGTTCAGGTCGAAATACATCGGCGGCGCCTCCGGATCGTACTCCAGCGCGGTAGCGGTGCCTGCGTCAGAGAACAGCGGCTCGATCACCGAGGCGGACTTGTCACCCACCAGCAAGAGACCCTTCTTGATGCCGCCCGCAGAGATCATCGAGCCCAGCACGTGCAGACCGAAAGCATAGGCGGAGCAGCCAAGATTGATATCGAAGGCGATCGTGGTTTGCTTGAGCTTGAGGCGGTCCTGCAGGATGATCGCGGTGGCCGGGATCGGATAGTCGGGCGATTGCGTCACCACGATCAGCGCATCGATCTCGTCGCGCTCCCATTTCAGGTCGGCCAGCAGGCGCTCGGTGGCGTCGAAGGCCAGGTCCGAAAAATACTGCCATTCGGAGCAGATGCGGCGTGTCTCGATGCCGATGTTGCGCACGACGCGCTCGCGGGCCGAACGCAGCTGCGGAGGACAGTCCTGCAGGTTCGACAGCACGCGCTTGGGCACGCAGGTCGCCATGCCTGCGTAACGTACGTTACGGATAGTCGCCTGTGCCATGCTCTTCTCAGCCGATGAGTTTGTAGACGTCGCTGACCAGCTGGCACTGGACCAGGTCCTTGCCGGTTATGGCCTTGTTGTATTCCATGTCGAACATGATGATGACGCCGAGCGCCGCCAGCGAATCCCATTCAGGCAGGGCCTTCAGGTTGGTGTCGCCGGTGAGTTCGACGTCGTCCTGGAAGTCGACGGCGTTCTTGAATTTTTCGACAAATTGCTCGAGGGTGTCCATTGCTGCCTTGATTCGGTTGCTTGGTTAAATAATCACGCCAAATGCGCTTGATTACGTGGCGTTGACTGGAGGAAGCACTATAAAGCAAAACCAAATGTATCGGGGAATGAGCTAGGGGGATTTTGGCAGTTTGCAGCAGGAAGCGCCACAGTGCGCTTGTCATGTGTGCCAGGGAACGGTATCCCCTCCTGTCCGCGGCGTATGCTCAATGCTCAAGCGACAAGGAGACGGGGCCATGGACAAGCGTCCATTCGATATCGACCTGGCATTGGAACGCATCGACGAAGCCGTGCAGCCGTGGCCGAAGGCCGCGCTGTTCCAGCTGGCCGAGGAAGGCTTTACAGCGACGTTCGAACAGCTGCTGGCCTGCATCATTTCGATCCGTACATACGACGAGGTGACCTTGCCGGTCTCGCGCAGGCTGTTCGAACGGGCGCGCACGCCCTCCGCCATCGCGAGCCTGTCGTGGGAAGAACTGGACGGCTTGATCAGCCCGAGTACCTTTCATGAGCGTAAGGCGAACCAGATCCTGGCGATTGCACGGGAGGTCGCCGAACGCTTCGGCGAAACCGTGCCGGGGGACCGGGACGTGTTGCTGTCCTTTGCCGGCGTCGGGCCGAAATGCGCGAACCTGGTCCTGGGCGTGGCTTGCGGGACGCCGGTGATCAGTGTCGACATCCACGTGCACCGGGTGACGGGGCGCTGGGGCTATGCGGCCGCGACGACGCCGGAGAAGACGCTGCTGGCGCTGGAGGCCACGCTGCCCAGGGAGCACTGGATCGACATCAACCGGCTGCTGGTCCCCTTCGGCAAGCACATCTGCACCGGAACGAGGCCGCGCTGCTCCACCTGCCCGGTGCTGGACATGTGCCGGCAGGTGGGGGTCACGGAGCACCGCTGAACCGGGCTAGTGGATCAGCGCAAGGCGAAAGAATTCATCGACGGCGAAATCGACGAAGGCACGCACCCGCGGCGCCATGTGGCGGGCACTCGGGAAGACGAGCTGGACAGGAATCGGCCCCGGCTCGCAAGCCGTCAGTATCCGCTTCAGGCTGCCCGTTTCGAGGTCCGGCGCGGCCTGGTAGGACAGCGCGCGTGCAATCCCGAAGCCTTCGCGCGCCGCGTGCAGCACCCCTTCGACGTCGTTCATCTGCAGCCGCGGCGTGAAGCGCACCACCTGCTCGCGCTCATCCACCCGGTAGCGCCATTCCGCGAGACCGCGCACGGCGGTACCCAGGATCAGTTCGTGATGGACCAGCTCCTCGGGCGCCTGCGGCTCGCCCCTCCGTTCCAGGTAGGCGGGACTGGCGAGCGTCACCCTGTGCACCGTGCCCAGCTGGCGGGCCACCAGTCCCGAGCTGTCCAGCGCGCCGATGCGCAGGGCGACGTCGATGCCATTGTCGATCAGGTCGACATTGCGGTCCGCCAGCACCAGGTCGACCTGGATGTCCGGATAGCGCATCAGGAAGCGCGTGACGACCGGCGCCACGTGCCGGCGGCCGAAGACCATCGGCGCCGTCACCCGCAGCAGGCCACGCGGCGCGGTGGAACCATGTTCGCGGATCGCCGTGTCGTAGTCCGCCAGCAGGCGGCGCGCCTGATCGGCCAGGCCCAGCCCTTCACTGGTCGCCGTGAGCCGGCGCGTGCTGCGCTCGAACAGGCGGGTGCCGACCCTTTCCTCGAGCGTCGCGAGCATGCGGGTGACGCTCGACGCGGAACGCCGCAGCTTGTGCGCGGCCGCCGCCATGCTGCCCGTCTCGAGGATGGCGAGGAAGACCTGCAATTCGTCCAGACGGTCCATGAATTATTGCGCAACATGAAAGGATGAATTGTCATTATGCCCCATTCCGCAATAGGCACATCCTGCCTACGATGAAGCACCTTCAACCACTTCATTGCAGACATGAGTTCGCCATCTATCTCCGTCTACGGGACCGCGCTATCCGGCCACACCCATCGCGTGGAGTTGTTCCTGCACCTCCTGCAACTGCCCTACCGCCGCATCGATGCGTCGAGCGCGGTGCGCCAGAGCGCCGAGTACCTGCAGCTGAACCCGCTCGGCCAGATTCCCGTGCTGCAGGATGGCGAGCTCGTGCTTTCGGACAGCAACGCCATCCTGGTCTACCTGACCAGGCGCTACGCACCCGGCAGCGGCTGGCTGCCCGAGGATCCCGTCGGGGCGGCGCAGGTCCAGCGCTGGCTGTCCCTGGCGGCCGGAGAAATCGCCTTCGGCCCGGCCAGAGCGCGGATCTCGGCGCGCTTCTACGACACCGGCATGCCGCCTCTGCTCATGCGCCAGCTGGCGGACAAGGTGCTGGGCTTCATGGACGCTTCTCTCGCGAAGGGAGGCTACCTGGCCGGCGCACGGCCGACGCTGGCTGACGTCGCCTGCTACGCCTACATCGCCCATGCGCCGGAGGGCGGCATCGCGCTCGACGCCTATCCGAACGTGCTCGCCTGGATCGCCCGCGTGCAGGCCCTGCCCCATTTCGTCCCCATGCCGGAGAACTGAGCCATGCTGGACCACCGCATCCCCGAACCCTTCCACGCAGGTGAATTGCGGGCCCAGCAGCTCGCCGGCGGCGGGCCGCCCGGCGCACCGATCCGCAGCCGGATGCCGGAGCAGCATCGGCAATTCTTCCCCCTGCTCCCTTTCCTGTGCATGGGCGTGGCGGACGGGAGCGGCTGGCCCCTGGCGACACTCGTACACGGCGAGCCGGGCTTCGTGAGCTCGCCCGACCCCGGCCGGCTGCGCATCGCCGCCCTGCCTGGCGTGGACGATCCCACCCGCCCGTTTGTTAGTGCCGGCGCCGGCGTCGGCATGCTCGGCATCGACCTCGCCACCCGCCGGCGCAACCGGGCCAATGGCGTCGTCGCGCAGGCGGATAGCGAGGGGCTGCTGGTCGACGTCGACCAGTCGTTCGGCAACTGCCCGAAGTACATTCACGTGCGCCAGCTTGTGCCTGTGGCGCGGCAGGCGGGCGCCGTCACAAGCTTCGGCGCCGAGCTGCCGAATGAAGCGGCCGCGCTGATCGCGCGCTGCGAGACCATGTTCGTCGCCACCTCGAGCGGCGCCTCCGTGCACGCGGGCGGGCTCGACATCTCGCACCGCGGCGGAGAGGCGGGCTTCCTGCGCCTGGAAGGCCAAGTGCTGACAGTGCCCGACTACTGGGGCAACCGCTACTTCAACACCCTCGGCAACCTGCTGCTGGAACCGCGCGCCTCGCTCGTCATGGTCGATTTCGCCAGCGGCGACATCCTGCAACTGCAGGGCCTGGCCGAGGTGCACTGGCAGGTCATTGATGCTTCAAAGGACGTGCGCGCGGAGCGCGAATGGACCTTCCACACCGTGCGCGGCTGGTTGCGCCGCGGTGCCTTTCCCCTCGGCGAAACCCTATCGGCCCCATTGATTTAATTTGATTGTCGGCTCGAAAACAGTGGCTTAGGCTGAACGTGCTGTTGACTGAAGCACTCCAATACCGTGCCCCTATTCGATGGAGACCGACATGGCAGACAAGGACAACACCCGCAGCGTCAGCGAAAGCGAAAACCCGGCAATGCCGGCCCCGACCCCGAAGGCCGGGCGCCCCAGACGGAACCAGGACTGGTGGCCGAACCAGCTGGACCTTTCCGTACTCCACACCCATTCCCACCTGTCCTGTCCGCTGGAAGAAGAGTTCGACTACGCCGAACAGTTCAAGGAACTCGACCCTGAGGCGCTAAAACGCGACCTGGTCGAGGTCATGACCACATCCCAGGACTGGTGGCCGGCCGACTACGGCCACTACGGCCCCCTGTTCATCCGCATGAGCTGGCACGCGGCCGGCACCTACCGCATCGCCGACGGCCGCGGCGGCGGCGGCGAAGGACAGCAGCGCTTTGCGCCGCTCAATAGCTGGCCCGATAACGCCAACCTCGACAAGGCGCGCCGCCTGCTCTGGCCCATCAAGAAGAAATACGGCCAGGCCGTGTCCTGGGCCGATCTGCTGGTCCTGGCCGGCAACGTCGCCATGGAATCGATGGGCTTCAAGACCTTCGGCTTCGGCTTCGGCCGCACCGACGTCTGGGAACCCGAGGACATCTTCTGGGGCCCGGAAGACACCTGGCTGGGCGACGAGCGCTACAGCGGCGAACGCGAACTCGCCAAGCCGCTCGCCAACGTGCAAATGGGCCTGATCTACGTGAACCCGGAAGGCCCCGCCGGCAACCCCGATCCGCTGGCCGCCGCCCGCGACATCCGCGAAACCTTCGCCCGGATGGCGATGAATGACGAAGAGACCGTGGCGCTGATCGTCGGCGGCCACACCTTCGGCAAGGTCCATGGCGCCGCCCCGGCGGTCGGCAACGTCGGGCCCGAACCGGAGGGCGCGGCGCTCGAAGACCAGGGCCTCGGCTGGAAGAACAAGTTCGGCACCGGCAAGGGCCCGCATGCCATCACCAGCGGCCTGGAGGGTGCATGGACCGCCAACCCCACCAAGTGGGACAACGGCTTCCTGGAAAACCTGTTCAAGTACGAATGGGAGCTGACGACCAGTCCCGCCGGCGCAAAACAATGGACCCCGAAAAATCCGGAAGCGCAGGACATGCCGCCGGACGCCCACGATCCAGCGAAGCGCCATCCGCCCATGATGCTCACCACCGACCTGTCGATGCGCATGGACCCGATCTACGGACCGATTTCCAAACGCTTCCACGAGCATCCGGAAGAGCTGGCGGAGGCCTTCGCCAAGGCCTGGTTCAAGCTCCTGCACCGCGACATGGGGCCGCTGTCGCGCTACCTCGGCCCCTGGGTGCCGGAACCGCAGCTGTGGCAAGACCCGGTGCCGCCGGTCGACCATCCGCTGGTCGACGAGGGCGACATCGCTGCTTTAAAGCGCACCATCCTGGCATCAAGCCTTTCGACCGCTGATCTGGTCTCCACCGGCTGGAATGCGGCGGCAAGCTTCCGCGGCACCGATAAACGCGGCGGCGCCAATGGGGCGCGGATCCGGCTCGCGCCGCAGAAGGACTGGGAATCGAACGAGCCCGCGCGCCTGGCCCAGGTGCTGGCCGTGCTGGAGCGCATCCAGCAAGACTTCAACGGCGCGGCGTCCGGCGGCAAGAAAGTCTCGCTGGCCGACCTGATCGTGCTGGCGGGCTGCGCGGCGGTCGAGGATGCGGCCGCCAAGGCAGGCGTGCAGGTGACGGTGCCCTTCGTACCGGGCCGGACGGACGCCTCGCAGGAGCAGACCGACGAGAACATCTTCGACGTGCTCGAGCCGGTGGGCGACGGCTTCCGCAACTTCTTCCGGCCAGACGACCCGCTGAAGCCCGAAACCCGCCTGCTGGACCGGGCCAACCTCTTGAAACTGACCGCGCCGCAGATGACGGTGCTGGTGGGCGGCTTGCGGGTGCTGGGAGCCAACCATGGGCAGGCGCAGCATGGCGTCTTCACCGACCGGCCGGGCGTCCTGAGCACGGACTTCTTCGTGAACCTGCTCGACATGGGCACGGCGTGGCGGCCATCGGTCTCGGGCGAGAAGATCTACGAAGGGCTCGATCGGACAAGCGGCGCCGTGCGGTGGACGGCGACGGCGGCAGACCTCGTCTTCGGCGCGCACTCGCAACTGCGCGCGCTGGCCGAGGTGTATGCGAGCGACGACGCGAAGGAAAAATTCGTACGCGACTTCGTGGCGGCCTGGGACAAGGTCATGATGCTCGACCGCTTCGACCTGCTGCAGCGGCGCAATCCGCGGCGGGCCTTGAAGATGGCTGCCTAGTTCTTTCACGGGAAGGGGGCGGCGTTTCGTCGCCCCCGGCACGGCTTCGTCGCAAAGCGCAGGCACGTGCATGAGCGCGCGAGGACACTGGCGTTTTCCCTCAAGGAGACGCCATGTTCGCGTATGCACGCTTTTCAATCGTCTTGTGTCTGCTGTGTTTGGGCGCCACTGGTCTTGTGTCGGCGCAGTCACGGCCTGCCGCGCCGGCCTGCGCGCTGGCGAAGGCGCCGGCCGCCAGCTTCGCGGTCCGTGTTCCCTTCGACGTGGTCGATGGGCGCATCTACGTACAGGCCCGCGTCAATGGGCGCGGTCCGTTCAGGTTCGCCATCGATACCGGGGCGAGCGGCCTGGGTCGCGCAGATAAGTCACTCGTTTCCGCCTTGGACCTGAAGATCCACGGCACGAGCAGCAACTCGGACGGCGTGCAGTCCGCCACGGTCGATACGGTGCGGCTCGATTCCGTGCAGCTGGGTAGCCTGTCCCGGCAAGGGCTCGAAGTGATTACGCGCGACTACGGCAGCCGCATGAAGCCGGAAGCCGCTTTTCACGGCATCCTCGGGCGCGACTTCTTCGCGGATGGGCTGTTGATCCTGGACTATCCCAACAAGACCTTGTCGTTCAGTACTACCCTGTCGCTGCCCGCGCCAGGTGACAATGTACTGAAGTACGAACGCGCATTTCGCGTTCCCGTCTCCATCGGCGGGACCAGGCTGGAAGGCAATCTCGATACCGGTGCGAACGTCAGCCTGGTGATGCCGCAGGCGATGTACGACAAGGTGGCAAGCGCTCCGCTGCAGAATGCCGGGCACGGGACGCTCGCCAACACCCGGATCGAGACCAAACGCGGCGTCCTCGATCAAACCGTCACGATCGGTTCCTCGCGCCTCTCGGGCGTGGAGGTGCGGGTGGCGGAGCGCTTTCCGGAACTGCTGGTGGGCGCGCACATCCTCCAGCGCTATACGGTCATGATCGACCAGCGCACGAAAGCCGTCGCACTGTGCGAATGAAGTACGCGCCGGCCTAGCCGCAGGTCTCGACGTATGCCACTGCCGGCTGCAGCCCGGCGCGCACCTTGCTCACCTTGCCGCCTGATTCCTCGAGAATGATGGCAGCTTTGCCGTCGGCGTTCGGGAAGGTCACGTAGTGGCCGTTCTTGTCGTACTTGTGCGTGCTGACCTGCGCGTCGGGATGCTTTTCACGCACCTGGGCCAGTGTGTCGCCCACCGCGACGCCCACGGCATTCCCGACACCGGGCTCTGCATCGGCACGCGTGACGACACCTTCCTCGACCATGAAGCGAAGCTTGGGCACGGAGGCGAAGCGCACCATGCTGCAGACCGGATCGAAGGGTTCGGGCAAGGTCGCTTTGCCTGCTGCCTGCTCCGCTTCGGCCAGCTTCATGCCGAAGCGGATGGCACCGATTCCATCTGCACTGAGCACCTTCGATGCAGGGGCCGGCGCCGGTGTCGAAGCAGTTGGCGCAGGGATGTCTTGTGCAGGCAGGGAAGGCGCTTCGTTCCCGCTGGTGGTGCCGGCTGGCGCCGCCGATTTATCCGAGCATGCGCTCAGGATGGCGATCGCTCCGAGGAGGAAAATCTTTCGCATATTGGGCCTTTCTTTTGCAGTAACATTCGATGCACGAATATAGCGGGAATGGCCGAGATTCGACGCATAGACACGGAGCTGTCGTATGCTGCGCAGCAGTGTCGCGACAGGTCGCCAGCGGATGATTCCATCGGCCTGCATTTCGGAGAAGTCCATTGAGAACATCGGCCGTTTGCTATTCCCTCGCACTTACGCTCCTTACCATGCCTGTATTGGCGGCGCCAGCGTCGAAAGACCCTGTCTTTCGGGGTATCTACTTCTATAACTTCGAAAACTCCGTCTTCACGCCTGATGGTAAGGACGAATCCTGGTGTGTCGATTCGGACATGTCGAAGGCAATGCTCCCGCCCGATAAGCGTGGCGTGCAATGGGGAACGGCATACGTAATCGTCCGCGGAAAACTCGGACCAGAGGGAAAGTTCGGAGCATGGGAATGTGCAGACGCATGCTCGAAGTGACCGAGATACTCGAGGTGAAAGACAAACGTCGTCGATAGTTGGTAGAGCCGAGCCTCTGGGAGCCTTGGCGTTCCTGAAATGATTCGTCAGCGCTGGCAACCCTTCATCTCTCCTTGTTCCCCGTTCGTCGGAAAGGCCAGGCAGCGCAACACGCGCGGCGCTAATCTGCCGGCATGAAAACGCTCATCCTCCTGGCTACTTTCGCCGCGGCGAATGCCACCGCCAATCCCTGCCTCGAACGCCTGGTTCCATATTCGACGCCCATCGCCAATCCAGAGTATCGCCTGGCGCTGGCCTCCGGTGCCGGACAATTGACATATTTCGGGGCACGGCATTCATCCGATCCGGCCGATCCCCAGTTCGCTGAAATCGAAAAGCAGTGGAACGCGCAGCGTCCGCAGATCGCTTTCTACGAAGGGCCGAATAGGCCCGTACCCAAGGACAGAAACGAGGCGATCCGGCAAACCGGCGAATCCGGTCTCGTCCGCTGGCTTGCGACCCGCGATGGCGTCCAGCTGGGCCGCCTGGAGCCGGATTCGAAAGACGAGACCAATTATCTGCTGGAGCGGTTCACGCCTGAACAGGTCGGTCTGTTCTTCACGTTGCGCGAAGCCGCACGCCTGCGCGAACGGCGCAATATGGGTGAGGCGGAAATCACGCGCAGCATCGATCAGCTGCTGGAACGTGCTGCTGGCATGGGGCTCAATGCGATCCCATTCCGCACGTCGGCCGACGTCGCCCAGGCCTACGCCCGCTATTGGAAGGAACCCGCACAGTGGTGGCAGGCGCCGTCACGCTGGTTCGATCCGCAGGCGAAGTCGGAGGATACGGGCGGGATCTTCACCAATGAAGTTAATGCACGATCAAGTGCGTTCCGCAATATCAATATGGTGCAACGTCTCTCGGCAACGGTCCGCGAAGGGAAAAAGGTATTTGCTGTGGTGGGACGCGACCACGTGTCCCATCAGGCCGAAGCGTTGCGCTGCGCAATTGATAACAACTAGCAGAAGATCGAGCAAGGGACAAAAGCAACCGCTCACCGCCCGGAATGTGGGTGGTGATGATCGAGAAAGTCACTGCACTGCTTGCTTGGACTAAGCGGCCTCCACAGGCCAGTGCTTCTTGCGACTAACAGATTCAGCGACTGTACTGCACTTATTATTGAGAATCAAATCCATCCAAAATTGGTGACGGTCGCTGTTAATGTCGCGCCACAACTAGTCCGATGACCGTCGTACGCGACGGGAATACCGCCAATGGTGTGATTTGGATCACCCTCGGTAATGGTACCGTCTCCATGGATAGGGCAAGTGCATTTGTCCCCAACCCGAGCCACAGCAACGCCGCCAACGGTGAAGTGGGTGGCAGCAACAGTGACTACGCTACCGCCGTGACTCGTCGGATCGTTCAGACGAACGATATTACGCATGATTGCCTTTCTTAGTGTCACTGCCGACTAGCGCCGTCAATGGCACACTACTCATTTCGGAAGGAGTGTAGGGTTACGCCAACTTAAGCTAGTGTTTGCCTGCTAGCTAACTGTCCTCTCTTACCTTGGATTCGGCCGCTCGGGTAAGTAATGATTTCTGTGTGTGGCCTGTAGGGGGCAAGCGGATCGTCCGAGGAGAACCATCACACGTTCTGATCGTCGAAACCGACGAGCTTCCATACGGCTGGCATGTGGCGCTGTCGCTCCCCAAAAAATCTTTGCCAGAGCCCCGACTTACTATCCAGCTGGGCAAGGGGCGCCGGTTCGCCGGCCCTGAGCAAGCGCTTAGCGCTGCGATCAGTGCTTTTACTCTCAGTACATTCCCACCACCCGGTTTGCGGACAAATTTCACCTGTCCGGACCACACTCCCGATTGGTGTCTGCCGCGTTGCGGCCATAGTTGGTGTAGCGTCGCTCGGCTGACGGACGCGGATTGTCCTGATCAGTTTATCCCAAAGGGCCAGCGCTTCCTCATCCGAGATACTCGGGTTGACGTGGGCCTTGCGGTTGTCTTTTACCCCCGAGTCGAGCCGGATATCGATCTCAGGTTGCAAGGAATCACGCACCGCCCCAGCGCTATGAAACCGGAACTCATGTACTGCCTTGTCGTCTTTGTAGGCCGGCGTCACTAGCGCCATCTCCTCACCCTTCCACCCCTCTAACTGAAGCGCTCCTTGACGCAGTATTTTGGCCCGCGCGAAGACTACCCCTAGACCATCCCCTTCAGCTGCTTGCTTCGCCTGCTCCCGTAACAGGCTTGGACTGCTCCTATCCGCCAGAGACTCCTGGTTCTTGTGGACATCGACGGAGATATGCACGTCGGGGAACTCCTGCAACCGAATCCCGACTGTCGCGCGTTCGTACTCTTTTTCGAGCGGAATAAATCCACCTTCGATGCATGAACCCGGCTCTGCTGGGATCTCGTCTTGCGCGCGCGGTCGAAGATGGCTTGCTATCGCATTAAAGGAGTTAACGATCTCCTCATCTGGCGGGATTGAATCGATATACTGAACGAACAGGTCTTTTCCGACTGGAATAAAAGAATAAACAGCATAGCCAACTTGATCTTTTGAGCCGAACACAATCTTCTGCCCCGACTTCACGCCATCGATTACTTTCCCAAATAAAGGCAGCCGAGGAATATCCGTCTTGAGCAGGAATCGACGCTCGTTCTCGATTTCCGCCAACCGTGCAGACAAGTGCTCGGCCACTTTATCAGCTTGCCCTTGAAAATATCGGATGGGGGTTTCTACTTCGGCCGGCCCATAGACGACGACCGCCGTCGAAGGCACCTGCATAACAAAACGGCCGAAACACACGGTCCGCGTCTTCGCTAACAGCGGCTCCAGTCGGGAAGATAAGGTAGTCATAGGGCTCCTTGCGGAAGATTCGGGCTGACATCCACTGAGAAGTGCTGGAATCAGGACGGTCATTATGAACGTTACGCATGCGCTGCGGTCGATTGCTCTCACTGTTTCGTCCATTTCATCGTCGAGGCAATTTGAAACAAACTGTAGATCGTAGCGGCCAGCACTGCTGAATCGCCGTAGCTAGCTTGATGCTCATATCCGGTTTGGCGAAAAATCCCCTTGAATTTGCCGCTCCGAAGTTGCGCGTCCGCTGAATGTAACGGTACTGTTTGATCACCAGGTTCAGCCGGGTCAAGCAGGGTTGCACCGACCAGAACCGGAACTTTTCTAGTTCCAAGTAGGAGATTCGGATCGAACAAAGTTAACTTCCCCTTTTCACTATCACCACTGATCGTGAGCAGACTCACATTTTGTAACTTTGCATCCTCATCAATCTGCCAAACCACCTTATGCCAGGCGGGGCCCGCAGCGTCAGCACCGTAATGTGCGTAACTTTGGTCGTGGTAAGTATTGGCAATCATATTGTGAAAATCTTTTGCCCTATCCAGCAAGCCACATGTCCTCTTGAAACCGGCACCTCGGACCCTACCAGGATTAAGCCACTCCTCTCGCAGTAAGCCATACCATTTGCCGCGCACTTTATAAATTTCTTCGTAAGGATCGCCGTTCTCCGGCAGGCTCATAAGCAACTTTCCCTTCTGCTTTGCCTGCAGCCAATGATTACCGTAGGCTTGACTTGGCAGCAATTCCAAGCCGCCTTGAGCGTTAGCCAGAACTGCAGTCACATCTGGTCCAACTCGACCTAAAATCTTGGCGCCTACACCGTTGCCTTCGAATCCACAACGCACGCGCTTGTAGGCGGTACCGGCTCCAATTGCCGGCATCACCCCATGTACCACTCCTAGCACCTTATCGTTAAGATTTCCTATGTCTGGGTGAAGTACCGCACGCGCTACCAAACCTCCCATCGAGTGAGTAACCAATATAACTTTCTCGCATTGAAAGCCTTGCTCTTGATAGGTCGCCATTAGTACAGTGATTCGTTTAGCTATTGTCGTGCCAGCCTCCGCATTACCCCGTAGCCAGTTGTAGCCCATTGCGTGAACAGGGAACCAACAACCTTTGACTGCTTCAAGAATTCTTTTTTCGCCGAGCTCTTTCAACACCGGGGTAGGATGAGCCTGCCATTTTGATGGCTCGACACCGACCACAAATTTACTCAAGTACCTGTTCAAACTGCCATACGAAAACGCGGCATTTAGTCGAAGCTCGCAGAGGGATAAAATATCTTGGTAGCTACTGAAATACACCTCGCCCCACCCTCGCTCACGCGCCTTTTGGTCTTTGGTTTTAGGATTTGGAGTTCTTGGAGGATCGCTTTGCAGCAGGGGGCCATCGAGGCGCTTCAAGGGGTCGTACAACGTGGAGAAGCGTACTGTGTCGTTGCGCTGATCGGCCGTTTCATTCGGGTCGCCAGTGACGTTTTCGTTCGGATCATAGATATCGACTTCCGTAGCTAATGGATCCAATCGCAGTTGCCTCTCGCTAGCGCTATCGTTGTACTGAGGAACTGTGGCACTCAAATTATCCGGGCGCCATGCAATATTATTCTTGGCGCCTTGTTGCTGCTGACGTTCAGAACTCATCCGTAGGTTCGACCCCATAATTCCGGGTATGAATATGACTGGCAGTACGCGTTTGGGCGGAATGCTTTGAACCTGCGGAACGCGGTCTTGGTTGGGCGTGACGAACCCTTGCGCAACGGTACCTTGTTGTTGAGCCGGATTAACCGGGAGTTTATAACCCGTCAACTTACTCTCTGCCATGTCTACACCGCCATGTAACCGTTATAGTTCAAAAAATTAGTCGTAGAGCGCCTCGATAGTGAAATGACCGAACGGGATCTCAGATTTGAATACTTGCGTCACGCCTTCAGCGTCGGTCATACCTTCCAGGATCTGACCATCTTCCATCGTCGCTCGATAGCGCTGGTTGGCCAGCGGCTCGCCGGTCGTCAGGTCAACTATTCGGACTCGCTGGTCGTGTGCTACCTCGCTCTCTGGCAGTCGCATAGCGATTGGCTCGCCATCGCCGGCACCGGGAAACTCGGCCTTGGCAGACTTGACCAAGAAGCTGCCAGTGCATTGCTGGGTAATACCACCACCGCCAAATGCCGCCTGCGCCCCTCTAGAGACCAGAGTGATCTTCGGTGCCTGCATGGCAATTTCCTCGGACGCGACAAGGACAATGCGTTTTGCCGAGGTAATCTCGACATTGTCTTCATGTGCTTGGACCTCGACCTTGCCCTTGGCAGCAGTGAGCTTTGCTCCGAGCGCATGAGCAAAGATACTGATGCTATGCAACGCATGAAGGATCAGCTTTCGTCCTGACGAAACTTGCGTGTTTCCAACACTGACGACATCCACATTTGTCTGAGCTCCCATCGAAATCCCAGCCCGGCTGCCTAGTAGCATGCCAGCCGGCGCTTCGACCGCGACAATTGGTTGACCTCCCGCTGCCCCTGCCATACCTCCAGCGGTGTTACTGCCCTGCTCCCATTGCTTCAGGTGGCCGCACACCTGTGCAAGCGACTCATCGGTCGCAGCGTCGCTCTCATGAGTCTTTGCCAGTTCGGCGACCTGTTTTTGTATGTTGACGAGCGCTTCGGCCAAACCAGATAGCCCGTCTCGATCGAGCTGGCGCCCTGCGGCTCGTAATGACGCGTCTGCACTAATGAGTACGCCCTGTCCTCGCAGCGACAATGCAGCGTCCGTACGTAGCTCAGCCCCTTCGCCACGCGGGTCGGCCTTACCCTCGTGCCGCGGATGGGTCAGGTAGCCCAAGTTGAGTTGGCTATGTCCGTGTTCGCTCTCCAGTTGAGCACTGATCTGCCCGGGCGTGTCATCCATTCGCAGTTGGTTGGAGCGGCACGAACTTCCCTCCTTGCTGACGATCCCAGACAGATGTTTGTCACCAGGTAGGCGGCTGATATGGCTGAAGGCTGGCGGTGGCGTGTTAGCTCCGTGGACGCTCCCGATGATCAACGGCTTGTCAGGATCGCCCCCAAGAAAAATAACAAGGACTTCGTCGCCCACGCGCGGCAGGGAAATCGCGCCATACCTGTTACTTGCCCACCCCGAGGCAACGCGAATCCAGGCCGAGTCGCGATCACTGTCCGATGCCCCAGCCCCTTGTGCATGCTCATGGTCTTGCGGCCGGCATGCGGGAAAGCGGACTTTAACCCGCCCCATCGCATCGCAATGGATCTCGTGATTAGTGGGACCTACGACGATCGCTGTTTGCGGTTCCGTGCGAGGCAGTTCAGTGCGTGCATCATAAGCGGGCACAATCGGAATTCCTCGTCGCACGCATGTAAAACGGTTCGTGTAACGCATGCCGCGTTCGTCGTTAGCCCTGAGTAGTCCCGCACGTTCGTTGTCCCAGTGATTCAGGGCAAACAGTCGGTGAACCTGATCGTCCAACGTCTTCGGAAGATTGTTTTCAGCTTTGACATGCAGTTCGGTGCACACGAATTCCCGGTCGTGCGGTGGGTGGACGTCAATCTCAGGATGGCCGTCCACGCGCCGCCATTGGCCGACTCGCATCTCGCGATCACCGCTCTCTCCTTGGAAGAATTTGGCTTCGTATTCCTTTCGCTGCATGCGCAGCAGTACTAGCGAACGGTAGTCTCGGGCATCATCACCGGCGTGTGGAGAGTCGACAAGATACTCGTCTAAAGTAGCGGCAAACTGGTTGCCGAGCTGGCCCTGGTCATTCAGGCTCGTCTCCTCGCCGCTCATCGACCAGGCCTGTGCATAATCCCAGCTGTGCCGGCTAACGCGGCCAGCGGTCAGCTTCCGCACTGCATGCCAGGCAGTGATACTGTCGCGTTCTTCCGTAGCGTGGTCTCGATGGTAGCGTGCTGGACCCGCCGCATTCTCCTTGATGGACGCTGGATCGTCGAACAATACAAGCGTGTGAACTGGTGTTTCGTTGCTGCCCTGGCCAGTAGCCTTCCCAGCCTCAATAAACCATCCGATACCCCGTCGTTTCCAAAGGCGGCGTAGGAACGCCTCATTCGATTCGTTGTACTGCATCGTGAATTCGCGCGATGGGTATTTCTTCAAGTTGTCTAGTTCATAGCGAAACGCACGCGCAGCAACCGGATTGGCGTAGCACCACTCCCGCAAGACGGTGTGCGTGATATCGACTTCGTTGACGTTGCGGAATACACGGGTGTTGCAAGCTTCCCCCAGCAACGAGAACGCATCACGAACCACAAGCTGGTAAGTGGCAAGCCCACCGTCGCTTTGTCCTTCCGCGACACTACCGACGATGCCACATACAGTGCGTAGTCCGCCTGAAGCAGTCACGAACTGCAACTCAACAGGATTGGCGACGAATTGCTTCAGTTCCATGCCTACCGAATGAGAGACACACAGCAGTGAATATTCGATGCCGCCACACATTGTCTCAATGCCACTCACGTGCTTCACCAGCAGCAAATCGTCAACCACCCCGTCTTTCGTCGCAAGGCGCAGCCGGATAGGACGATTCGCTTCAGTCAGGCTGGAAACACTGAAGGGTACTTTATCGAGAATCACGTGAGTAACTCCGCGAAGATAATTAGGGACTGGGCAATAAACCGCGCTGATGGCGTGCTTGAATTTCCCTGAAGCAGTCGCGTAAAGCTCGATCGTAGATCTTACGTAGAACCAAAACTTGACTTGACGCAATCTCAGTGGCGCAAAGTCTTGGCTTGCTGTCACCATGGAAGAACCTGCCTAGGTCCGGTCAACCGAAGTCGCTTTGCAGGTGAAAAAATCTAAGCTACTGTAGGAATTGGCAAGCGTCGCAAGTGACATCGAACAGGAGTATTGACCATGTCACTTTACAAACGCGACAACATGTGGTGGATCGATTTCACTACGGCGTCGGGGGAACTCATCAGGCACTCTGCCGACACGGGCAATAAGCTGGAAGCGCAGGAGCTTCACGACCGGCTCAAGGCAGAGAGTTGGCGGGTTGATCGGTTGAGAGAGCGGCGGCAGTACACATGGGATGAGGCGGCAGCGAAATGGCTCGAGGAGACGTCCCACAAGCGCACGCACCATGACGATGTGCTCAAGCTGCGCTGGTTGGAGCAGTATCTAGGGGGGAAATTGCTAACAGAAGTGACGCATGACGTGGTTGCAGGAATCGGGGCGCGCAAGCGGTCCCAAGCCAGCGCTGCGACCGCCAACCGCCACTTGGCCCTCATCCGCGCAATCCTGCGCCGGGCCTGCGATGAGTGGGAATGGATCGATAAGGCGCCGAAGGTAAAGCTCTACAGGGAGCCCAAGCGTCGGGTGCGCTGGATCACGCCGGAGCAAACACGGACACTTCTCGATGAGCTGCAGGAACACCAGCGCGACATGGTCCTGTTCGCGCTGGCCACGGGGCTTCGTCAAGGCAACGTGACCGGCCTGTGCTGGTCGCAGGTCGACCTGGAGCGCCGCACGGCATGGATCTCTGGAGAGGATGTGAAGAACGGCGACGACCTGCATGTGTCGCTCAACGACCTGGCCCTCGCGGTCTTGCAGCGCCAGCGCGGCAACCACCCGGAGCGGGTCTTCACCTATCGACGGAAGCCCATCAAATGGGTCAATACCCGCGGCTGGCGTAGGGCCCTAGCACGGGCGGGGATCGAGAACTTTCGCTGGCACGACCTGTGCCACACTTGGGCCAGCTGGCTGGTCCAGCACGGCCCCCCCCTTGTATGACTTGCAGGAAATGGGTGGGTGGAAGTCGGCGGAGATGGTACGGCGGCACGCGCATCTGGCGCCCGCGCAGATGGCGCGTAACGCAGCGGTGATCGATTCCCTACTGCACGACACAACTACGTCACAGTGCCGTTTTGCAGGGCTAACAAAAAAGGGACTACGCAACACCGCAACCCCTTGATTCAGCATGAGAAATATTGGTAGGCCTCCCCGGAGTCGAACCGGGCACCAACGGATTATGAGTCCGCTGCTCTAACCAAGCATGAGCTAGAGGCCCAGAAATCGGGGCAGTGGCTAGAAGTGATCTCGCCACCCGCTTCCACCGGTGCGGTACCGTGAAGCAGAGTGGCGAGAGGATATTGCTTTTAGTGCAGGTACGTCAAGCTCAGACTACAACGATCAGGAGCTGCCTTCGAGGAAACTCTTCAGCTTGTCCGACCGCGACGGGTGACGCAGCTTGCGCAGGGCCTTCGCTTCGATCTGGCGGATACGCTCGCGGGTGACGTCGAACTGCTTGCCGACCTCTTCCAGCGTGTGGTCCGTGGACATCTCGATACCGAAGCGCATGCGCAGCACCTTGGCTTCGCGCGGGGTCAGCGAATCCAGCACGTCCTTCACCACACCGCGCATCGAGGCATGCAGGGCCGCATCCGACGGCGCCAGCGTGTTGTTGTCCTCGATAAAATCGCCCAGGTGCGAATCGTCGTCGTCGCCGATCGGCGTCTCCATCGAAATCGGTTCCTTCGCGATCTTCATGATCTTGCGAATCTTATCTTCCGGCATCTCCATCTTGATGGCGAGGGTTGCCGGATCCGGTTCGGCGCCGGTCTCCTGCAGGATCTGGCGCGAGATCCGGTTCATCTTGTTGATCGTTTCGATCATGTGCACCGGAATACGGATCGTGCGCGCCTGGTCCGCGATCGAACGGGTGATGGCCTGGCGGATCCACCACGTCGCGTACGTCGAGAACTTGTAGCCGCGACGGTATTCGAACTTGTCCACCGCCTTCATCAGGCCGATATTGCCTTCCTGGATCAGGTCCAGGAACTGCAAGCCGCGGTTCGTGTACTTCTTGGCGATCGAGATCACGAGACGCAGGTTGGCCTCGGTCATCTCGCGCTTGGCCTTGCGGGCCTTCATTTCACCGGCCGCCATCTGGCGGTTGATGTTGCGCAGGTCCGGCAGCGGCAGCACGACGCGCGCTTGCAGGTCGATCAGGCGTTGCTGCAGTTCCTTGATCGTCGGGATATTACGGCCCAGGATGGCGCTGTAGGCGTGGCCGGCGTTGACTTCGCCGTCGACCCATTCCAGGTTCGTCTCGTTGCCGGGGAAGACCTTGATGAAGTGGGCGCGCGGCATGCCGCAGCGGTTCACGGCGACGTCGAGGATCTGCTTCTCGATGTGGCGCACCTCGTCCACCTGGCCGCGCAGGGTGTCGCACAGTTTCTCGACCACCTTTGCCGTGAAGCGGATGCCCAGCAGCTCGTTGGAGATCGCTTCCTGCGCCTTGACGTAGGCCTTGGAGTTGTAGCCGTCCTTCTCGAAGGCCTTGCGCATCTTGTCGAATTGCTGGGCGATCTGGTCGAACTTTTCGAGCGCGGCGGCCTTCAGGGCTTCCAGCTGCTCGGCCGAGTAGCCGGCCGCGGCGGAACCGCCGGATGCTTCCTCTTCTTCCTCTTCGGCTTCTTCCTCTTCGTCCTCGTCCTCATCCTCGTCGTCGGTCGAGGTCGGGGCGACGGCCGTCGGCGAGGTCTGCTCGTCTTCGTCCGGGTCGACCATGCCGTCGACGATCTCGTCGATCTTGATCTCGTCCTTCTCGATCTTGGCGGCGGCGTCGATGATCTCGGCGATGGTCACCGGGCAGGCGGAGATTGCCTGGATCATGTCCTTCAGGCCATCCTCGATGCGCTTGGCGATCTCGATCTCGCCTTCGCGGGTGAGCAGCTCGACCGAGCCCATTTCGCGCATGTACATGCGGACCGGGTCGGTGGTGCGGCCGAAGTCGGAGTCGACGGTCGACAGGGCCGCTTCGGCAGCCGCTTCGGCCTCGTCGTCGCTGGTGACGTTCGGAACACTATCGGACAGCAGCAGCGTTTCGGCGTCAGGGGCGTGCTCGTAGACGGCGATGCCCATGTCGTTGAAGGTGCCGATGATGCCTTCGATCGCTTCCGGATCGACGATGTTGTCCGGCAGGTGGTCGTTGATTTCCGAGTAGGTGAGGAAGCCGCGCTCCTTGCCCGACTTGATCAGGGCCTTGAGCTTGTTACGGCGAATCTCGAGCTCTTCCTCGCTCGCTTCGGTATCCGACGAGAAGGCGTCTTTCAGCAGCGCTTTTTCCTTGGCCTTGCGGTCCTTGGCCTTGGCCTTGTCCGCGGCTTTCAGTTCGGCGCGCTCGACCGCGTTCAGCGCGGCGATCTCGTCGTTCTCGGGGGTGAATTCTTTCGGCTTGCGACCACGGCGTCCCGGCACCTTGACGGAAGGCAGGACGTAGCCGGACGTATCGATCGCGGCCAGTGCTGCCGCATCGGTCGTCTGGCTGACAGGCGCCGGGCTCGCGGTACGAACCTCGGCCTTGTCTTGACCTTTGTCCGCCTTGGCGGACGCTCTCGTGGTTTTTGCAGCCACTTTGGTTTCGGGTTTCTTGGTTGGCACAGGCGCTTTCGAAGTCACAACGACTAACTTTACGATGGTTAAAGATAAAGTTTTGTTACCTTACATCACCCTGCAGGCAACAATCTGTTGCCTCGCTAACTGAAACTCCACGCCCCGATTGAAACAAAAAATGGTTTCAAAGGTTGCAATAGTTAGCGTTTTATTATAGCACGCACCCCTATTTTTCCAAGTTGCACAAATGTACACACATGTGCTTGATTGCCTTGATTACCGGGGCGCCATGTCTGCTGCCGCTTCGCGGGCCAAGAGGTCCTGCTGGGCAGTAATTTCGCGATAGCGAGCACTTACCTGATCTGGGGTCAGGCCCGAAGAAAACAACTGGTTAAGCTCCTGTTTTAACGCATCCATCTTGATTTGACGCACTGCGCTTAACAGCCAGATGCGATCTGCATCAACGTCCGACTCCGGCTCGGCTGCGATTTCCGCAATCAGACTGTCGTATTCTGTCGTCACTTCTTTTAATTGCTGTGACAAGGCAGCGAACGTGCCGTGCTCGCCCAGCGCCTGGGCCATGCCGACCAGGTGGCGCAGGCTGTCTGCCGCTTCCTGGCCGAAATAGTCGAAGGACTGCTGGGCGGTGTCGTCGAGCAGCAGCGCCAGGTGCGGGTGCGAGACCAGGATGCGCAGCATCTGCAGTTCCAGCCCCACCGGCTTGGGCCGGCCCTGGCGCGGCGGAGCCCGGCGCGCTACCGATACCGGCTTAGACAGTTCAAACAGCGATTCGATCTCGGCCGGCGTCGATTCCGTGAGGCTGGCCAGGCCGCGCACGATCTGCAGGCGCAGGCTGGTCGGCGCCATCGCCTGCAGCATGGGCTTGGCCTCGTGCTGGGCGTGGGCGCGGCCTTCCGGGGTTTCCAGGTCGTGCTCGGTGGTCACCTCGCGCAGCAGGAACTGGGACAGCGGCATCGCATCCTGGATTTCCTGCTCGAAGGCATCAAAGCCCCGTTCGCGCACAAAACTGTCCGGGTCGTGCTCCTGCGGCAGGAACAGGAACTTGATGGTCTTGTCGTCCGTCACCTGCGGCAGGCAGGCCTCCAGCGCGCGGCGCGCGGCGCGGCGGCCGGCCTTGTCGCCGTCGAAGCTGAAGATCACGGTGTCGGTCTGGCGCAGCAGCTTTTGCACGTGGGTGCTGGTGCAGGCGGTGCCGAGCGTGGCGACGGCCTGGGGGAAGCCGAGCTGGGCCAGGGCGACCACGTCCATATAGCCTTCGGTCACGAGCACGTAGCCGACGTCGCGGATCGCCTGCCTTGCCTCGAAGAGGCCGTAGAGTTCCAGGCCTTTCTGGAACAGCGGGGTTTCCGGCGAGTTCAGGTATTTCGGTTCGCCACCGTCGAGCACGCGGCCGCCGAAGCCGATCACCTGCCCTTTGGTATTGCGAATCGGGAACATGACCCGTTCGCGGAAGCGGTCGTAGCGTTTCTTGTTGTTGCCGTCCTCGTCGACCTTGTCGATCACCAGGCCGGAATCGACCAGGGCCAGGGCGTCGTAGTCGGGGAAGACCGAGCGCAGGTTATCCCAGCCGCCGGGAGCGTAGCCCATGCCGAAGCGGGCGGCCACTTCGCCGGTCAGGCCGCGGTTCTTCAGGTAGGCGATGGCGTTCGGCGCCTCGCGCAGCTGGGCGCGGTAGTAGGCGCAGGCCTGGGTCAGCGCATCCGTCATCGCCAGCGCCTGGGCCTGCTGGGCGGCGCGCTGCTGGGGCGGGATCTTGTCGTCCTGGTCAGGCACCACCATGCCCACGTTCTGGGCCAGGTCCTTGACGGCGTCGACGAAACCCATGCCCGAGTATTCGATCAGGAAGCCGATCGCCGTGCCGTGGGCGCCGCAGCCGAAGCAGTGGTAGAACTGCTTGGTCGGGCTGACCGTGAAGCTGGGGGATTTTTCGTTATGGAATGGGCACAGGCCCATGTAGTTGGCCCCGCCCTTTTTCAGCTGGACGTAGCGGCCGACGACATCGACGATGTCGACACGATTGAGCAAATCGGTAATGAATGATTGCGGAATCACTAGGAGGTACTCAGTGTTTGTCTCAACTCAGACTATACCGCAGCGCTGACTGCAAGTTGATTTATGACAAGACAGGCGCGTGGATGGGGTTGCTTGTGGGGCCCAGGCATCGCGGGACCTTTTCCAGCCGGTTGAACGCGCGGTCGGCAAAGCCGACCACCCTACGTTAAACCGCTTTTGTAGGGTGGGCGGTCCTCCGCCGACGTCCAGCCAACCGAAGATCAGCCGCCGGTCAGCGCCTTCTTGACCAGACCCGACACCACCGTCATATCCGCACGCCCCGCCAGTTTCGGCTTGAGCACGCCCATCACCTTGCCCATGTCCTGTGGACCGGCAGCGCCCGTGGAGGCCACGGCGGCCTTCACCTCGGCAGCGACTTCCTCGTCCGACAGGCCGGCAGGCATATAGGCCGACAGGATCGCCAGCTCGCCCTTCTCGATCTCGGCCAGGTCGGCGCGGCCGCCGGCTTCGAACTGGGTGATCGAATCCTTGCGCTGCTTGATCATCTTCTCGACGATGGCCAGGGTCTGGGCATCGTCCAGTTCGATCTGCTCGTCCACTTCCTTGCGCTTGATCTCGGCGAGGATCAGGCGGATGGTGGCCAGGCGGGCGCTTTCCTTGGCGCGCATTGCGGCTTTCATGTCCTCGGTGATTTGTGCTTTCAGGCTCATGGCTTCTCCGTATTCGATTGGTATAAACGACAAAACCCGCCGCGGTAACAACCGGAGCGGGCTTGCGGACGCTCAGCGGCTCGCCGGGACAATGCTGTCACCGGCCAAGCCGTCAATGCAGTCTGATTAGTACAGCTTCTTCGGCAGCTGTTGGCTGCGGATACGCTTGTAGTGACGCTTCACTGCGGCAGCCAGCTTGCGCTTGCGCTCTGCAGTTGGCTTTTCGTAGAACTCGCGAGCGCGCAGTTCAGTCAGCAGACCGGTTTTTTCGATAGTGCGCTTGAAGCGACGCATAGCGACTTCGAACGGCTCGTTTTCTTTAAGGCGGATAGTGGTCATGTAAAAATCAAACCGTTGGATTTAGGGAAGAACGAAATTCTAGCACCATTTACCGTTCAGTGGAAGGTTTTATCAACTTGTTCCACAATTGCCACAGCAATCAAACGCTCGTCCCGGCGGCACAGCCCGAGGCCCAGGCCCACTGGAAATTGTAGCCGCCCAGCCAGCCGGTCACGTCGACGGTCTCGCCGATGAAGTACAGCCCCGGCACCTTATTCGCCATCATGGTTTGCTGGGACAGTTCGCGCGTGTCCACGCCGCCCAGGGTCACCTCGGCCTTTTTATAACCTTCCGAACCGATCGGGACGATGGCCCAGCGGTTGATGGCGTCGCCCAGCTTGCGCAGTTTCGCGTCGGCCATGTCCGCCAGGCGCGCATCCGGCGCGAAGCCATTGGCGGTCAAGAGGCCATCGGCCAGGCGCGCCGGCAGCCATTGGGCCAGCACATTGCCGAGCTGCTTCTTGACCGTGGTCTTCGAGGAGATCAACTCTTCCGCGACATCCATCTCCGGCAGCAGGTCGAGCACGATCGGCGTGCCCGGCTGCCAGTAGCTCGAGATCTGCAGGATCGCCGGGCCGGACAGGCCGCGGTGGGTGAACAGCAGGTCTTCGCGGAAATGACCGCCACTCTTGCCCTTGCCGCCCTTCCCTTTGCCCTTGCCGCCGCCGGTGCTGACGTCGACTTCGAGCGCGATGCCGGCCAGCGGGGCGAACGCTTCCCAACTGGGACCGTCGAAGGTCAGCGGCACCAGGCCGGGGCGCGGCTCGACGATCTGCATGTCGAACTGCCTGGCGATGCGGTAACCGAGGTCGGTCGCGCCGATCTTCGGGATCGACAGGCCGCCGGTTGCAATGACCAGGCTGTCGCAACTGATGTCGCCGCCTTCCGCCGTCACCAGGAAACCCGTGCCGGTTTTCTCGATCGCGCCGATCTTGCAGGGCATGCGCCAGGCGACGTCGCCCTGCTGGCATTCGGCGCGCAGCATCTGAATGATCTGCTCGGAAGAATCGTCGCAGAACAGTTGGCCCTTGTGCTTCTCGTGGTAAGCGATGCGGTGCTTCTTCACGAGGGCAAGGAAATCCTGCGGGGTGTAGCGCGACAGGGCGCTGCGGCAGAAGTTCGGGTTCTCGGACAGGAAGTTAGCCGGGCCGGCATTGACGTTGGTGAAATTGCAGCGCCCGCCGCCCGAGATGCGGATCTTCTCGGCCAGGCGGCTGGCATGGTCGAGCAGCACCACGCGCTTGCCGCGCGCGCTTGCCACGGCCGCGCACATCATGCCGGCCGCGCCCGCGCCGATTACTGCCACATCATACTGTTTTGCCATGCCTGCACTGCTCCGCGATTCGCCAAACCGGACATTGTACTGTGCCGGCCGATGGGAGCGCTAGGCTTCGTCTTGCGCCCGCACATCGAGGTCGCGGCCGTTCAGGATCGTTCCGTCCTTGTCGATGGTGATCAGGTGCATGCCGTTATCCGTCAGCCCCAGGCGCTTCAGTTGCTCCCGCGAAATGCGCAGGAAGTAGTCGCCCGGGAAGATCCCGGTGATCACGAAGTAGCCGTCCGCCGCGCTCGTCATCGTGGCCACGACCTGGCGCGACATGTCCACCAGTTCCAGCTGCAGGTCGCCGATCGCCCGCCGGGCACCGTCCGCATACAGGTAGGTGGTGCCGTCGACCTCCCCCGTCAGGTTCACGGCGAACTCCAGCTCGCTGACCCGGCCCGGCCGCGGCACCACGCGCAGGCCCGCCACCTTCGGCTGCCATTGCGGATCGTCGAGCGTGTTCGGATCCACGGCAATGTCGGTGTGCTGGTGGGCAGGCAGGCGTGGCAGGTAGGCGATGCCGTCCGGGCCGGTGCGCAGCGCGTAGTTGGCGCCGTTGACAGTGAAGCCGGCGCCGGGGATGGCCTCGTCCGCCCCGTCGAGCCTGCCGTTCAGGTCCTTGTCGAGGTAGACGCGTACCGAGGCCGCGCCCATGTTCGCCATCGGCTGGGCATCGAGCATCAGGCGGCGGCTGCGTGGCTCCAGGCCCATGGCCATGAAGAATTGCAGGCCCAGGCCGTAGTCGCCGCGATTCGAATAGAAGCCGTTGATGCCGAGCCCGTAGCTGCCCAGGCTCTTGTTCAGCGCGCCATGGAGACGCAGCTCGCGGTTCTGGAACATGCGCGTCAGGCCAAGATTCAGCAAGTAACCATCACTCAGGTAATAGTCGCCTGATATGGCCGCGCTGCCCAGGGAGGTGTCGGGCGACAGGGTGTACTGCAGCTGCCCGTTGAGGCCGATGCCTGCCACGCGGCGGCTCACCTGGAACATGCCGTCCGCCGCCTCCTTGCCGCCCAAAGACTGCCAGCGCAGCGCATTGGTAAGAGCGGTGCCGTTGCGGTAGGCCGAGACCCGGCCCGTGACATCGGTATTGCGCGCGCCGGAGGCGAGCCGGTCCTGGCGCAGCTGCAGCGCCAGCGGGAAATATTGGGTGCCGAGCGAGGCCACGCCCTCGGCCCGCACCTCGCTGCGGCTACGCACCGGGTCGGCCGACTTCGAGAAGAAATCGCTGCTGAAATCGTTCAGCCTCGCATGGGTGGCCGACAGGGCGACATTGCCGAGCCGGGTCTTCAGGCCCAGCTGGGCCAGGGTGCCTCCATCGTCGGCGCGGACCGCGTCGCCCGTCGCGATCAGGCCATTCCAGTAGGCGCGCAGACCGAGATTGGCATAATCGCGCCGGCTGCCGTCGAACAGGGGCACGCGCTGCCAGCCGCCCACCGCATTGAAGCGCTCGCCCAGGCCCCATTCGAACTGGGCCAGCGCGTGCTCGCGGCCGCGCACGTCGCGGTGCGCGCCGAGGTCGTAGTAGAGGGCGCCGCGCGGCACGGCGGATTGTTCCAGCAGGAAGCTCTGCCGTTCCACGCGCAATTGCCCCAGCGGGCCGTGAAAGACCAGGCGGAATTCATTGGGCCCATAGGCCAGCGGCTGGTCCTCGAAGCTGTACTTGCCGTCCGGCCGCGACTGCTGGAAGCCGACCAGGGCCTCGTTGTAGTAGAGCTCGACATCCCAGCCCGGCGGCAGCGGCCCCTGCAGGGTGTGGCGGTCGAAACTGGTGGGCTGGTTGAGCGGCCGGTTGCTCAACAGCAGGCCATTGCCGGTCGGGCTGCTGGGCGCGACGTTCGGCATGCCCGGCAGGGGCACGCTGCCGAACAGGGCCGTGCGCGCCTGCAGCGGACCGAGCAGGCCGCCATCGGGGTCGTGGCGCCCCAAGGTCAGGCGTACGCCGGCCGAGGGGTCGTGGCGGTTGCGGCTGGCGTACAGGGCCGCTTCCATGCCGAGCAGGTCGGTGGTCAGGTAGCCGGTGTAGCTGGCTTCCGTCTGGCGCCGGCCGCCCTGGCGGTTGCCGAGCAGGCCAATGGTCTGGTCGATGAAGGGCGTGTCGACCAGGCGGTAGGGCGTGGCCAGGCGCGGATAGCCGGGGTCGACATAGCCGCCCGGCATGCCCGGCAGGCTGCCGCGCTGGCGCCGCGCCAGCCTGGATTGCAGCGGCAGTTGTTCGCGCGGGCGGACCTTGAGGGCCAGGCTCGGCATGTCCAGGTCGAGGTCGACCGGCAGCCAGCGCGCCAGCAGCCGGCTCGCCACATAGATCTCGTCCGGCTGCAGCTTGAACTGGGCCCGGTCGAGCTCCTCGCGCTTGCCGGCGATCTCGGCCACGCGGCCGGGCACGTCCAGGCTGAAACCGCGTTCTTCCGACAGGATATAGCCGCTGGCCTTGCCTTCGCCCGGCGTCACGCGGATCGCCAGGGTCAGCAGGCGCGAGAGTTCCCCCAGCGGCAGGAAGACGTCCTTGCCGATCTCGTAGCCGTTCACGGCATCGGACAAGACCTGGTTGCCGAGCCGCACTTCGAGCAGCACCAGGTTGGCATCCTGGGCGGCGGGCGGCGTCGACGGCGCGGCCCCGGCCGGCTGCCAGGCCGGCAGCAGCATGGCCACGGCCAGGAATCCCGCTTTACAAACACGCATGCTGCGTAAGACCGCGTCGCACTCGGGGTGCGGCGGTCAATACCCGAAGAGAATCAAGGAAACGCCCGTCCGCTCAAGGCAGGCTGAGGCTGGCCTGGGCCAGCAGCTTGCCGCCCGCTTCCGGCCGGTCACGGTAGGCGACTTCCAGCGTGCCGCCGGAGAGCGCAACACCGCTTGGCAGCTGCAGCGGCAGCGCGGCCTGGCGCACGCGGTTGGGCGTATAGACGGCGATGCCGCCGACCTGGGCCAGGGTGAGGGCCTTGCCGCCGCGTGGCGTGAAGGTGACGCTGACGTCGCCGTACACCGAGCTGTCGCCTTCGCGCTCGAAGCGCAGGGCCAGCAGCGGACGGCGTGCGGCATCCTTCTGGATGGCGAGGCCGGCCAGGTTGACGGTCGCTGCGACATTCCCATGGCGCACGATGACGGGCACCGAGGCGCCCACCAGGGCATTCATCATGACGCCGATCTGCTTGCCGTCGCTGCGGTTCTCGATGCTGGCGTTCCCTTCCACCTCGGGCAGCTTGTCTAACAGCAGGTGCGAGCGGTATTCGCCCTCGGCCAGCTCGGCTGGTTTACGCAGCATGACGCGCACGGTCTGGGCCGTGCCCGGTTGCAGGGTGATCTGGCGCGGCGAGTAGCGCAGCATGCTGTCGGCAAAACGTTCGCCATCCTGGGCGCTGTCGGCCGGCTCGAACTGGCCGGCCTCGGTCATGCGGCGGTTGACCAGCGTGATGCGGTAGCTGGCCGGCTTGGTCCCGTTGTTGATCAACTCGATCTGGGCGGTGCGGGTGTTCTTGTCGAATACCAGGCGGGTGGGATGCAGCATCAGTTCGGCGTGGGCCGAGGCGCCCAGCAGCAGGAGCAAACTGGCGAGCAACACGCGCTGAACGGAGGCGGGGAAGAGCGGAAGGCGAAACATACTGGACCTACTGGTAATTGACGATCAAAGAAAATGTGCCGGTGTAATTGCCCGGCGCTTGGTCAGGCGCCACCACGAGGGTCGCACCCACCGAAAGCGTGGCGCCGCCGGCCGGTATGCTCACCAGGCTGGCGGGCTCGACCATGAAAGCGTTCACCGCCATGCTGGCGCTGCCGCTGCTGAGCAGCGTGCTGCCGTTCGGAGGCAGCGAGATGACGACGGCCTTGCCCTCCTCGTTGCCGCTGCGGCCGATGCTGAACATGGCCTGGCCGGTGCTGGGCGAGTTCAGCAGGACCACCCCGCCGGTGCGCGAGCGCAAGCCCGTCGGGCTGATGGTGATGGCGCCGCCGCTGCCCGCCACGAAGCGCCCGAAGTCGAGCGCGCGCAGGTTGCCGATCGTGAGCTGCTGGGCGGCGCTGTCGCGCGCCGCGAGCAGCAGCAGCGCCGCAAGCGCCGCCAGCACGGCGGCGCCGGCCGGCAGTGCGAGGCGGCGCAGCAGCATGGTTCAGGTCAATGCCGAAGCCGGCGAGTCTCAGTTGTACTCGACGGTGGCCGTGACCGTGCCGGTGTAGGTGCCGGACGGCTGGTTGGCGGCCACGTCCAGCACGCCGCCGACGTAGATGGTCTGGGTGCCGCCGGTCAGGGTGCCGCCGCTGACGTTGCCGCTGGTGGCGGCGCTGGCGGTGAGGTCGCTGATGCTGGTGAAGGTCATCGTGTCGCTGCCCGAGGTCAGGCTGGTCGAGCCGCCCAGGGTGATCGAGTAGGTCGAACCGTCCTGGCCGCTCACGGCGAACTGGGCCGCGGTTGCGCCGCTGCCCAGGGCGACCACGCCGCCGCTCACGGCGCGGGTGCCGTTCGGGCTGACGGTGACGGTGCCGGTCGTGGCGCCCGGCGCGAAGCTGCCGAAGGACAGGTCGGCATTCTTGCTGATCGTGATCGGGGTGACCACGGTGCTGGTCGAGGTCGCGGTGGCGACCGCAGCGCTGGCGCTGCCGGCGGCGGCGGCGACAGCCAGGGCCAGGGCCGAGAGGGTCAGGTAGGAGGTGCGGGATTGCTTGGTCATTCTGGTCTTCCTTCAGAGTGTTTCGGACGGCGTCGATGACGCCGGACTGTTATGACGAACCGCGCTCCAACGTTGACATGCAAGACACACTCTTCGTTGCCGCTCGGTATCGTTTTGCTATGTTGCAAGAAAATGATAGCGGCTTTCTGTGCAAAATCAGAGAATTTGAAAGCTTGCTGTAAGAAAATAATTGCCCTTTTTGCCAGCAATTGTGAAATTGCTAAGCGTTTGTACAACTGTACAGTCAGCAATGAGCTGCAGTTCTTGGCATATGCAGTGTATTTATGGGCATATTGCGTAAATATCGCGCTTGATATGTTTCGAACAAGATGTGTTTTGATTAATGAACAAACATATGTTCCCCGCCGTTACTTGTTGTTACTTTCCAACGGAAGGTACTCGACTGAAAGTAAAAAGGCCGTCACAAGGACGGCCCCGGCAAGCGGCGATGCGCCGTGGACTCAGGGGCGCAAGGCCCGGGCCACGCGCAGGCAGTGTGCGACCTGGACCGTGATGGGACGGGGAATCGGCGCTTCTCCGCGCAGGGCGGCGGCGATCCAGGCCGCGGTGGTGGCGGCGTCGCGCGCCTCCGGCACCTCGGCCAGCTCGTCGGCCGGCGCATCGCGCTCGACGAGCAAGGTCCGCTCGCCGCCGTGGAACCAGTCGATCTGCTGGGCACGGTGCGGATTGGCGACGGTCTCCCCTTCGGTGCCGCGCATCAGGAAGGCGTCGCCGCGCGCCGCTGGGGCGGCGGTCGTGAAGTAGGCGGCCAGGGTTTCGAGATACTCGGGATGGGTGTAGGAGACCAGGCGCAGGGCCGGCCCATCGAAAGGCTGCAGGATCTTGACCAGGGTGTGGGTGGAATTGCGCACGCCCAGGATGCGGCGCAGCGACAATTGATGCGCCAGCTCGGGGGCCAGGCGTTCGATCGGGATGAAGGCCGGGCGGCCGCTCGCCATTGCCTCGAGGATGTCGTTCGAGGTGTCTGCCTCGGCCAGGCCCAGTTCGGCCAGGATCTCGGCCGTGGTGATGCGCCCGGGATCGTTGCGCACGCCATGCACCAGGGTCGGCACGCCCTCGCGCGCCAGCAGCAGTGCCAGCAGCGGCGTCAGGTTGGCCAGCTTGCGCGCGCCGTTGTAGCTGGGGATCAGGACCGGGGCATACGGGCCTGGCGGCGCCGGCAAGGGAGCGAAGGAATGTTCCGCCGCATCCATGAAACCGGCCAGCTCCTCGACGGACTCGCCCTTGATGCGCATGGCCAGCAGGATGGCGCCGAGCTCCAGGTCCGAGACGCGGCCGTCCAGCATGGCCGCATACAGCGCCCTGGCATCTTCGCGCGACATGCTGCGCGCGCCTTTCACGCCGCGGCCGATTTCCTTGATGAAGGGCGCGGCGGCAATTCGATCGATATTCTTGTCCATGGCATGAGCATACAACGCGTTGAAAAATCGCGCCCTGATGTGCAGTTGCAGCAATTTCGGTCTACACTGGAGCGTCCATCAGACACTATCGCATCATGATCAACACCCCAGCCATCGAAAATACCAACGTCAGTTCCTTCGCGCGCATGCCGACGCCGACGGAACTGCATGCCACCCTGCCGCTCACCGACCGCGCCTTCGCCACCGTCATGGGCGGCCGCGAAACGCTGCGCAATATCCTGGATCGCAAGGACAAGCGCCTTTTCGTGGTCGTCGGGCCCTGCTCGATCCACGATCCGGAAGCGGGCCTGGATTATGCGCGCCGCCTGAAGGCGCTGCAGGCCGAGGTGGCCGATACGATGGTGCTGGTGATGCGCGTGTATTTCGAGAAGCCGCGCACCACCACCGGCTGGAAGGGGTATATCAACGATCCCTTCATGGACGACTCCTTCCGCGTCGACGTGGGCATGGAACGCGCGCGCCGCTTCCTGCTCGACGTCTGCGAGCTGGGCCTGCCCACCGCCACCGAGGCGCTCGACCCGATCTCGCCGCAATACCTCGGCGATTTGATCGCCTGGACCGCCATTGGCGCTCGGACCACCGAATCGCAGACCCACCGCGAAATGTCCTCGGGCCTGTCGACCCCGGTCGGCTTCAAGAACGGCACCGACGGCGACGTCAGCATCGCGATCAATGCGGTGCTTTCTTCCGCCAATCCGCACGCCTTCCTCGGCATCAATGGCCAGGGCAATGTGTCGATCGTCCGCACCAGCGGCAACGCCTACGGCCACGTGGTGCTGCGCGGCGGCGGCGGGCGCCCGAACTACGATTCGGTGTCGGTGGCGATCGCCGAAGCGGCGCTCAAGAAGGCGGGCCTGCCGGCCAACCTGGTGGTCGATTGCTCGCATGCGAACAGCTACAAGAAGCCGGAGCTGCAGCCGCTGGTCATGTCGGACGTGATCCAGCAGATCAAGCATGGCAACGGCTCGCTGGTGGGCGTGATGATCGAATCGAACATCGTCAGCGGTTCGCAGGCGATTCCGGCCGACCTGTCGCAACTGAAGTACGGTTGCTCGGTGACCGATGGCTGCATCGGCTGGGAAGAAACCGAGGCGATGCTTCGTAGCGCGCACGCGGAATTGCTCCAACGCCCGTAGGGTGGTCGGGTTTCCCGACCGCGCGTTCAAATCACGCATGAATTGACGTTTCGTCCATTCTTACGCTGGCTGAACGCGCGGACGGCGAAGCCGTCCACCCTACGCTACAATGGCGGATTCCGCTTTACCTTTCTCTCCCATGATTGTCCTCGGCGTCGAATCCTCCTGCGATGAAACCGGCCTGGCTCTGTACGACACCGAGCGCGGCCTGCTGTCCCATGCCCTGCACTCGCAGGTGGCCATGCACGAAGAGTATGGCGGCGTGGTGCCGGAACTCGCCTCGCGCGACCACATCCGCCGCGCCCTGCCGCTGCTGGAGGAAGTCCTGAGCCGCGCCGGCATCCCGGCATCGAACATCGACGCCATCGCCTACACCCAGGGCCCGGGCCTGGCGGGCGCCCTGCTGGTCGGCTCCTCGGTGGCCTGCTCGCTGGCCCTCGCCCTGGACAAGCCGGTGCTCGGCGTGCACCACCTGGAAGGCCACCTGCTCTCGCCCCTGCTGGCCAGCGAACGCCCGGAATTCCCCTTCATCGCCCTCCTCGTCTCGGGCGGCCATACCCAGCTGATGCGCGTGGATGGCGTCGGCAGCTACACCCTGCTGGGCGAAACGCTGGACGATGCGGCCGGCGAAGCCTTCGACAAGTCGGCCAAGCTGCTCGGCCTCGGTTATCCGGGTGGCCCGGCGATCTCGCGCCTGGCCGAATTCGGCGACCCAAGCGCCTACACCCTGCCGCGCCCGATGCTGCACTCGAAGGATTTCAACTTCAGCTTCTCGGGCCTGAAGACGGCGGTGCTGACGGTGGTGAAGAACCACAACGAGGCGGTGGCGAACATCTGCGAGCAGGACAAGGCGAACATCGCGCGCGGTTTCGTCGACGCCATCGTGGAGGTGCTCACCGCCAAGTGCGTGAACGCGCTGAAGCACACGGGCCTGAAACGCCTGGTGATCGCGGGCGGCGTCGGCGCCAACCGCCAGCTGCGCGAATCGCTCAATGCGGCGGCCGCCAAACGCAAGTTCAAGGTCTACTATCCCGAACTGGAATTCTGCACCGACAATGGCGCCATGATCGCCTTCGCCGGCGCCATGCGCCTGGAGCGCAATCCCGCGCTGGCGCAGCGCGATTACGCCTTCAATGTGCGTCCGCGCTGGCCGCTCGACGAGCTCGAAGCCGCCTGATTCTCTGCTGAAAACCTTGTTAGCACAATTGAACTTGCAAGCCTGACATCGATCCTACCGTGTGACCGCCCCATGCCAAACAGTGGCAATATCCGGCGGTAAAGTTTTACGGAGGTAGGTGCAATGCGCGTTGTAAGTTGGAATATTCACTGGGGCTGTGGGAAGGACGGACGGATCCGCATCCATGCGATCATCGACGTCCTGCGCCGGCTGAATCCGGATGTCGTCTGCCTGCAGGAAGTGGCGGCGAATCATTCGGAACTGGATGGCGGCGCCACCGCCAACCAGTTCAAGCAGCTGGGCGGCGCCTTCGGCGGCTACCACATGATGGAACATGCCCCGAGTGAACTCTACAAGAACAACTCGCCGCGCCTGTTCGGCAACCTGATTCTCTCGAAGTACCGCATCTCGCAGGTGCACCGCCACCTGCTGCCCTGGCCTGCCGACCCCGGCAATCCGGCCGGCATGCCGCGCGGCCTGATGGAAACCGTCATCGATGCGCCCAGCGGCAAGCTGCGCCTGATGACAACCCACCTCGAGTATTACTCGCCGCTGCAGCGCATGGCGCAGGTGCGCCGCATCCGCGAGCTGCACATGGAAGCCAGCAGCCGGGCCCGCATCTTCCAGCCCGACCCGAACCTCGACGCGCCCTACCAGCTGGGCTTCCGGCCGGCGTCCGCCATCCTCTGCGGCGACTTCAATTTTGCGCCGGACGCGGAAGATTATGCGGCGCTGCTGGCGCCGATGGAAGGCGGGGCGCCCGTCTTCCAGGATGCCTGGCGGGTGGCGCACGGCACGGTCGCACGTGCGCCGACCACCGGCCTGCACGGCTACCCCTGGCCGGAACGGCCAGAGTGCTATGACTATTTCTTCGTCACGGAAGACCTGGCGCCGCGCGTGGCCACGGTCGATGTGCAGTCCGAGACCGCGGCCTCGGATCACCAGCCGATCGTGCTCGACCTGAACTGAGTCAGCCAGGCTGGGGCGCGTCGCCGCGCGCGGCGATGTCGCGCAGGGCCTGTTCGAACACTTCCGGCGGCTGGCCGCCCGAGATCAGGTGGCGCTGGTTGATGATGATGGCCGGCACCGAGTGGATGCCGGCGCGCTGGAAGAACTGCTCGCGTTCGCGCACCTCGTCGGCATAGGCGTCGGACTGCAGGATCTGGGCGGCGGTGTCGCGGTCCAGGCCGACGCGCTCGACGGCGCGCAGCAGCACGTCATGGTTGCTCGGGTCTTCGCAGCGGGTGAAATAGGCTTCGAACAGCGCCAGTTTCAGGTCGCGCTGCTGGCCTTCCTCCTCGGCCCAGGACAGCAGGCGGTGGGCGTCGAAGGTGTTGTAGATGCGACCGCGCCGTTCCATGTCGAAAGTAAAACCGACGCTAGCTCCGCGCTGACGGATCATCTCGCGGCTATTCGCCTGCTGCTCGGCCGTGGCGCCGTATTTTTCCGTGATGTGCTCGACGATGTCCTGGCCGTCCGGGCCCATGTTCGGGTTCAGTTCGAAGGGCTGGAAGTGCAGGTCGACGGTCACTTCGCCGCCCATGCGCAGCAGCGCCGTTTCCAGCGACTTGTAGCCGATCGCGCACCACGGGCACGAGACGTCCGACACGAAGTCGATCCTGAGTTGCTTGGCCATTGATGCCACCTTTCAATTCATTGCAGGCACGGACTGTGCCAGGTGGCGTAATGGTAACGCGATGTGCGTTTTGACGTGGCGCGCCGGCTATTTCGGCGCGCCAGGACCCGCGGTGCTATTTCTTCGCAGCGCCCTTGGCCTTGCTGCCGATCTTCGATTCCTTGCCGGCGATCAGGTTCGAGATGTTCGCGCCATGGCGATACAGAAGCAGCGCGCTCATCACGACGACGGCGAACAGGATCTCGTCCGCGCCGAACAGCAGGCCGTAGTAGAAGGGCGCGAACACCGAGGCGATCAGGGCCGCCAGCGAGGAATAGCGGAAGGCGTAGGCGACGATCAGCCAGGTTGCGAGCGTGGCCAGGCCGAGCCAGACGTTGATGCCCAACAGCACGCCGAGCGCCGTCGCCACGCCCTTGCCGCCCACGAAGCGGAAGAACACCGGCCACAGGTGGCCCAGGAAGACCGCGATGGCCACCAGGGCGATGCCGCCCTCGTCGAGGCCGTAAGACGGGCCGAACTTGACCGCCAGCCAGACCGCGAGCCAGCCCTTGGCGGCATCGCCGACCAGGGTCGCGATCGCGGCCTTCTTGCTGCCGCTGCGCAGCACATTGGTGGCGCCCGGGTTCTTGGAGCCGTAGGTGCGCGGGTCGGACAGGCCGAAGGCGCGGCTCATCACAACGGCGAAGGAAATCGAGCCGATCAGGTAAGCGGCAATGGTAGCGATCAGGGTATTCATCACGTCTTTCTAGTGGTCTCTTGCTTGTTCTTATAAGTACATATGCTCGGGCGCTCGGGACTATACACCATTAGCCTAAGTACTCGACAAGAAATAAATGTGAGTTTTGGCAAACAGGACCGGATGCGGTGCAAGGCGGCGAGTGCGCCGCAGTGCGAGCACTGCAAGCAGGAGCCAACGCAGCAACGCGCCGGTTATGGCAGCCAAAAACACATTTATTTCAGGGCGAGTACTTAGCCCTCAGGAAGCTCACTCGACCAGCGCGCACTGCACCGCCCGTGCGCCCAGTACGCCGGTGAGGACGGCCGGGTCGATGCCGATCAGGTAACCGCGGCGGCCGCCGTTGATATAGATTTTTTCCAGCCCCAGCACCGATTCCTCGACGTAGACCGGCATCGCCTTGCGGATGCCGAAGGGCGAAGTGCCGCCGACCAGGTAGCCCGAATGGCGCTGCGCCACTTCCGGTTTGCAGGGCTCGACCGACTTGCAGGGAATCGCGCGCGCCAGGTTCTTGGTCGAGACCTTGCGGTCGCCATGCATCAGCACGATCAGCGGGCGCGCGGCCTCATCCTGCATCACCAGGGTCTTCACGACATGGTGCTCAGGCACGCCAAGTTCGCGCGAAGAAACTGACGTGCCGCCATGTTCTTCATAGTCGTAGGGATGTTCCGTGAAACTCACGCCATGCTTGCGCAGGAACTGCGTCGCGGGTGTCTCGGACACGTGCTCTTTCTTGGCCATGCGTGGTACGCTAAAGACGAATATAAGGGGTTTCTATTATGCAGCAAGAAATTCGCTTTGCCACCTTCAATACCTATAACCTGGCGCCGCCCGGCATGCGCTGCTACGAGAACCTCGAGCCCTGCACGCCGGAGGAGTACGAGGCCAAGCTGCAGTGGACCGCGCACCAGATCGACCTGCTCAATGCCGACGTGATCGGCTTCCAGGAGATTTTTTCGCAGGCGACCTTGCGCGAGGTGCTGTCGCGTACCCGCCGCTTTCGCGAAGCGGTGCACCTTGGCTTCGATCCCGACCCGGAAGCGCCGCGCCTGACACCGAGCGTGGCCCTGGTCTCGCGCCTGCCGGTCGTGAGCCATGCGCGGCCCCTGACCATGTTCCCCGACAGCGTGGCCATGCCGCCCGGCAGCCGCGACCCGGACCGTTTCACGCGGGCGCCGCTGCATGCCGAAGTCGAACTCGCGCCCGGCATCGTCATCGATGTCGTGGTCGTGCACCTGAAGTCGCGCCGCCCTGACTACCGCGCCAGCGATACGGGCGAAGACCCGAACCTGTATGCCCTCGCCTGCCTGCGCTCCCTGATCCGGCGCGGCACCGAGGCGACCGCCCTGCGCGTCCTGCTCACCGACATGGCGCGCGAAAAACAGCGCCCGCGCATCGTGCTGGGCGACTTCAACGACGTCGCCGATTCCGTCACCACCGAGATCGTGCTGGGCGAAGGTGCGCCGCTGGCCGAACGCATGTTCGACGCCGCGCGGCTGCACATGCACCAGGATAATCTGCGCAGCGTGGGGTTTTCGATCGTGCACGAGAGCCGGCACTCGACCATCGACCATATCCTGGTGTCGCAGGAATTCAATCCGGTGCTGCCGGATGCGATCGGGGAGGTGGTCGACGTGGTGTACCTGAATGACCACCTGGACCTGGGGCTGCCGGAAGCGTCGGACCATGGGCAGGTGCTGGCGCGGATTCGCCTGTATCCGCCAGCGGGGCGCTTCGACGGTGGTCTAGATTAAGCTGGCGTCAGGAAAGGCGAACACCTGCTGCCGCGTTTTCTAATCGTAGGGTGGGCAAGTTCTTGCCCACACGGTCAAACCAGGTATCTTGGCCCGACATTCAAGATGGCGCCGGCCCGAAATCCGGCCTGCTGCTCGCGCCCGCCGCATAAAAACCCTGGTACTGGTCGCAGCCGTGTTGCTGCAGGAAGCGCAATTGTTCCGCCGTTTCCACGCCTTCCGCAATCACGCGCAGGCGCAGGCTGCGGGCCACGGCGATGATGGCGGGGATCAGGGCGGCGTCGACCGGATCGTGCTCGATGTCGCTCACGAAGCTGCGGTCGATCTTGAGCTTCGACAGCGGATAGCAGCGCAGGGACGACAGGCTCGAGAGCCCCGTGCCGAAGCGGTCGATGGTCAGTTGCACGCCGCGTGAACGCAACGCTTCCACGATGCCGTCCAGGCCCGCGTCGCCGCGCATGATCGCCCCTTCCGTGATTTCCAGGTCGAGACATTCGGGCGCCAGGCCGGACTGCGCCAGGGCCTCGTCGACGGTGTCGAGCAGGCGTCCGTGCAGGAACTGGACGTCGGACAGATTCACCGCCACCGTCACGTCGTGACCCTCGTCGCGCCAGGCGCGCGCCTGGCGGCAGGCTTCACGCAACACCCAGTCGCCGATGGGCACGATCAGCCCGCACTCCTCCGCCACCGGCAGGAAGTCATGCGGCAGCAGCAGGCCGCGTTCGGGATGGCGCCAGCGGATCAGGGCTTCGACGCCGATCACGCGGCCGCTGCCGACCTCGAGCTCGGGCTGGTATTCGAGCAGGAATTCTCCGCGATCGAGGGCCTGGCGCAGGCGTTGCTCCAGCACGCCCCGCTCGAGCACGCGGGCATTCATCTCGGGGCTGAAGAAGCGGAAGCTGTCGCGCCCGTTCTGCTTGGCGTGGTACATGGCGACGTCGGCGTGGTGCATCAGGGTGTCGACGTCCGTTCCGTCGGTGGGGCAGATGGCCACGCCGATCGAGGCCGACAGCGTGAACAGGCTCTCGCCCACCTCGACGGGCCGCGCCACCGCCTGCATGACGGCCTGCGCCACATGGGCGGCCTGGTCGGCGCCGCCGATGTCGGCCAGCAGCACCACGAACTCGTCGCCGCCCAGGCGGCTGATGGTGTCGACCCGCCGTACGCAGCCGCGCAGGCGCGCCGCGACCTCGCGCAACACGGCGTCGCCGGCCTGGTGGCCATTGTTGTCGTTGATGGCCTTGAAGCGGTCGAGGTCGAGGAAGAGCACGGCGAAATTGTCGCGCTGGCGGCGCCAGGTGGCCAGTGCGTGGTGCATGCGGTCGAGGAAGAGCGCGCGGTTCGGCAGGCCGGTAAGCGGATCGTGCTCGGCCTGGTGGCGCACCCGGTCTTCGGCCCGCTTGCGCTCGCTGATATCGGACAGCATGGCCATGTAGCTGATGGCCTCGCCACGCGGATCGCGGATGGTGGTCAGGGCCACCCAGGCCGGGTAGCGCTCGCCGTTCTTGCGCATGGCCGCGACCTCGCCCTGCCAGTGGTCGTTGCCGTCGAGCTGGGACCAGATGCTTTCGTAAAAGCCGGTTTCAGTCTCTCCCCAGGGCAGGCTGGCGAGCGTGGCCCCGACGATGTCGGCGGCGGCGTAGCCGGTAATGGTGGTGAAAGCCGGGTTGACCGCCTGCACCCGGTATTCGGCATCCATGAGGATCATGCCCTCGTGCGCGTTCTCGAACACGCGCGCGGCGGAGGTGAGGTTTTCCTCGACCTGCTTGCGACCGGTGATGTCGACCTCCATGCAGAACACCTGCTGGGTGGCGCCCTCGCGCTTGACGGGAAAATGGTTCGAGTGCAGCCACAGGCGCCGCCCGGCAGCGGTTTCGACATGCCAGTCGCGCGGCGCGGGCGCGCTGCCCTCGCGCCAGATTTCGGCGATGGCGGCGTCGAATTCGGCCTGGCGCTCGAGGTGGGAGACGAGTTCGCGGAACGGCCGTCCCAGGGCATGGCTGGCCGGGATGCCGAACAGCTGGGCGCAGGCATGGTTCCAGAAGCGGACGATGCCGCGGGCGTCGACCGAGTGCACGGCGACCGCCGGCGCCAGCTCGATGGCCGTTACGAAGCGGTACAGCCAGTCCAGCGCTTCACGGCCGGGGCTATCGCTATGGAAGCCACCGGCCTGGCCCTCGCTGCGTGCGACAGGCTCCGGCCGGCCAGGATCGGCCGCGCCGCCGGGCGTGCCCGGCCGGCCGGTCTGACCCTGCGTGGAATCGTTCACAGGAAAAGATCCTTATCAAGAAGAAAGCATCGTGAGTACGATGACAATCCCCTTATTCTTTCCCTTCTTCCGGCACACCCTTTGCGGGCACGCAAACGGGCCGGTAGCCCGCATTTCGTCGCGCATTTCTGCATTCCAGACCCGCCGCGCGGCCGCCTGTCGCAAGCCGGTGGCGGCGCATGGCGCACACGCCTACAGTGACACCATGCGCAAGGAGCTCCATCTTGCATTCAAGACGGAGCCCGCGCGCCCACTTTTACCCGCCGCGGCGCTCAGGCAAGCGGCGGCGGATGACTCAGGCGGCGCCCTGTGGCGCCGCCTCGTCTTCCGCGTCAGCGGAGGACTCGCCATCCTGCCCGCCTGCACCGCCATCCTGTCCTTCCGGCGCCGTGTGTTTCGCTTCCTGCTTGCGCCGCGCCTTTTCCTCGGCCTTGCGCTTCTTCTCGAGTTCCCGCTGCCGCTTTTCGTACTGGAAGTTTGTCTTTGCCATGTTTACCTCGTTACGAGCTCTGCCAATTGAAGAAGGATGTCCACTGCCGTACTGCACGGCCATTATGGACGAGGGAATGCGCCGCGGTTTGAATTAACCCCGCGGGTGGTGCTGGGCGTGCAGGTGCTTGAGGCGCTCGCGCGCAACATGCGTGTAAATCTGTGTGGTGGAAATATCTGCGTGGCCCAGCAAGAGCTGCACCACGCGCAGGTCGGCGCCATGGTTCAGCAGGTGGGTAGCGAAGGCGTGGCGCAGGGTGTGCGGCGACAGCGGCCCCTTGATGCCGGCCTTCAGTGCATGTTTCTTGATCAGGATCCAGAACATCTGGCGCGTCATCGGCCCGCCGCGGCCGGTCACGAAGAGCGCGTCGTCGATCTGCCCGTTCAGGATGATGCCGCGCGCATCTTTCAGGTAACGCTCCAGCCACAGCCTCGCCTCCTGTCCGAACGGCACCAGGCGGGTCTTGCTGCCCTTGCCCGTGATGCGCAGCACGCCGTCGTTCAGGCTCACTTCGACCAGTTTCAATGCCACCAGTTCCGACACCCGCAGGCCGCTGGCATACATCAGCTCCAGCATGGTGCGCTCGCGCAAACCCAGCGGCGTCGATATATCGGGGGCGGCCAGCAGGGCCTCGACCTGGCTTTCGCTCAAGGTATGGACGAAGCGCAGCGGCTGCCTGGCCGAGGCCATCTTCAGGCAGGGGTCTTGCGCGATCTGGTTGCGGCGCAGCGCCAGCCCATAGAAACGCTTGAGCACCGACAGGCGCCGGTTGGCCGAGCTGGGGCGGGTGTCTTCGTGGCGCTCGGCGAAGTAGGCGGCGATGTCCTCCGGCTGCACGGCGAGCAGGCTGGGCCGCTCCGGCCGTTTGAGCTCCAGCCAGCCGGCGAAGAGCTTGAGGTCGCGGCGATAGGCGTCGAGCGAATTTTTGGCCAGCCCCTGTTCCAGCCAGAGGGTGTCGCAGAACTCGTCGATCAGTCCCAGATCGATTGCTGCTGCCATGGGGATGCGGTGGCGCCTTCATGGCGCAGCAGCCAGCGCTTGACGGACAGGTGGAAACCGTTCTCGTCGTCCTGGTTCGAGAAGCCGCCCAGGCCGCCGGATGCGGTGACGCGGTGGCAGGGAATGATCAGGGGGAACCAGTTGGCGCCGCAGGCCTGGCCGACCGCGCGCGGGGCCGAACCGATGGTCTTGGCGAGCTGGCCATAGGTCTTGACGCTGCCGCGCGGGATGCTCGAGATCTCGCTCCAGACACGACGCTGGAAATCGGTGCCGGCCTCGAACAGGGGCAGGTCGAAGTGAAAATCGGGGTCGGCGAGATAGCGGGCGACCTGCTCCGCGGCCTGGGCGGCCACCTCGTTGTCGGCCGCCTTTTCTTCGAAGGATGGCGGCAGGTAGACCAGCTCGCGCACCCGGCCTTCGAGCGTACGGATGCCAAGCGCGCCGAAGGCCGCCGGCACGATGGCGTTGAACAAAACCTGGTCTGTCTTCATGCCCTCATCTTAACCGCTGGGCGGGACCCTAGGGAAGCACTGATCTATTCATGGCTGCGGCCTCGACCACGAGAAAATGCACCCTGCTGCGTTGTAAATCCTCGCGATACCACCTGGTATCGCTGCGGTTGAGCGCGGCCGGCCAGGCCTTGCCGGGCACATTTTTCGTGATCGATTCCTGCACGCCAGAATAAATCAGTGCTTCCCTTGCCACCTCTTTCGGGGCATAGCGGGGACGAAAAAAAAGCGCACTCAAAGGTGCGCTCCAATTCGGGTCACGTCCCCGGCCGTTTAGCAGTGCTAACGGCTTCTGTAAAACGTGTGTCTCCTCGATTTGTCTCCGGTATGGATTACCGTGATTTTATCTATGCTCCCCAAAACCGTGTGTGTTCTGTTCGCGTACGCACCATGTAAGTGCGAGAAGGCCCCATCATAACGCAAGCACATGCGTACAAACGTATCTTTTTGACCACATTCCCGAAAATTATTTTAATTATGAAGAAAACGCATGAGCGTTCGCGTCGTGTGTCATCTTCATGTCATCGGCCACTTGCTTCGCGCCGGATCGCCTGCACCACGTCTTTACCGATGCGCTCTTCCATCCGTGCATACACGGGCGCCATCGCCTTGCGCCATTCAGCCTGCTGTTGCGGGCTGAGCGTATGGATGGTGGTAGTGCCCGCGCGGCGGATCGCTTCCAATGCTTCGTCATTGGTACGCTGGGCAATGGTTTTCTCGTAGGCCGTCGCCTCCGCCATGGCGCGCGCGAGGATGCGGCGGGTGCCGGCCGGCAGGCCGTCCCAGAACTTCTTGTTGACGATGACGGCATAGCCCAGGTAGCCATGGTTGGACACCGTCAGGTGCTTCTGGGTTTCATGCATGCGCTGGGTGTACATGTTCGAGGGCGTGTTCTCGGTGCCCTGCACCACGCCGTTGCGCAGGGCGGGCGCGGTTTCCGAGAAGGCCAGCGCGAGCGGCTGGGCGCCGAGCGCGCGCATCTGCTCGTCCAGCACGCGCGAAGACTGGATGCGCATGCGCAGGCCGCGAAAGTCGGCGGGCGCGAGCAGCGGCTTGTTGGCCGACATGATCTTGAAGCCATTGTCCCAATAGGCCAGCCCGGTAATGCCCTTGGATTCGAGCTTGCGCAGCAGGCTGCGGCCGATGCGTCCCTCGGTCACCGCGTACAGCGCCTGCTTGGAGGGGAAGATGTAGGGCAGGTCGAAGGCTTCGAATTCCTTCACGCCCAGGGGCGAGAACTTGGCCAGCGAGGGCGCCAGCATCTGCACCGCGCCCAGCTGCAGGGCCTCGAGCTCCTCGCGGTCCCTGTAGAGCTGGCTGTTCGGGTAGACTTCCACCTTCACCTGGCCATTGCTCATCTGCTCGGCCAGCGCCTTGAAGCGCTCGGCGGCGCGGCCCTTCGGCGTGTCGGGCGCGACCACGTGGCTGAACTTGATGACGATCGGTGCAGCGGACGCGTTCGGCGCATTGCGCGACTGTGCCAGGGCGCCGGGGCTGGAGGCGAATCCGGCGCAGGCAAGCAGCGCCGCGGCCAGCAGGGGAAATCGCATGAGGTTTCGGTCTTCCTGAAAACAATGGGAATAAGATGATCCCAGTCTGCGCGCACCTGGATGGGTGCACCATCGTGGACATCCACAATCGCTCGACAGTGTAAGGTATATGCAGCCTCGAATGACATTTCCCTGCGCCCAGCAACGGGCAGCCCAGCCCGGGGCCGCCCAGCGTGCGCGTTCCTGGCGCTGGCTGGTGCCGGTGCTGCTGGTGCTGCTGTTCCTGGCGGTGCTGGTCTGGCTGCCCTGGCAGGCGCGCCAGATGGAAGCCACCGAGCGACAGGAGCAATTGATTGCCGATACGCTCTGGGTCGAGCAGACCCTGCGCTTCGAGCTGGCGCGCAGCGAGGAAGCCCTGGCCGGCCTGGGGACCGACCTGGTCACGCGCCCGCCCTCCCCCGCCGCCCTGCAGGCGCGCTTCCAGCAGATGTTCAACAATGGCCACGAACTGATCCGCGTGGTCTGGTACGACGCCGAGGGCAAGGTCCTGGCCAGCCACGGCCTGGAACCGCCCGCCGCCCTGCCCGCGCCCACCCAGCTGGCGGCCGAGGTCGCCGCCGGCACCCGTGGCGGCCGCTACAGCGAAGTGTATGGCGCGACGGCCGCCACCTCCGGCGTGCTCGACTATGTGCTGCCGCTGTATGCGAAAGGGCGTCCGGCCGGCCGCCTGGTGGCAACCTACAGCCTGCAGATCCTGCTCGACGAGACCGTGCCCTGGTGGTTCGCCCAGGACAATGCCCTGACCCTGCTCGACCGCGACGACCAGCCGGTGGCGCGGCGCGCGGCCGGCGGCCCGGGCCGCGGCGTCTACACGCACCGGCGCGAGCTCGACCTGCCGGGCGCCCTGGTCATCCTGTCCACCGACAGCACCAAGCGCGCGCCGCAGCTGCTGCCGAACCTGCTGGTGGGCTCGGTGATCGTGCTGGCCCTGGGCCTGGTGCTGAGCCTGGGCGCCCTGTGGCGCCACATCTCGCGCACCCTCGCCGCCGAGAGCGCGCTGCGCCAGCAGATGGCCTTCCGGACCGCGATGGAAAATTCCCTGATCACCGGCCTGCGCGCGCGCGACCTCGAGGGGCGTGTAACCTATGTCAACCGCGCCTTCTGCGAAATCGTCGGCCACCCGGCGGAGGAGCTGGTGGGCAAGAAGCCGCCCATGCCCTACTGGGCGCCGGAAGCGATGGCCGAATACGAGGAACGCTTCCGTGGTGTGCTGGCGGGGAATGTCACCCCGCAGTTCGAAACCGTGTTCCAGCGTCCCGACGGCGTGCGGGTGCCGGTGCTGGTATTCGAAGCGCCGCTGGTGGACGCCGACGGCCGCCAGAGCGGCTGGATGAGCTCGATCCTCGACATCACCGACCGCAAGCGCGTCGAGGAACTGAACCGCCAGCAGCAGGCCAAGCTGGAAGCGAGCGCGCGCCTGGCCACCATGGGGGAAATTTCCTCGATGTTGGCGCACGAACTGAACCAGCCGCTGGCGGCGATCTCGAGCTACACGGCGGGCGCGCTCAACGTGCTGGAGCGCAGCAGGCAGTCGGGCGAAACGCTCAATGGCGGCATGCTGCGCCACGCGCTGGAGCAGGCGCGCCAGCAGGCCCAGCGCGCCGGCCAGATCATCCGCAGCGTGCACGAATTCGTCAAGAAGCGCGAGCCGCGCCGCGAGCAGGTGACGATCCGCAGCGTGATCGACGGCGTGCGCGCCCTGGTCGAACTGCAGGCGCGCCAGGCCGGCGTGGTGCTGCGCGTCGAGCTGCCGCCCCAGCTGCCCGCCGTGCTGGCCGACCGCGTGATGCTGGAGCAGGTGCTGCTCAATCTCACGCGCAACGCCATCGAGGCGATGCAGGACACGGCGCCCAACCAGCGCGTGCTGCGCATCGCCGCCGCCGTCGTCGAAGACAAGGTCGCGGTGTCGGTGATCGACCGCGGCCACGGGATTCCGGAAAACGTCGCGGCCGGCCTGTTCGAGCCCTTCTATTCGACCAAGGCCGAGGGCATGGGGATGGGTTTGTCGATCTGCCGCACGGCGATCGAATTCCACGGCGGGACCCTGAGCCATGCGCCGAACCCGGGTGGCGGCACCGTGTTTACCTTTGCCCTGCCTTGTCATACAGGCCAAGCGGCGGACGGGACGCTGGGCTAAAATCCCCCCTGCACACAACAACGCGGGCACACCCCGACAGGACGGAGACCACATGCTGCACATCGTCGACGATGAAGACGTCATCCGCGACGCCCTCGCCTGGCTGGCGCAATCGCGCGGCCTGCAGGCGTGCGGCCATGCCGGCGGCCAGGCCTTCCTCGACGCCGTGGGCACGCCCGATCCGGAAGGCGACTGCGTGCTGCTGGACGTGCGCATGCCGGACATGAACGGCATCGCGGTATTCGACCAGCTGGTGGCGCGCGGCCTGCTTTCGCGCCTGCCCGTGATCTTCCTGACCGGCCACGGCGACGTGCCGATGGCGGTCGACTCGCTCAAGCGCGGCGCCTTCGACTTCTTCGAGAAACCGTTCAACGATAATGTGCTGATGGACCGCGTCGAGGAAGCCCTGGCGGCCTCGCGCAAGGCGGCCGGGGCGGCAGCCGTGCAGGCGCGCCTGGCCACCCTGTCGGCGCGCGAGCGCGAGGTGCTGGACCTGATCCTGGCCGGGATGATGAACAAGGTCGTGGCCGATAAACTCGGCATCAGCATGCGGACGGTGGAGGTGCACCGCGCGCACATCTTCGACAAGATGCAGGTCAAAACGGCCGTCGAATTGGCCGGTCTTTTAAAGTAGGGTGGACGGGGGAATTTAGTCCAGTGGACTAAATTCCCGTCCGCGCGTTCAACCACCCGGCGAATAGTCGCGCCGCATCTGTTCACAGGGGAGTTGAACGCGCGGTCGGCGAAGCCGACCACCCTACTTTTTGCATGCATGCAAGCGTCCCTGCCCTTTGCACGAAGCCTTGTAAAATCAGGCTGAACGCCTCGCCGCACTACGCCGCGAGCAATTGCATTTAGGAATACTCATGAACGAAAAGACTGTCGCAGACAAAATGTTCCTGAGGACGGCTAAATCGATGCTGATCCTCAATGGCCAGGCCAACCCGGGTGTGGCGGCGCAGATGCCCGCCGAGATCGTCAAGGAGGGCGACGGACCCTTCGACGTCATCCTGCTGTTCGCCCTGAACCGCAAGGAACTCGAACAATACCTGCCCGCCGCCAAGGAGCGCCTGGGCGACAAGGGCTCCCTGTGGATCGCCTACCTCAAGCAGACCGCCTCCAAGGCAACCGACATCAACCGCGATTCCATCAACGCCTATGCCAAGGAAAACGGCATTACCGGCGTGGCGATGATCTCGATCGACGGCGACTGGTCAGCCCTGCGCCTCAAGCGCATCGAATAGGAACGAAACGTCCACGCCGTGGCGCGCCAGCGCCCATCGCACGTGCTCGCGCACCAGGCTTGATGGATGCGCGGCGCGTGCGCGCAGCGCGGCAACGATCGCCTCGCCATCCGCGCCATCCTTTCCTGCCGCATTGCCCAGCCCGACCGCCAGGTTGCGCAGCCAGCGCTCGTGGCCGATGCGACGGATCGGACTGCCCTCCATCCGCCGGTTGAATTCGTCCTCTTCCCAGGCGAACAGCGCAATCATGCCTGCATCGCCCAAGCCATTTCTCTCGTCGAAATCCGGCAGCGCGGCACGCTGCGCGAACTTGTTCCATGGGCAGGCCAGCTGGCAGTCGTCGCAACCGTAGATGCGGTTGCCGATCAGGGGCCGCAGCGCTTCCGGGATGCTGCCCTTGAGTTCGATAGTGAGATAGGAAATGCAGCGCCGCGCATCCAGCCGGCCCGGGCCGAGGATGGCCTGGGTCGGGCAAGCGTCGATGCAGGCGCTGCAGGCGCCGCAATGCGCGCCCGTGGGCGGGTCGACCGGCAATGGCAGGTCGACCAGGATTTCGCCGATGAAGAAGGTCGAGCCGGCGTCGCGCGCGAGCAGCAGGGTGTGCTTGCCGCGCCAGCCCAGGCCGGCCTTTTCGGCCAGCGGGAGTTCCATCACCGGCGCCGAATCGGTAAACACGCGGTAGCCGAGTTCGCCCGCTGCCGCCTTGACCCGCTCGGCCAGGGCCTGCAGGCGGTTGCGCAGCACCTTGTGGTAGTCGCGGCCGCGTGCATACACCGAGACCACGGCAGCGCCCGGCTCGAGCTGGCGCGCCCGCTCCTGCTCGCGCCAACCGTCGTCCCGGCTCATGGGGAGGTAGTCCATGCGCGCCACGATGGCGCGCACCGTCCCCGGCACCAGCTCGTCCGGCCGCGCACGCTTCATGCCGTGGCTTGCCATATAATCCATCTCGCCGTGATAACCGGCGTCCAGCCAGGCCTGCAGGCCGGCTTCCGCATGCGCCAGGTCGACGTCCGCGATGCGCACGTCGGCGAAACCGAGTTCGCGTCCCCATGCCTTGATGGCGCGGGCAAGTTCTGGCAAGTCAGGGGGTTTTGGCAACATGGCAGGATAGAACGAGGCGGCATCACCAGCCGCGATTTAACACGCTATTTTATTCGATGCAGCCTTTCAAAGCCTATCTGCCCGACGAATCCGCCACCATCGCCCTGGGGCAGGCGCTCGCGCGCGCCCTCCAGCCCGGCCTGGTGATCTACCTGCATGGCGACCTCGGCGCCGGCAAGACGGCGCTCACGCGCGCCCTGATCCAGGCCAGTGGGCACACGGGCACGGTCAAAAGTCCGACCTACACCCTGTCGGAACCCTACCGGGTCACGATCGATGGCAAACCTGGCAACATCATCCACTACGACCTCTACCGGATGTCCAGCCCCGAGGAATTCCTCGACGCGGGCTTCCGCGACGACTTCGACGGACGCAATGTCTGTATCGTCGAATGGCCCGAAAAGGGCGAGCCGGTGTTGCCGCCGCCCGACGTCCGGGTGTTGCTTAGCGTCAGTGGGCTCGGCCGTGAGGTAGAATTGCAGGCGTTGTCTCAATTGGGCCTGCTATGCCTCGACCGTCTCGCCTACGCCCCGCCCCCCTGACTCCCGGTTCACCGCACCGACGCACCCTGCTCAAGGCCGGCGGCACCCTGCTGCTGTCCGTGTTGACGCCGCTGCCGGCCAGCGCCACGCAGATCATGGCCGTGCGCGTCTGGCCTGCGCCCGACTACACCCGCGTCACGCTGGAAAACGACAGCGCGCTGAAAACCACGCACTTCCTGGTGCCCGATCCGCCGCGCCTGGTGGTGGACATCGACGGCCTGGTCCTGAACAACACCCTGAAAAGCCTGGTGGCCAAGGTCGAACCGAACGACCCCTACATCAAGCAGGTGCGCGTCGGCCAGAACCGGCCGAACGTGGTGCGCCTGGTGTTCGACCTGAAGGAAGAGATCAAGCCGGAAGTCTTTACACTGGCGCCGGTGGCAGGCTACCAGCACCGCCTGGTCTTCGACCTGTATCCGCTCAAGCCCGTGGACCCGATCGCGGCCATGATCCGCAAGGGCGAGTGGACCACCGACGACACCCCGGCTGCGGCCGCGAGCAGCGCCAACCCCGCCTCGCCCCTGCCGGCCACGCCGCCGGCCCAGACCGAGGTCGTTCCGGACGCCATCGCCAAACTGGAATCCGAGATGTCGGCCCTGAACGGCACGCCGCCGTCGCAGCCGGTCCAGCCGACGCCAGGCAGGCAGGTCGCCAGGGCGCCCGCGCAGAAAGTGGTGCGCATGGTGACCATCGCCCTCGACCCCGGCCATGGCGGCGAAGATCCGGGCGCCATCGGCGCCACCGGCGCGCGCGAAAAGGACATCGTGCTGGCGGTTGCCAAGCGCCTCAAGGCGAAGCTCGAGCAGCTGCCCAACACGCGCGTGATGCTCACCCGCGACGGCGACTACTTCGTCCCCCTCGGCCAGCGCGTGCAGAAGGCGCGCCAGGTGCAGGCCGACCTGTTCGTGTCGATCCACGCGGACGCCTGGATCTCGCCGACGGCGCGCGGCTCCTCGGTCTTCGTGCTGTCCGAGAAGGGCGCGAGTTCCAGCGCGGCGCGCTGGCTGGCGAACGACCAGAACAAGGCCGACCTGATCGGCGGCGCCAACGCCGCGGTGCAGGACAAGGTACTCGCCAGCGTGTTGTTCGACCTGTCGACCACGGCCCAGATCAACGACAGCCTGAAGGTCGGCAAGGCCGTCCTGAAGGAGATCGGCGGCATCAACCGCCTGCACAAGGCGGCCGTCGAGCAGGCCGGCTTCGCCGTGCTCAAGGCGCCGGACATCCCGTCCATCCTGGTCGAAACCGCCTTCATTTCCAACCCCGACGAAGAGGCGAAGTTGCGCGACGACGGCTACCAGAACCAGCTGGCCGACGCCATCACCAAGGGCATCAAGCGCTACTTCGCCGACAATCCACCGATGGCCAAGAGCCGCCAGACCTGATATCGCCCATGACCCACGCCACCGCCACCACCTTCGGGCAGCTGCCCGCCATCCGCATCGCGGCGCCCGACGGCGCCCAGGCCATCGTGACGCTGTACGGCGCCCACCTGGTCTCGTGGACGGGGGCCGATGGCAACGAAGGCATGTTCCTCAGCACGCAGTCGGCGATGGACGGCAGCAAGGCGATCCGCGGCGGCGTGCCGGTGATCTTCCCGCAGTTCGCGGAACGCGGCGCCGGCATGCGCCATGGCTTTGCGCGCGTGAGCACCTGGGAACTGGCCGGCAGCGGCCTGGACGGCGGCACGGCCTGGGCCGAATTCGCGCTGGCGCCGCGCATGCTTGCCGAACCTGTCCGCCAGGCCTGGCCGCATGACTTCGCGCTGCTGCTGCGCGTGGCGGTCTGCGCCAACGAGCTGGCGATGACGCTCACCGTGCGCAACGAGGGCAGCATGCCCTTCCCCTTCTCCGCGGCCCTGCACACCTATTACCTGGTGCCGGACGTGTGCGAGGTGCGCATCGAAGGCATTTCCTCGGACGAGATCTCGATCATCGACAAGCTCGACAAGGTCTATCCTCACGTGACGGGACGGGCCACCCTGGCCACCGGCGAACGCACGCTGTTGCTGGAACAGGGCGGCTTCCTGGACGCAGTCGTGTGGAATCCGGGGGCGCTGGATACCGCGGCCCTGTCGGACATGGCGGACGACGAGTACAAACGCTTCGTGTGCATCGAGCCGGCCCTGCTCGAGCCGCATACCCTGGCGCCGGGCCAGGCCTGGACCGGAAACTACCGCGTCAGCTGAACGGCGCCGGCCGGCGGGCCGTCAATATATCCGGAAAGTTTCCTCCGTGATAAATTGGACAGATTATTAACCGCTCCCGCCCGCCAGATGAAAAAGATCGCGATCGCCACTGCCGCCAGCTCCCTGCTGGCCGCCTGCGCCACCACGACGCCGCCTCCTGCGCTCACGTCCTACACCGTCGATTCCGGCGTCGCCCGCAGTCCCGACCAACTGGCGCTCAGCTTCGAGAAGGCCGACCTGAACATCCGGGTGGAGCCGAAGACCCGCAGCATCCAGGGCGACGCCCTGCTGACCTTCGGCACCCGCCAGCCGGTCGACCGCATCGAGCTCGACCTCGACCGCAACCTGCCAATCGAGGCCATCGAGGTCGACGGCCAGGCGCTGGCAGGCGGCAGCTGGAGCAATCCGGAAGGCCGCCTCACCGTCAGGCTGCCGCAGCGCCTGGAACCGGGCAAGCAGACCACGATCCGCGTGCGCTACCGCGGCACGCCGCACGTGGCCAGGAACGCCCCTTGGGACGGCGGCTTCGTCTGGTCGCAAACGCCCGATGGCCAGCCCTGGGTGGCCAGCGCCGTGCAGGGCGAAGGCTGCGACCTGTTCTGGCCCTGCATCGACCATCCGACCGGCAAACCGAAGCAGGTCGACCAGCACTTCACCGTGCCCGCCCCCCTGGTCGCGGCCGGCGCAGGCGTCGCGATGGGCATGGACGAGAAAGACGGCTGGCGCACCTGGCACTGGTCGACCAGGAACCCCAGCACCTACGGCATCTCGATCAACGTCGGCCCGTATAAACTCCTGGAAGGGAATTACGCCAGCCGCTACGGCAACACGGTCCCGCTGCGCTTCTGGTACCTGCCGCAGAACGACAAGCAGGCCGCGGAGCTGTTCAAGGAATTCCCGCAGATGCTGGAGTTCTTCGAGCGCACCATCGGCCCCTACCCCTTCGGCTACGAGAAGATGGGCGTGGTCGAGACCCCGCACAAGGGCATGGAGCACCAGACCATCAATGCCTACGGCAACAAGTACGCCAAGACGCAGTACGGCTACGACGAGCTGCTGCAGCACGAACTCGCCCACGAATGGTTCGGCAACCAGCTGACCAATGCCGACTGGGACGATATGTGGCTGCACGAGGGCCTGGGCACCTATATGCAGCCGCTCTACATGCAGTACCTGCGCGGCCAGCAGGCCTACTTCGCCGAGCTGATGGCGCAGCGCGCCGGTATCCAGAACAAGGCGCCTATCGTCTCGGGCAAGCCGCGCACCGAGGGCCAGGTGTATTCCACCGAACGCGGTGGACCGGGCCAGGACATCTACACCAAGGGCGCGCTCGTGATGCACACGCTGCGCGGCGTGATGGGCGACGAGGCCTTCTTCCGCACCGTCCGGACCAGCGTCTATGGCACCCCCGACCCGCGCCCCGGCAACTTCGAGCCGCGCCTGGGCACGACGAAGGAATTCATGGAGATTGCCAAACGCGAGAGCGGGCGCGACCTGGACTGGTTCTTCCAGGCCTATCTCTATCAGGCGGCCCTGCCGGACCTGCAGGCCACCCGCAGCGGCAACACCCTGAACCTGGCGTGGAAGACGGAGAAGGACACGCCCTTCCCGATGCCGGTCGAAGTGCGCGTGGGCGAGCGCATCGTGAACGTGCCGATGACGGACGGGCGCGGGAGTGTGCAGCTGGAGGAAGGCGCGCATTACGTCCTCGATCCGAATTCGAAGATCCTGCGCCGCGAGCCGCATATCGAGCGTTATCAGGCGTATCGGGAAGAGCAGCGCAAGAAGCGCAGCGCGGCAAAGTAATCGCCGGGCAGCCGGGCGGCCTCCTGCCTTAGCGGGGGGCGCTGGCCTGCCGGTGCTGGCGCCGCCTCGAAAACGGCCTCAGCTCAGGCATTTGCGCCTATCGGCTTCCCAGCTTTTCCACGACATAGGACAGCCACTTGTCTTCAGGATTCGGCCGGCCACGCACAGTCTCGATGCGCTCGAAGCCGCGCCAGACTGCAGGCTTGCCGCAGAAGATCAGATAGCTTTCACCGACAGCGAAATCGGGCCGCAAGACGCAATCCATGTCGTTGTACAGGCGCCCTCCTCCCTGCTGCCAGAACGCTTCGTCGCTGTGATCGGCCGATGCTGGTTGGTGGCGCGTTTGGCCATGCGCGCCGATCAGGATGAAGCGCGGTTCTTCCGGTCCGAGAATGCGCTGCTGGACTTCGAACTCGTACTCTACGGACGGACGTCCGCCACCCGTTGCGCCCGACAATGGAGTCGCGCGGACCACCTTTGCAAGCGATACATCGCTTGCCTTTGCAATCAGCTCCTGCGGTGTCACGACCTGCTCGCGCGGCGGGGCACGGCAAGCCCAGCTGGCGGGACTTGCGATGACGCCCAGCACGAGAGCCGCGCAGGCATGCCTTACCATATTGAACCCTGTCGATCGCATGGGCATTGTCGGTCTCCTCAGGAACTGGATCCGCCCATGTTAGCAGCCAGTCAGGCTGCCGAAATACGCGCTCTGTCACGAATCGGGAAAGCCCGAGCGTCGCCAATCACCGTTTGCCTTGGCGGGGCATGTATTCCATTTTCATCGAATGCGGCGCGGCGCCGTTGGCGACCGGCCTGTTCGCCAGGTAGGCCAGTCCGGCTCCGTCGTTCTTCAGGTAACCGTTCAGGAAGTTCAGGATGTACCTGGCTCCCAGGCTGTATGCGAACGATACTTCCTCAGGCGTGTATTCCTTGTACTCGGCGGGGTCGTCGAGCCGGATATATGCGGACCCGAAGTGGACATGCTCCATCGGATACATCGTCAGCAGGTACACGTCCGCATTGCTCATGCGGCTCATGAAGCTGCCGCTCATGTCTTCCTTGTAGCGGATATTTTCTTCCATCGACGCCGGGGTCTGGGCGAGGAAGAGCAGTGGCGTCCTGAGTTTCTCGGGGACGGCGTACTTCGCCTGCGTCACGATGGAATTGAAATAGCGTACCGCGCCGTCCATGCACACGAGGGCCTTGATCCGCTCGTCTTTCGCAGCCGCGAGCACGTTGCTGAGTCCACCCCAGCTGAAACCCGCCACCGCCACCCGCGTCATGTCGGCCTGCGGCAGCGTGCGCGCATAATCGATCAGGAAGCGGATATCGTCCACCTGCAGTTCCGCGTGCTTCAAATCCTTCTTGATCCAGCGGCTCGTTTCTCCGATGGTTGGCGCGGCGATCACGATATAGCCATGGCTCGCCAGGAATTCGGCGATGTCCGCGTTTTCGAAGGTCGTGTTGTTGATGCTGGGCGCGTAGATCACCACCGGATACTTGCCGGCCTTCGGCACGGCGTCGCGCACCGCCCACATCCTTCTGCGCCGTTCGGACTCGACCTGCTTCCTGCGCTTGCCTTCGGTGACCATCTGCAGCCAGGCATCCACCGTCCGCGCCCGCTCTTTCGGCGAGCGTTCGGGGTCGGTTTCCCAACCGACCAGCTGCAGGTAATCGTCATACCTGACGCCCTGCCCGCCCTTCTCCGCCGGATACCAGATCACCGTTTGGATCGGCCGGCCCCGGTTCTCCTGTTTCGAAAACACGCTTGCCAGCATGCCCTGCTGCAGCGTGAACGTGCGCGTGCGATCGTATTGCTTGACCACGCGCACGCCCACACCGTGCAGGCCGGGCATGTTCGAGAACGTGAACAGGCTTTCGGCCCTGGCTGCCGTACAGGCCAGGCAGAACATCATGGATAGAATCACGCGCATACGAGCCCCTGAAAATGTGGATGCAATGACCGTCAGCCCACCCGCGCGCTGCCGGACGGGAAGGCGGGAGCAGGCCAGGGCGCCTTCGCGGCGCTCGCAGGGAACCAGCGCGCCCGTAGCCGCATGAAGGGCGTCTCGACCACCCGGTACAGCACCCAGCCGCCCAGGATGCCGGCCGCCATGACGGCAAGGATGGTGAGCGGCGCACCCGGATCGATTCCCCTGCCGAGCAGTTCCGGGCGCAGCGCCATGAACACCGGCTTGTGCACCAGGTAGACCGCATAGGACCACAGCGCCAGGCTGGCCGCGCCGGGAATGCTCAGGCGGTTCAGGAGCGAACCCGGGCTGAGCGCGGCGCAGGTCAGCAGCGCGAAACTGATGGCGACCAGCGAGAAGCCGAAGGTCGATCCCATGAAGGCGCTCGGCGCATCGTTCATCACCCCATAGAGCACGGCCGCTGCCATGCCCAGGCCTGCCGCCAGCAGCGCGTTCCCATGACGGAGCACGCGTGCAAAGGCCGCCGGATGGAAGTTCTTCAGCATGGCGATGGCCACGCCCGGCAGGAGTTCGTCGAAGCGGCAGAAGCTCGAGTAGTACACCGGCGCCGCGAAGACGTCCTTGCCGTCCATGAAGGCCATGCCGCGCGCCGTCATGCCGGTGCCGATCGCGGCGAACAGGGCGCACCAGAGCAGATGCGGCGAGCGTCTGCTGCCGACCAGCGCCAGCACCGCCAGCGGCAGCACCAGGTAGAACTGCTCCTCGATGCACAGCGACCACGAGTGCGTGAAGGTCTCGCCGTAGTTCAGGCCGAAGTTCTGGGTGAAGGTCAGGGACTGCCAGGTCGGCGCCATGCTTTTTCCCGCGATCGGACTGTCGGGCAGCAGTAGGTAGACGGCCAGCACGACATAGTAATTCGGCAGCGTGCGCAGCAGGCGGCGTGCGAGGAAGGTTTTCAGTTCCAGGCTCTCGCCGCGCGCCGCCGGCGCCAGCAGCTGGTTGCCGATCAGGTAGCCGCTCAGCACGAAGAACAGGTCGACGCCGGCCCAGCCGATGTCACCCATGAAGCCGAAGGTCGGGGCCCGGCTGACGAAGCTGTTGTAGTGGGACATCAGGACCAGCACGATGGCGAGCGCGCGCAGGGTGTCCAATCCGGCGAGCCGGCCGTGTTTCGATTCGCGGGGTGTCATGCGGTTTTCTTGTTGAGGTGTTGCAGCGCTTCCGCCAGGGCGGGCATATAGGTGCGGCTGGCCCGCAGCACGCTGCCGTCGCGCAGGCGCAGCAGGGCGTCGCGGTTGGTCAGCGCGCGCAGTTCGGCGATCATGTCGAGCCGCACGATGGTCGAGCGGTGTATGCGGTGGAACTGGCGCGGATCGAGCTGCATGGCCAGGTTGTGCAGGCGCTCGCGCACCAGCCAGGTCTTGCCGTTCGCGTGCAGGGTGGCGTAGTCGCCATCGGCCTCGATGCGCTCGACTTCGGCGACCGGCACCAGCACCGTGCGCGCGCCGACCCGCACGCTGAAGGTGCGCGCGACCGGCGCAGCCGGCGGCGCCGCGCGGCACGGCCCCCGGTAGGGAAAGGCCTGCTGCGCACGGTCCAGGGCTTCGTCCAGGCGCTCGTCGTCGACGGGCTTGAGCAGGTAGTCGATCGCCGCCAGGTCGAAAGCCTGGACGGCGAAGCCGTCGTAGGCGGTCAGGAGGATCGCCATCGGCCGCTGCCCAGGGGGCAGCGCGGCCAGCACCTCCAGCCCGGTCCTGCCAGGCATCTCGACGTCGACGAAGGCCAGGTCGGGACGCAGCGCCGCGATCCCCTCGCAGGCGCTGTCGCCGTCGCCGAATTCGCCCACCAGCTCGAAGCCGCTGCGTCGCGCCAGCCTGGCCTTGACCGCCAGCCGGGCCAGCGGCTCGTCGTCGATGACGACCACCCGGATGTTCATGCCACTGCCTCCTCGGTGCGCAGCGGCAGCGCGATGCGCACGCCGAAGCGGCCGTCAATGCCCCACCCCGCATCGACCTGCTGCTCCTCGCCGTAGAGGTGGCGCAGGCGTTCGCGCACATTGGCAAGGCCGATGCCCTTTCCGCAGTAGACAGGCTGCCGGCCATCATTGTGCACCTCGACCAGCAGGCGCGTTCCCTGGCGCTCGACGCGGATGTCGAGGCGTCCCGGCTCGGCCAGCGGCGCGATGCCGTGGCGGATCGCGTTCTCGACCAGCGGCTGCAGCATCAGGTAGGGCACGACCGCATCCAGCAGGTCGGGCCCGGCCTTCATCGTCAGGCGCAGGCGCTCGCCCAGGCGCGCTTTCTCGATCTCGAGGTAGGCGTCGAGCAGGGCCAGTTCCTCGGCCAGCGAATGCTCGTGGCGGCCGTCGTGCGCCAGGGTGGAACGCAGGAAGCTTGAAACGCAGCCGAGCATGTGGTTGGCCTCGCGGTTGGCTTGGCTTGATACCAGCGCGGAGATCGCGTTCAGGGAGTTGAAGAGAGAATGTGGATTGACCTGCAGGCGCAGTGCGCGCAGTTCGGCGTCGCGCGCCGCAGCCTGGGCCTGGGCCAGGTGCAGGCGGACCTGCTGCAGCGACAGGTAGTAGCCGGCCACCGCATGCACCGCGCAGAAGGCGATCAGGGCCAGCCAGCAGCCGTCCAGGCCCTGCACCAGTTCATCCCAGCGGTATTCCGTCTCCAGCCCGAGCGAGATGGCGAGGCGTTGCCCGAGTACGGCATTGAGCAGGGACATCGCATAGGTCGACGCCAAGAGCACCAGCGCCATGCGCAGCCAGGGCCATTCGCGCCGCCACATGGCCCGCTGCAGCAGGGCCAGCGGAACCAGCCAGGCCAGGCAGGCCGTGAAGAACAGGGTGCGGAAGGCGGCGGCATAGCCGTGGCCGAAGGCCGGCAGCCCGAGGATGGCCATGCAGGCGCACACCGGCAAGGCGGCCAGCACGGGGACGAGCAGGGGCGTTTCGACTTTCACGCTGGGCGTTCCGGATCTGTCAATCCTGCGATTCTATCTTGTCAATCGCCCATCGAGAACAGCATCGAGCTGATTTTCCAGCCGTCTTCCGCGCGCACCATCTGCCAGCTTTCGCTGCCGCGGTTGACCACCTTGCCGTCTTCGATGAAGTCGAAGTCGAACCAGACCGAGGCGACCGCGCCGTTGGTGTCGATGCGCACGTTGTAGAAGCGCTCCTCGATCGGCTTGCTCTCGGTCTGGACGAATTCGGCGAACTTCTTCCAGCTCGAGGGCACCACCTTGCGCGCCTTCGGATGGCGCGCCTTGACCTTTTCCCAGGCCTTCTCGTCGGCCACCGACAGCCAGCTGTCGTGGTCCTGCAGGAACAGGCTGCCGAGGGTCTTGCCGTCGTGGGCGATGATCGCGGCCTTGAACTGCTCGACGACGCTGTTGATGGCCGCGACATCGGCTGCGGGGCCGCTGCTGCGGACCTGGTCGGCGGCGTATGCGGAATGGGTGAGGCAGAGTGCGAGAAGGATCGAAGCGAGGAAAGCGCGCATGGGAACTCCGGGGGTTGGAAAGTTCCCACCTTAGTAAGAGGCGAGATTGCGGTCCAGCGCAATGCGCCGAACCGTGCACGCGGCGCGATGAAACGGTGAATCAAAAACCAGGGTGTCAGGTCTGACATTAAAACCAGGGTGTCAGGTCTGACATTCAGACACGGCCTCGACAGTTGGCGAGCAATTAAAGCTGAGCTCGTGTCCAAATGTCAGACCTGACACCGAGGTTGAATCGGTCAATTGGATTCCTTGATCATCCGGCCATTGCTCGGCTGGACGGGACGCGCATTGAGGGGATACAGGCGCGAGAACAAGGCCATCTGGGCGGGCGAAGCCTGCATCGGCTGCTTCATGACGATCCACAGCACGTCCTCGGTGCAGGGCGGCTCGGTCAGGGAACCCATGTAGGTGAAGTATTCGCGCTTCTCGGGCAGACCTTCGTTCGGGTCCAGCACGATCGAGGGCGAGACCGTGGTCTGCTTTTCCAGCGGCAGGTTGTTCCACACGGTCTGGATCAAGGGGTTGGCGCGGCCGCGCTCGAGCAGCACGGCCAGCACCAGCAGCTTGCCTTCGAAGCTGCGGTGCACGAAGTGGATCACCATCTCCGTGCCCTTGCCGTTGATGCGCTCTTCCGACGGGCGGTGGAAGTGGAACTGCTGCAGCTCGTAGCTCATGTTGCCCACGGTGAGGAAGTTGCCGCCGCCGACGTTGACCTGGATGGTGTGGCCGTTGTCGATCTCGCTGAAGGAGCTCGGATGGTAGTCGAAGGTGATCTGTTCCAGGTCGACCTTGATGCCGTCGCGCAGATCGATCGGCGACTGGCGCTTGCCGGTGCTGCACTTGGCCCAGGCGGAATTAATGTTCGACCAGTTGGCCGGGCCGTACTCGCCCTCGTAGGTCCAGTGGGTGCCGTTCTTCGGCTTGTTGGCGGCGGCGATCGCCGCTTCGGCTTCCTTGCGGCGTTTGGCCTCAGCCGCCTTCTTCGCCCGTGCGGCCGCGGCCACGCGCGCAGCCTGCTGCTCGCGCAGCTGGGCCAGGCGTTCGGCGATGCGCACCGACAGGTCGACTTCGGCCTGGTCTTCGTCGGCTGCGGCCGGCGCCGGCGCAGCGGCGGCAGGCTTGAGGTTCGGCTTGATCGAAGGCTTGGCCGGCACGCTGCCCTTGCCTTCGAGGATGGCCTTGACGTCGGCCGACTTGCCGTCGACCTTGGCGTCGCTGGCCTTGAATTCGGCGACCGGCTTGGCCGGCGCTGCGGATGATGGAGCGGAGTCGCTCGCGCTTGCGCCGGCCATGGCGAGGCTGCAAGCTAACAGGGCGATGAGGTGGCGCATGGGATTCCAGGATTGGTCTGTCCTCATGCTTATCGGCAAATTGTCGTCAAAACTTGAGTGCGCTAAAGCAACAACGCCCCGAAAATCTCGGGGCGTTGAAGGTGTTGCAAGGGGTGGAAGCGATCTGACAACCCATCGGCTGCTCATCGGCTGAGCACTCGCCGTGCGAATTTAACCATGCCACCAATGGCCAGTGGCACCATGGCCGCCGAGATGCCGACCAGTACGATCTCCGTCAGGTGCTCGCGGACGACTGGAATGTTGCCGAACAGGTAGCCGGCTGTCACCAGGCTCACCACCCACAGCACCGCGCCCGTGATGTTGAAGAGCTGGAAGCGGGCATGGGTCATCTCGGAAACCCCGGCGACGAAGGGCGCGAAGGTGCGCACCACCGGCACGAAGCGCGCCACGATGATGGTCTTGCCGCCGTGCTTTTCAAAGAAGTCGTGGGTGCGCTGCAGCGCATCCTTGTTGATCCAGCGGTAATTGTGTGAGAACACCCGGTGGCCGATTGCCTGCCCGATGTAATAGTTCAGGGTGTTGCCGAGGACGGCCGCCGCGACCAGCAGGGCCGTCAGCAGCGGATAGTTCATCTCGCCGGTGGCGCAGAAGGCGCCGGCGATGAAGAGCAGGGTGTCACCAGGGAAGAAGAACAGGACCACCAGGCCGGTTTCGCAGAAGACGATGGCGAACAGCACGATGTAGACATACAGGCCGTACTGGGCCAGCAGCGTGCCCAGCGTTTTATCGACATGAAGAATCATGTCGAATAATTGCATCAAATCCATATTCGTCCTAGAAGGTAGCCCGCCATCATATCATCTCGGATGCTTTACCTTGTGACCACATTCCCGCACAATCGCTCGAATACCCATCCATACGGAGACTGCATGACCGCCGTGTTCACCTTGCGCCTTGCCACCGCCGCCCTCGCCGCCATGGGCTTCGCCGCCCAGGCCGCGCCTGACGCCACCAAGGCCAACACCCTGCCGCCGAAGCCCACCGTGGCCGACGTGCTCAAGGCCTCGAAACCGTCCGACTGGCGCGCGCTGGACCCGGAGAACACGGTCTACATGGACCTGCCGACGGGCCGCGTGATCATGGAACTGGCGCCCGCCTTTGCCCCGGCCACCGCCGCCAACATCCGCGCCCTGGTGCGCGAAAAATACTTCGACGGCCTGTTCATCATCCGCTCGCAGGACGGCTTCGTGGTGCAGTGGGGCGACCCGGACGAAGAGAACCCGAAGCCCTTCAAGGCCGCCAAAACGGTCAAGGAAGAATTCACCGTGCCGATCAGGGACGCGGCCAAGGCCGGCGCCTTTACCCGCCTGAAGGATGGCGACGTCTACGCGCCCCAGGTCGGCCACGTCAACGGTTTTCCCGTGGCGCGCGATCCCGCCAGGGGCGAGACCTGGCTGCCCCATTGCTACGGCATGATCGGCGTGGCGCGCGACAACGGCTACGACAGCGGCAACGGCTCCCAGCTCTACGTGGTCATCGGCCACGCGCCGCGCCACCTGGACCGCAACATCACCGTGGTGGGACGCATCGTGCATGGCATGCCCCTGCTGTCCGCCCAGCCGCGCGGCACGGGCGCCGCCGGCTTCTACGAGAAGCCGGAACAGCGCATGCCGATCCAGTCAGTGCGCATCGCGGCCGACCTGCCGGAAACCGAGCGCAGCAAGTTCGAAGTGATGCGCACCGACAGCGCCACCTACCAGGCCGTGGTCGAGGCCCAGCGCAACCGCGGCGGCCCGTGGACCAAGGTTGCCACCGGCAAGATTGACCTGTGCAATGCGCCGATTCCGGTGCGCGAGCAGAAGTAAGACCGCCGCCGCACCCCGTTGGGGCGGGATATAATTTGCCGATGAACGCGCCCGCCCCTACCCACCGTCCGATCCAGCAGCTGCCTGATCAGCTCATCTCGCAAATCGCCGCCGGCGAGGTCGTCGAGCGGCCCTCCGCCGTGGTGAAGGAACTGCTCGAGAACGCCCTGGATGCGGGCGCGACCCAGATCACCGTGCGCCTGGAAGAAGGAGGCGTCAAGCGCATCGCCATCACCGACAACGGCCGCGGCATCGAGCCCGAGCAGCTGCCGCTGGCGCTGGCCCGCCATGCGACCTCGAAGATCGCCTCGCTGCACGACCTCGAACACGTCGGCACCCTGGGCTTTCGCGGCGAGGCGCTGGCCTCGATCGCCTCGGTCGCCGCGGTGCGCATCACCTCGCGCACGCCGAACGCCGCCCACGCCTGGGAAATCGTCGGCTCGCACGAGGGCACCGTGGCGCCATCATCGGGCGCCTTCGGCACCACCATCGACGTGCAGGACCTGTATTTCAACACCCCCGCGCGCCGCAAGTTCCTGAAGTCCGAACAGACGGAATACGGCCACTGCGCCGAAGTCGTGCGCCGCATCGCGCTGGCGCGTCCGGACGTGTCCTTCAGCCTCACGCACAACGGCCGCACCATCGACCACTGGAACGTGAGCGAAGCGGCCAAGCGCAGCGCCCAGATCCTGGGCAACGACTTCGCCGAGGCGCGCCTGCCGCTGGACGAAGCGGCGGGTCCCTTGCGCCTGCATGGCTACGTCGGCCTGCCGACGGCCTCCAAGGCGCGCGCCGATGGCCAGTTCTTCTACGTGAACGGGCGCTTCGTACGCGACAAGCTGCTGGTGCACGCGGTGCGCGCGGCCTACCAGGACGTGCTGCACGGCGACCGCTTCCCCTGCTACGTGCTCTCGCTCGACCTCGACCCGGCACTGGTCGACGTCAACGTGCACCCATCAAAGATCGAGGTGCGTTTCCGCGACAGTCGCGCGGTGCATCAGTTCGTGTTCCACGCGGTGCAGCGCACCCTGGCCCAGACGTCGGCCACTGCCCACGGCAGCGCGCCGGCGCCGATCTCCGCCGCCGAAGTGCGCCCGACCGGCACGCCGGTGTGGGCGCCGCGTCCGCACGAGCAGACCTCGTTCGGAGCGCAGCTCGCGCCGACCTTCTCGCCCTCGCCTTTCGCGCCGGGCAGCCGCTGGGACGATCCACGCCCCGCACCATCGCAGGGTGGCGTAGCCCAGCGCACCGAGGCGTATGGCGCACTGTTCGCGTCGAACGAGCCGGCGAAAGCGGCCGCACCGGTCGGCGTGCCACTGTCGGCATCCGACCGCCCGCTGTCGAACGACGACTTCCCGCTCGGCTTCGCGCTGGCCCAGCTGCACGGCATCTACATCCTGGCCCAGAACACCAAGGGCCTGGTGCTGGTCGACATGCATGCGGCCCACGAACGCATCCTCTACGAACAGATCAAGAACGCGCTGGACGCCAGAGCCGAAGGCGAAGAGCTGCAGGTGCAGCAGCTCCTGATCCCCGTGACCTTCTACGCCGACGCCATCGAGGTGGCGACCGCCCAGGACCACCAGGAGACCCTGAAGGCCCTCGGCTTCGACATCGCCGCCCTGTCGCCGACCACGCTCGCCGTGCGCACGGTGCCGACCCTGCTGAAGAATGCCGACGCGCAGACGCTGGCGCGCGACGTGCTGCGCGACGTGCGCGAATTCGGCGGCTCGCGCGTGCTGATCGAGCGCCGCAACGAACTGCTCGGCACCCTCGCCTGCCACACGGCGGTGCGCGCCAACCGCATCCTGTCGAACCAGGAGATGAACGCCCTGTTGCGCCAGATGGAAATCACCGAGCGCTCCGACCAGTGCAACCACGGCCGCCCGACCTGGGTCCAGCTCGAAATCGCGGCGCTCGACAAGCTCTTCCTGCGCGGCCAATGATGTCTGATCCAAAGAAACCGATGGCCGTGGCCATCATGGGGCCGACCGCGTCCGGCAAGACCGCGGCGGCGCTGGCGATCGCGAAGACGCGTCCCGTGGAGATCATCTCGGTCGACTCGGCCCTGGTCTACCGCGAGATGGACATCGGCACCGCCAAGCCCTCGCCCGAGGAACTGGCCGCCGTGCCCCACCACCTGATCGACATCATCGACCCGCTCGAAGCCTATTCGGTGATGCAGTTCCGCGAGGATGCGATCCGCCTGGTCGGCGAGATCTCGGCGCGCGGCGCGCTGCCGCTGCTGGTGGGCGGCACCATGATGTACTTCAAGGGCCTGACCGACAGCCTGGACGACCTGCCGACCGCCGACCAGGCCGTGCGCGCCTCCATCGAAGAAGAAGCCGCGCGCATCGGCTGGCCGGCGATGCATGCGAAGCTGGCCGTCCTCGACCCTGTCACGGCCCAGCGCCTGAAACCGAACGACGCCCAGCGCATCAACCGCGCCCTCGAAATCATCCAGCTGACCGGCAAGCCCATGTCGGAGCTGCTCGGATTGCGCGCCAGGCCCGAGCTGCCATTCGACCTCGTCTCCTTCGCACTGGAACCGTCGGACCGCGCCGTCCTCCATCAACGGATCGCCCAACGTTTCGACGGGATGCTGGGCACGCGCGACGACGAGGGCCTGGTGGCGGAAGTGGCGCGGCTGCGCGCGCGGGGCGATCTGTCGCCGACCCTGCCCTCGATGCGCTGCGTCGGCTACCGCCAGACCTGGGACTACCTGGACGGCACGATCAACCGGGAAGACCTGCGCGAACTGGGCATCATCGCCACCCGCCAACTGGCCAAGCGCCAGATCACCTGGCTGCGCGCGATGCCGGAGCGGATCGTGATAGACTGCCTCGGTACGGACCCGACGCAAGCCTTGCTGGACCGGCTGGCAGCGTTGGAAAAATGACATCGACGTAAGATTTTTACGCCAGGGAACAGTGTCCAGCCTTGACAGGCGTCGCGCTGGCCCCGATAATGCCTGCCGTTGCGGTGATATAGCTCAGCTGGTTAGAGCACAGCACTCATAATGCTGGGGTCGGTGGTTCAAGTCCACCTATCACCACCACAGAATTCCAAACGGATGGCTTGGCTCTCGCAGTCAGGCCATTTTGTTTTACCGCTTTCGGTGATATAGCTCAGCTGGTTAGAGCACAGCACTCATAATGCTGGGGTCGGTGGTTCAAGTCCACCTATCACCACCATGACAAAAGCCGTCGACTTACTTGAGTCGACGGCTTTTTCTTTTCTTGATCTGCAAACCCCATCAAAATTCGGTTAGTCATCATCCTTCTTCAGAGTGAACACTAGCTCAAAAAATATAAATGTTAAGCGCATAATTTATCAATTGTCGCATGCTTGATCTTTTTTCACGCAAATGTGTTGCTAAACCTTAAGCTTAGGTTCAGAATCTTTACGATAATCGAACGGCAAAGGGACTGTATGGCAAACCTAGTAAATCTAGATGCAATGATTATTCGCGAAGACTTCGCGGCTTCTAGTGGTGAGGCTCAATCTTTTGAAAAGACGGATAAGATAACGTTAAGGGAACTCGGCCCTGACGGTTTTATTGGGAAGCTTCTACGGAAGCCAGATTTCCAACGTGAAACAAATCATTGGACACCGGAACAGGTAGTATCACTTCTCAAGTGTTTCATTAACGGCGACCTGATCCCATCGGTAATTCTTTGGAAATCTGATCGTCATTTTTTCGTTATTGACGGCGGCCATCGCTTAAGTGTATTGAAAGCCTGGGTTACTGACGATTATGGAGACGGGCCCGCCTCCCAACCTTTTTTCGGGTATGAAATCTCACAAGAGCAGAAGCGCATTGCAAAGCGCGTGCGTGAAATGGTGCAAACTCAAGTTGGAACATGGCAGCATTTCCAGGCAAAAATGGGAACTACAGGACTTTCAGCTATTGAGGAGAAGATCGTTAATACCATTGCTGTTCGAGGCTTACCCATACAGTGGGTTGAAGGCGATGCTGAAAAGGCAGAAACTTCGTTTTTCAACATAAACACCCAGGGAACGCCGCTTGATGATATTGAAGAGCTTTTATTGAAGGGGCGAAAAAAGGCCATCTCAATTTCAGCACGGGCGATTATTCGGGCTGGCAAAGGTCACAAGTATTGGTCGGCGTTTAATCAGGACGTCACGGCTAAAATCGAAGATTTATCGCGAAAGATCCACTCAACTTTATTCGACCCCGAACTCCAGCGGCCAATCAAAACTCTTGACCTTCCACTTGGTGGACCAAAGGGGGTGCGCACTGCAATTCAAGCATTAATTGATCTTTGCTTAATTGCACTTCGAGATCAGTCAGGTAAGCCAACTTCAATTGATGACACTCCTGACGATGAAGATGGTAACGGCACGGCTAATGTACTTATTAAATTGGACAAACTTGCACAGCGAGTTTCTGGCAATGCAAATGGCAGCTTAGGCCTTCACCCTGCGGTATATTTTTACGGCCCGACCGGGCGGCACTCCAATCCGATGTTCATGGGCACCATTTCGTTGATTGCGCGTGCCATAGCAAATAATGATAAAACATTTTTCCCGAAATTTACGAGGGTTAGGGAGCAACTCGAGAAAATTCTTATCGAAGATAAGGAAATGATCGCTACCATTCTCCAAAAGCATCCGAGTAAGAAGCGAGTCGATAAATATGAGCAGTTCCTGTCTGGCTTGATTGATTCGCTCTCCAATGGAACTGCGCCAGATGATGTATTGTTAGTCAAATTGCTCGGCCTAGAAGGAAAAATCGTTGTTGGCAAGGATATTCAAAGGTCAACGTCTTTTACGGATGACACTAAAAGTCTTGTGTTTTTGAAAACAGCACTTAAGTCGGCGATTCGCTGCCCAATGTGCAAAGGTTTTATGGATGCCGAAAAATCTATGTCGTATGACCATGTTACACCGGTTCGCGAAGGGGGTGATGGGGATCCTGCGAACTGCGAAATAATGCACCCCTACTGCAACCAGTCCTTCAAAGAATTACAAGCGTTAGGCGGGGGAACGAAGCACAAAGCAGCTTGATTAATCAATAATGGCCCGATAGCGGGCCATTATTTTTTAAAAACCAGTTAGTGTTTCTTGCCGCCACCCGAGATCTTGTTCTCGGTGGCCCAGGCGCGCCGTTCAGCTTCCTTCTTCGGCACGCCCTTCTTCTCATAGCCTTGCTCGATGTGCTGGGCCTGGCGTTTCTGCTTGTCCGTGTAGGACGATTTATCACCTTGAGGCATGATGATTCTCCTGTCATGGTTAGTCCATGGGCTCAGGCTACGCCTCTGTCTGTCGCTGCAACGTTCGCTACTTCACGCAAAGGGGCGATCTACTCGGCAGTAAAGGAGTCGTCCAGGGCGTAGTCGCCGCGGGCCAGGCCCTCGAGCACGGCCGCCGACTGCTGCAGGTAGTCGGACGGCACCAGGATGCGCACCCCGCCCAGCGCGGGCGCCAGCAGCAGGTCGGTCTGCATCAGGTGGGCATCGGCCAGCACGGCCGGGATGCCGGCTGCGACCAGGCAGCCCTGCGCCAGCGTCGCCTCCATGGGAACCAGGTATTTGGCGATCACGAACAGGTCGCGGCCCGGGATCTGCACCACGTCCGGGTTGAGCGCCAGCCAGTCATCCAGTGCGAGTTGCTGCATGGTGTTTCCTTTCATCGGAACAGCGCGGGCGCCTGCGACAGCAGGTACAGGGTGACCCCGATCAGGCCACCGACGATGGTGCCGTTGATGCGAATGTACTGCAAGTCCTTGCCGATGTTGAGTTCGATCTGCTCGGACATCTCGCGATCGTCCCACTGTTTCACGGTGTCGGCGATGTGGCGCGTGAGAAAACCCGCGAACTCCGGCGCCACGCCGCGCGCGGCCGATTCCAGGTTCTCGCTGAGCGAGGCGCGCAGCTGCGGGTCTTCGGCCAGCACCTTGCCGACCCAGGCCCCCATGCCGACCAGGCGCCGGCGCAGCGTCGAATCCTCGCTGTGCAGATCCTGCTTCAGCCAGCCTTTGAGCTCGCCCCACAGCGAGCCGAGGTAGCCGTTCAGGGTCTCGTCGCCCAGCAGGTAAGCCTTGATTTCCTCGGCCTTCTGCGCGAAGGCCGGATCACGCTTCAGGCGCTCGATGAATTCCACGGTGAAGGCGTCGAAGCGCTGGCGCAGCGGATGATGCGGGTCGGCCGCCACCTTGTTCAGGATGCCTGAGGCGAGCCGCACGGCGAGGTCGGCGCCCTTGCGGCCGATGAGTTCCGAAGGCAGCATCTTCTCGATGAAGGCATAGTCTTCCTTGAGCCAGTCGACGATGCCCTGGCCGATGGTCTCCTGGGTGTCGGCATTGTCGAGCAGGCGGGCCAGTTGCACGATGCCTTCATTGAGCAGTTCCTGGTGGCGCCCGTCGCGCGTCAGGCTTTCGAGGATGGTGCCGGCGGATTTCGACAGGTCGACGCTGCCCACCATGGCGTGCACGGCGCGGCGGATGAAACCCTGCACGGCGCTGTCCTCGATGAAGTCGAGCATCCAGGCGCCCACCCGCACCAGGTGCTGGCCCAGCAGCTCGGTATTGGCCGGCTTGACCAGCCACTCGGCCACCTTCTGCACCGGATCGTGGCGCCGGATCAGGCCGACGATGGACTCGGTGTCGAGGAACTTCTCGCGCACGAACAGCGCCAGGTTGTCGGCGATGCGCTCCTTGTTCTTGGGGATGATCTCGGTGTGGCGCGAGACGATGGGGATCGGCACGCGCTTGAACAGGGCGACCACGGCGAACCAGTCGGCCAGGGCGCCGACCATGGCCGCCTCGGAAAAGGCGCGCAGCAGGCCGGTCCACCAGTTCTGGGGCAGGAACAGCGTCGACAGGAATAGCAGGGCCGCGCCGGCGAAAAAGGCCAGCGCCAGCAGTTTTGATTGTCGGAGTTCGGCTTCCTTGGTCATGGTCCCGGGTTCGTAGGGGTGGTCCAGTCCAGTGGACTGGAGCACGCTTCGCCGACCGCGCGTTCAACCGGCGCGGGAATGGACGATGCGCCCCATTTCGACGTGTATTTGAACGCGCGCACGGCAAAGCCGTGCACCCTACCCATCCTATATGACTTCGCCGGCCCTCAGTGTTTCGATTGACTCTGCCGTAAAGCCCCAGTCGCGCAGGATGGCCTCGTTGTCCTGGCCGGGGCTGGATGGCGCCGTCGGCTTGCCTGGCACGGTCCGGGAAAAGCGCGGCGCCGGCGCCGGCTGGGTCACGCCGTCGATCTCGACAAAGGTCTTGCGCGCCGCGTTGTGCGGATGACGCGGCGCTTCGGCCATGTCCAGCACCGGGGCGAAGCAGGCGTCGGTGCCCTCCAGCAGGCGGCACCACTCCTCGCGCGTCCGGGTCGCGAACAGGGCCGCGAAGCGCGCTTTCAGCCCTGGCCAGTGCGCCTTGTTCCAGCGCTTCGTGAACGCCTCGTCGACCGTCCCCGTCAGCGCCAGCAGCTTCGCGAAGAACTGGGGCTCGATGGCGCCGATGGCGATGAACTTGCCGTCGCGGCAGGCGTAGCTGTCGTAGAAGGGGGCGCCGCCGTCGAGCAGGTTGTCTTCGCGCCTGTCGTTCCAGGCACCGAAGCCGCGCAGGCCATAGGTCATGGCGCCGAGCAGGGCGGCACCATCCGTCATGGCGGCGTCCACCACCTGGCCCTGGCCCGACTGCCGCGCCGCCAGCACGGCGCAGACGACGCCGAAGGCCAGCATCATGCCGCCGCCACCGAAGTCGCCGACCAGGTTCAGAGGCGGGGCCGGCGGACTGCCTGCCCGGCCCATCGCGTGCAGCATGCCGGACAGCGCGACGTAGTTGATGTCGTGCCCGGCCGCCTGCGCCAGCGGCCCGTCCTGGCCCCAGCCGGTGATGCGGCCATAGACCAGCTTCGGATTGCGCTCCAGGCACACGTCCGGCCCCAGGCCGAGGCGTTCCATGACGCCGGGACGGAAGCCCTCGAGCAGCACGTCGGCGCGGTCGATCAATCCCAGCGCGGCCAGGCGGCCGGCGGGCTTCTTGAGGTCGAGCGCGAGCGAGCGGCGCCCGCGCGCCATCACGTCATGGCGCGTGCCCAGCACCGGGTAGGGGTTGTCTTCCCCCGCTGTCGCCTTGCGGTCGATGCGGATCACTTCCGCGCCCATGTCCGCCAGCATCATGGCGGCAAAGGGACAGGGCCCGATGCCGACCATCTCGACCACCCGTACGCCTGATAAGGGTCCTGCCATCGTGTCCTCCTTCTGCCTGTCAGAGCGAGCGGGCGATGATCTCTTTCATGATCTCGTTGGCGCCGCCGTAGATGCGCTGCACGCGCGCGTCCACGTACATCTGGGCGATCGGGTATTCCAGCATGTAGCCGCAGCCGCCGAAGAGCTGCACGCACTGGTCCACCACCTTGCACTGCAGGTCCGATATCCAGTACTTGGCCATCGAGGCGCGCACGGTGTCCATGCGACCGGCAAGCATGTCCTCGATGCAGCGGTCGATGAAGATGCGCGCGATCGTGGCCTCGGTCTTGATCTCGGCCAGCACGAAGCGGGTGTTCTGCATCTCGATGAGGGCCTGGCCGAAGGCGCGGCGCTCCCGCGTATGTTCCACCGTGAGCTGCAGCGCGCGCTCGATGGCGGCCACGCCGCACACACCCAGGATGGTGCGCTCGTAGGGCAGCTCGGTCATCAGGTGGGCGAAGCCCTTCCCCTCCTCGCCACCGAGCACGTTATCAAACGGGACGTGGGCATCGTCGAAGAACAGCTCGCAGGTGTCCTGGCCCTTCTGCCCGACCTTCTCCAGGATGCGGCCCACGCGAAAGCCCGGATTGTCCTTCGTTTCGAGCAGCATCAGGGACACGCCCTTGGCCCCGGCCGCCGGGTCGGTCTTGGCCACCACCAGGATCAGGTCAGCCATATAGCCGTTCGAGATGAAGGTCTTGGAGCCGCTCACGCGGTAGCCGTCGGGGCCGCGCACGGCCGTGGTGCGGATGCCCTTCAGGTCCGAGCCCGCGCCCGGCTCGCTCATGGCGATGGCCGCGATCATCTCGCCGCTCGCCAGGCGCGGCAGGTACTTTTGTTTCTGCTCCTCGGTGCCCTGGTTCAGCAGGTAGTGCGCGACGATGGCGTGCACGTGGATGCCGAACGCGGTATCGCCACCGTAGGACAGCTCTTCGAACACCACCGCCATGTGGGCGAAGCTGCCGCCCGCGCCGCCATATTCTTCCGGGATGTCGGCCAGCAGCAGGCCCATCTCGCCGGCCTTGCGCCAGAGTTCACGGTCGACGTGCCGCTGCTCCCGCCAGGCGTCCTGGTGCGGCGTGATCTCACCTAGCACAAAGCGGCGCACGGCATCGCGGAAGGCGGCCAGTTCCTCGTTCATCCAGGGGGAGTTCATGTCCATGTCCTCAGCCCTTCCGGTACATGGTGACGACGCAGGCGCCGCCCAGGCCCAGGTTGTGCTGCAGCGCCACCTGGGCGCCGGCAACCTGGCGGGCGTCGGCCGTGCCGCGCAAATGGTGGGTCAGCTCGAAGCACTGCGCCAGGCCGGTGGCGCCCAGCGGATGGCCTTTCGACAGCAGGCCGCCGGAAGGGTTGGTGACCACGCGGCCGCCGTAGGTATTGTCGCCGTCCATGATGAACTTGTCGGCGCCGCCTTCCGGGCACAGGCCCAGGGCTTCGTAGGTGATCAGTTCATTGTGCGCGAAGCAGTCGTGCAGCTCGACCACGTCGAGGTCTTCCGGACCGAGGCCGGACTGCTCGTAGACCTTTTGCGCGGCGGCGCGGCTCATGTCGTAGCCGACCAGGCGCATCATGTCGCCGGAATCGAAGGTGCCGGGCGTGTCGGTCGTCATCGCCTGGGCGGCGATGTGGACGTCGCGGCGCAGGCCGTGGCGCCTCGCGAAGTCTTCCGACACCAGCAAGCTTGCTGCTGCGCCGCAGGTCGGCGGGCAGGCCATCAGGCGGGTCATCACGCCGGGCCAGATTTCCGGCGCGTCGAGCACGTCCTGGGGCGTGACTTCCTTGCGGAACAGCGCCAGCGGATTGTTGACGGCGTGGCGGCTGGCCTTGGCGCGGATGCGCGCGAACGCTTCCAGGGGCGTGCCGTACTTCTTCATGTGCGCCAGCCCCGCGCCGCCGAAGTAGCGCAGCGCCAGCGGGATCTCCGGCTTGCCGACCAGGCGGTCGGTCACTTCGTCGAAGGCGTCGAAAGGCGTGGGGCGGTCGGTGAAGACCGAGCCGAGGGCGCCGGGGCTCATCTGCTCGAAGCCCAGCACCAGCACGCAGTCGGCCGCGCCGCTGGCGACCGCCTGGCGGCCCAGGAACAGGGCGGTGGAACCGGTCGAGCAGTTGTTGTTGACGTTGACGATGGGGATGCCGCTCATGCCGACCGCGTACAGGGCCTTCTGCCCGCTGGTGGAGTCGCCGTAGACATAGCCGGCATAGGCCTGCTCGACAAGTTCGTAGGAGAATGGTACGCCACCGCGGCCCGCGTCATCCAACGCCGCGCGCGCCGCCTGGGCGCCCATCTCGTGGTAGGGGCTGCTCGCGCCCGGCTTGGCGAAGGGGATCATCCCGACGCCGCTCACATACACCTTGTTCATGCTGTCTCCTCATTCTAGGTCGCGCGACCTACTATCACTCCGATTATAGGTCAGCCGTACTCACTTTTGTATGCCGATGCGATAATCCCCGCATGACCCCGACTTTGGACAGCGCGCTGCGCAACAAGCCCTCGCTCACCACCGAAAAAGGCTTCGGGCGTGCCCGTGCCATCCTGCTGGCCGCGCGTGCCCTGCTCGCCAGTGAAGGCTATGCCGGCCTGTCGATGCGGCGCGTCGCCCAGGACGCCGGCATGAGCCTGTCCAACGTCCAGCACTACTACGGCAGCAAGGAGCAGCTGCTCGAAGCGCTGCTGCTCTATACAATGGACGAGTTCCAGGCCAAGATGGACCGCATCGCCGTGGCGATGGCGGGCCGGCCGCAGGTCGAGCGCTTCCTCACCACGATCGACATGTTCCTGGACGAGATCACCGATCCCGTCACCCACGCGATCTTCTTCGAGATCTGGGCGCTGGCCTCGCGCCACCCTTTCGCTTCCGAACTGATGGGCAGGATGATGGCGCGCGAGCGCAAGGCCGTGTATGGCCTGATCCGCGGCCTGAACCCGGCCATCGGCGACGAGGAGGCCATGCAGCGCGCCGTGCTGATCGTGGCCCAGGTCGAGGGCCTGATGCTGTTTCGCCTGGACCGTCACGCGCGTCCCGGGCAGTTCGCGGCCGTGCGCGCATCGGTGCACAAAGTGCTGCTAACGCTTGCGACCGTGCCCTGAAATGCACTGATCCTCCATTTGGTGGAATTTTTTTCCGGCTAAGGAACTTGCGTCCCTTATACTCGTGGAGTTAACAACCTGCCACGGAGGCCGCACGGATGCACCATGAACTCAGCCTGATCACCACCATCGCCGCCGCACTGGGCTTCGGCCTCCTGTTCGGCATGCTCGCCATACGCCTCAAACTGCCCGCGCTGGTCGGCTACCTCGCCGCCGGCGTCCTGATCGGCCCCGCCACACCTGGTTTCGTGGCCGATGTGCAGCTGGCGTCGCAGTTGGCGGAGATCGGTGTGATGCTGCTGATGTTCGGCGTCGGCCTGCACTTCTCGCTGGGCGACCTGCTCGACGTGAAGAAGATCGCCCTCCCCGGCGCCCTCTTGCAGATCACGGTGGCGACGATGATGGGCATGGGGCTTGGCTACTTTTGGGGCTGGGGACTGGGCGCCGGCCTGGTGTTCGGCCTGGCGCTGTCGGTTGCGAGTACCGTGGTGCTGCTGCGCGCCCTGGAAGCGCGCGGCGTGCTCGATTCCATGAACGGCCGCATCGCGGTCGGCTGGCTGGTGGTCGAGGACCTGGTCATGGTGCTGGTGCTGGTGATGCTGCCGGCCCTCGCCGGCCCGCTGGGCGGCAAGGGCGACGCCGGCGCCGAACTGTGGCCGGCGCTGGGCAAGACCCTGCTGCAGGTGGGCGCTTTCGTCGCCTTCATGCTGATCGTCGGCCGCAAGGTCTTCCCCTGGTTCCTCTGGCGGGTCGCGAAAACCAATTCGCGCGAGCTGTTCACCCTGTCCGTGATCGCGGCGGCGGTCGGCATCGCCTATGGTTCCTCGCACCTGTTCGGCGTCTCGTTCGCGCTGGGCGCCTTCTTCGCCGGCATGGTGTTGCGCGAATCGGAGCTGAGCCACCGCGCGGCCGAGGAGTCGCTGCCGCTGCGCGACGCGTTCTCGGTGCTGTTCTTCGTCTCGGTCGGCATGCTGTTCGACCCGATGGTCGTGGTCCAGTACCCGCTGCAGGTGCTGGCGGTGGTGGCGATCATCCTGTTCGGCAAGTCGGTCGCGGCCTTCGTGCTGGTACTGGCGCTGCGCTACCCGATCAACACCGCGATCACGGTCTCGGCCTCCCTGGCCCAGATCGGCGAATTCTCCTTCATCCTGGTGGCGCTGGGCATGCAGCTCGAATTGCTCCCGGCCCTGGGCCAGAACCTGATCCTGGCCGGCGCCATCATCTCGATCGCCGTCAATCCGCTGATGTTCAGCCTCGGCGCGCCGCTGGAAAAATGGCTGCGTTCGAAACCCGAGCTGGCGCGCAAGCTGGAACGCCCGGCTGACCCGCTGGCCGAGCTGCCGATGGAAACGGCGCACGAGAAGCTCAGCGGACAGGTGGTGCTGGTGGGCTTCGGACGCGTCGGCCGCCGCATCGCCGACGACCTGGCGGCGCGCGGCGTGCACTTCGTGGTGGCGGAGCAAAACCGCGAAGTCGTCGAACAACTGCGCGCACGCGGGATTCCGGCGGTGGCGGGCAATGCGGCCGAGCCGGCGGTACTGATTCAGGCGCACATCACCCATGCGGCCCTGCTCGTGATCGCCACGCCCGACACCTTCGAGGTGCGGCGCATGGTCGAAATCGCACGCATGCTCAACCCCTCGGTCGGGGTCGTGGTGCGCAGCCATAACGAAGGCGAGGCGGACCTGCTGCGCCAGGAGACCGGCGGCAAGGTCTTCGTGGGCGAGCAGGAGCTGGCGGCGAGCATGACGCGGCACGTGCTGGAGACGCTCAAGGAAGGGGCCACCGCGCACTAGGACAAAAAAAACCCGCCGGCTTGCGCACGGCGGGGCTAAGAACAGCAAGGAAAAATCGTCAGACTCAGGCGGCGGCTTCTTCCACGCACAGCTTGAGGTTGGCGTGGCGGCCGTGCAGCTGCGAGTAGATCATTTCGCTGCGCTCTTCCAGCAGCGCGAACACCGCATCCTTGGACAGTACGTACTCGTCCATCAGGGTGTCCTTGAGCGACTCGATCACCAGCTTGTAGTCGCGGATCGCGTCCAGGGTGTAGGTGTACAGCTCATCGGCCTTCTCTTCCACCAGGCGCAGGGTATGCTCGCCGCCGACTTCCTTCGACAGTTGCGAGTAGTCGAGCTTCGAACGCGAGTACATCGACAGCTTGCTCACCATCAGGTTGAGCATCTTGGTGATCTTCTCGATGTCGTTCTGGCTGCCCACCGAGATACCGCGGGCGCCGTAGAACAGCTCTTCCGCCGCCACGCCGCCGTACAGGCCGACCACGTCGCGCTCCAGCTCTTCCAGGGTGCGCAGCGACATGTCCTCGCCCGACTGCAGCACGTAACCCAGGGCGCCGATCTTCGACACGGCCTCGGTGCTGATCTTCAGCAGGTGCGACTTTTCCTTCACCTCGGCCAGGCTCAGGCCCTGGCGCAGGTAAGGGTCGATCTGCATGAAGAAGTGACCCAGCTCGTGCAGGGCGATGCGCTCGCGCTGCTTGGTCTTCTCGGCCGTGGTGGCGCGGTCGGTCAGGCCGATGGTGGCGCGTTCGTAGGCACGGAACAGCAGGTTGGTGTTGATGATCGCCTTTTCCTGGATCGACAGCATCGACGCGCGCTCGACCACGGTTTCCAGCAGGGCCGGGCTCAGGTTCTGGGTGATTTCCGCCACCTGGTCCAGGTTGGTGTCGTTCCAGTCCACCAGGCCATCCTTCTTGCGCGCCAGGAAGCTGCGCAGCAGTTCCTTGCGTTCCTGCTTGTTCGGCAGGCGGAAGTTGATCTTGACCGAGAAGCGGCGCAGCATCGCTTCGTCCATCTCGGTATTCGAATCGTCGAAGTTCGAGGCGACCACCCAGATCACGCCCTGGCCCTTGTCGCTCTTCACGCCGTCCAGCAGGCCCAGCAGGGTGTTGGCGGTGTCGTCTTCCCACTTCTTTTCGCTGCGGCCGCGCGGCATGAACAGGCTTTGCGCCTCATCCAGGAAGATGATGCACTTGCCCTTGGCGCAAGCTTTCTTGTACAGCGCATTCAGCGCTTTCGAGCCGCCGCCGACGTAGCCCGATTCCAGGGCCGAGCCCGAAGCCGAGATCAGCGGCATGTCCAGGCGCTTGGCCAGGTAGCCGACCAGCTTGGTCTTGCCGGTGCCGGCAGGGCCGGTCAGCATGACGTTGAAGGGCTTGTCGATGTTGTGCGACTGGTATTCGTCGCGATTGCGGATCATGTCTTCCAGGTGCAGGACTTCCTGCTTGATGTCTTCCATGCCGATCAGGTCATCCATGCTGCCCTTGAGCTTGTCCGGGGTGATGATCGAGGCGCTCGCATTCATGCCCGGGACGCCGAACTTCAGCAGGTAGAGCACGAGCAGGACGATGGCGATGTTCAGGCCATAGTTCTTGAAGAAGGTGCCGGTCTTGTCGAGGAAGCTCTCGCCCTCGTCCATGACGGCCTTGTGGCTGGCCAGGTACTCGTCCTTGGCGATCGAATACGGAATGGCGTTCTTCAGCAGCACTTCGCGTTCGAGCGACAGGTGCGAGGTGCTCGGCACCTTCACGACGTTGATCGCGTTCGAATCCTTGAATTTATAGACGTAGCGCGGCGACTCCGACAGCGGCTTGGCGATCAGCAGGTATTCCAGGCGCGCCTTCTTGGCGGCCAGTTCGGTGATCTCGGCAATGTTTTGCGAATGCACGACCGGGCTCGGGTCCTGGCTCACGGTCGATTTCCAGATTGCCACGGCTGCGATCACGCCGAGCAGCGCCGCCAGGGCGATGCGCACGTACACGCTCTTGAACGCGTTCTTGAAAGCAACTTGCAATTGGGCGAAATTGGGCATGGTGATCTCTAAGCTCAGTTTGGGACAGCGACGGTACTTCTTCAGGATGCCGTGCCGGCGTGGTCTCGCGGGATCGGCTGCGGCGCACAGGGGCCGCTCTGGTTTCCAAACGTGTTCGTTTGGTATTGTTTTGATGCCCGAAGGCAATAGGGATATGGAGACTATACCCGCAAAAAAAACCGAGGTGTATACCGTGCGATGAAAAAAATGCCGATTACGCCGATAGTGAAAATAACGATAACAGTTTTGATTGTCAGGCTGTCAGCAGAAATTATCGAACTGGTAAAACAAAACGTGTTTCTTATATAAATGCCATTACAAACCCACCCGCGCATTGCAATAATGTCAGTCAGGCGCGAGGCTATTTTGCGACAGTGAAAGAATGGTTTGCGTGAGCTCAACAGTATGCATCTTTGCGCATCCTGATGACATCTTTGCGCAACTCAACCATTCAATTGAGCGCGACAATTTGCGCGGTTTTGATATGCTGATTCGGACAATGGGTTCGCCCCATCCTCCCTATCCGGGGTCGCCTGGGGCCATGAGCATTCACAGCAAGAGGAACGGCTATGAAAAGATATGCATTGGCAGCGGCGCTCGCAATCTGCCTCGGCAGTCCGGCGCAAGCTGCCCTGATCGACCTTCACTCCGGCACGCAGCCCGCCGCCCAGCAACCGGTCCGCAACCTGTCCGTGACCCAGCGCCAGGACATCGTCACGCCGCCAAGCCACATGTCCGAACTGCCCGAACCGGAAGTGTTCGCCATGATGCTGCTCGGCCTGGTACTGATCGGCTACCGCGCGAGCCGCGACAGCAGCGAGAAGTTCAAGTAAGCAGTCTTTCGTAGCGGCCGGGCGCCCTGCCCGGCTTGAAGCATCAAGGCAGGAACGCGCGCCACTTCCTTGCCTGCGGATTCATGCCCCAGCCTGGCGCCCCGCCTCAGCCTTCAGCGCACATAGCGTGCAGCTTCATCAAGGTATTCCAGTTGCGGGACGTCGTGCCGTCTCCCAGTTGTTTTCCCAGCGCCGCCGCCGGGGCGCTATCCAGGATGCCGTCGGGGCACCAGACATAGGCGGCGCGCTCGCCCAGCGCCAGCTGCTCGCAGCCCCAGTCCTGCTCCGCCAGCGCCGCCAGCCGCTCGCGCTGCGCGGGGTCGCCCAGCAGGAAGACCATCAGGCGCGCGTGGTTGTCGGCGACGTCGAGCAAGGGATTGGCCGCGACGATGGCGGCCAGTTCTTCGCTGTCCAACACGAAGACGCGCGCCGCTACGCCAAGCCTGAGCACCAGGGCCTCCTCGATCGCGGCGGCGGCTTCAGGCGCACTCGTCCCCTCCGCCCGGAACACCACATTGCCGCTGTTGAGCAGGCTGCGCACGTCCGTGTATCCCAGCCCTTCCACCATCAGGCGCAGGTCGGCCATGGCGACACGCTTGGCGCGCCCAACATTGATTCCTCTTAAAAGTGCTACGTAGTATTGGCTCATGGCGCGATGGTATCCGAGGCAAACAGGATGTGGCGCTCAGCCCGGGCCTGCGGGCAGAGGGTGGCCTGCACGGCCATTGGATTGCAATCGTACAACATGTTGCGTAGGACTTTGCGAGAACGCTACATCCGTCCAGAAGAGCCTTCTCAGCGCATGCCGGGGTGTTAAGATCGATAGGCTTACGCACAAGAAACTACGTGGGGAAGACATGAGCGATACCTATGAAATGACGCCGCTGGCCCACCTCTACCCGGGGATGGTGCTGGCCGACGCCCTGATGGACGAGCACGGCCACGTCCTGCTGGCGGCGGGCGCGACCCTGAACGAGGCGGCGATCCAGTCGCTCGCGCGGCATGGCGTCGGCGCCGCACCCATCCTGCGCGCCGTACCCTTGACGCCGCCCGACGAGTCCGAGATCCAGGCCCGGCTCGATCACCTGTTCCGCCGCAACGACCGCGAAGACCTCGGCGACTGGGCCACCGGCCTGCTGCGCCGCTACGTCGAGGATTACCGCCTCAAGCGCGAGGTGGCGCCATGACCGCCCCGGACTCCCTGAACTCCGCGCTGTCGATCGAAGAACTGATCGGCGGCGTCGAAGACCTGCCCTCGCTGCCGGACGTCGTGATGGAACTGCTGGGCAGCATCGAGCAGGAAGACAGCGACATCGCCGTGCTGGCGAAAAAGGTCGCGAGCGATCCGGCCCTGATGGCCAAGACCCTGCGCCTGGCCAATTCCTCGGCCTACGGGCTGCAGGTGAAGGCGACCACGATCCAGCAGGCCATGACTTTCCTGGGTTTCCAGACCATGCGCCAGCTGATCACGGCCGCCGCGCTGACTGGCTGCTTTCCGGCAGGACGCTGCCCCGGTTTCAATGACCGTGCCTTCTGGCGCCACTCGATCGCCACCGCCGCCTGCGCGCGGGTGCTGGCGCGGCGCGTGCGCTTCAATCCCGACTACGCCTTCACGGCCGGCTTGCTGCATGGCATCGGCCGCCTGGTGCTGGTGAGCCGTTTCCCGGAGCGCTACCAGGCCGTGCTTTCGCTGCGCGACAAGCGCGACTGCGAACTGGCGGAAGCGGAGCGCGCCCTGCTGGGCATCGACCACGTCGACGCCGGCGTGGCCCTGGCCGAACACTGGCATTTTTCAAGCACCATGCGCCAGGCGATCGCCTTCTATCGCATGCCGGAAGCGCCGGGAGCGGGCTTTCTCGCGACCATCGTGCACGTGGCAAGTGCGGTCGTGCACGCGCTGGATCTGGCAGGCAATCCGGACGAGCTGGTGCCGCGCGTATCGGCGGTGGCCTGGACGGCACTTGGCATGTCGGAAGAAGCGTGGCTGCAGGCCTTCCACGAGACGGAGCTGCAGGTCGAGGAGATGGCGGCCATCCTGATGGCCTGAAAAAAGAACGGCCGACTGAACGGCCCGATGACGTGCTGGCCAAACCTGGCCAAAAAAGACGGATGGTGGCGTCTTGTGTATGTGGTACCGCTGCGGCACCGCCCTTCAGGGCGCGGCGCCGCAGCCCGCTGGTACCGAAGGCATGACAGGCGCGGCCGTCATGCCCACGGCATCAGTGCGCATAATTGCCGGACGAGGACGACTGGTTCTCGTTGGACGATTGCTGTTGCTGTTGCTGCGGTTGCTGCTGGGCGGCTGCCGCAGCGGCTGCCTGGGCTGCCTTCTCTTCTGGCTTCGGGCGGCCTTGTGCGTCGGACAGGCGGTATTTGGTACGGCGGTCGCCCATCAGGTCGCGCAGGTCACGGATGCTCATGCCGGTCACTTCGTGCATGCGGATCAGCAGCGATGCGCCGACCGGCAGGCGGTGGTGGCGGATCTTGCTGATGACGGGCGGCGCCACTTCGAGCATGCGCGACAGCGCGGCATCGTTTTTCAGTTGCATCTTGCCGAGCAGGATATCCAGCAGATGGTTCGGGTTGTAGCTTTCTTGCGAAGACAAAGCATGATGCTGTTGTGCCATGATGTTTACCTCTTAAGTTGGTTAAAATAGTTCCCTTACGAACTTTTGTTAAAAGCCACTCTTCAACGAAAGTTCCGCGTCTACCTTGAGGAGATTAAACAGGCAGGACCTGAAAATCTCCTTAAAGAAACGTACCGGACCGCATGCCCCCGCGTGCCACTTCCCACATGCGCACTTGTCTTTCGAACAAATTATCAGGCCCATACGCCCTCAGTACACCCGAGCTGCGCATGTGACTCATTGTCAGAAATCAAGCTATCGTGTGGAAAGCTTGTCACATAGGCATTTCAGCACATGGGGATGTTTTGTGGCGCACGCAAGAGATTTCTGCAATAAATTTTCCTAATTAGAAGTTGAGCGGAACCTATTGATTTACAAGAAGAAAGAGTTTGTTGTCGACATACTCCCCGATATTTTCCAGCTGTTCGGTGTGCGAACTCACATTTAACAATCTGAGCAGTACAACAACTACTTTAGGTTAAGAAACATATCGTTCCCTACGGCATAGAAAATGGGAGCGCACGGGCCGATTTCCGGCCCTGATGGTGATTTACGATAAACTGGATGCCGCTAGTGCCACGGCATCCGCCCTTCCCTTCAACACAGCTTTCCATGCAGAAAAAAGTATTCATCAAGACCTTCGGCTGCCAGATGAACGAGTACGACTCGGACAAGATGGCCGACCTGCTCGGCTCGACCGATGGCCTGGTCCGCACCGATTCGCCCGAAGACGCCGACGTCATCCTGCTGAACACCTGCTCCGTGCGCGAAAAGGCGCAGGAGAAAGTGTTTTCCGACCTGGGCCGCTTCAAGGCGCTCAAGCGCGACAAGCCGGACCTGGTGATCGGTGTGGGCGGCTGCGTGGCTTCGCAGGAAGGGCAGGCCATCGTCAAGCGCGCACCGCATGTGGACGTGGTGTTCGGCCCGCAGACCCTGCACCGCCTGCCGCAGATGATCCGCGAGCGCCGCCATACCGGCGCCGCCCAGGTCGACATCAGCTTCCCGGAAATCGAGAAATTCGACCACCTGCCCCCTGCCAAGGTCGAGGGCCCGGTCGCCTATGTGTCGATCATGGAAGGCTGCAGCAAATATTGCAGCTACTGCGTGGTGCCCTATACCCGCGGCGAGGAAGTCTCGCGTCCCTTCGAGGACGTGCTGACCGAGTGCGCCGGCCTGGCCGCCCAGGGTGTGAAGGAGATCATGCTGCTGGGACAGAACGTGAACGCCTACCGCGGCGCCATGGAGAGCGGGGAGCCGGCCGATTTCGCGCTGCTGCTGGAATATATTGCCGATATCCCCGGCGTGGAACGCCTGCGCTACGTCACCAGCCACCCGAAGGAATTCACCCAGCGCCTGATCGACGCCTACGCGAAGATCCCGCAGCTGGTCAACCACATTTACCTGCCGGTGCAGCACGGCGCCGACCGCGTGCTCGGCGCGATGAAACGCGGCTACACGGCGCTGGAATACAAGTCCATCATCCGCCGCATCCGTGCGGTGCGCCCTGAGATGGCTTTCTCGTCCGACTTCATCGTCGGCTTCCCCGGCGAAACCGATGCCGACTTCGAAGCCATGATGAAGCTGGTGGAAGACGTCGGCTTCGACAACAGCTTCAGCTTCATCTTCAGCAAGCGCCCCGGCACGCCGGCCGCCAATCTCGAGGACGACACTCCGCACGAGGTCAAGCTGGCGCGCCTGCAGCGCCTTCAGGCCTTGATCGACGCAAATACGCGCAAATATAGTGCGGCGATGGTCGGCAGTGTGCAGCGCGTGCTGGTCGAAGGACCGGCGAAGAAAGATCCGACCCAGCTGCAGGGCCGTACCGAAAACAACCGCGTGGTGAACTTCGACGCCATCGATGCAGCCGGCCTGGTCGGCCAGCTGGTCGACGTGCGCATCACCGCCAGCCACGATTATTTCCTACGCGGCGAACTCGTCGCCAACCTCGACACGATTGCACAAGCCAGTTGAAAAACACACCCCAACAGCCTTCGTACTTCATCCCTGAGCCGCTCGACAACACGCGGCTCGCCCACCTGTGCGGCCCACTGGACGAGAACCTGCGCCAGATCTCGGCCGCACTCGACGTCACCATCTTCCGGCGCGGCGAGAAGTTCATCGTCAGCGGCAGCAATGCCGAGCGCGCCGTCGAACTGCTGGAACGTTTCTATGCGGTGGCCAACAAGGTCGTGCCGATCGAGGAAGTGCAGCTGGCCCTGGTGGAACAGCGCTCCGGCCTGAAGCCGCGCACACCTGGCGAAGAAGCTCCCGACGCCCCGGCTGAGAAGGAAGTGAAAGAGGCCGCCGAGGAAGGCGAGGAAGGGGAAACGTCCGAGCTGGTCAGCCCCACCCTCAAGACCCGCCGCACCGACCTGCGCGGCCGCACCGTGCACCAGATCCAGTACCTGAAGTCCGTGCTCGAGCACGACATCAGCTTCGGCATCGGTCCGGCCGGCACCGGCAAGACCTACCTGGCGGTGGCCTGCGCCGTGGACGCGCTGGAGCGCGACGCGGTCAAGCGCATCATCCTGACCCGCCCGGCCGTGGAAGCGGGCGAGCGACTCGGCTTCCTGCCGGGTGACCTGAACCAGAAGGTCGACCCTTACCTGCGCCCGCTCTACGACGCGCTGTACGACCTGCTGGGCTTCGACCGCACCCAGAAGCTGTTCGAGAAGCAGGTGATCGAGATCGCCCCGCTGGCCTATATGCGCGGCCGCACCTTGAACCACGCTTTCGTGATCCTGGACGAAGCCCAGAACACGACGGTCGAGCAGATGAAGATGTTCCTGACCCGCATCGGCTTCGGCAGCAAGGCCGTGATCACCGGCGACGTGACCCAGGTCGACCTGCACAAGACCCAGCGCTCGGGCCTGGTCGACGCCATGCACGTGCTGAAGAACGTGCGCGGCATCGGCTTCACCCAGTTCTCCAGCGTCGACGTGGTGCGCCATCCGCTGGTGGCGCGCATCATCGATGCCTACGAAAAGAATTCCTCGATCGAGGAACTGGCCGCCTTACCCAAACCGACTCCTGTGAAAAATGCAAGAAAAAAAACATAATCTGGATCTTGACGTCCAGTACGCCGACACCCGCCTGGAACAAGAGATCACGCAAGCCATGCTGCAGCGCTGGGTGGAAGCCGCCCTGCTGGGCCCGGCCGAACTGGCGATCCGCTTCGTCGATGCCGAGGAAGGGCAAGCCCTGAACCGCCAGTACCGCGGCAAGGACTACGCCACCAATGTGCTGACCTTCGCCTACAACGAGGGCGAGGAACTCGGTGACGACGACCCGACCCAGGCCGACATCATCCTGTGCACCGACGTCCTGATGCGCGAGGCCGAGGAGCAGAAGAAGACCGTCGAGGAGCACGCCGCCCACCTGGTGGTGCACGGCGTGCTGCACGCGCAAGGCTACGACCACGAGCACGACGAGGAAGCCGAGGAGATGGAGCAGTTCGAGCGCGACATCATGGAAGTGCTGGGCTACCCCGACCCCTACGCCGACTGATTTGCGGGGCGGCCGCGCCGCCCCATTCCCTACGGCAACTGCGCGTAAAATTGGGGCATCTGCCCTTTTCGTGTATCCTATACCCATCGCAACAACGGCTTCACGCCAACTATGCCCGAGTATCCCAGTGACGTCCGATCGGACGCCAAACCCCACCGGTCGCTGTTCGAACGGCTGACCGCACTGATCTCCCCCGAGCCTGAAAACCGCGCGGAACTTCTCGAAGTCCTGCACGAAGCCCACGAACGCAACCTGATCGACGCCGACGCACTCTCGATGATCGAGGGCGTGTTCCAGGTCTCCGACCTGTCCGTGCGCGACATCATGGTGCCGCGCTCGCAGATGGACGTGATCGACATCTCCAAGCCCATCGAGGAATGGCTGCCGATCGTGTTAGAGACGCAACATTCCCGTTTCCCCGCCATCGAGGGCGAGCGCGACAAGGTGGTCGGCATCCTGCTGGCCAAGGACTTGCTGCGCTACTACGCCGAGGAATCCTTCGACGTGCGCAAAATGCTGCGCCCGGCGATCTTCATCCCGGAATCGAAGCGCCTCAACGTGCTGCTGCGCGACTTCCGCGCCAACCACAACCACATGGCCATCGTCGTCGACGAGTACAGCGGCGTGGCCGGCCTGATCACCATCGAGGACGTGCTCGAGCAGATCGTCGGCGACATCGAGGACGAGTACGACTTCGACGAGGAAGAAGACAACGTCCTGTCGATCAAGGAAGGCCAGCTCGGCCCGCGCTGGCGCGTCAAGGCGCTCACCGAGATCGAGCAGTTCAACGAAGAGATCGGCGTCGACCTGCCTGAAGACGATGCCGACACCATCGGCGGCCTGGTGGCCAGCCACCTCGGCCGCATGCCGCACAAGGGCGAGGTCTTCGACCTCGAGAACCTGCGCTTCGAGGTGCTGCGCGCCGATGCCCGCCAGATCCACGTGCTGCTGGTCGAGAAGCTGCCCGAGGCTGACGACGATCACGACTGATGCTGCGCCGCCGTACCCAGCCCACGACCGCTCCTGACCCGGCTGCCAAAGGCACCAGACCTTCCCCGAAGGCCCTGGTGACGATGGCGCTCGCGGGCGCCACCTCGCTTCTGTCCTTCGAGCCCTTCGGCTGGTGGCCGGTGCAGTTCCTCGCGCTGGCCTGGTTCTTCTACCAGGTCGGCATGGGTACCTCCGCAAGGCGCGGCGTCTGGCTCGGCTGGGCTTTCGGCTTCGGCTGGTCGGTGGCCGGCATGCACTGGCTCTACATCGCCGTCACCCGCTTCGGCGGCCTGCCCGCCATCCTGGGCGCGATCGCGATCGCCCTGCTTGGTTTGTACATGGGCCTGTTCGGCGCCTTCGCAGGCGGCGTCGCCAGCTGGCTGCGCCGCAAGTGGTCGCTGCCGGTCGCCGCCTTCGTGCTGCTGGTGCTGCCCGCGATCTGGGGCGTGTCGGAATGGATGCGCGGCTGGGTCTTCACCGGTTTCCCCTGGGCCGCGTCGGGCTATGCGCACAATGTGTCGCCGCTCGGCGGCTACGCCCCCATCTTCGGCGTCTACGGCGTCGGCGTGCTGGCGGCCTTGTGCTCGGGCTGCATCGTGATGCTGACCCAGCGCGCGCGCTGGCCGGCCCTCTCGCTGTTCGCGGCCGTGATGATGGGCGGCTTCTCCCTGAAATTCATCGACTGGACCCATGACGTCGGCCAGCCCGTCACGGTGCGCCTGCTGCAGGGCGACGTGCGCCAGGACCAGAAATTCGACATGGCCTACCTGGTCGAGATCATCGGGCGCTACCAGGGCATGATCACAGCAAGCCCGGCCGACCTGATCGCCACGCCGGAGACGGCGATTCCCGTCACGCCGCAGCAGCTGCCGCCCGACTACCTGTCCGGCCTGCAGCGCTTCGCCGCCGAGACCCGCAGCCACCTGATGATCGGCATCCCGATGCGCGACAGCGAGACCCGCTACGCCAACAGCGTGATCGCCCTTGGCCCGGACACGGCGCCCTACCGCTACGACAAATTCCACCTGGTCCCCTTCGGCGAATTCATCCCGCCGGGCTTCCGCTGGTTCACCGACCTGATGAGCATCCCGCTCGGCGACCAGACCCGCGGCCAGCCGCTACAGGCGCCCTTCCCCGTGAAGGACCAGCTGGTGCTGCCGAACATCTGCTACGAGGATGCCTTCGGCGAGGAGATCGCGGCCCAGCTGCGCAACGCGCCGCGTCCCGCGACCCTGCTGCTGAACGTGTCGAACCTGGCCTGGTACGGCGAATCGGTGGCGATCCCGCAGCACCTGCAGATCTCGCAGATGCGCGCCATCGAAACCGGCCGCCCGATGCTGCGCTCGACGAACAACGGCGCGACGGCCGTGATCGACGGACGAGGCAAGATCACCCACGCCCTGCCTTTCTATGGACGCGGTGTGCTCGAGGCGACCGTGCGTGGCACCGAAGGGCTGACGCCGTATGTCCGCCTCGGTAACTACGCCTTCCTGCTGCTCGGCGGGCTCATGCTGCTCGGCGCCTGGTTCGCCGGCCGCCGATACCGCCAACGGGTTTCATAAAAACCCATCATTTCATACTGCTGAGTCGAATCGCTCCCCAGAGCCCCGCCAAAATTCAGTAGAATTGGTCATTTGGCAAATTTACCGCGACCGCGGCACAAACCCCGCGGCGCCCACGACATGCTCACATTCCAACAAATCATCCTCACCCTGCAGAACTACTGGGACAAGCAGGGCTGCGCCCTGCTGCAGCCCTACGACATGGAAGTCGGCGCGGGCACCTTCCACACCGGCACCTTCCTGCGTGCGATCGGCCCGGAACCGTGGCGCGCCGCCTATGTGCAGCCTTCGCGCCGTCCGAAGGACGGCCGCTACGGCGAGAACCCGAACCGCCTGCAGCACTACTACCAGTACCAGGTGGTCCTGAAGCCCGCGCCCGAGAACATCCTCGACCTCTACCTCGGCTCGCTGGAAGCCCTGGGCCTGGACCTGAAGAAGAACGACGTGCGCTTCGTCGAGGACGACTGGGAAAGCCCGACCCTGGGCGCCTGGGGCCTGGGCTGGGAAGTCTGGCTCAACGGCATGGAAGTCACCCAGTTCACCTACTTCCAGCAGGTCGGCGGGCTGGACTGCAAGCCGGTGCTGGGCGAGATCACCTACGGCATCGAGCGCCTGGCCATGTACCTGCAGGGCGTCGAGAACGTCTACGACCTGGTGTGGACCGAGTGGGAAGAGAACGGCGTGAAAAAGACGCTGTCGTATGGCGACGTGTTCCACCAGAACGAGGTCGAGCAGTCGACCTACAACTTCGAGCACGCCAATACCGAACTGCTGTTCCAGGCCTTCTCGAACCACGAGGCGGAAGCCAAGCGCCTGGTCGAGCTGCAGCTGACCTTGCCGGCCTACGAGCAGATCATGAAGGCCTCGCACAGCTTCAACATGCTGGACGCGCGCGGCGCCATCTCCGTGACCGAGCGCGCCGCCTACATCGGCCGCGTGCGCACCCTGTCGCGCCTCGTGGCGCAGGCCTATTACGACTCGCGCGAGAAGCTCGGCTTCCCCATGCTCCCAGGCGCCGACAAGGCAGCAGCTTGAACAAAGAACAGAATATGAACCAGACTCTCCTCGTCGAAATCCAGACCGAAGAACTGCCGCCGAAAGCCCTCGTCAAACTGGGCGCCGCTTTCGCGAACGGCATCGCCAATGGCCTGAAGGCGCGTGACTTCCTGGAAGGCGACAGCGTCGCCACCGCCCACGCCACCCCGCGCCGCCTGGCCGTCACCATCACCAATGTGCGCGGCACCTCGCCGGACAAGACCATCCGCGAGAAGGTCCTGCCGGTGTCGGTCGCGCTGGACAAGGACGGCAACCCGTCCGCGCCGCTGGCCAAGAAACTGGCGGCCCTCGGCTTCCCCGACCTGCAGGTGGCAGACCTCGAACGCGCCCAGGACGGCAAGGCCGAATCCTTCTTCTACACCTACACCGCTGCGGGCAGCGCGCTCGCCGGCGCCCTGCAGGACGTGCTGGCCGAGACGGTGTCCAAGCTGCCGATCCCGAAGGTCATGAGCTACCAGCGCCCCGATGGCGCGACCGTGCAGTTCGTGCGCCCGGTCCACCTGCTGCTGGCCCTGCACGGCGAGCAAGTGCTGCCGCTGTCGCTGCTGGGCCTCGAGGCCGGCCGCCAGACCATGGGCCACCGCTTCCTGTCGCACGGCGGCGAGATCACCGTGCCACACGCGAACCAGTACGCGCACGTGCTGGAAAGCGAAGGCAAGGTGTTGTCGAGTGCCGAAGCGCGCAAGGAAAGCATCCGCAAGCAGCTGCTCGAGAAGGCAGGCAGCGACCAGGTCCTGATGCCCGAGTCGCTGCTCGACGAAGTGGCCGCGCTGGTCGAATGGCCGGTCGTGTACGAATGCCGCTTCGAGGACGAATTCCTCTCGGTCCCGCAGGAATGCCTGATCCTGACCATGCAGACGAACCAGAAGTACTTCGCGCTGACGGATAGCGCGGGCAAGCTGCGCTCGCGCTTCCTGATCGTGTCGAACCTGGAAACCAGCGATCCGTCCGCCATCATTGGCGGCAACGAGCGCGTGGTGCGCCCGCGCCTGTCGGACGCCAAGTTCTTCTTCGAGCAGGACAAGAAGAAGACCCTCGAATCGCGCCTGCCGCTGCTTGGCAACGTGGTCTACCACAACAAGCTGGGCACCCAGGCAGAACGCAGCGAACGCGTCACCATCCTGGCGAGCAGCATCGCGCGCCGCCTCGGCTACGACGTGCCGCTGGCCGAACGCGGCGCACGCCTGGCCAAGGCCGACCTGCTGACCGACATGGTGGGCGAATTCCCCGAGCTGCAGGGCATCATGGGCACCTACTACGCCCGCCACGACGGCGAGCACGAGGAAGTGGCCAAGGCCGCCTCCGAGCACTACCAGCCGCGCTTCGCCGGCGACGCCCTTCCGTCGACCAATACCGGCCTGGTGGTCGCGCTGGCCGACAAGCTGGAAACCCTGGTCGGCATCTGGGCCATCGGCCTGCAGCCGACCGGCGAGAAGGACCCGTTCGCGCTGCGCCGCCACGCCCTGGGCGTGATGCGCATGCTGGTCGAGAAGCGCCTGCCGCTGGCGATCTCGGAACTGCTGGGCGAGGCCGTGGCCGTGTTCGAAGGCCAGGCCGCGTTCAAGGACCCGCGCCATGAGGTTACCGCGTTCATGCTGGACCGCCTGCGCGGCATGCTGCGCGAGCGCGGCTTCTCGCCGAACGAGGTCGAGGCCGTGCTGGCCCAGAACCCGGACCGCGTGGACGACGTCGTCCAGCGCCTGGAAGCGGTGCAGGCCTTCGCGGCCCTGCCGGAGTCCGCCTCGCTCGCCGCCGCCAACAAGCGCATCACCAACATCCTCAAGAAGAACGAGGATGCGATGCCCCAGGACGCCTCGATCAGGCAGGAACTGCTGGTCGAAGCGGCCGAGAAGGCGCTGGCTGCCCGCATGCAGCAGCTCGAAGGTGACGTCGACAGCGCCTTCGCCGGCAGCGATTTCACCGGCGCCCTGAAGACGCTGGCGCTGATGAAGGAGGAAGTCGATGCCTTCTTCAACGACGTGATGGTGATGGCCGACGATATCGCCCTGCGCAACAACCGCCTGGCGCTGCTGTCGAAGCTGCACCGCATGATGAACCGCGTCGCCGACATCTCGAAACTCGCAGCCTAAGTTGTAAAGGTAGTGCCATGAAACTCATCATCCTCGACCGGGATGGGGTCATCAACCACGATTCGCCGGACTTCATCAAGTCGCCGGCGGAGTGGATTCCCATTCCCGGCTCGCTGGAAGCGATCGCCCGCCTGAACCAGGCGGGCTACCGGGTCGTCATCGCCTCGAACCAGTCGGGCATCGCGCGCGAACTGTTCGACATGACGACCCTGAACGCGATCCACCAGAAACTGCACGCCAGCGCCCAGCTGGTGGGCGCCGACATCGACGCCATTTTCTTCTGCCCGCACGCGGCGATCGACAACTGCGACTGCCGCAAGCCCAAGGCCGGCATGTTCGAGGAAATCAGCAAGCGCTTCAAGGTGAGCCTGAAGGGCGTGCCGACGGTCGGCGACTCGCTGCGCGACCTGCAGGCCGGATTCAAGATGGGCTGCGTGCCCTACCTGGTCCTGACCGGCAAAGGGGAAAAAACGCAAGAGACCGGCGGCCTGCCGCCCGGCACCCAGGTTTTCCCCGACCTCGCTTCGATGGTACAGTCCTTCCTGAAGGCCGCGGCACAGCGGCCCGAGTAAGCAAGACATAACAAGCACCAGCGTCCAAACCAGAAATTCGTCCGGAGCCCCTTTGCACACCTTCAGTCTGTTCCTGCGTTCCCTGCTCTTCACGATCATCATGATCGTCGCCACCGTGGTCTGGGCCTGCGTCTGCTTCCTGGCCGCGCCCCTGCCCTACAACAAGCGCTTCTGGGTGACCTCGCGCTGGAACGTCTTCATGATCTGGTGTGCGAAGGTGATCTGCGGGATCCGCTACGAATTCAAGGGCTACGAGAACCTGCCGGACGCGCCGGCCATCGTCCTGTCGAAGCACCAGTCGGCCTGGGAGACCATCTTCCTGCTGCCCAACCTCACCCGCCCGCTGGTCTTCGTCTTCAAGAAGGAAATCCTCTACATCCCCTTCTTCGGCTGGGCGATGGGCCTCTTGCGCATGATCCCGATCGACCGCAAGCAGGGCAAGAACGCGTTCTCGCACGTGGTCCGTCACGGCAAGCGCCGCCTGGCTGACGGCCAGTGGATCATCATGTTCCCGGAAGGGACCCGCATCCCCGTCGGCCAGAAGGGCAAGTACAAGAGCGGCGGCACGCGCCTGGCTGTCGAAACCCAAAGCGTGGTCGTGCCGATCGCGCATAATTCAGGCGAATGCTGGCCGAAGAATTCCTTCATCAAGCGCCCCGGCCTGGTGACGGTCTCGATCGGCAAGCCGATTTCGCCAGCAGGTCACACTCCCGACAGCATGATGCAAGAGGTCGAAAATTGGATAGAATCGGAAATGCGCGTCATTTCGCCCCACGCCTACAGAGGTGGCTGAGCGACGTCAGCGCCCAGATCAGGAATTCAAGACCGCAACAAACCATGACCTCTTCCAGGATCGACGGGCACCAGCTGGAACTGTTCACACAGGACTTCTTCGCGGCGCTCAAGCCGTCGGATAAACCGGCGGCTCCGTCGCAGCCCCTCTTCAAGGCGCCGCCCCCGGCGCCACGCAACTTCCTCCCCTCGCCGCCGGTCGCCGAGGGCGATCCGCCCCTCAAGCGCATCCTGCTCGGCGCCTATACCGTCGATTACGCCCTGCGCCGTTCCTCGCGCCGCTCGATCGGCTTCATGATCGACGACGACGGCCTGCGCGTGACGGCGCCGCGCCGCTGCAGCCAGCTCGATATCGACAACGCGATCCGCGCCAAGCAGCGCTGGATCCTCGGCAAGCTGCTCGAACGCGGCGAACGCCGCGCCCAGCGTCTCGAACGTCCGCCGATCGAGTGGAAGGACGGCGCCCGCCTGCCCTACCTGGGCGGCGAGATCACGCTGCGCCTGGAAGAAGCCTCGCGCAGCCACTGCCAGTTCGATGCGCCCAATGGCGAACTGTGGATCGGCGTGGTGCCGGGCTTGTCGGAATGGCAGCTCAAGGAGCGCGTCAAGCTGTGGTTCCAGGCAGAGGCCAAGAAGCTGTTCCGCGAACGGCTCGACCACTATGCGCCGCTGCTGGGGGTGAGCTACCGGGCTTTCGCGCTGTCGTCGGCGGGCACGCGCTGGGGCTCCTGCACGGTCGAGGGGAACATCCGCCTGAACTGGCGCCTGGTGCACTATCCGCCTGCGCTGGTGGACTACGTCGTGGCCCACGAGCTGGCGCACCTGCGCGAAATGAACCACAGCCCGGCGTTCTGGGCGGCGGTGGGTGAGGTGTATCCGGATTACGATGGGGCTAGGTTGGCGCTTCGTAAGCGCTCCCACGAAATGCCCGTGCTGTTCACAGACTGATTTCCGTAGGGTGGTCGGCTCCGCCGACCGCGCGTCCAACTCCCCGTTGCGTTGTGATAAACGCTATTCAAAATCCAACCCTTCGCACACTGGATTGCCACCCCAATCCGCCGCGTACGCACCTTCGCGAACAAACCGTCCAAATGTCGAATAGGGCCACGCTGCTGCAGATGTTGCCAGCCCGTGCCTGACCGGGTTGAAATGGATGTAGTCGACATGTCGCTCCATATCGAACTCGTTCCGGATCTGATGTTCCCAGAATCGGCGCTGCCAGAATGACCCGCCGCTCCTGCATTGCCTGGACGCCGACAGCGTCATTGGATACAAGTCCCGGCATACGTACGAGACGTGGTGTTTGATCTGCGACCACCGGGACGAGAAGTCGGCATCGCCGTCAGGCAGCGTCCAGATGCAGTGCAGATGATCCGGCGTCAGGACCATCGCATCGGTGGAGAATGGAAGCCGGAGCCGTACGCGTTCGATGGCATGGCGTAAAGCGTTACGCACAGGATCGTCGCATAGGATAGGCCGTCGTTGGTGCGTGACGACCGTAAAAAAA
>NZ_JANUHA010000009.1 GCF_024753255.1 Massilia agri
CTCCCGTCCGCGCGTTCAAACAGACGTTGAATAGCGCTGCAGCTATTCCCGAGGGATTTGAACGCGCGGACGGCTAAGCCGTCCACCCTACAAAAGCATCGCGATATCGGGAAAACCTGTGTTTTAGCTCCCGTAACTAATCGTATCGAGCGCAGCCCAAATGTGAGAAAGTGTTACAGTAATTGGCCTTTCGGCTATGTTTCACGTCTACTACGGGCGCACTGCCTGCCTTGTCCGAGAGGCATGGACACCCTTTTCCCGGCTTTATGTATGGAAGCGTACATAAGCAGGGTAAATATCGCGTAAAATGTTTCCTATTTTCATTTAATGGCAGGGGAAATGCCTTCAGCTTTTGACTGGACAGTCAGGGTCTATTACGAGGATACCGACGCCGGTGGCATCGTGTTTTACGCTAATTACCTGAAATTCTTCGAACGGGCCCGCACCGAATGGCTGCGCGCGCTCGGCGTCGGCCAGCAGGAATTGCTGGATGCCGAAGGCGCCGCCTTTGTCGTCCGCAGCGCCTCGCTCGACTATCACGCGCCGGCCCGCCTGGACGACGTGCTGACCATCCGCACCATGGTGGACAAGCTCGGCCCTGCCTCGGTTCGCTTCACCCAGCAAGCCTGGAAAGACGAGCTGCTGCTCACCAGCGCCAGCGTCAAGGTCGGCTGCGTCGACCTCGCTACGATGCGTCCGCGCTCGCTCCCGGCCAGTGCTGCTGATAAAATGCGCGCCGCATAAGAAACTAATCAATCCGACAACCCGACACGATGACCGAGACTCCAGACCTTTCGTTGACCGCCCTGATCCTCAACGCCCACCCGCTGGTGCAATTGATCATGGCCTTGCTGCTGCTTCTGTCGATCGTCAGCTGGACCTATATTTTCCGCAAGGTGTTCGCCCTGCGCGCCGCGCGCAGCGCCACCGAACAGTTCGAACGCAGCTTCTGGGCCGGCGGCAACCTGCACACCCTGCACCAGAGCGCCAGTGCCCAGCGCGACCAGAGCGGCCCGCTGGCCCGCATCTTCGAAGCCGGCATGGGCGAGTTCATCAAGGGCAAGCAGGCCGCCCGCGATGTCAACGACATGGGTCCGGTTCTGGACGGATCCCGCCGCGCCATGCGCGCTTCCTTCCAGCGCGAACTCGACGCCCTCGACCTGCACCTGAACTTCCTGGCCTCGGTCGGCTCGGTCTCGCCCTACATCGGCCTGCTCGGCACCGTCTGGGGCATCATGAACTCCTTCCGCGGCCTGGCCAGCGTGGAGCAAGCCACCCTAGCCGTGGTTGCGCCCGGCATCGCGGAGGCGCTGATCGCCACCGCGATCGGCCTGTTCGCCGCGATTCCGGCGGTGGTGGCGTACAACCGCTTCACCCACGACATCGACCGCCTGGCGATCCGCTTCGAGAGCTTCGTCGAAGAATTCTCGAACATCCTGCAGCGCCAGTCGCGATAAGGACGGAGGCTCCCGATGGCTTTTTCCAGCAGCAGCCTGCGCGGCGGACGCAAACGCAAATTCAAGTCCGAGATCAACGTCGTGCCCTACATCGACGTGATGCTGGTGCTGCTCATCATCTTCATGGCCGTGCCGGCCAACGAAGCGCCGAGCGTGGTGAACCTGCCGAGCGCCGAGAAGTCGGCGCTGCCGCCGGATACCTACATTCGCGTCGCGGTCCAGCCCGACAAGAAGCTGTCGATCGGCGTCGGCGGCAAGCAGAAGATCGCCATGGAAGACGTGGCCGACCGCACCGCCCTGCTCGAGCGCCTGCGCGCCCTGCACGAAGAGAATCCGGACTACCCGGTCCTGATCGAAGGCGACCGTGAGAGCAAGTACGAGGACGTGATCAGCCTGATTTCCGAAGCGAAGAAGATGGGCATTAACCGGGTGGGTCTCGCGACCAAGTAAGCCATTTATGTCAGCAATGAAGCCTGCCACCGCCGGCGCGCCCTATAGCGTGCCGCCAGAACCGAGCCGCCTGCCAGCGTTCATGCTGGCAGTGGCCGTGCACGCCGTTCTGCTGGGCTTCCTATGGTTCGGCATCAGCTGGCAGACCAGCGAGCCGGTCGCCGTCGAAGCCGAGGTGTGGGACATGTCGGTGCAAACCGCCGCCGCGCCCGAGCTGCCGACGCCGCCCGCCCCGGAACCGGAACCGCAGCCGGAACCGGAGCCTGCTCCGCCGCCGCGCCCGGTCGAGCCGCCGCCGGTGGAACGCCCGGCCCCGACGCCGCCGGACATCAACCTGCAGCGCGAAAAAGAACGCAAAGAACAGGAAAAGCGCGAGCTGGCCGAGAAGAAGGAGCTCGAGCAAAAGCGCAAGGAAGAAGAAGCGCGCGAGAAGAAACTCGCCGAGCAGAAGAAGAAAGAGGACGCCGAGCGCGAGAAGAAGGAACTCGCCAAGAAGGAAGCCGACCGGAAGAAGAAAGAAGAAGCGGAAGCCAAGCAGAAAGCGCTCGCCGACGCCAAGAAGAAGGCCGCCGCCGAGAAAGCCGAAGCCGCCAAGCTCGAGAAGCTGCGCCAGGACGAACTCAAGCGCATCGCCGGCGCCATGGGCAGCACTGGCACGGCCGCCAAGTCGACAGGACCACGGGCAGACGCCGGCTACGTCGCCGCGATCACGGCCGCGATCAAGAGCAATACCGCCTACGGCGGCAGCACGACCATGCCGGGCAATCCGAAGGCGATCTTCAAGGTCGAGCAGTTGCCGACCGGCGAAATCATGTCGGTGCGCCTCGTAAAAAGCAGCGGTGTGCCTGAGTTTGACAGAGCAGTGGAAAATGGTATTAAAAAGGCATCTCCGCTGCCGAAGAAAAAGGACGGCACGGTGGAACGCACGCTCGACGTCAATTTCTCGATGAAGGATTACGACTGATTCACTCGATGGATACGGTTCAAGACAGATTATGAAAAAACTCCATTACCTGCTGTTCAGCGCCACCCTCCTGATGGGCACGGCGACCAATGCCCAGATCAAGGTCGAAATCGCCGGTGTCGGCAGCAACCAGATCCCGGTCGCGGTCGCGGCCTTTGCCGACGAATCGCTCGCCCCTGACGACGTGTCCGACATCATCCGTGCCGACCTCGAGCGCAGCGGTGTGTTCAAGGTGATCGACGCGCGCCAGGTCATCAGCGAGAACGCGCCGGTGGACCTGGCCGCCTTCCGCGCCAGCGGGGCGGACGCCCTGGTCGTCGGCAGCGTGGCACGCCAGCCGGACGGCCGCTTCGCCGTGCGCTACAAGCTGCACGACACCGTGAAGGGCGCCGCGATCTCGCAGCTCGGCGGCGAGGTGCAGCCCAAGTACATTCGCCTGCAGGCCCACCGCATCGCCGACGACGTCTATGAAAAGCTGACCGGCGTACGCGGCATCTTCTCGACGCGCATCGCCTACGTGAAGGAAGACAGGGCCGGCCGCAACTACAGCCTGGTGGTCGCCGACGCCGACGGCGAGAACGAAATCGTCGCCGCCCGCGGCCGTGAATCGATTTTCTCGCCGGCCTGGTCGCCGGACGGCACCAAGGTCGCCTACGTCTCGCTGGAAGACCGCAAGCCCGTGGTCTACCTGCAGGACCTGATGACCGGCCGCCGCAACGTGATTTCCAACGTCAAGGGCAACAACTCGGCGCCCGCCTGGTCGCCGGACGGCAGCCTGCTGGCCGTGGCCCTGTCCCGCGACGGCAATACCGAGATCTACACCGTGCGTCCGGACGGCACCGGCCACAAGCGCCTGACCAACAACCCGGCCATCGACAGCGAGCCGCAGTTCTCGGCGGACGGCCAGACCATTTATTTCATGAGCGACCGCAGCGGCGGTCCGCAGATCTACAAGATGAGCGCCTCGGGCGGCAACGCCACCCGCCTGACGTTCAACGGCAACTACAACATCAGCCCGCGCGTGTCTTCGGACGGCAAGACCCTGGCATGGATCTCCCAGCGCAACGGCGGTTTCTCTCTTTACGCGATGGACCTGGCAAGCGGCCAGGAACTGCGCCTGGCCGATGGGGCCACCGAACCGAGTTTTTCGCCTAACGGCAAGTACATCATGTATGCGATCAAGGGCGGCGGGCGTGCCTCGCTGGCCGTGGTCTCGGTGGATGGACGGGTCAAGCAGCGCTTGAGCACCAATGCGGGAAACATTCGGGAGCCCAGCTGGGGTCCCTTCATGAAGTAAAGAAGCAGAAACTTTTAATAGACAAGGAGAAAAACCATGCGCAACTTCCAGAAACTCGCCCTCATCGCTTCGGCCGCCCTGCTGACCGCCTGCTCGTCGACCAAGCTGCAGGAAACCCCGGTCGTCGAGAAGACCCCGACCCCGGCGCCTGCCGCTCCGGCCGAGCCGCAGCGCGAGATTCGTCCGGTCGAGACCGGCAGCGTCGATCCGCTGAATGATCCGAAAGGCGTGCTGGCCAACCGCAGCGTCTACTTCGACTACGACAGCTTCGTCGTGCGCGAAGACGGCAAGCCGGTCGTCGCCAACCACTCGGGCTACCTGACCAAGAACACCGGCCGCAAGGTCCTGATCCAGGGTAACACCGACGAACGCGGCGGCACCGAGTACAACCTGGCCCTGGGCCAGAAGCGTGCTGAAGCCGTCCGTCGTGCAATGGCCGCCCTGGGCGTGTCGGAAAGCCAGATGGAAGCCGTGTCGCTGGGCGAAGAAAAGCCGAAGGCAACCGGCAGCGACGAAGCAGCCTGGGCTGAAAACCGCCGCGCTGACATCGTCTACCAGTAATAATTGATCAAGTCGGCTGATGCGCCTTAAGGTCAGGCGCATTGACAGCGGGGCGGATGGCAGTCAGACTGCATCCGCCCCGTTTTTACTCTGCAACCGGAAAAATTGACTGCCATGATGAAACTGTCCCCGTCCCGTCTCGCCGCCCTGGTCCTGGCGGCCTGGATGCCGCTGCAGGCGCACGCCGGCCTGCTCGACGACGACGAAGCACGCAAGGCCATTCTCGACCTGCGCGCAAAGGTCGACGCCATTGCCCGCGACCTGAACGCGCGCATCGAGACCAAGTCGGACAAGACCGCCCAGCTCGACATGCTGAACCAGCACGAGCAGACCATGCAGGAAATCGCGCGCCTGCGCGGCCAGATCGAAGTCCTGGCGAACCAGATCGCCCGCGCCCAGGAAGGCCAGAAGCAGCTCTACGCCGACCTCGATTCCCGCATCAAGAAGCTCGAACCGCAGCAGGAAACCGTGGACGGCCAGGTCGCCCAGGTGATGCCGGCCGAGAAGACCACCTACGAGAACGCCACCGCCCTGTTCCAATCGGGCGACTACAAGGGCGCCGCCGCCGCCCTGCAGGAATTCGTGCGCCGCTATCCCGATTCGGCCTACGCCTCGAACGCCCAGTACTGGCTCGGCAACGCCTATTACGCGCTGGGCGACTACAAGAAAGCCATCGCGGCCCAGGAGATCGTCACCAGCACCTACGCCGACAGCGCCAAGGTGCCGGACGCCATGCTGAACATCGCCAGCAGCTACGCCCTGCTCAAGGACAGCAAGAACGCCAAGAAGGCGCTGCAGCAGCTGGTCTCGAAGTACCCGGAATCGAGCGCCGCCAAGACGGCCAAGGACCGCCTGGCCTCGCTCAAGTAAGTTCCATCGAAGCGATGGGTGTTTGACAGCTTCGCTGTCTCATCCTATAATCTCGCTTCTTTCGGGTCGTTAGCTCAGTTGGTAGAGCAGCGGACTTTTAATCCGTTGGTCGCTGGTTCGAGCCCAGCACGGCCTACCAGAATTGAACGAGAACGCCAGCCTTCGGGCTGGCGTTCTCGTTTTACGGCTAAGCAAGCTCAGCGCTGCGCCAGCGTCGCCCTCACCTCGATGATCTCCGCCAGCCGCGACTGCGGCACATAGCGCATCACCATCTCGTCGCGTTCGACGTCGAAGCGCATCCAGACATTGCCGTCATGCGAGACATAGGTGTCCTTCGACACCGCGGAGAGGCGCATCGGGCGCTGGCGGTCGATGCGGGTCCAGATGCCGCTGTAGCCCGGGTTGACCTCGAGCTTCCAGCCGTTCGACAGGCGGTACTGGCCGCTGACGGCGTCGGGGTCGGCGTCAAGCACCCGCTGGCCACGCGGAGGGGCGGTGACCTGCACGCTCGACATCTGGCCGGTGGCCGGGTAGTCGGAAGCCGGGGATTGGGCGGCGGCGTCCGCGGCCACCAGCAGGAGAGTGGCAGCAAGTGCCAGGGATTGCAGGCGCATGATCGCTCCTTCGCGATAGGGGGTTGAACTGCATGGCCCGGTTCTGGCTACGCCAGTGCCGGTGCTTCAGTCTAGGACGCCCCGCCCTGCATGCAAGTTCCACAAGGTGCACATCACGAAACGGTCTTGAATGGCTGCTGATCAGATCGGCGAGATATGACACCGAAGCCGGCATCTGCATGCGCAACCACGAATCATGTGCCGTCCACGGCCCCGCAAGACAGAAAGACTGTTGGTTTCTGCCGACGCTGCGCGCCGGTTACTTGACTTTCGACCGCACTGGCGAGATATTGATGAATACGTTGGCTCACGGCAATGCATTGAATTGTAAGGAAACGTGTGCGCACTTGTGCGTCCCTTCCCAGCATGTAGAATGATTAACATCCCGTGCAAGCCATCCGGCGCGGCCCCGGGGGGTCATGCGCCGCCATGACGGATCACCCGAAGTCGAAGCTTGGTACTGGCACAGCATGTCTAGAACGTTTCTTCCGCACTCCCCCAGCGACCGCACCCAATCGGCCGCAAGCATGCTGTGCGCCGCCAGCTTGAAACCCGTCCGGCTTGCCTGAGCTCGGCGAGCAATCAACGCCCGACCGAGCCCGCTCCAGAATCCCGCTCAATGAGCACCAACCATAGGACGCCTGTCTCCGGTGGAGACGGCAACAAGGAGACTTTCATGAACACCGAACACTCGCATCCACGTATCCATCCGGGCACCGTCGACCGCAGCAACCCGTCGGCGCCGAAACGCACCTTTGCCAAGAGCATCGTGTCGAGCCGCCTGCGCCAGCGCCTCAGCGTCGCGCTCGGCCTGTGCGTCGGCCTCGCCGCCCTGGTCGTCGCCTTCGAATAAGTCGCCGCCCCCTCGCCGGGGCGCATAAAAAACAGGGCGCGGCGCCCTCAAGCGCCGCGCCCTGCTTCATGACGCTTCGACGCGTCAGAACTCTTCCCAACCCTCCGTCGCATCGACCGCCTGCGCAGCCTTGGCATGACGCGCCTGGGCCGGCTTTGCCGCGGCCTTCGGCGCCGCCTTGGCGGCCGGCTTCGCGGGCTGCTTGAGCACCTGGCTCGACGCGATGCGCGCCTGCGCCCTGGCCGGCTTGGCCGGGGCCGCCGCCGCATCGAGGCGGAAGGTGCCGACCGCCTGCGCCAGCGCGCGGGCTTCTTCCTGCAACGCCTGGGCCGCCGCCGAGGCTTCCTCGACCAGGGCCGCGTTCTGCTGGGTCACCTGGTCCATCTGGGTCACGGCGCTGTTGATCTGCTCGATGCCCGCGGTCTGTTCCTGGCTGGCGGCACTGATCTCGGTGATGATGTCGGTCACGCGGCCGACGCTCTGCACGATCTCGGCCATGGTGGCGCCGGCCTGGTCCACCAGTTCGGAACCGTGGTGCACCTTCTCGACCGAATCGTCGATCAGGGCCTTGATTTCCTTGGCCGCCGCCGCGCTGCGCTGGGCCAGGTTGCGCACCTCGCCCGCCACCACGGCGAAGCCGCGGCCCTGCTCGCCTGCCCGTGCCGCTTCCACGGCCGCGTTCAGCGCCAGGATGTTGGTCTGGAAGGCGATGCCGTCGATGACGGCGATGATGTCCACGATGCGGGTCGCCGAACTGTTGATGGCGCCCATGGTCTTGACCACCTGCTCGACCACTTCACCGCCCTTGCCCGCCACCTGCTGGGCCGAGGCCGCCAATACGTTGGCCTGGCGCGCGTTGTCGGCGTTCTGCTTCACGGTCGAGGTCAGTTCCTCCATCGACGAGGCGGTTTCTTCCAGCGAACCGGCCTGCTGCTCGGTGCGGCTCGAGAGGTCCAGGTTGCCGGCGGCGATCTCGCCGGAGGCGGTGGCGATGGTATCGGTGCCGCCGCGCACTTGCGTGACGATGCGAACCAGGGCGGCGTTCATGTCCTTCAGGGCCTGCAGCAGGCGGCCGGTCTCGTCGCGCGAGTCGACCTCGATCTTCTGGGTCAGGTCGCCGCTAGCGACGGCGCCAGCGATTTCCACGGCGCGCTCGATCGGGCGCACGATGGCGCGCACCAGCAGCCAGCCGACCACCGCGGCCATCAGGAGGCCGAAGGCCAGGCCCGCCAGGCAGACCAGGCGCACCAGCTCGTAGGTAGCCTGCGAGGCTTCGTAATCGGCCTTGGCGACACGCTGCTGCAGCTCGATCAGCTGGCTGCCCACCGTGTTCACCGGCTGGAACAGGCGCGCCATGTCGCCCGTCACCAGCTCGCCCGCGCGGGCGCTGTCGCCGGCGCGCACCGCCGCGATCGCCGGCTGCAGGCCCTGCGCCAGGAAGGCCTTGCGGGCTTCCACGAACTTGCCGATCAGGGCCGTCTCTTCCACCGTCTCTTCCGTGTCTTCGTAGGCTTTCCACGATGCCGACACGGCGGCGATGTTCGCTTCGACTTCCGTCAGCATGGCGTCGCGCTGGGCCGCGTCGCTGACATTGGCCGCCTTGGCGACGATGAGCTGGTTGGCCGTGATCAGCTGCATCACGCGGCTGAGGTGGGTCATCGACATCAGGCGGTTGTCGTACAGGTTCTTCAGCTCGCCGTTCGCCACGCCGAGGTTGACGATGCCGACGACGGCGCCGACGATGAGTTCGGCGGCAAGGAAGGCGATCACGAAGATCAGCCGGGTCTTGATGGTGAGGTGTTTGAACATGGAGGCTCTTGGAAAAAATGGCTGGCGGAAACAAACATCTTGCACAAGCTTGTCACGCGGAGGGCATATTGACCAGCAGGTTTGCGCCCCGCCTAAGGGCTCCGTCGCCCAATTGCCACAAAGCATTAGTAGCAAGACATCTTCCGATGTCTTCTTGCTACCGATCCGCAGAAGCCGGCGCGGGATCCGCATTTCACGGGGATATCGGTTTGCCTATAGAATGTGTCGATTGATTTCCGTAGCGCATGAGCTGCGAAGAATCGGCTCGAATAAAGGCAGCAATGAACTTCCCTCTCCTGATCAACCTGGCCGTCGCCCTGGCCGTCTGCGTCCTGCTCTACCGCCTCCAGGCCAATCACGTCTCCTTCACCAAGCGCGTCTTCACCGGCCTGGGCCTGGGCGTGCTGCTGGGCGCGGCCATGCAGACCTTCTACGGCGCGGGCTCGCCTCAGGTCGCCGCCACCAATGCCTGGCTGGACGTGCTCGGCAGCGGCTACGTGAAGCTGCTGCAGATGATCGTCATTCCCCTGATCATGGTCTCGATCGTCCAGGCCATCCTCAAGCTGCGCAACGCCTCCTCCCTCGGCAGCATCAGCACGCTGACCATCGGCATCCTGCTCGTCACCACCGTGGTGGCCGCCGCCATCGGCATCGCGATGGCCAAGCTGTTCGGCCTCTCCGCAGTCGGCCTCACGGCCTCCACGGCCGAAGTGGCGCGCGGCGAATACCTGCAAGGCAATCTAGCGGCGGCAAAAGAGATCTCGCTGCCGGGCATGCTGCTCTCCTTCATTCCGGCCAATCCCTTCCTCGACATGACCGGGGCGCGCAAGACCTCGACCATCGCGGTGGTGGTGTTCTCGATTTTTGTCGGCGTCTCGGCCACCGGCATCGCCGGCAAGAAGCCGGAAGTGTTCCAGTCCTTCAGCGAATTCGTGCACGTGGCCCACGTCATCGTCATGCGCATGGTGACCCTGGTGCTGCGCCTGACCCCGTTCGGCGTGTTCGCCCTGATGGCCAAGGTGGTGTCGAGCTCGAGCCTGCAGGACATCCTCGGCCTGGCCAGCTTCGTCGCCGCCTCCTACTGCGCGCTGGCCCTGATGTTCTGCGTGCACCTCCTGATGATCGGCTCGAGCGGCCTGAACCCGCTGCGCTATGCCAAGAAGATCTTCCCGGTGCTGGCCTTCGCCTTCACCTCGCGCACCAGCGCCGGCAGCATCCCGATGAGCGTGGCGACCCAGACCGCGCGCCTGGGCACGCCGGAAGGCATCGCCAACTTCGCCGCCTCGTTCGGCGCGACCATCGGCCAGAACGGCTGCGCCGGCATCTATCCCGCCATGCTGGCGGTGATGATCGCGCCCACCGTCGGCATCGATCCGATGACGGCCTCCTTCCTGCTGCCGCTGCTTGCCATCATCGCCTTCGGCTCCATCGGCGTGGCCGGGGTCGGCGGCGGCGCCACCTTCGCCGCGCTGATCGTGCTGTCGGCGATGGACCTGCCGGTGGCGCTGGCGGGCCTCCTGATCTCGGTCGAGCCCCTGATCGACATGGGCCGCACCGCGCTCAATGTGAGCGGCTCCATCACGGCCGGCACCATCACCGGCCGGGTGCTCGGCCAACAGGACATGCGCGTGTTCCAGAGCGACGCCGACATCAACCTCGATGGTGACGAGCAAGTCGTGTAAGCCTTCTCCGACACTGCCAAGCGCCTGATTCCAAGGGAAAATCAGGCGCGTGTAAGACCCTTCCGACGCTGCGGCGAGCCGCTCCGGAAAGCCCGCAATCGTGCGCTTTGCGGCCGCAGAATCCGTCTATGATGACGCCATGTCAACATCAAGACGGGCTGGTGATGGAACAGAAGTGGCCGCAGGAGATCTGGCTGGTCAGGCACGGACAGAGCGCAGGCAATGTCGCGCGCGAGCTGGCGGAAGCATCCGCCGGGCACCGCATCGACATCGCCGACCGTGACGTCGACGTGCCGCTGTCGGAACTCGGCGAAAGGCAATCGCAGGCGCTCGGCTCCTGGTTCGCGGCGCTGCCGCCGGAACAGCAGCCGACCGTGGTGCTGCACTCGCCCTACGTGCGCGCTGCCGAAACCGCCAACATCCTGATGCAGCGCCTCGACCGCGACAAGCTCGTCGTCGAGTCCGACGAGCGCCTGCGCGAAAAGGAGTTCGGCATCCTCGACCGCCTCACCACCCACGGCATCGCCCACCACTACCCCGAGCTCTACGAACAGCGCCAGCACGTCGGCAAGTTCTACTTCCGCCCGCCCGGCGGCGAGAGCTGGTGCGACGTGATCCTGCGACTGCGCAGCGTGATCGACACCCTGAACCGCGAATACTGCCGCGAGCGCGTCCTCATCGTCGCGCACCAGGTCACGGTCAATTGCTTCCGCTACCTGTTCGAGCGCATGAGCGAGAAGGCCATCCTCGATTTCGACCGCGCCGGCGACGTGCCGAACTGCTCGGTCACCTCCTATGAATACGACCCCACGCTGGGCAAGGGCGGCCACCTCGCGCTGCGCCTGGTGAACTTCGTCGCGCCGCTGGAAGCCACCGGCACGCCCGTCACCGCAAGCAAAGACCTGCCCTCGGCTCCCAAGGCATAAACCCTACCCGACCATGGACACGCCTACCCGCGCCACCGCCGTGCATGACGTCGACACAGCCCTGCTGCGCAGCTGGGCCGTGCCGATGCCGGCGATCGAGGGCGACAAGGAAATCCGCGGCCACGTGCTGGTGCTGGGCGGCTCGAGCGAGATGCCGGGCGCCATCATCCTGGCAGCCACCGCGGCCTTGCGCGCAGGCGCCGGCAAGCTCACCGTGGCCACCGGGAGAAGCGTGGCGCAGCTGGTGGCGCTGGCCATGCCCGAGGCGCGCGTGATCGGGCTGGAAGAGCACGACAGCGCCGGCATCAAGCTCGACGCCGTGGCCCGCCTCGACCCGCTGGCCGAGCGCGTCGACACGATCCTGGTCGGGCCCGGCATGCGCGACGAGCCCGCCACGGCCGAACTGGTGCATGCACTGCTGCCGCGCTTCGAGGCCGCGGGCACGACCGTGGTGCTGGACGCCTGCGCCATGGGGGCGCTGCTGCACCCGCCCGGCGACTGGCCGCCAGACCGGCCCTGGCGCTTCGAACGCCCGGTGATCCTGACCCCGCATGCGGGCGAGATGGCGCACCTGACCGGCATCGCCAAGGAAGACATCTGCCTCGATCCCGACCCGCACGCACTCGTTGCCGCGCGCGACTGGAATGCGATGGTCGTATTAAAAGGTGCGCGCACTGTCATCGCAACGCCCAATGGAACGTTGTACCAGCATGAAGGCGGCAATGTGGGCCTCGCGATCTCCGGTTCGGGAGACGTGCTGGCAGGCATCATCGCCGGACTGGCGGCACGCGGCGCGGCGCTCGACCAGGCCGCATGCTGGGGCGTGGCCCTGCATGCGCGCTCCGGCGAACAACTGGCGCGGCGCATGGGAACACTCGGATACCTGGCGCGGGAAATCTCGCAAGAAATTCCCGCCCTGCTGGAACAGATCGCCGGCAAGGATGCCGTCGACCATGAAACCATCCGGCCTGCGCCGGTGGCTTGGGGAACGGGAGCCTAGCACCCGTTTCCAACAAATCCGCAGCGTAGAGCGGAAAGGAGTACCTGGTGAACGTTTCTTTCGAACTGGCCGGCCGGCTATCGGTCTAAGGTTCGCCTGAATCGTGCACCGACCCCGGGGCCGCGTATTGCGTCGGTTCCCTGATGGTTCCACTGCTGGGTTCACGAACCCTCGGAGGACCTAACCCTGGCGCCACGGAATCTCCAAGGCCTCACCTGGAGCCCGTAGCACAAGATAGACGTGAACGAGGAGTTTAAACAATGAAAGCACTGACCAAAGCACCAAAAATCCTGCTGACTGCTGCCGTGTTGGCCTCCCTGCTGGGCGCCTGCCGCAAGAACGAGCCGGCGACCGACACCACGACCACCACGCCGGACACCTCGGCCACCACCCCGAGCAGCACCTCGGGCGCCACCGGCACCACGGGTGACACCGGCACCACGGGTGACACCGGCACCGGTGCAACCGGCACCGGCACCACCGGCGACATGGGCACTGGCGCCACCGGCACCGGCACCACCGGCACCACCGGCACCACCACCGATCCGGCAGCCACCGGCACTGGCGCAACCGGCACCACCGGCACCGGCACTTCGGGTACCTCGGGCACCACCGGCACCACCGGCACCGGCACCGGCACCACCACCCCGCCGACCACCGGCCAGTAAGCCGTCCGCATGGCAAGGAACGGGGCCCGCCATGCGGGCCCCGGGAATTCCGGCCCTGCCGGAAAACGCTTCCTGCCGCTGTACTCTCGCATCCCTGCTTCGCGGATGCAGCGATCGCCAGCCTTTCGGCTGGCTTTTGTTTTGGCGCCGGCGTGTCGGCTTGCCGGCGCGGAACCAAAAAAAACGGCCAGCATGCGCTGGCCGTTTGCATTCACCGGGGCTGGCGACCCGCACCCGCCGGACCTCAGGCCGGCATCGCCTTGACGCGGCGGCCGGTTGCCAGGCGGCCCAGCCACAGGATGAAGCGGAACACGGCGCGCACCAGCACCAGGGTCAGGATCGCTTCCACGAAGGTCAGCAGGAAGGCGACCAGCACCGGCTGGCGTGCTGCGCGGCGGTTGAACTTCGCATACATGCGGTCGCGGGCGATCTCGATGCTGTCGTAGAAGGTCGGCACGACCAGCAGCGTCAGGAAGGTCGAGGTGATCGTACCGCCGATGATCGCGATGGCCAGCGGCTGGTAGAACTCGCCCGAGTCGCCCAGGGCCATCGCCACCGGCAGCATGCCGGCGATCAGCGCGAAGGTCGTCATCAGGATCGGACGCAGGCGCTTGCGGCCGGCAGCCATCAGCGCTTCCTCGCGGTCGACACCCTGCTTCTCCAGCTCACGCGCCGCGTCGAGCAGCAGGATCGCGTTCTTGGCGACCAGGCCCATCAGCATGATGACGCCGATCAGGCTCATCAGGTTGAGGGTGTTCTTGGTCAGCAGCAGGGCCACCACCACGCCGATCAGCGACAGCGGCAGCGACAGCATCACGCCCAGCGGGGCCGTGAAGGAACCGAACTGCATCACCAGGATCAGGTACATCAGACCGATACCCGACAGCAGCGAGATGCCCATGGCGGTGAACACTTCCTGCTGGTCCTGGCCGGCGCCGCCCAGCTTCAGGCCATAGCCCGGCGGGAAGTCGAAGGTCCTGGCCAGCTTCATGGCGTCGGCGGTGACTTCGCCAGGCGAACGGCCCTGGGCGTTGGCGGACACCGTGATCATGCGCTCGCCGTCGCGGTGGCGGATGCCGGCCGGACCCTTGCCCATGGTGATGGTGGCGATCTGCTCCAGGGGCACCATCATGCCGGTGCCGCTGACGGAGATCGGCAGGCGCTCGATGTTGTCGGTGCTGACGCGGTCGTCCGGGTGCAGGCGCACGGCGACGTCGCGGGTCTCGTTGCTCGGGTCGACCCAGTCGCCCACTTCGATGCCGGCGAAGGCCACGCGCAGCGACTGGGCGGCGTCGTTGATCGAGATGCCCATGGCGTTGGCCAGGCCGCGGTCGAGCACGATCTGCAGCTCGTTCTTCGGATCCTGTTCCGACAGGGTGACGTCGACCGCGCCTGGCACTTCACGCAGCTTTTCCATATAGGCCGTGGTCAGTTCCATCAGCTTGCGCGAATCGGGGCCGGTGAACTGCACCTGCACGGGCTTGCCGCCGCCGCTCAGGTCGTCGATCACGGTGTACTCGGCGCCCACCAGGCGGCTGATCTTCTCGCGCAGTTCGACCGCGATCTCGGAGGCGGTGCGGTCACGCGAACGGCGCTTGCCGATGTCGACATAGACGCGGCCGCCGCTCAGGTTGGCGTAGCTGTTGGTATCCTCGGTCTCCGGGATCTGGCGCGCCAGCTCGGCCGCCGCTTCCACCTTGCGGCGCGAGTATTCCACGCTCGACGAAGCCGGGACGCGGATGTCGACCATGATGGCGCCGTGGTCGGCCTTGGGTAGGAAGCTCGAGCCGCCCCAGGCCCAGTGCAGGGCGATCGCGCCAATGAAGCTGAGCACGGCGATGGCGGCCATCCACTTGCGATGGTGCAGCGCCCACTCGATCACGCGGCCGTAGCGTTCGGCCTGGTGGTCGAACCAGTGGTTGAAGCGGTCGAGCATGGCGCCCAGCCCCTTCTTCGGTGCGCTATGGTGGCCCGGCGGGTCGCCCCAGTAGGCCGACAGCATCGGGTCGAGGGTGAAGGAAATGAACAGCGACACGATCACCGAGCAGGTCACGGTCAGCGCGAAGGGACCGAACCATTCGCCCGAGATGCCCGGCATGAAGGCGACCGGGATGAACACGGCCATGATCGAGAAGGTGGTCGCGGCCACGGCCATGCCGATCTCGGCGGTGCCTTCCAGCGCCGCGGTGCGGCGGTCGGAACCCATTTCCATGTGGCGCACGATGTTTTCGCGCACCACGATCGCATCGTCGATCAGCACGCCGATGGCGAGCGACAGGCCGAGCAGGGTCATGAAGTTCAGCGTGAAGCCGCACAGCCACACGGCGATGAAGGCGGCCAGCACGGAGGTCGGCAGCGACAGCGCGGTGATCAGGGTCGAACGCCAGGAGTTCAGGAAGGCGTAGACGACGAAGATGGTCAGGATCGCGCCCAGCACCAGGGCTTCGATCACGTTGTTCAGGCTGCTCTGGGCGTCTTCGCCGCCGTCGCGGGTGACTTCCAGCTTGGTGCCTTCCGGCAGTTCCTTGCTGACTTCCTCGACGACCTTGTGCACTTTCTTGGCCAGCGACACGGTCGAGGCGTCACGGGCACGGGCAATCTGGATGCCGACGTTCGGTTTGCCGCTGCGCATCGACAGGCTGTTGATGTCGGCGTAGCCGTCCTTGATCTCGGCAACCTGGTTCAGGCGCACGATCTGGTCGCCGTTGCGCTTGACCACGACCTGCGAGAAGTCTTCCGGACGCTCGATGCGGCCGACCAGGCGGATGCCCTTCTCGTCCAGTTCGCTGCGCAGCTTGCCGACCGGCGCATTGGTGTTCTGGGTGCGCAGGGCGTTGGCCACGTCGGATACCGACACGCCGAACTCGCGCAGCTTCTCGGCGCGCAGCAGGACCGACAGTTCGCGGCGCAGGGCGCCGTTGACGGTCACGGTCGAGGCGCCTTCGATGGCGCGGAAGCGGTCGGCCAGCACGTCTTCGGCATAGCGCGAGATTTCGGCGTGGCTCTGCGTGCTCGAGGACAGGGCCAGCTGCATTACCGGCTCGGCCGTGGTGTCGACGCGGCGCAGGATCGGTTCGCGCATCTCGACCGGTAGCTTGTAGCGCACCGCGGCGATGGCGTTGCGCACGTCGTCCGAGGCTTCGATCAGGTTGCGGTCGAAGTCGAATTCCAGCTGGAGCCAGACGCCGCCCTCGTAGGAGTTGGAATTGACCTCGGTGACGCCCTGGACCGCCAGCAGCTGCTTCTCGATGCGGTTGGTGATCTCGCGCTCGGCCGTCTCCGGCGAGGCGCCCGGATACGGGATGTCGACCGAGATCATCGGCAGTTCGACGTCCGGGTTCTGGTTGACCTTCAGCTTGGACAGGGCCAGCAGGCCCATCGCCATCATCGCGACGATCAGCACGACCGTCGCGACGGGTTTCTTGACACTGAAATTAGAGAGGAACATTTATTGTTTTCCTTATTTCCCTTGCACAGCGCTGCCGGCGGCGCTGGCGACGCGGGCAGTGGCCATTTCGACCTTCTGGCCATCCTTCAGGTTCGAGGTCGGGGCGCGCAGCACGATGTCGCCCTGGGCCAGGCCCTGCTTGACTTCGAGGTTGCCGGTGCGCGGATCGCGGGCGCCGACCACCAGGTCGACTTTACTGAGGGTCTTGTCCTTGATGCGCCAGGTGTAGGCCTTGTCGCCGGACTTGACGACCGCCGCTTCCGGCAGCATCAGGGCATTGGTCGACTGGGCGTCGACACGGCCTTCGGCGTACAGTCCGGCCACTTTCGGCTGGGCCTTGTCGGCGAACTCGATCAGGACTTCGACCTGGCGGGTGATGGCGTTGGCGGCCGGGTCGATGCGCTTGACGATGCCGGCGAACTGCTGCTCGCCGTAGCCGTTGACGCGGAAGTTGACCTTCTGGCCGACCTTCACGGTGGCGATCGAATCGGCCGAGACGCGGCCTTCGAAGCGCATGCTGTTCGGGTCGATGACCTTGACCAGTTCCTTGCCGATGTTGGCGGTGTCGCCATTTGACACCTTGCGCTCCGAGACGATGCCGTCGAACGGTGCGCGCACCACGGTGCGGGACAGCTGCTGGCGGGCGGTGGCGGCGCGGCTCTTGGCGGCCGACAGTTCGCTCAGGGCGCTGTTGCGGCGCACTTCGGCTTCATCCAGGCCGACGGCCGATGTCATGCCGGAGGCGCGCAGGGTCTTCATGCGCTCGAGCTGGCGGCTGGCCTGGTCGAGGGCCTGGCTGGCCGCGCGCACGGCTTCGTCGGCGGAGGAGACGGTGTCGCGGATCGCGGTTTCGTCGAGGCGCACCAGTACGTCGCCGCGCTTGACCGGCTCGCCGTTCTCTTTCAGGACCTGCAGCACGACGGCCGAGACTTCGGCGCGCAGGTCGGCCTTGCGCTCCGGCTGGATCGAACCGGTGACGACCGGGCCGCTCGACAGGATGTCACTCTGGATGGTCAGCACGTCTTCCGGTGCGACCTGCAGCTGCGTCGGACGCTTGTCCTTCGAATCGGCCTTGGCGGCCTGTGGCGCCCCTTCGGCGCCCGGCTTGGCGGGCTCCTTGCTGCAGGCGGCGAGCGCCGAGGCCAGGGCAAGGACGAGTAGTGTTTTGCGCAGCATGTGGTTCTCCAGAGAATGGACTCAGTTTGAAGGCTGTGAAAAATGCAATTTTTCACAGCCTCGTATTCTTTTAAAGGTGCGAATATGAACAGCCAGCGCGCAGTATTCAGTAGTGCCCTGGGGGCGTCAATTGACGACTCTGCATACTGCGGAAATCGAGGGATGAAATGCGGTATGACGCGACGAACTGCATACGGTATGGATGAAATGCGTTCGATTCCGGACAGGGCGGACGTCCGGCTGTCCGCCCATCTATTAACTAAAAGATCATGCTCCGAACAGGGCGTGGATCAGGAAGCCCATGCCGATGCCGGTGGCGATGCCGCCGCCGATCTCGACCAGGGTGTGGCCCATGCGCTCGCGCAGGACGATGTGGCCGACGGTATCGCAGGCCAGCTTGTTGATCGCGGCCGCCTGGCGCCCCACGTGCTGGCGCAGGCTGTTGGCGTCGATCATGACGATGAAGGCGAGCGTCACGGCGACGCCGAAGGCCGGGTGGCCGATGCCCTCGCGCAGGGCGATCAGGGTGGCCATGCTGGTGACCACCGAGCTGTGGTTGCTGGGGAAGCCGCCGTTGCCTACCAGGTTGAAGGCCCAGCGGCGCTGGCGCGCACTGGTGATCAGGAACTTGATCGGGCCGACCACCATCCAGGTCAGCACGGGTGTGACGAGATACGCGAAATCCATTGTCTCTTCCAGGTGAATTAATGCCGGCCAGAATTATCTCAGAAGCAAGCCTGAACAGATACATTTTCCAGAGGCATTCTCGCGCCGCCGCTGGGACCGGAACGTTACTATGTTGGTAATACACACGAACACGAATACGGGAGTCTTTATGCGGCATTTCCGCTTGTCGATCGGGGTCACGGTCATCCTGATGGCGCTGGCCGGCTGGTGGGGCTACGAGCATGGTGGCGTCGGCGGTATGCTACAGGCCTTGTGGATCACCGCGGTGCTTGGCGTATTGGAAGTGTCGCTTTCTTTCGACAATGCGGTCGTCAATGCCTCCGTGCTGCGCGGCTGGAATGAGTTCTGGCGCAAATTGTTCCTTACCGTCGGCATCCTGGTGGCCGTCTTCGGCATGCGCCTGATTTTCCCCCTCGTGATCGTCTCGGCCGCGACCGGCCTGGGCCTGATCGAGGTCTGGCACATGGCGATCGACAATCCCAAGGAGTATTCGCGCCACCTCACCGAGAAGCACGCCGAGGTGGCGGCCTTCGGCGGGGCCTTCCTGATGCTGGTCTTCCTGAACTTCCTGTTCGACGAGGAGAAGGAACTGCACTGGCTGGGCTGGATCGAGGAAAAGGTGGGCAAGTACGGCACCGAGGGCCTGGCCATCCTCCTGACGCTCTCGGCGGTGTGTGGCGCCATGTACCTGATGGAACCGGCGCGCAAGCTCCCGGTGCTGATCGCCGGCGTCAGCGGCGTGCTCGTGTATATCGGCGTGCAGTGGATCAGCGGCCTGCTGGAAAAAGAAGAAGAAGACCCGGCAGTGGGCAAGATGATCGCCCAGGGCAGCATCGGCGGCTTCCTCTACCTGGAAGTGCTGGACGCCTCCTTCAGCTTCGATGGCGTGATCGGCGCCTTCGCCATCACCAACGACGTCGTCATCATCATGCTCGGGCTGGCCATCGGCGCCATGTTCGTGCGTTCGATGACGGTGTTCCTGGTCTACAAGGGCACGCTCGACGAATTCGTCTTCCTGGAACACGGGGCGCACTACGCGATCGGCATCCTGGCCGTGATCATGTTCGCCAGCGTGCACTACCACATTCCCGAGTGGTTCACGGGACTGTCGGGGCTGGCCTTCATCCTGGTCTCGCTGTGGTCCTCGGTGCGTTACCGGCGGCGCATGGAGAGCGAGGGACGTGCGCCCGCATAGTGTCTGCCAGGCAGGGCATTTTGCTATTCAGCCCAGACATGGCAGAATGTGCGCGGCCGCTCTGCTGCCATCCTGACAACTCTCTTTGATTCTTTCACTACATACCGCGCCATGCCCAAGACCATGCCGAAACGCGCCACCGCCCTCCTCCTGTCCGCCCTCGCCGCCATCGTCGTGCTGTTCGGGCTGTACACCTGGTTCACCCTGAGCTGGTCGTATTCGGAAGGCGAACGGGCGGGCTACCTGCAGAAGTTCTCGAAGAAGGGCTGGCTGTGCAAGACCTGGGAGGGCGAGATCCTGCTGTCGAGCATGCCGGGCGCCATTCCCGAGCGCTTCGCCTTCACCGTGCGCGACGAGGCAGTGGTCAGGCAGCTGCAGAACGCCATGGGGCAGCGGGTGCAGATCTCCTACGAGCAGCACGTCGGCGTGCCGACCTCGTGCTTCGGGGAGACGGAGTATTTCGCGACGAAAGCGAGCACCGGGCCGGTCAATCCGGTGGCGCCGAGCCAGGCCGGCGCCACCCAGTAATACGCTTCGCATATCGTTACACCATCACTGATATGCCCAGCATATCAGTGATGCTTAATCCTGCTCGTTCTTTCTCTGGCTGGCGATCACGTCGGCCAGGCGTGTCACCGCCTGGGTTGCCGAGGCCGGCTGCTTGAAGCGCCCCAGGACCTCGCGCGTGATGTTGACCGAGGCCACCCGGTGCTCGGCTTCCGCCTTGCGTTCGCCGATCGCCTTCTCGGTCGCGGCCAGTTCTCCGCTGTGCTCGTCGAAACGCTGGGCTTCCAGGTCGGCCAGTTCCTTGCGCGCCTCCATCATGCGCTGGGTGGCCTGGGCGGCCTTGCGCTGCATGTCGGCGTGGCGCTGGGCGTGTTCCAGCAGGGCGCGCTGGGCGTCGCGCTTCTCGACCGCCGCCTGCAGGCCGGCCAGCTCGGCCGCTTCGCGCTCGCGCGCCAACCTGGCCTGCTCTTCCTCGGCATCCGCCCTCGCCTGCGCCGCCTGGGCGGCGGCCTGCTCGGAGGCCAGGCGCGCCGCAGCGGCCTCGCTGGCGCGGGCGTCGGCCTGGGCCTGCTGGCGCTGGGCCTCCAGCTTGCGTTCGACCTGGGCCAGCGATTCGCGCGCGGCTTCGGTGCTCGATCGCTCGGAAGCGATCGCAGCTTCCGTCAGGTCGAGCTGACGGCGCTCGGCCGCGGCGCGCTCGGCCTGGGCAGCCGCCAGTTCCACGGCTTTTTTCGCCTGGGCGCGCTGGGCCGCGGCGGCCGCTTCCGCATGTTCCGCCTCCTCGATGGCGGCGCGCGCCTGCTCGCGCTGGGCCGCCAGGGCCGCCTGCTGCGCGGCTTCGGCGCGGCGTTCGGCCTCGAGCTGTTCGCGCAGCTGGGCCGCCGTCTCGCTCGCCGCGCGGGCGCGGCTTTCCGCCGCCTGGGCCAGCGCGCGCTCGGCCTGCAATTGTTCTTCCTCGCGTTTCACGGCCGCTTCCTCGGCCGCGACGCGCTCGCGTTCGGCCAGTAGCCGCCGCTCGGCGCCTTCGGCGCGGCGCTGCGCGGCTTCCTCGGCCTGGGCCCTGGCCGCGGCCTGCTCGCGCACGGCCGCCATCGCCGCTTCCTCTGCCGCGTTTTCCCGGGCTTGCGCCTCGGCCACTTCACGCGCCAGGGCGGCGCGTTCCTCGGCCAGTGCGCGCTGGCGCTGTTCTTCCCCGGCCTGGCGGCGTGCCGCTTCCAATGCCGCTTCGTCGGCCGCCGCGCGCTCGCGCGCATGCGCCGCCGCGACGGTCTCGGCCTCCAGCCGCGCCTGGGCCTGCTGGCTCGCCTCTTCCTCGGCGCGGGCGCGCTCCTCGGATACCTCGCGCAGCTTGCGGTCGGCCTCGATGCGCGCCTCGGTGGCGGCGATGATGCGGTTCTCGGCCTCGCGCCGCGCGGCCGCGCTGGCGGCAGCCATCTGTTCCATGCGCTCGCGGTGGGTGGCGGCGTCGCGTATTTCCTTTTCGGTTTCCAGGCGCATGCGCAGCGACTGGGCGGCGACGCGCTCCGATTCCGCCTGGGCCAGCGCGATCGCTTCGCGCTCCTGTTCGATGTGGGCCAGGGCGCGGGCTTCTTCCAGCGCCCGCGCCTCGGCGGCCGCACGCGCAAACGCCGCGGTGAGCGCCACCTGGTCGGCGCGTTCGCGCTGCTGGGTCAGTTCCAGCGCCTCGGCTTCGGCCTGGGCCAGTTTCTCGGCGGTCTGGCGGGCGCCCCGTTCGGCGCGCTCGCGCTCGCGCGCCAGGATCGCCACGCGCGCATCGGCGCTGGCGTTGTGCAGGACTTCTTCCTTGGCCGCTTCCACGGCGGCCATGCGCTCGGCCGCCTGCAGGCGCGCCTGTTCGGTCTGGGCCAGCAATTCCTCGGCGGCCTTGGCCGCCTGGGCCGCCATCTCGGCCTGGGCCTCGACCTGGGCGGCGGCGCGGCGCCGCGCTTCTTCTTCGGCACGGGCGCGCGCCTCGGCGGCCATGCGGGTTTCGGTATCGTTCTGGAGGCGGGCGCGCAGCTCGGCGGTTTCCTGGCGAATCGCTTCCAGGCGCTCGTTCGATGCCTGGGCGGCGGCGCGCAGCGATTCCAGGCGGTCGCGGTTGGCGGCGATCGCTTCCTCGGAAGCCTGGGCATTTGCCAGGGCGGCGGCGGTCGCGGCCGCATCCATGGCGGCGCGTTCCTCGGCCAGCGAGCGGGCGCGGCTCTCGGCATGGGCGCGGCTCTCGGCGGCGACATTCGCCTTGGCCTCGGCCTCGACGCGCGCGATGGCCTCCTGGATCTCGCGCATGTCCATCGGCGCGCGGCCGGCGGGTTTCGGAGCGGCGGGCTCCTCGTCAGCCGCCGGCGGCACGACGCTTCCTGCGTGGGACGTGCGCGTAGGCGAAAGGTCGATCGTGAAATCGGAATCGTCGGGCTGGGGCTTGATGGGTTCCATGCTCATTCTCGGAATTGGACTGCGTCGATGTGATTATCCGGCAAATCCGGCGCGCACGGCACGCCGAACTGGACGGTGAAATCCGGGCAATTCCTCTTATTCAATATCACACCGGCCAGAGCGGCGGCTCGTCCATCAAGGCCACCTGCTCGCGCAGCTCGAGGATGCGGTCTTGCCAGTAACGCTGGGTGTTGAACCAGGGGAAAGCCTGCGGGAAGGCGGGATCGTCCCAGCGCATCGCCAGCCAGCAGGAATAATGGATCAGGCGCAGGGTGCGCAGGGCTTCGACCAGGTAGAGCTGGCGCGGGTGGAACTCGCAGAAGTCCTCGTAGCCGGCCAGCACGTCGGCCATCTGGGACACCATCTCCTGGCGCTCGCCGGAGAGCAGCATCCACAGGTCCTGCACGGCCGGGCCCATGCGGCTGTCGTCGAAGTCGACGAAGTGCGGGCCGTCGGGCGTCCACAGCACGTTGCCGCCGTGGCAGTCGCCGTGCAGGCGCAGCAGCGGCAACTCGCCCGCGCGCTCGTAGCAGCGCGCCACCCCGTCCAGGGCCTGCTCGACCACGCTGGACCAGGTCGCCAGGAGCTCGGGGGGAACGAAATCATGGCTGCGCAGCCAGTCGTAGGGCTCGCGCCCGAAGGTCTGCGCATCCAGCGTCGGCCGATGTTCGAAAGGCCGCGCGGCGCCCACCGCGTGGATGCGGCCGATGAAGCGTCCGATCCACTCCAGCGTGGCCGGGTCGCCCAGCTCGGGCGCGCGTCCGCCGCGGCGCGGGAAGACCGCGAAGCGGTAGCCGGCGGCCAGGTGCAGCGTGCGCCCGTCGATGAGGGAGGGCGGCACCGCCGGGATCTCGCTCTCCGCCAGCTCGGCGATGAAGGCGTGCTCCTCGAGGATGGCGGCATCGCTCCAGCGCTGCGGGCGGTAGAACTTGACCACCACCGGCGGCCCCTCTTCCATGCCGACCTGGTAGACGCGGTTTTCGTAGCTGTTCAGGGCCAGCAGGCGGCCGTCGCCGTACAGGCCGACGCTTTCGACCGCCTCCAGCACGGTTTGCGGGTCGAGGCGCTCGAACGGATGGGCCTGGCTCTTCGTTTCCATAGACGGTTTCTCCATCCGCCCATTGTAAGCGCCGCCCCCTCCCTCCTCCTAATGCGGGCGCATCACGTTTTCCGTGCTTCGCCGGTCCGCAACGGTTACACTGGCGCCTTCCAACGCAACATGAGCCTCACATGCATCTCGACGAACCCCTCACCGACAAAGAATTCGACGACCTCGACCAGTTCCTGCTGTCCGACCGCTCCCCCGAGGATGCGATGACCATGGACACCCTGCACGGCTACCTGACCGCGATCGCGATCGGTCCGGAAACCATCATGCCGGCCGAGTGGCTGCCGCGTGTCTGGGGCGAGGATGGCAAGCAGGCGCCGAAGTGGAAGAATCCGAAGGAAGAGCAGCGCATCATCAACCTGATCATGCGCTTCATGAACGAAGTCCTGATCACCTTCGAAGCCGCGCCCAAGGAATTCGAGCCGCTGTTCTGCGAGCACGACATCGACGGCGACACCCTGATCGACGCCGAAGCCTGGTGCTGGGGCTTCTGGGAAGGCATGGAACTGCGCCCCGGTTCCTGGGAAAAAATCTGGTCGTCCGACGTCGCCGAACTGATGCGCCCGATCTACCTGCTGGGCGCCGACGAGATCGAAGAATCGGAACTGGCGGAAGTCGAAGACCCGAAGAAGGCGCACCAGCTGGCGCTGGAGATCGAAGCCAACATCCCGGCCATCTACCGCTACTGGCTCCCGCTGCGCAAGGGCGCGGTCGAGACCGTCAAGCGCGACGAGCCGAAGGTCGGCCGCAACGACGACTGCCCTTGCGGCAGCGGCAAGAAGTACAAGAAGTGCTGCGGCGCCGAATGATCTTGTAGGGTGGTCGGCTCCGCCGACCGCGCGTTCAAACGCGGGCTGCGCAGCCCGCTCGCAACTCAGGCAGCCGTTTCCAGCACGTCCCCACCCAGCCCCGCCAACAAATCCTGGGGCCGCACGATCCCGGTGAGGCGCCCCTCGGCGTCCACCACATACACCTGCTGCGCCCCGTCATGGAAACGCGCCAGCAGCGCCGCCAGCGGCGCATTGTCCCGCAGCGCCACGAATTCCATCTCGACCAGGCTGCCCACGGTCGGCGCCGTATCGCGGCCGAACAGCAGCGCCGTCGCCCGCCGCGCCCGCGCCGGCAGCGGCCGCGTCGCCGCGCCGCCGACCGCCACCAGGGCCGCCATGCTCAGCACACCGACCGGCCGCCCCTCGCTGTCGAGCACCGGCAGCGCCGGCTCGCCATGGCGCAGCAGCAGCGCACGGGCCGCCGCCAGCGGCATCTCCGGACTCAGGGTGGCCGGCAGCGGATGCGCCACCGCGCCGCAGGTCTGCTGGCGCGCCCGGCGCTCGGCGGCGCGCTGTTCGGTGTCGGCCAGGATCGAGGCCAGGTCGTCGCGGCTGACGTCGAGCGTCTCGCCATAGTTGTCCAGCGCCGCGTCCAGGTCTTCGCGCGCGAACCCCGCCTTCTGCTCGGGCGGGCGCACTGCCGGCTGCACGTGCGGATAGCGGTGTCCCGACAGATTGTTCCAGGCGACGGCGCCCAGCACCATCAGCACCGAATTCACGCCCACGGGCGCCAGGGCAAACCACAATCCCGCCTTCTGTACCGCCGCGCCGCCCAGCACCGCGGTGACGGCCACCGCCCCGCCCGGCGGATGCAGGCAGCGCAGCGCGGCCATCGCGGCGATCGCCAGGCCGCCCGCCAGCGGTGCGGTCCACAGGGGATCGCCCAGCTGGACACAGGCGGCGCCGACCAGGGCCGAGACGACGTTGCCGCCGATGACGGGCCAGGGCTGGGCCAGCGGCGCAGCCGGCAGGCAGAACAGGAGCACTGCCGAGGCGGCCATCGGCGCGACCAGGTAAGGCAGGGCCGCGGCGAAGGTGCCGCCCAGGGCGGCGCGGGTCACCAGGGCGGTGGCCAGGAGGGCCAGCAAGGCCCCCAGGGCGGAACGCGCCTGGCCGGAGAATGTGGCGGGTCCGGCCGGGCGCAGGCGCCGCAGCCGCTGGAGCAGCATGGAGAACATGGACAGGAAATGCAGCAAATGAGCCCGCCATTACACCACAGCTTGCGCGATTCTGCCCGAGGTGAGTGGCGAAGAGCATTCCACGGTGCAATCATGTAGGATATGCAACCCAAGCGGCCGCTGCCGCAGACCACAACAACAAGGACCCGCGATGAACATCCAACAACGAACCCTGTCCACCCTCGCCGCCGCCGTTGCCGCACTGTGCATCGCCACCCCCGCCCTCGCCGCCGCCCCCATGGCCAAGACCCCGGCCCCCGGCTGGTCGCGCATGATGCTGGGCCAGTTCGAAGTCACCCCGCTGTCGGACGGCACCGTCGACCTGCCGGTCGACAAGCTGCTGGCCCAGGATCCGAAAAAGACGCAGGCGACCCTGGCCAAGGCCCACCTCAAGCCCATGCTGGAGACCTCCGACAACGCCTACCTGATCAACACCGGCAACAAGCTGATCCTGATCGACACCGGCGCCGGCTCCTTCTTCGGCCCGACCCTCGGGAAACTGGTCGCCAACATGAAGGCCGCCGGCTACAGCCCGGAACAGGTCGACGAGATCTATCTCACCCACTTCCACGGCGACCACGCCGGCGGCCTGGTGAAGGATTCGGCGGCCGTGTTCAGCAAGGCCATCGTGCGCGCCAACAAGGTGGAATCGGACCACTGGCTGAGCCAGGCGAACATGGAGAAATCCACCGACAAGGACACCTTCAAGGGCGCCCAGGCCGCCCTTGGCCCCTATGTGAAGGCCGGCCGCTTCAAGGCCTTCGAGGGCAGCGTCGAGCTGGTCCCCGGCATCCGTTCGAACCCGACCGGCGGCCACACCCCGGGCCACACCAGCTACCTGGTGGAAAGCGGTGGCCAGAAGCTGCTCGTGATCGGCGACCTGATCCACGTTGCCGCGGTGCAGATGGAAAACCCGGCCGTGACGATCGACTTCGACGGCGACCAGAAAGCCGCAGCAGCCACCCGCAAGAAGGAATTCGACGCCGCGGCCAAGGGCGGCTACCTGATCGGCGGCGCCCACCTGCAGTTCCCGGGCATGGGCTACCTGCAGACCGAAGGCAAGGGCTACAAGTTCATCCCGGTGAACTTCACCCAGATGCGCTGACCCCGTCCAGCAGGCGCGCCAGCGCCTCGAAATCCACCGGCTTGACCAGGTGATGCTGGAAGCCGGCGGCGAACGCGTCCTCCCGGTCCTGCTGCTGGCCGTAGCCGGTGACGGCCACCAGCACCGCATTCGCGGTTTCCGGCTGGGCGCGCAGGCGCCGCGCCAGTTCGCGGCCGTCCATCTCGGGCAGGCCGATGTCGAGCAGGCAGACGTCGGGCGCCACGCTGCGCGCACGCGCCAGAGCGCGCAGCGAGTCGTGTTCGATCACGACTTCGTGGCCATGCGCGGCCAGCAGCAGGCCGAGGGTCTCGGCCGCGTCCACATTGTCGTCCACCACCAGCACGGTCAAGGCGCCCTCGCGCGCCGCCGGCGGTTCCGCCGCGGGCGGCGCAGCGTCCCCCGGTAGCGCGTCGCGCAGCAGCGGCAGCGTGATGACGAAGGTGCTGCCCATGCCCGGGCCGGGGCTGGAACAGCTCACCATCCCGCCGTGCAGCTCGACCAGGTTGCGCACCAGCGCCAGGCCCAGTCCCAGCCCTCCCTGCGAGCGGTCCGACGAGCGCTCGGCCTGGGTGAACAGGTCGAACACGCGGCTGGTGAGCTCCCGGTCCATGCCGATGCCCTCGTCGCGCACGCTGATCACCAATGCGTCGGAGCGCACCTCGGCGCGCAGGTCGATGCCGCGTCCCTCCTGCGTGTACTTGGTGGCATTGCCCAGCACGTTGGCCACCACCTGCACCAGGCGCGCCTTGTCGCCCTCGACCGTCGCCCAGGGGGGCGGCAGGTGCACGGCCAGGCGCTGGCGGCGCGCCTCGATGCCGGGACGCACCTGCTCGACCGCTTCCTGCACCACGACACGCGCCCCGACCCGGGCGCGCTCCAGAGTGATGAGGCCGCGCGTGACGCGCGAGACGTCCAGCAGGTCGTCGACCAGGCGCGTCATGTGGCGCACCTGGCGCCCGATGATGCTGCTGCTCTGGCGTACGCGCGCTTCGTCGCCGCTGCCGATGCGCAGGAGCTCGGCGGCGGCGCTGATCGGCGCCAGGGGATTTCTCAGCTCGTGGGCCAGCATGGCCAGGAACTCGTCCTTGCGGCGGTCGGCCTCGACCAGCTTTTCCTCGGCCAGCTTGCGGTCGGTGATGTCGCGGAAGAAGGACGCGATGCCGCCATCCGGCATCGGATAGGCACGTACCTCGGTCCAGACACGCTGGCCGTCCGGGTAGGTATGCGCGTAGATGGCGCCGGAGGCGACCCGGGTCTGCATCACCTCGCGGTACATGCGTCCCGCATCCATGTCCAGCGTGTGGGGGAACACTTCCCAGTGATTGCGCCCGATGATCTCCTGCGCCGTGGCGCGGCACAGGCGCAGGCCTTCGGCGTTCATTTCGATGATCGTCCAGTCGGCGTCGAACAGGGCGAAGCCTTCGGCGATGGTGTCGAAGATGTTGCGGCTGCGGTCGCGCTCGGCGCGCAGTTCGGCCTGGGCGCGCGCCGTCTCGACAGCGGACCAGGTGCGCTCGGCCACGTCGCGCGCCAGCTGGATATCGTCCTCGCTCCAGTAGCGCGGTTCCGGGCAGTCGATGCCGAGGCAGGCCCGCAAGCGCCCGGATTTCACCAGCGGCACGACCAGCAGCGAGGCGATGCGGTCCGCGATATAGGCGCTGCGGTAGCCCATGGTGCGCACGTCGTGCGCGGTATCGTGGATCCGCACGACGTCGCCGGCGCGCAGGGCGCTGCCCACGGCCGGGCCGAATTCGTCCAGGCTAAAGGAAGGTTGAGAGAGCGCCCGGCCGTCGCGTGCCCACCAGCGCGGCACGGAAAAGCGCCCGCTCGCCTCGTTCATCTCGGCATACACCACGCGGCCCGCATGCAGCTCGCCGCCCAGCAGGGCGCTGGCGATGGCGATCACCTCTTCGCTCGAGGCGAGCGGACGCAGGGCGTCCGACACGGTCAGCTCGAAGGCCGCGCGCCGCTCGGCCGCGACCCGGCGCGTGGTTTCCATCACGGTGCAGAACAGGCCGGCGACCTGGCCGTCGTCGCCGATCAGCGGCGCATGCGAGAAGGTGAAGTGGGCGCGTTCCGGATGGCCGCGCCGCTCCACGGTCATCGGCATGTCCTCGAAATACACGGGCTTGCCGGACAGCGCGCGATCGATCAGCGGCACCATCTCGTTCCAGACCTCGGCCCACAGGTCGGCGAAGCGGGCGCCCAGCGCGCGGCCGTGCTTTTGCCCGAGCAGGGGCACGTAGGCGTCGTTGTAGAGGAAGACCAGGTCCGGCCCCCAGGCCAGGAACATGGGGAAGGCCGAGTGCAGCATCATGTCCACCGCGGTGCGCAGCGAGCCCGGCCAGCTTTCCCGCGGGCCGAGGGTGGTCTGGGCCCAGTCATGACGGCGGATGCGCGCGTGCATGCCTTCCCTGTCCACGAACCCGCTATGTGATGGTTGAGCCATGGACCGATTGTCTCACAAAGATTGCCTATCAGTCACATTTGCCTGACAGGCAACTTTGCTTACAGCTTGATGAAGTGCTCGCGGTAGTAGCGCAGCTCTTCGATCGACTCGACGATATCGGCCAGTGCGGTGTGCTTCTGGTGCTTCTTGAAGCCGGAGGCGAGCTCGGGCTTCCAGCGGCGGCACAATTCCTTCAGGGTGGACACGTCCAGGTTACGGTAGTGGAAGAAGGCTTCCAGCTTCGGCATGCCGCGCGCCATGAAGCGGCGGTCCTGGCAAATCGAATTGCCACACATCGGCGACTTGTTCGCCGGGACGTACTGCTTGAGGAAAGCGATCAGTTCCTGCTCGGCCTGCTCTTCCGTCACGGTGGAGGCCTTGACGCGGTCGATCAGCCCCGACTTGCCGTGGGTGCCCTTGTTCCAGTTGTCCATCTTGTCCAGGGTCTCGTCCGACTGGTGGATGGCGAACACCGGGCCTTCGGCGATGATGTTCAGCTCGGGGTCGGTGACGACCACGGCCACTTCGATGATGCGGTCGGTATCCGGGTCCAGGCCCGTCATTTCCATGTCGAGCCAGACCAGGTTGAATTCATTCGGACGCGCGGGCGCGGCGGCCCCTTCGGTTTGTGTAGCTTGTGACATAATTCTCTCTTTGCTTTATTAGGACTGCGCTGAGCGTTCTAGATAGTAACCCTGCATTTTCTCACAGGCACAGCATGTCTTCACTCGGGTTTTCGCTTTTGTTCGTGGTTTTCTTTGCGCTGACGCTCGGTCTGCGCTTCTGGCTGGCCGGCCGGCACATCCGGCACGTGCTGCGCCACCGCGCCAGCGTGCCCGCCGAGTTTGCGCCGAAAGTCCCGCTCGCGGCGCACCAGAAGGCCGCCGACTACACGGTGGCCAAGACCCGCCTCGGCATCGTGTCGCTGCTATGGGGCGGCGTGGTGCTGATCGGCTTCACGCTCCTTGGCGGCCTGCAGGCCCTCTCGACCGCCCTGCTGCCGGTGACCGGCCCCGGCACCCTGCACCAGATGGCGCTGGTGGTGGCCTTCGCGGTTCTGTCAGGCCTGCTCGACCTGCCGCTCGACTGGTACCGCCAGTTCGTGCTCGAGGAACGCTTCGGCTTCAACAAGATGACGCCCGGCCTGTGGGTGGCCGACATGGTCAAGGGCGCCCTGGTGGGAGCAGTGATCGGCCTGCCGCTGATGTGGGTGATCCTGGCCCTGATGGAGAAAAGCGGCGACCTGTGGTGGCTGTGGGCCTGGTGCGTATGGAGCGGCTTCCAGCTCCTGATGATGGTGCTGTACCCGACCGTGATCGCGCCGATGTTCAACAAGTTCACGCCGCTCGCCGACGTCTCGCTGAAAGAACGCATCGAAGGCCTGATGGCGCGCGTCGGCTTCGCCTCCAAGGGCCTGTTCGTGATGGACGGCAGCAAGCGCAGCGCCCACGGCAATGCCTATTTCTCGGGTTTTGGGGCCAACAAGCGCATCGTCTTCTTCGACACCCTGCTCTCGCGCCTCGAGCCGCAGGAGATCGAAGCGGTGCTGGCGCACGAGCTGGGCCACTTCAAGCTCAAGCACATCATCAAGCGCATCGCCGTGATGTTCGCGCTGTCGCTGGGCTTCCTGGCCCTGCTGGGCTACCTCAAGACGCAAGCCTGGTTCTACACGGGCCTGGGCGTGACGCCGATGATGGACGCGTCCAACGACGGCATGGCCCTGATCCTGTTCGCCCTCGTGCTGCCGATCTTCACCTTCGTGCTCGCGCCCCTGAATTCGATCACCTCGCGCAAGCATGAATTCGAAGCGGACGCCTTCGCGGCCAAGCACACCGACCACCGCGACCTGGTCTCGGCCCTGGTCAAGATGTACGAGGACAACGCCTCGACCCTGACGCCGGACCCGCTGTATTCAAGCTTCTACGATTCGCACCCGCCGGCCTCGGTGCGGGTGAATCACCTGAACATGGCGGCCGCATGAGCCTTCTCGACCAACACAGCGTGCACGGCGCGCCGGCCCTCGCCGCGGACGCGATCCCGGCCCTGCTGGCCCAGGCGCCGCTCTGGCAAGCCAAGGGCGGCACGATCGCGCGCGAATTCACCTTCCGCGACTACCGCGAGACCATCGCCTTCGTGAATGCCGTCGCCTGGCTGGCCGAGGGCGAGAACCACCACCCCGAATTGAGCGTCGGCTACCGCCGCTGCCTGGTGGCCTACACCACGCATTCGGCCGGCGGCGCCCTGTCCATGAACGATTTCATCTGCGCGGCCAAGGTGGATGCGCTGTATGCGCAGAGGGCGGGTGCATGAGCGACCGCATTGACAACCTCGCCGGCACCATCATCGCTGCCCACGGCCGCCACTACCTGGCCGATGCAAGCGGCGAGAAGCTGCAGTGCGTCACCCGCGGCAAGAAGACCAATGTCGCCGTCGGCGACGTCGTGCACCTGAAACGCACGTCGAACGACCAGGCCGTGATCGAGAAGATCGCCGACCGCACCACCCTGCTCTACCGCTCGGACCAGTACAAGTCGAAGCTGCTGGCCGCGAACATCACGCGCCTCTTCATCGTCGTCGCCACCGAGCCGAGCTTCGCCGACGACCTGGTTTCCCGCTCGCTGGTGGCGGCCGAGGCGGCCGGCATCGAGGCCCACATCATCCTGAACAAGGTCGACGTCGAAGCGCCCCTGGCGCGCGCCCGCGAACGGGCGGGCCTGTATGCGGCGCTGGGCTACCCGGTGCACGAGCTGTCGGCGCGCGCGCAGCCCGAGCAGGCGGTCGCGACATTGACCCCGCTGCTCACGGGCCAGTCCTCGATCTTCATCGGCCAGTCGGGCATGGGCAAGTCCTCGCTCATCAACCTGCTGGTGCCGGACGCCGACATCGCCGTGCGCGAGATTTCCGAGGCGCTGGACACCGGCAAGCACACGACGACCTTCACGCGCCTGTACTGGCTTCCCGGCGGCGCCTCGATCATCGATTCGCCGGGCTTCCAGGAATTCGGGCTCTACCACCTGACGGAAGGGATGCTGGAACGGGCTTTCGTGGAGTTCAAGCCCTACCTGGGCGGCTGCAAGTACTACAACTGCCGCCACCTGGCCGAGCCGCAGTGCGCGGTGCTGGGGGCGGTGGCCGATGGGAAGATCGCGAAGATGCGGCACGAGCTGTATGCGCAGCTGCTGCACGAGTCCTCGCAGACTTTGTATTAATGTAGGGTGGTCGGCTCTGCCGACCGCGCGTTCAACGCAACGATGCGAACACGCGCACGAGCCTGGATACGGGATTTGAACGCGCGGTCGGCGAAGCCGACCACCCTACGAAACCCCGCTTTCCCTAGCGTCAAGCAAAAGCCCTTATAATCGTATGGATACCAGCAAAGCGAACGACGCCATGGCAGCACAACCTATCAAGCATTTCCTGCAGTTTTCCGATTTCACCTTCGATGAATTCGAATACGTCATCGAGCGCGCGAAGGTCATCAAGCGCAAGTTCAAGGCCTACGAGGTCTACCACCCGCTGGTCGACCGCACCCTGGTGATGGTGTTCGAGAAGAGCTCGACCCGCACCCGCCTGTCGTTCGAGGCCGGCATGCACCAGCTGGGCGGCGCCGCGATCTACCTGAACACCCGCGACAGCCAGCTGGGCCGCGGCGAGCCGGTGGAAGACGCCGGCCAGGTCATGTCCCGCATGTGCGACATCATCATGGTGCGCACCTTCGGCCAGGAGATCATCGAGCGTTTCGCCGCGCACTCGCGCGTCCCGGTGATCAACGGCCTGACCAACGAACACCACCCCTGCCAGGTACTGGCCGACATCTTCACTTTCTACGAGCACCGTGGCCCGATCGCCGGCAAGACGGTCGCCTGGATCGGCGACGCCAACAACATGCTGTACTCCTGGCTGCAGGCGGCCGAGGTGTTCGGTTTCCACCTGAACGTCTCGACCCCGAAGGGCTACGAGATCGATCCGAAGCTGGTCTCCACCAAGCGCTTCACGCTGTTCGACAACCCGCTTGATGCCTGCGAAGGCGCGCACCTGGTCAGCACCGACGTCTGGACCAGCATGGGCTACGAGAAGGAAAACGCCGAGCGCCTGCAGGCCTTCGACGGCTTCATCGTGGATGCCGCCAAGATGGCGCGCGCCACCCCGGACGCCCTGTTCATGCACTGCCTGCCTGCGCACCGCGGCGAGGAAGTCGCGGCCGAAGTCATCGACGGCCCGCAGTCGGTGGTCTGGGACGAAGCCGAGAACCGCCTGCACGTGCAGAAGGCCCTGATCGAATACCTGCTGTTAGGCCGCATCGAGGATAAATAATGATCGACCACACCGGCGTCATCGTCTCCGATTTCGAACGCAGCCGCGCCTTCTACACGCAGGCGCTGGCGCCGATCGGCTATGCGCTGCTGGCCGAGATTCCGGCCGCCGTCACGAAGAGCACCGATGTCGCCGGTTTCGGCGAGCCGCCCAAGCCGGATTTCTGGATCTCGGGCGCCACTGCGGACAAGCCGGTGAACCATCCGCCGGTCCACGTCGCCTTCCGGGTGGCGAGCCGGGCGCACGTGGACGCGTTTTATCAGGCCGCGCTGGCCGCCGGTGGCCGCGACAACGGTGCGCCGGGCCCGCGTCCGCATTATCATGAGCACTATTACGGCGCCTTCGTGCTCGACCCCGACGGCCACAACATCGAAGCCGTCTGCCACGCGCCTGTGTAAGATTTTTTTCAACCCTGAAGCACCCACGACCTTATGTTTGATCGTCTGCCCGTCCGTCCCAGCATTGCCGCGACGGACTCCCCATGGGCCGGCTGACCATTTAGTCCCCACCTCCCTCCCATCACTGGAACATCCATGAGCGACATTAAAAAAGTAGTCCTCGCCTACTCCGGCGGCCTCGATACCTCGGTCATCCTCAAATGGCTGCAGGATCACTACAACTGCGAAATCGTCACCTTCACCGCCGACCTCGGTCAAGGCGAAGAGCTGGAGCCGGCGCGCGCCAAGGCGATCAAGTTCGGCATCAAGCCGGAAAACATCTACATCGACGACGTGCGCGAAGAATTCGTGCGCGACTTCGTGTTCCCGATGTTCCGTGCCAACACCGTCTACGAAGGCGAATACCTGCTGGGCACCTCGATCGCGCGCCCGCTGATCGCCAAGCGCCTGATCGAGATCGCCAACGCAACCGGCGCCGACGCCATCTCGCACGGCGCGACCGGCAAGGGCAACGACCAGGTGCGCTTCGAACTGGGCGCCTACGCGCTCAAACCCGACGTCAAGATCATCGCTCCATGGCGTGAATGGGACCTGCTGTCGCGCGAGAAGCTGCTGAAGTATGCGGAAGACGCCGGCATCGAGATCGACATGAAGCACAAGAACGGCGGCGCGCCCTATTCGATGGACGCCAACCTGCTGCACATCTCCTTCGAAGGCCGCCACCTGGAAAACCCGAGCGCGGAAGCCGAGGAATCGATGTGGCGCTGGACCGTGTCGCCGGAGCAGGCGCCGAACGAAGCCGAGTACCTCGACATCGAATACGAGCAGGGCGACATCGTCGCGCTGAACGGCAAGCGCATGTCGCCTGCCGAAGTGCTGACGGAGCTGAACCGCCTGGGCGGCAAGCACGGCATCGGCCGCCTCGACCTGGTCGAGAACCGCTACGTCGGCATGAAGTCGCGCGGCTGCTATGAAACCCCGGGCGGCGCCATCATGCTCAAGGCCCACCGCGCGATCGAGTCGATCACCCTGGACCGCGAAGTGGCGCACCTGAAGGACGACCTGATGCCGCGCTACGCTTCGCTGATCTATAACGGCTACTGGTGGGCGCCGGAGCGCGTCGCGCTGCAGACCCTGATCGACCACACCCAGAAGACCGTCAACGGCTGGGTGCGCGTGAAGCTCTACAAGGGCAACGTCATCGTCGTCTCGCGCGACTCGAAGACCGATTCGCTGTTCGACATGAACATCGCCACCTTCGACGAAGACGGCGGCGCCTACAACCAGGCGGACGCGGGCGGCTTCATCAAGCTCAACGCGCTGCGCATGCGCATCGCCGCCAAGGCACGCGCCAAGCGCGGCCAGTAAGGGCGCATCGCCCTCATCAAGAGCCACCTCCGGGTGGCTTTTTTCATGGCTGTGTTCGCGTTAATTATGCTCTCGCAGCTGCCTTCACGATGCTTGTCGTACCGCAGTGCACAGCTACTGCGCTGGCGTACGCAACGCTTGCGCGTCCAGTAATCGCCGCCATCCCGAATAGTTCGCCAGGTAGCGGCTGGCCACACCCTTGAAGCGCACGAGCCAACCCTTGAAGCGGCTGTGCCAGCCATTCACGTTCTGGATGTGGATCGCGCCGCGTGCGCGCCGCCCAGCCCGGACATTGACGGGCTCGTGCGTGATCCCGGCGTCGGCGGCAAACCGGACATAAGCCGCGGCGCCATCGCTGATGAGCAGCCCGTCGTGGGGCAGTACCGGTTGCAGGCAACTGCGTAGTTGCGGCGCGGTCACGGGACCCCGTCCCGTATGAAAATCCAGCGTCGCGCCGCTGCGGTCACGCGCCACCAGCAGGCAATCATGCTCGCGCTTGATGCCGCGCCGACGGGCAACGCCACCACGCTTTCTCGGCGGGCGCGTCAGGCTGCGCGATCCCTTCTGCGATTCCAGCCGGTAGGTTTCGTCGGCCTCGACGATTGCCGAGAGGATAGCCGGGCGATGGCGCGCGGCGCCCGGCGCGAACCGGTGGCGCCAGCGAAAGCTGGTGGTGCGATGCACGCCGGTGGCGCGCGCCGCGTCGCGCACGGTGCGCGATTCCAGCAAGCACTGGATATAGGGCAGCCAGCACTCGCGCTTGCGCAGCCGGGCCAGTGGCGTGCCGGTCAGCGCATTGAAGGAACGGTGGCAAGCCAGGCAGCGAAAGCGCTGCAGGCCGCTGGCAAAGCCAAACCGGTGCAGGCGAGCGCAAGCACAATGCGGACATGGCCGGCCTACCGCGGCCGCTTCGATGAGCGCCAGGCACTCGGCCGGGTCGCGGATGCTGTCGACCCACTCGCGCAGCCGGGCCAGATCGGTGCTGGACAGTGGCGCTGCGGACAGGCAGGCGAATAATTCGTCGAAGCTCAGGCTTTGCATCGTCACTCCGGATGAGTTAACTCGACGATGCGTAAGACATCGACAACGGCATCCGGTTCACCCAATTAGCGCGAACACAGCCTTTTTCATGGGCGCGGTTTTGCTAATATCGTTCGCCATGAGCGATCTCGGTGACAATCCCTGCCTGGACTGCGGCGCCTGCTGCAAGTCGTTCCGCGTGTCCTTCTACTGGGGCGAGGGCGCGACGCTTGGCCTGCCCGACAGCCTCACCGAACAGCTGACGCCGCACATCGCCTGCATGAAGGGGACGAACGCATCGCAACCCCATTGCGCTGCCCTGGGCAAGGGGGATGCGGGTCCGATGGCCTGCGGGGTCTACCCGCACAGGCCGAGCCCCTGCCGCGATGTGGAGATCGGCGACGAGAAATGCCAAAGGGCGCGGGCGCTGCGCGGTCTCGCATCCGTAGAAGCCAGTGTCAGGTGCGCGATGAACCCTACCCTCACGTCATCCATCAGTTGACGATAGTCAACGGGTATGCAATCGCTCATTTCCACTGAGCCATTCCATGCCATGCTCCGGGGTTTCCCACCTTCCTTTGGAGGACGCGCCCCATGAAGAAGCTGACGAAGTCCGCTGTTGTCCTTGCCTTGTCGGTCTGCACGGCTCATGTCCACGCGGTCGACCTGAAAAGCCTGCGCAGCATCGGCACCGACCTTGCCAAGGCCGCTTCGCTGAGCGACGAGCAGATCGTCGAAGGATCGCGCGACATGATGGCGCAGATGGACCGCCAGAACCAGGTCGCGCCGGCCGGCAGCGAGTACGCCAGGCGCCTGGCCAGGCTGACCCAGGGGCTCGAGAACGAGGATGGACTGAAGCTGAATTTCGCCGTCTACATGAGCGACGAGGTCAATGCCTTCGCCACGCCCGACGGCAGCATCCGCGTCTACAAGGGGCTGATGGACATGATGACGGATGACGAACTGCGCGGCGTCATCGGCCACGAGATCGGGCACACCAAGCTGGGGCACAGCAAGTCGCAGATGAAGAACGCGCTGCTGGTCTCCGCCGGGACCAAGGCGGCCGGCGTCGCGGGCGGTTCGGTCGGCAAGGCCGTTGCCGCCAACGCCAGAACGATCGAAGCTTTCGCGAACGCCCAGTTCTCGCAAAAGGACGAAACGGCATCCGACGACTACGGCTTCGACTTCATGCGCAAGTACAAGCACGATCCGGCCGCGCTGGCCTCGGCCTTCCGCAAGCTGGCCAAGCTGGGCGGCGGCGACTCCCTCATGTCGAGCCACCCGGAACCGGCCTCGCGCGCCCGCCGGGTGGAAGACAGGCTGGCGAACAGGTGACAGGCGGCCTGGTGCGGGCGGCAGGCCCTGCTGCGCGCCGCCCGGCCGGACCCCACCCTTCCCGCTGCCTCACCTGAATGGCCCGGGTCCCCCTTCCGCGCTAGAATGGCGGCACCGTCCTCCTTCGAGCGCGCGCATGTCTTCCGACGACGACACCGGCAGCACCCGGCCGCACGGCAGCGGCCGCGCCGCGGCACATCCGCCGGCCGCCTGCCCGGCCACGGCCGGCGCCGATGCGATCGCCATCATCTACAGCAATATCGAAGACGTGGTCTACCAGTACGCGGTCGAAGACAAGGAGACCTTCCGCTTCGTCTACGTCAATCCGGCCTTCTACAAGGCCACCCAGCTGCAGCCGGAACAGGTCATCGGCAAGACCGTCGACGAGGTCATCCCCGAGCCCTCGCTGTCGGTGGTACGCGAACATTACCGCGCCGCGATCCACAGTGGGCAGACCCAGCGCTGGGAAGAGCACAGCGACTATCCTGCCGGCCGCAAGGTGGGCCGGGTCTCGATCACGCCGGTGTTCGATGCCGGGGGGCGCTGCACCCACCTGGTCGGCACCGTGCACGACATTTCCGACGTCATCCACCGCGAGGAAAAGCTGCAGCAGGCCCACCGCGCCCTGGAAGAAGCTTTCGCCACCCAGGGACGGCTGGCCGAATCGCTGCGGCGCGAAGAAGAGCGCCTGGTGCTGGCGCTGAACGGCACCGGCGAAGGCGTCTGGGATTGGCGCCTGGTCGAGAACACCGTCAGCTTCTCGGACAAATGGAAGGAGATCATGGGCGCCTCCGGCAACCTGGACGGCGCCACGCCGAAGATCTGGACCGGCCGCATCCACCCCGACGACAATCCCCAGGTGCGGCGCTGCATCCAGCGCTATCTCGCCGGCGACGAAGCCCTGTACACCTGCGAATACCGCATCCGGCGCTTCACCGGCGAATGGATCCGGGTGCGCTCGCGCGGCAGCATCGTCGAGCGCGACGCCCAGGGGCAGCCGCTGCGCATGATCGGCACCATCACCGACATCACCGAAGCCTGGCAGATGCGGCAGGCGCTGGCCCAGAGCCATGAACGGCTGGCCCAGCTGGCGCAGCAGGTGCCGGGCGCCCTGTTCGAGCTGGTGCGCCATGCCGACGGCAGCTTCACCTGCCCCTTCATCAGCGAGATGGCGCACACGCTGTTCGAGCTGGCCCCGGCCGCGATCCAGGCCGACCTCGGCTGTCTGGTGGCACGCATCGTCCCGCCCCACCGCGCCCGCCTGCGCCGCGCCCTGCAGCGCTCGGCGAGCGGCATGCAGCCGCTGCGGGCCGAATTCCAGGTCGAGATGCCCAGTGGAGAACACTGCTGGCGGGAAGTGCTCGCCACGCCGTCCCCGGGGCCGGACGGCGTCACCAGCTGGTACGGCTTCATCGACGACATCAGCAGCCGCAAGCATAGCGAAGAGACCATCCGCCAGTTCACCGAGAAGCTCGAACGGCGCGCCAACTACGATGCCCTGACCGGCCTGCCCAACCGCGCCCTGTTCCGCGACCGCCTCGAACAGGCGATCCGCCGCGCCGATGACGAAGGAGGCGAAGTGGCGCTGCTGTTCATCGACCTCGACCGCTTCAAGGAAGTCAACGACCTGCTCGGGCACGACGCCGGCGACGTACTGCTGGTCGAGGCCGCCCAGCGCATCCGGGGCTGCGTGCGCAAGGGCGATACGGTGGCGCGGCTCGGCGGCGACGAATTCACGGTGATCCTCACCGAGGTGGGCGAGCTGGCCCACATCGAGGCGGTTGCGCAGGCCATCCTGGACGCGCTCGCCCAGCCCTTCCAGGTCCAGGCCGAACTGCTCTACATCGCCGGCAGCATCGGCATCGCCCGCTTCCCCGACGACGCCACCGACCCGGAAGAATTGATGCGCAACGCCGACCACGCCATGTACCGGTCCAAGTCGGGCGGACGCAACCAGCTGACCTTCTTCGAAGCGAACATGCAGGCCGCAGCCATCCGCCGCCTCAAGCTGCTGGCCGAGCTGCGCCATGCCGTGCCGGACGGCCAGCTCGAGCTGTATTTCCAGCCGATCGTCGACCTCGCCACGGGCGGCATCGTCAAGGCCGAAGCCCTGCTGCGCTGGCGCCACGCATCCGGCGCCCTGCTCTCGCCCGATACCTTCATCGAGGTCGCGGAAGAATCGGGCCTGATCCACGAGATCGGCGACTGGGTGTTCCGCACCGCGGCGCAGCAGTCGAAGCGCTGGTCGGAACTGCTCGGCCGCGACTTCCAGATCAGCATCAACAAGTCGCCGGTCCAGTTCCAGCCCCAGACCGAGGCCGCCGACTGGGTGGCCCACCTGGACGCGATCCGGCTGGGTCCGCGCTGCATCAACGTCGAGATCACCGAAGGCCTGCTGCTGAACCTCTCGGACACCGTGATGGACAAGCTGGCCACGCTGCAGGCCAGCGGCATGCAGGTGTCGATCGACGATTTCGGCACCGGCTACTCCTCGATGAGCTACCTGAAGCGCCTCGACATCGATTACCTGAAGATCGACCAGTCCTTCGTCAAGGAGCTGGTCCACGACAATTTCAGCCGCACGATCACCGAGACCATCATCGTCATGGCGCACAAGCTCGGCCTGAAGGTCATCGCCGAGGGTGTCGAGACCCAGGAGCAGTGCGACTGCCTGGGCCGGGCCGGATGCGACTTCGGCCAGGGTTTTCTGTTCTCGCGTCCGCTGCCCGCGGCCGCCTTCGAAGGGCTGCTGGCCGGGCGCGCCGGCTAGGCGCCCTTGCCTGAAGCAGCCTGATGTCACACCTTGGTGTCAGGTCTGACATTCGGACACGAGCTCAGCATTAGATGGATCCCAAGGCTGAGCTCGTGTCCATTTGTCAGACCTGACACCGGGGTGTGCGTGACACCGGGGTGTGCGGGGGAAATTTGGTGGCCGGCTAGGCGCCGTTGCGCAGGTCGTCCACCGGCTCCTGCCCGAAGCGCTTCGAGAGCAGGCAGTCCACCAGTTTGGCCGCGCACTCGGCGGGGCTCACCAGCACCCCGCCCTCCTTCATGTCGACGAAGCGCTGCTTGAGCGGAAAGCGCGTGTCCGGCGTGGCCCGGATCTCCGCCTGCATGTCGGTGTCGATCACGCCCGGCGCCATGCTGACGCAGCGCACCCGGGGGTCGCCGTCGAGCGCCACCGCGCGCGCGTGCTGGTCCAGCGCCGCCTTGGTCGCGCAGTACACGCTCCAGCCCGGGTAGGCGCTGCGTCCCGCTCCGCTCGAGATGTGCAGGATGCGCCGCTCGGCCTGCGGCGCGGCCTGCACGAAGGCGGCGGACAGGGCCAGCGGGGCGCCCACGTTGATGATGGCCGCACGCAGCGCGGCCGCCGGCTCCTGCTCGGCCAGCGGGCCCACCGGCGCGACGACGCCGGCATTGTTCACCAGCAGCACCGTATCCGCACCCGCGAGGAAGCTCCCCAGGGTATGGCCCTGCAGCCAGGCGCCCAATGCTGCGGCGTTGCCGAAATCGACGGCCGCCTGCTCCATGCCCTCGGCCACTTCCGCATGCCCGCGCGCCAGTCCCAGCACAGGGATGCCGCGCGCCATCAGTTCGGCCGCCACCGCGGCGCCCAGGCCGCGCGAGTGGCCCGTCACGACTGCCTTGATCATGCCTGCCTCCGCTAGATGCTAGATGAACACCGGTTCCGGTTCGAGTTCGACGCCATAGCGCGCCTTGACGTCGGCCTGGATCGCGCGCGCGAGCCGCACCACCTCGTCTCCCGTGGCCCCGCCCAGGTTGACCAGCACCAGGGCCTGCTTCGGATAGACGCCGGCCCGGCCCAGCGACCGGCCCTTCCAGCCGCACTGGTCGATCAGCCAGCCCGCCGCCAGCTTTTCGCTGCCGTCCGCCTGTGCATGGTGCACCAGGTTCGGGAATTCCACCAGAAGGCGCGCGCAGTGTTCCTGCGACACCACGGGGTTCTTGAAGAAGCTGCCCGCGTTGCCGATTTCCTGCGGATCGGGCAGCTTGCGGCGCCGGATCGCTTCCACGGTGCGGCCGACGTCCTGGGGCGTCGGCGCGGCCAGGCCGGCCTCTTCCACCGCCCTGGCCAGCTCGGCATAGCGCAGGTTCGGGGACCACGTCGCCGGCAGCGCGAAGGTGACGTCCAGCACCACCAGCGCGCGGCCCTCGGCATGCTTGAAGACGCTGTCGCGGTAGGCGAAGCGGCAGGCCGCCGCGTCCAGGGTCAGCACCTCGCCGCTGGCCATGTCGAATGCGCTCAAGCAATGGAACACATCCCTGGTTTCGGTGCCGTATGCCCCCACGTTCTGGATCGGGGCGGCGCCCACCGTGCCGGGGATCAGGGACAGGTTTTCCAGCCCGCCCAGGCCCTGGGCCAGGGTCCATTGCACGAAGGCGTGCCAGTTCTCGCCCGCCTGGGCCCGCACCAGGATCTTGCCTTCGTGCTCGCCCAGCACTTCCTTGCCCAGGCCCGTCATGTGCAGCACGACACCGTCGACGTCGCGGGTGAACAGCATATTGCTGCCGCCGCCCAGCACCAGGCGCGGCAGAGCGGCGAGCCCTGGGTCGGCGCGCAGGGCCGCGAGCTGCTCCGCCCCGTCCACCCGGAGGTAGTGCCGGGCCCGTGCCGGGATACGGAAAGTGTTCAGGGAATCGAGGGGATGGTCGTGGAGGATGGCGTGCATGGCGTGAGGGTGTTTTTCGAGCATTATAGGGGGCAATGCGGGTGCAACCCCGGTTCAGGCTGTTTCCGTACGGGCAAATTGATGGCTCCCGGAGACGTTGTCCGTTAAAATAGAGGGATTCATCTATTTAGCAATACCAGAAAAAGGAAAAACGCCATGCCATCGTTTGATGTCGTCTGCGAAGCAGACATGGTCGAAGTGAAGAACGCCGTCGAACAGTCGAACAAGGAAATCACCACCCGCTTCGACTTCAAGGGCAGCTCGGCCAATGTCGAGCAGAAAGACAAGGAACTGACCCTGTTCGCCGATTCCGACTTCCAGCTCGGCCAGGTCAAGGACGTCCTGATCAACAAGATGGCCAAGCGCAAGGTCGACGTGCGCTTCCTCGACGAAGGCAAGATCGAGAAGATCGGCGGCGACAAGGTCAAGCAGGTCATCAAGGTACGCAACGGCATCGAGACCGAGGACGCCAAGAAGATCACCAAGCTGATCAAAGAGAGCAAGATGAAGGTGCAGGCCAGCATCCAGGGCGAATCGGTGCGCGTCACCGGCGCCAAGCGCGACGACCTGCAGGCCGCCATGGCCCTGCTGCGCAAGGATATCCAGGACCTGCCGCTGGCCTTCAACAACTTCCGCGACTGAAGGAAACGGCAGCCGCAATGGGGCGTGGTCTCAAGCCCGCCCGGGAGTAGAATATTGGCCGTGCGACGCGCGGCCATGGCGCGTATGGACGCGCAGGTAAAACGAAGGTTTAAGGATTGCAATGAAACGTGTTGATGATTTCCGCCTGCGACTGGGCAACAAGGAGTACGTGCCCATCATGATCGGCGGGATGGGCGTGGACATCTCGACCTCCGAGCTGGCCCTGGAAGCGGCCCGCCTGGGCGGCATCGGCCACATCTCCGATGCGATGGTGCAGGACGTCTCGGACCGCAAGTTCGACACCACCTTCGTCAAGGACAAGACCAAGCTCTACAAGTTCAACATCAACAATATGAACAAGGCGGTGGTCCAGTTCGACCTCGACCGCCTGGCCGAAGCGACCCGCCTGCACGTGGGCTCGACCATGGAAGCGAAGAAAGGCGATGGCCTGATCTTCGTGAACTGCATGGAAAAGCTGACCATGAACGCGCCCAAGGAAACCCTGCGCACCCGCCTGTCGGCGGCGATGGACGCCGGCATCGACGGCATCACCATGTCGGCCGGCCTGCACCTGGGTTCCTTCGAGCTGATCAAGGACCACCCGCGCTTCCGCGATACCAAGCTGGGCATCATCGTGTCCTCGGTGCGCGCGCTGCAGCTGTTCCTGAAAAAGGTCTCGCGCCTGAACCGCCTGCCCGACTACATCATCGTCGAAGGTCCGCTGGCCGGCGGCCACCTGGGCTTCGGCATCGACGACTGGAAGCAGTACGACCTGCACACCATCATGGACGAGATCCATGTCTTCATGCGCGAGCAGAACCTGGACATCCCGGTGATCGCCGCGGGCGGCATCTTCACCGGCTCGGACGCGGTCGGCTTCCTGGAGAAAGGCGCCGGCGGCGTGCAGGTGGCGACCCGCTTCACCGTCACCCACGAGTGCGGCATGCCGGACAACGTCAAGCAGGAATACTTCCGCGCCAGCGAAGAGGACATCATCGTCAACGGCGTCTCGCCGACCGGCTATCCGATGCGCATGCTGAAAAGCACGCCGGCGATCGGCTCCGGCATCCGCCCGGGCTGCGAATCCTACGGCTACCTGCTGGACGCGACCGGCAACTGCGCCTACATCAATTCGTACAACCGCGAAGTGCAGGCCAGCCCGGACGGCAAGAACATCTCCGTCATGGACAAGACCTGCCTGTGCACGCACATGCGCAACTTCAACTGCTGGACCTGCGGCCACTATACCTACCGCCTGAAGGACACCACCCACCGCCTGGCGGACGGCAGCTACCAGATCCTGTCGGCCCAGCACGTGTTCGAGGACTATCAGTTCAGCGTGAACAACGAGATCGCGCTGCCGCCGAAGCAGGAAATCGCCGCGGCCTGATCGCTGCTCTCGCGGTTCCATATCTTCAAAGCCACGGTTCGCCGTGGCTTTGTTGTTTTGCGCCACCCACGGGCAAAGGCGTGTAATCTGGGCTTCCAGCGAGCGCTTTTACAAAGGGTGCCGGCATGTCCTTCATCGAACCATCCGCGCAGGTGACCTTCCTGCTTGATGACGAGGGCACGATCGTCAGCTGGAATCCGGCGGCCTCGGCCATGTTCGGCTGGACGCCGGCCCAGGCTCCGGGACGAAGGCTCGCCGAGCTCTTCCTTGATGCGGCGTCCTGGCCCGCCCTGGCCTCGGCGGGCGGCGGCAAGGTGCGGATGCGCTTTGCCGGCGGCATCGACGGCAAGGCCCGGCTGGCGCTGCTGCGCCAGTACGATGCGGATGGCGCGGCGCGGGGCTGGACCGCCAGCGTGATGGTCTCGCCGCATGAATCCCCCGACGAATCCGTGCGCGTCGCCAGCACCCCGCTGTCCGAGGTGGTCGACCTGCTGCCCGGCGCCTTCTATGCGATCAACCGCGCCGGCCGCCTGGTCCTGTGGAACCACAACCTCGAGCGCCTTACCGAAATGACGCCCGACGAGCTGGCCGCGGCCAGGGTGCTCGACATGTTCGAGGCGCGCGAGCGTCCCCTGGCGCTCGAGAGCATCCGCCGCGTCTTCGAGGAAGGCGCTGAGGTGTCGATGGAAATGAACTACCTGTCGCGCAGCGGACGCGAGACCCCGATGCTGGTAGGCGGCGCCCTGGTGCGCTGCAACGGCGACAGCTATCTGTTCGGCCTGGGCATCAATATCGCCAAGCGGCGCGCCAAGGAGCGCCAGCTGATGCTGAGCGAACGCGCCATGCACGCGGCCAGCAACGGCATCGTCATCACCCGCTGCGTCGGAAACGACAGCATCATCGAATACGTGAACGCGGCCTTCGAGCGCATTGCAGGCTATTGCGCCGAGGAATCGATCGGGCGTGACCCGCGCTTCATGGCCGCGCCCGATCTTGACGTCCACGAACGCAGCCAGGTGCGCTTGGCCATCAAGGAGCGGCGCGCCGTGAATGTGGTATTCCGGAATCGCCGCAAGAACGGCGACATCTTCTGGAACGACCTGCGCATCACCCCGGTGCGCGACGAGCACGGCGAAGTGACCCACTTCATCGGCATCCTGCAGGACGTGACCGCCACCAAGGAGCGGACCGCCCACCTCGAGCACGAGGTCAACCACGATCCCCTCACCGGCCTGGCGAACCGCACCCTGCTGTGGGACCGCCTCGACCATGCGGTGCACCTGGCCCATCGCCACCACACGATGGTGGCTGCCGTCCTCATCGACCTGGACAACTTCAAGACCATCAACGACACCTTCGGCCACGAAGCCGGCGACGCGGTGCTCAAGGTGGTGGCGCGGCGCCTGCAGGCGGCCGTGCGCGAGAGCGACACGGTGGCGCGCATGTCGGGCGACGAATTCGTGCTGGTGCTGGTGGACCAGCCCTCGCTGCGCTTCACCCTGCGCATGGTGGAGCGCCTGCGCCGTTCGATGACCATGCCGGTCGCCTTCGGCGGCAACGAGATCCCGGTCGGCGCCAGCCTGGGCGTGGCGCTCTATCCGCACGACGGATCGAGCCCCGCCGAACTGGTGCGCGGCGCCGACATGGCCATGTACCACGCCAAGGGCAATGGCGGCGGCGTGCATTTCTTTTCTGCCGAGATGCGCTCCGCCGACGAGAAGCGCGCCGCGCTTGCCAGGGGCATCCGCAGCGCCCTCGACCACGACGAACTGTTCCTGCTGTTCCAGCCGCGCATGGACGCGAGGAGCGGCAAGGTGCGCGGCTTCGAAGCCCTGCTGCGCTGGCGCCATCCGGAACACGGGGTCATGCTGCCGGCAAGCTTTCTCACCGAGGCCGAGGAAACCGGCCAGATGGTCGAGATCGGCAACTGGGTGCTGGACCAGGCCTGCGCCTTTCTCCAGCAGCTGCGCCAGCTCGGCTACACCGGCCTGCCGGTGTCGGTGAACGTGTCGCACCGGGAATACAGCCAGCACGGCTTCATTGCCGGCCTGGCCGAACGCATGACGCGCCATGGCCTGCCGCCGGGCGCGCTGGAGATCGAGATCCCCGAGGCCGACCTGATCCGCAATCCCGGGCTCGGGCGCGACCTGTCGAGCCAGCTGCGCGAAGTCGGCGTCGCCCTCTCGCTCGACGAGTTCGGCAAGGGCATCTCGGACCTCAACTTCCTGCAGCAGCTCTCGGTGCGCCAGGTGAAGCTGTCCAAGGCCGCGGTACGCGACATCACGCGCGACGGCCGCGGCAGCCTGGCCAAGACCCTGATCGACATCGGCCACAACCTGGAGCTGGCCGTGGTCGGCGAAGCGGTCGAAAACGAGGCGCAGGTCGAGTTCCTGAAGTCGCATGGCTGCGACCAGCTGCAGGGCCAGTGGTTCAGCGAGCCGCTGGCAGCGGACGCGGTGCACCAGATGCTCGACCAGCGCTATCACGCGCAATGACCGGGTGCCGGCGAAAAAAACGCTTGCAATAGTTCGATGTTTAGCTAACAATCGACCTATGACTTCCGTATTCAAAGCCCTGTCCGACCCGACCCGGCGCGCCATCCTCCAGCACCTGCAGCAGGGGCCGATGGGCGCCGGCGAGCTGGCCGAACTGTTCGATGTGTCCAAGCCGACCATGTCCGCCCACTTCGCCGTGCTGGTCGCGGCCGGCCTGATCGAGCCGGAAAAGCAGGGCCGCACGATCACTTACCGGCTGCGCCTGTCCGTGCTCGAGGACGCGCTGCTGGGATTCGCGCAGGTATTCGGGCTGAACGTCAGCCGGTCCGAGCCATCCTCCACACCATCCAAGAAGGAGCAGTCATGAAGCAGTCTTCCCGGTTTTCCCAGCTGTGCCGCGCCATGCTGGGCGCCCTGTTCATCCTCGGCGCCGCCGCCTTGCTGGCCTGGGCCTCGCCGGCCTGGCTTGATCCCGAGTGGAGCCGTCGCCTGGCCGGCGCCCTGCTGGGCGGCGTGGTGGTGGTGTATGCGAATGCCATTCCGAAGGCGCTCGCGCAGCGCATGCGCTGCGCCTCGCCGGCGGCGGACCAGGCGGCGCGGCGTTTCGCGGGCTGGGCCCTGGTGCTGGGCGGGCTCGGCTACATGCTGGCCTGGCTCGCCGCCCCCCTGCACCTGGCCGGCATGATCGGCGGACTCACGCTGGGGCTGGCGGTCACGTGTGCGGCGCTCGGCTGCATCCGCATCGGTGCACGCCACGCCGGACACTGACCGATCGCACGCCGTCTCAACCGTCCTTGTTGATGCGGTTGACGAGCGCGCCGAGCACGTCCTCGGCCAGCTCGTTGTCGACCTGGCAGGTGCCCGCGTTCTCGTGACCGCCCCCGCCGTATTCCAGCATCAGCGGCCCGATATTCGTCCTGGACGTCCGGTTCAGGATCGATTTCCCGGTGGCGAACACGGTATTGGCCCGCTTCAGGCCCCACAGCACGTGGATCGAGATATTCGTCTCGGGGAAGAGTGCATAGACGATGAAACGGTTGCCGGCATAGATCACCTCTTCCGTCCGCAGGTCCAGCACCACCAGGTTCTTGTGGACCCGCGCGCAGCGGCGGATCTGTTCCTTGCAACGCTCGCCGTGGGCGAAATACAGCTCGGTGCGCTCGACCACGTCCGGCAAGGCCATGATGCGCTCGATCGGCTGCAACGCGCAGTAGTCGATCAGGGCCATCATGAGCTGGTAGTTCGAAATGCGGAAGTCGTGGAAGCGCCCCAGGCCCGTGCGCGCGTCCATCAGGAAGTTCAGCAGGTTCCAGCCCTGGGGGAACAGCACCTCGTCGCGCGTGAAGCGCGCCGCGTCGGCCTTGTCCACCGCCGCCATCATGTCGTTCCAGGCCGCCGGGAAGGTGGCGGCGCCGCCGTAGTGCCGGTACACGACCCGCGCCGCCGAAGGCGCGTCCGGATGGATGATGTGGTTCTCGCGCATGCCAGTGTTGCGAATGGTTTCCGACAGGTGGTGGTCAAACGAGAGGTGGGCGGCAGCCACGTAGGGCAGATTGGTCGTGATGTCGCACCGGCTGATGGCGATTTTGCCGTCCTGCATATCCTTCGGGTGCACGAAGAGGATGTCGTCGATCAGCTTGAGGTGCCTGAGCAGGACCGCGCAGACGAGGCCGTCGAAGTCGCTGCGGGTTACGAGGCGGAATTTTCCGCCGGAAGCACGTGATTGCACGGTGGACGTTTCGGCAAGGTGTTCGGCTAACATCGCACATCCCCTCATGAAAACCAAAAACCATACCTTGCAGTGTTTCCGGCCATCAGCCTTTGCGCTGGCGCATTGCGTGACGGACGCATCCTGGCTGGGCCGGGCGCAGTCCATGCCCCGGATCGTGCAGGCTGTCGCACGGCGCTGGCCCGGCCTGGCCGCATTGGGTAAAGTTGCATCATCCCAACAGTTGTAGATGCCGGCAATGTTGTTTTTGCGGCACGCGGGGGCGGCGACAGAGTACACTCGCCGCTTGCACGTGCAAGCGAACCGACTCGAACACCAGACCATGCAAGCAAGGAACACAAGCCAGAACCATCTTTCCAGCGTCCTGTCGTGGCTCTACCGCTGCTTCGACGCCGTGGCGACCTGGGTGACCCAGCTGTCGTGGTGGAAGTTTTTCCTCTTTGCAATCCTGACCCTGACCGCCGGCGCCATCCTGCAGGAAGAGCTGTTCTCGCGCCCGGCCGAGGAAGAAGCCCGCGCCGAGCGCAGCCAGGACAGGCGCAGCGACGCCGCCATCCTCATCGACGAGAGCGGCATCCATTTCAATCCGCGCAGCCGGCCGAAGAGCGGCGCCTCGACCGTCCCGCCGGAGGCCCCGGAGGCCCCGGAAGCGCCGGATGCGCCGGACGCGCCAGACACGCCTGAACCGCCGAGTTCGCCCTCGACCACCATCCGCCCCGATGGCGACTCGGTCCATATCGCGCTGCCGCCGCAGATCACCGAAGAGCTGTCGAACGCGATCGAAGTCGCGGTCGAGGACGCGGCCGAGCAGAAGGTCTCGCGCTACCACAAGCAGGCCTCGACCTGGTTCATGAACTTCGTGCTGCTCTTCGTGCTCGCCCTGTTCGGCACCAAGGCACTGGTGGGCGGCAAGAAGCGCGCCGAAGCGGAATCGCAGATCGCCAACGCCGCCGCCGAGCGCGAGGCCATGCAGCGCCAGCTGTCGGAAACGAAGATGCAGATGATGCAGGCCCAGGTCGAGCCCCACTTCCTGTTCAACACCCTGGCCTCGGTCGAGCACCTGATCCAGGTCGACCCGCCGCGCGCCTCGGCCATGCAGCGCAGTCTGATCCAGTACCTGCGCGCCGTGCTGCCGCAGATGCGCGACAACGCCGTGGTCACCGGCCTCGGGCGCGAGGTCGACATGGTGACGGCCTACCTGGCCCTGCTCAAGATGCGCATGGAAGAACGCCTGACCGTGGTGATGCAGATCCCCGACGGCCTGCGCAGCGCGGCCTTCCCGCCGATGATGCTGCAGTCCATGGTCGAGAACGCGATCAAGCACGGCCTCGAATGCAAGCCCGAAGGCGGCACCCTCAAGATCCAGGCCGAAGTGGTCGACAGCAAGCTGCGCGTGACCGTCACCGACGACGGGGTCGGCTTCGGCGTGGTGCCGAGCGACGGCACGGGCCTGGGCCTGCAGACCATCCGCGACCGCCTCAAGCTGCTGCACGGCGACCAGGCCGGCCTGCACATCGCGGCCAACAGCCCCAGCGGCGTGATCGCGATGATCGAAGTGCCGTATCAGCTATCCAAATAAGCCCGGCCACCAGCTTGCCTGCCGCGCCGTTTCATTGAATAATTGTTACTCTTCACTCAGCTAGCGGAACTCCCATGCCTACTGCAATCATTGCCGATGACGAAAGACTGATGCGAGACCAGCTGCGCCTGCGGCTGTCGGAGGCATGGCCGGAACTGGAAATCCTGGGCGAGGCGAAGAATGGCGAGGAAGCGGTGGAACTGGTCGACCAGCTCAAGCCCGATCTCACCTTCCTCGACATCCGCATGCCCGGCAAGACCGGCATGGAAGCGGCGCGCGACATTGGCGACCGCAGCCAGATCGTGTTCGTCACCGCCTACGACCAGTACGCGGTCGAAGCCTTCGAGCGCGGCGCGGTCGACTACGTGCTCAAGCCCACCGAGCCGGAGCGCCTGAAGGTCACCGTGGACCGCCTCAAGCAGCGCCTCGAGCGCCCGGGCGAGAAGGTCAATGACAGCGTGCAGCAGATGCTCTCGCAGCTGGCCGAGAAGATCGCGGCGCCCAAGCAGAAGCACCTGCAATGGATCCAGGCCAGCATCGGCCAGGACCTGCGCATGATTCCGGTGGAAGACATCCTGTTCTTCCGCTCCGACGAAAAATACACCTGCGTGCAGACCGCCTCTTTCGAGGCCCTGATCCGCAAGCCGGTGCGCGACCTGGCCGAAGAGCTCGATCCTTCGCTGTTCTGGCAGATCCACCGCGCCACCCTGGTCAACGTCAACGCCATCGAAGGCGTGACGCGCGACATCCGTGGCCGCCACCTGGTGCTGGTCAAGGGCCGTCCGGAAAAGCTCGAGGTCAGCCGCAGCTTCCTGCACCTGTTCAAGCAGATGTGATCCGCCGGGCGACCGTGCGCGGCGCCCTGGCCAGTTGTCGTAGAGTCAAGCTTTACCGAACTGGACAGGACGTTTCATGAGCAAGACGCGCAAGGACTCCCTCTTCCTGGCCGCCGGCGTGCTGGGCGCGCTTGGTGCATTCAGCGCCGGCCTCGCGATCGGTCGCGGCCTCACAAAATCCGGCACCACCGCCACCGGCCTCCCCCGGGCCAGCGTGCTGGATACACTCGCCCTCGGCCTCGATGTGTTCGCCCCCGTGGTCGCCCAGGGCGTCATCATCCGCCGTCCCGCGGTGGTGGCGCTGGCCGACAAGCTCGACCTCGACCGCCGCGCCGTGCAGCGCATGCAGAAGCTGCGCGACAAGTACGGACCCGGCCCCCTGATGCTGCCCCTGCCGATCCGCAAGCAGGCCGTGGTGCTGGACCCGCGGCATGCGCAGCGGGTGCTGGACGGCTCGCCCGACCCGTTCTCGCCCGCCAGCACCGAGAAGCGCGGCGCCCTCTCCCACTTCGAACCCAAGGCCGTCCTGCTGTCGGAGGGCGCAGAGCGGTCGGAGCGGCGCCGCTTCAACGAGGCCGCGCTCGATACCGCGCATCCGATGCACCGGATGGCCGCCGGCTTCCTGCCGCTTGTCGAGGAGGAAGCCGCGCGCATCCTCGAAGCCGCGCGCGAGCAGGGACGCCTCGACTGGGACGTCTGGTCGCAGGGCTGGTACCGCCTGGTCCGCCGCATCGTGCTGGGCAACGGCGCCGCCGAAGACCACGAGCTGCAGGCCATGATCACGCGCCTGCGCGGGGCCGCCAACTGGGCCGGTTTCCATCCGACGTTGCGCGGCAAGCGGGAACGCTTCCTCGAGCGCATCCGGATGTATCTCGACCGCGCGGAGCCGGGCAGCCTGGCGGGTTTCATGGCGCAGATCCCGCGCAACGCCCTCACCGTGCCGGAGCAACAGGTGCCGCAGTGGCTGTTCGCCTTCGATGCCGCCGTGATCGCGAGCTTCCGCGCGCTGGCCCTGCTGGACAGCTACCCGGAGCACTTGCAGCGCGCCCGCGAGGAGAGCGCAGGGCGGGCCGGCAAGCCCCAGCTGCCCTTCCTGCGCGCCACCGTGCTGGAAGCGCTGCGCCTGTGGCCGACCACGCCCATGGTGCTGCGCCAGAGCCGTGCGCCAACGCAGTGGGAAGACGGCGCGATGCCGGCGGAAACGGGCCTGCTGGTCCACGCACCCTTCTTCCACCGCGACGACGCCCACCTGCCGTATGCCGACCGCTTCGCGCCGGAGCTGTGGCGCGAGGACTGGGAGCAAGGGGTCAAGCGCGACTGGCCCCTGATTCCCTTCAGCGACGGGCCGGCGATCTGTCCGGGGCGCCACCTGGTCCTGATGACGAGCAGCCATCTGCTGGCGGCCTTGCTGGAAAAACATACGCTGCGGCTGGAGAACCGGCGGCTCGATCCGGCGCGGCTGCCGGGGACGCTGGACAACTACGGCCTGCGGTTCGCGGTGTCGTAGGGGTGGTCCGGTCCAGTGGACCGGACCACGCTCTGCCGTCCGCGCGTTCAGCTCCCCGATGACCAGCCAAGGCGCGTGGTTTCAACGGTAGTTTGAACGCGCGCACGGCGAAGCCGTGCACCCTAGGCCTTGTCAGGTATCAAGCCAGCACCCTCCCCCACCACGTAATGTAGAGCTCCCGGCCCTCTGGCCACGACAGGCAGCTCTTCCCGCATGACTCCACAGCGACGCCAGCGATGCCGCACGCCAGGCACAGCGGTCCTCGTAGTAAGCTTCCTCGGCGGCTATTGTGCCGGCCAGGCGGCGGCCGCATTGCGCCGCGCACGCGCCGTGCGCCGCCCTCCCGCCGAGGTGCGCCGGGTCGACGGGCGCCGCATCGTCCACAGCGCCAGCGACGCCATCCTCTCGATCGACGAGGAGGCCGTGATCGTGTTCGCCAACCCGGCCGCGGCCCATATGTTCGCCACCAGCGTGGCGAACATGCGGGGCAGCTCGCTGGCGCGCTTCATCCAGGCGCCGGGACGCGATACCAAATTGCCGCTAGACTATTTTCCCGCTGGCGGAGGACGCGCCGGGCGCCGCGCCACCGACTACGCCGTCACCGGTATCCGCGCCAACGGCCAGCTGTTCCCGATCGAAGGCTCGATCTCCAGCATCGAACAGGATGGCCGCCTCATCTATACCGTGATCCTGCGCGACGTGTCCGAGCGCCACCTGGTGCAGCAGAAGCTGGCGCGCTCGCACGACCAGCTGCGCCAGCTGTCCTCGGCCCTGCAGACCATCCGCGAAGAAGAACGCACCCACATCGCGCGCGAGCTGCACGACGACCTCGGCCAGCTGCTGGCCTCGCTGCGCATGGACCTCACCCTGCTGCGCCAGAACAACCATTTGCCGGATGCGAGCGGACGCCTGCTCGACGGCATGGAAAGCAATCTGCTCACCGCCATCACCTCGCTGCGCCGCATCGCCACCAACCTGCGTCCGCGCGCCCTCGACGAAGGCGGCCTGTACTTCGCCCTGCAGGGCCTGCGCGACGAGTTCGTCGAGCGCCACGGCATCGCCTGCGTGCTGCTGGCCGAGGAGGCCGAGCTGCGCCTCGACGATGCCGCCAGCACCGCCATCTTCCGCATCGTGCAGGAAGCGCTCACCAATATCGCCCGCCATGCCGAGGCCACCAGCGTGGTGCTCAACCTCGACCGCAGCGATGGCGAGCTCCTGGTCACGATCCGCGACGACGGCCGCGGCATCCGTTCCGAAGACATGGAAAAGGTCGCGTCGCTCGGTCTGATCGGCATGCGCGAGCGGGTCTGGGCCCTGCACGGCGAAATCGCCATCAGCGCCGACGAACCACCCGGCACCCGGATCGATATCGCGATTCCCGTCAGCGACCATTCGCATGTGGAGGCGCCGGCCAGTTGAGCGTTTGGCATATCAGGATGTCATCAAGCGGACATATTCCCCCCGTAATATCCGCGTCGATCCGAGTGATTAAGAGCTCGACATCCTGTCCAAACCAAACTGGAGATCTACATGAAGTTTAAGTGCCTGGCAGCTGCGCTGCTGTCGTCCCTCCCGCTGTTCGCCCACGCCCAGACCAATGTGACCATCTACGGCGTGATGGACGCTGCGATCGCCGTGGAGAACACCGACAACCCGGGCGAAGGCCATCGTACTGTGATCAACTCGGGCAACCAGTCGAGCAGCCGCATCGGCTTCCGCGGTACCGAAGACCTGGGTAACGGCCTGAAAGCACTGTTCAACATCGAAGCCGGCGTCGCCCTCGACACCGGCGCCGCCGATTCGAACCTGTTCGGCCGCCGCGCCGTGGTCGGCCTGCAGGGCGACTTCGGTACCCTGACCGTCGGCCGCGAATACTCGCCGATCGCCGCCGTCGCCGCCGCCACCGACACCCTGGGCCAGGGCATGTTCGGCAGCAACCTGTCGGCATTCTCGCGCCTGACCCGCCGCCTGGCGAACTCGGTGAACTACAAGAGCAACTCGCTCAGCGGCTTCACCGTCAACGCCGCCTACTCGACCGGCGAGAAGGCCGTCGATCCTTCGGGCGACCTGATGGGCGCATCGGTGGAATACAAGAACGGCGGCCTGTACCTGGGCGCCGGCTACCACCAGATCGAACGCGTGGCCACCGGCGACGACAAGGAATGGGGCGCGGGCGCCGGCTACACCTTCGGCGCCTTCGAGGTCAAGGGCAACTACCTGGTCGCCGACCAGACCGGCCCGAACAACGAGTACAAGAACGCCAACATCGGCGTCGCCTACACCACCGGTCCGAACAAGTTCTTCGTGAACTTCCAGCAGCAGAAGATCGAAACCGGCGCCAAGGGCAACACCGTCTCGCTGGCCTACACCTACAACCTGTCGAAGCGCACCAACATCTACACGACCTACGCGCAGCTGCGCAACAACGGCCGTGGCGTGTTCGGCATCTACTCGTCCTCGACCAACGTGACCCCGGCCGCCACCGCACTGGGCGCCGATCCGTCGGTGTTCACCCTGGGCGTGCGTCACTCGTTCTAAGCACCCGCCGCGCGTCCCGCGCGGCACAAGGTCTTTCCCGAAGCCGGCTTTTGCCGGCTTTGTCATTTCTGCAACAACCCGTCCCGTCCCACGCTTGACCCGCTCTCCTGAGTGCGGCTAATGAACGTGGCTGAAATTTCAAGTTTAATACGCGTGTAACAAGGATGCGGTGGTGCGCAGGCTGGATTTCGGCCGTTTGCCTCATTACTGCGCACGATTGAAACAATTAACGATTACTCAATATTGCTTCCGGTATGATCGTCAGCAATTCCGACAAATCGTGGCTCTCGGCAAAAGGGGTTAGCGCATGACTACAGCGACACGGCGATTCGAAGGCTTCGACGTCCCGGACAGCGAAGACCAGATCGAGGCACTGCGCGACTGCATCGAGCAGCGCATCGACGCACTGCTGGAGGGCAGCGGCGAGCACACCGACCTCCTCTGCGCCGCCATGCGCGCCGGCGCGCTCAGCGCCGGCAAGCGCATGCGTCCCCTGCTGGTGATGCTGGTCGCGCGCGACCTCGGCTGCACCTCGCCCGCCCTGGTCGACGTCGCCTGCGCGGTCGAGATGGTGCATGCGGCCTCCCTGATGCTGGACGACATGCCCTGCATGGACAATGCCCAGCTCCGGCGCGGCAAGCCCGCCATCCACGTGCAGTATGGCGAAGACGTCACCATCCTCGCCTCGGTCGCCCTGCTCAGCCGCGCCTTCGGCGTGCTGGCCACCGCCCAGGACATCCCGCCCATCACGCGCACCCGCCTGGTGGCGCGCCTGGCCGAGACCATCGGCGCCCAGGGCCTGGTGCGCGGGCAGTTCGAAGACCTGCACGGCGGCGCGCGCAGCCCCGAGGCCATCGCCGCCACCAACGAACTCAAGACCGGCGTGCTGCTCGGCGTGGCGGTCGACATGGCCGCCATCATCGCCCAGACCGAAGAAGAGGTGGCGCGTTCGCTGCGCGCCTTCGCCCTCGCGGCCGGCCACGCCTTCCAGATCCGCGACGACTTCCACGACCTGCCCGGCAACGACAGCGCCGTCACCGGCAAGGACACCGGCAAGGACCTCGGCAAGAGCACCCTGCTGGTCTCGCTCGGGCTGGACGAGGCGCAGCGGCGCCTGGCCGGACACCTGATGGACGCCGAGCGCCACCTGGTCGACGCCCTCGGCAGCCAGGCCGGCACCCGGCGTTTCGTGGCCGGCCTGTTCGCGCGCGGCGGCGCGCGCCTGCGCTTCGCGGGCGGCGCCATGCCTTTCGCCGACGGCGTTGGGACGCGCCCGCACGCGCTGAGCGTCAACTGAAGCCCGAGGGAAGCGATCGCATGGCGCATTTCGCTGTTGTCGCACCCGCCTTCTACAGCCACTTCAATGCGCTGGAAGCACTCGGCGGCGAATTCGTCGCGCGCGGGCACCGCGTGACGTTCATCCACCGGCCCGACGCCGGCCAGTATGTGCGCGACCCGCGCATCGGCTTTCACGCCGTCGGCGCCGCCAGCCACCCGCCCGGCTCGCTGGCGGAGTCGCTGCGGCGCGCCGCCAATCCGGGCGGGCCGCTGGGGCTGCGCCGCGTCATCCTCGACATGGCCGCGTCCACCGACATGCTGTGCCGCGAACTGCCGCGCGCCATCGACCAGCTCGGCATTGACGCCGTCGTCGCCGACCAGATGGAAGCGGCCGGCGGCCTGGTGGCCGAGGGCCTCGGCCTGCCCTTCGTCTCGGTCGCCTGTGCGCTGCCGGTCAACCGCGAACCAGGCATTCCGCTGCCCGTCATGCCCTTCGGCTTCGAAGACAGCGAGCGCGCCCGCAAGATCGTCGAAGGCAGTACCCGGGTCTACGACTGGATGATGGGGCCGCACGGCCGCAGCATCGCAGCCAATGCCGCACGCTTGGGTCTTGCGCCGCGCAGCGGACTGCACGAATGCCTGTCGCCGCTCGCGCAAGTCAGCCAGACAGTCGAAGATTTCGACTTCCCGCGCCGCGCGCTGCCGGCGCACTTCCACCACGTGGGGCCCCTGCGACCGCCCGGCATCCAGCACCTGCCCGAACAGTCGCGCATGCCGGCGATCGCGGCCGGCCGGCCCTTCGTATTCGCCTCGCTCGGCACCCTGCAGGGCCAGCGCTTCGGCCTCTTCCGCCGCATCGCCCACGCCTGCCGCGAACTCGACGTGCAGCTCCTGGTCGCCCATTGCGGCGGCCTGGACGCCGCCCAGGAACGCGCGCTGGAACAGGCCGGCGCCACCTGGGTGTGCGCCTTCGCGCCGCAGCAGGCGGTGCTGGCGCGCGCCGATGCGGTGGTCTCGCACGCGGGCTCGAACACCGTGATGGACGCGATCGCCGCGCGCACGCCGATCCTGGCGCTGCCGATCGCCTTCGACCAGCCGGGCACGGCCAGCCGCGTCGTCCACGCGGGCATCGGCCTGAAGGCGTCGCCGCAATTCGCGTCGAGCGGGCACATGGCGAAGCTGTTGAAGCGCCTGCTGGAGGAATCGACGTTCGCCGACAAGCTGGAAGGCCTGTCCGCCAGCGTGGCCGCAAGCGGCGGCGCGCCGCGGGCGGCCGACATCATCGAAGCGGCGCTGCAACTGCGCGGCGTCCCGCGGGAAGAAGTGGCCAGCCTTGACTAAACCCTACGACCTGATCCTGGCCGGAGGCGGGCTTGCCAACGGCCTGATCGCCTGGCGCCTGCGCCAGCGGCGACCAGGCCTGCGCATCCTGCTGCTGGACGGCGGGCAGCGCATCGGCGGCAACCACACCTGGTCCTTCCACGACAGCGACCTGACGGCGCAAGAGTGGGCGTGGGTTGCGCCGCTCGTGGCGCAGCGCTGGCCGCGCTACCAGGTCCGCTTCCCGCAACTGGAGCGCACCCTGGACGGCGGCTACGCCAGCATCGCCTCGGAGGACTTCGCCCGCATCGTCTCGGCGGACCTCGGCGCCTGCCTGCGAACCGGCACGCGCATCACCGGCCTGAGCCCGACCAGCGTCACGCTGGCCAGCGGCGAGGTGCTCGCGGCGCGCGCCGTGATCGACGGACGCGGCATGCGCGCGACCAGGCAGATGTCGCTCGGCTACCAGACCTTCCTCGGCCAGGAACTGCTTCTGGCCGCCCCGCACGGCCTGCGGGCGCCCGTCATCATGGACGCCGGCGTCGAACAGCAGGGCGGCTACCGCTTCGTCTACCTGCTGCCCTTCGGGCCGGACCGCATCCTCGTCGAGGACACCCATTACGTCGACAGCGCCGCCTGGGAGCCGGAGCGCCTGCGCGCCAACATCGCCGCCTACGTCGCCGCGCGCGGCTGGCAGGTGGCAGGCATGCTGCGCGAGGAACACGGTTCGCTTCCCATCGTCCTCGCCGGCGACTTCGACGCCTATTGGGACGAGATGAAGGGCCAGCCCTGCTCGGGCCTGCGCGCCGCCCTCTTCCACCCGACCACCGGCTATTCGCTGCCGCATGCGGTACGCCTGGCCGACCACATCGCCGGCCTGCCGGCCGAGGCACTGGACGCGCCGCGTCTGTTCGCCGCCATCCGCGAGGAGGCGCGGCGCGCCTGGGAAAGCCAGCGCTTCTTCCGCCTGCTCAACCGCATGCTCTTCCTTGCGGGCCGGCCGGATGCGCGCTGGCGCGTGATGCAGCGCTTCTACCGCCTGCCCGCTCCCCTGATCGCGCGCTTCTACGCCGGTCGCCTGCACTTGGGCGACAAGGCGCGCCTGCTTTCCGGCAAGCCGCCGGTGCCCGTGGGCGAAGCCTTTGCCGCAGCCATCAAGATCCATCCCGACCAGATCAGGAAACCAGCATGATCGATCAGAAAAAAGCAGTCGTCATCGGCGCCGGCTTCGGCGGACTGGCGCTCGCCATCCGCCTGCAGGCCGCCGGCATGCAGGTCACGCTGCTGGAAAAGCGCGACAAACCGGGCGGCCGCGCCTACGTCTACGAGGACCAGGGCTTCGTCTTCGACGCCGGCCCGACCGTGATCACCGACCCGTCCTGCATCGAGGAGCTGTTCACGGCTGCCGGCAGGCGGCTAGCCGACTACGTCGAGCTGCTGCCGGTGACGCCCTTCTACCGCCTGTGCTGGGAAGACGGCAGCCACTTCGACTACGCCAACGACCAGGAGGCGCTGGACCGCCAGATCCACGCGCTCAACCCGCGCGACGTCGACGGCTACCAGCGCTTCCTGGCGTACTCAAAAGCCGTGTTCGAGGAGGGCTACCTGAAGCTGGGCGCCGTGCCTTTCCTGTCCTTCCGCGACATGATCTCGGCCGGCCCGCAGCTGGCGCGCCTGCAGGCCTGGCGCAGCGTCTACAGCCTGGTCTCGAAATTCATCGAGGACGAGCACCTGCGCCAGGCCTTCTCCTTCCACTCCTTGCTGGTGGGCGGCAATCCCTTCGCGACCAGCTCGATCTACACCCTGATCCACGCGCTCGAGCGCCAGTGGGGCGTGTGGTTCCCGCGCGGCGGCACCGGCGCCCTGGTGCGCGGCATGGTGAAGCTGTTCGAGGACATCGGCGGTCGCATCGAAGTCAATGCGCCGGTGGCGGAGATCGAGGCGAGCGGAAAACGCGTCACGGGCGTGCGGCTGGAGGACGGCCGCCGCTTTGCGGCCGACGCCGTGGCCTCGAACGCCGACGTGGTCCACACCTACGACAAGCTGCTCGGCAAGCACCCGCGCGGCCGGGCCGAGTCCGAGGCGCTGCGCAAGAAGCGCTTCAGCAACTCGCTGTTCGTGCTCTACTTCGGCCTGGACCACCACCACGAGCAGCTCCAGCACCACACGGTCTGCTTCGGCCCGCGCTACCAGGGCCTGATCAAGGACATCTTCGGCGGCAGCGAGCTGGCCGAGGACTTCTCGCTCTACCTGCACGCGCCCTGCGTCACCGATCCTTCGCTCGCTCCGCCCGGCTGCGGCAGCCACTACGTGCTGGCCCCGGTGCCGCACCTGGGCAATGCGCCGATCGACTGGGAGGTCGAGGGCCCGCGCTACCGCGACCGCATCTTCGACTACCTGGAAGCGCGCTACATGCCGGGACTGCGCAGCCAGCTCGTCACAAGCCGCATCTTCACGCCTTTCGACTTCCGCGACCAGCTCAATGCCCACCACGGCTCGGCCTTCTCGCTCGAACCCATCCTGACCCAGAGCGCCTGGTTCCGCCCGCACAACCGCGACAGCGAGCTGGCGAACCTCTACCTGGTCGGCGCCGGCACCCATCCGGGCGCGGGCGTGCCCGGCGTGATCGGCTCCGCCAAGGCCACGGCCGGCCTGATGCTGGAAGAAGTGCGTGCAGCGCGCCGCGAGGAGGTGACGGCATGAGCGAAGCCCTGATGGAGCACGCGACGCGCACCATCGAAGTCGGCTCGAAGAGCTTCGCGGCCGCCGCGAAACTGTTCGACCCGGCGACGCGGCGCAGCGTGCTGATGCTCTATGCCTGGTGCCGCCACTGCGATGACGTGGTCGACGGCCAGGAACTGGGTTTCAATGTCGCGAATGCCGACCACGACGCGGCCGGCGCGCTGGCGCAGCTGGAAGACCAGACCCGCCGCGCCTATGCGGGCGAGCCGATGCGCGACCCCGCCTTCGCCGCCTTCCAGGAAGTGGCCCTGCGCCACCGCATCGCGCCGCGCTACGCCTTCGACCACCTGGCCGGCTTCGGCATGGACGTCGCCGACGCGCGCTACGAGACCTTCGACGACACGCTGCGTTACTGCTACCACGTGGCCGGCGTGGTCGGCCTGATGATGGCCTCGATCATGGGCGCGGTGGACGAGGATATATTGGACCGCGCCTGCGACCTGGGCCTGGCGTTCCAGCTCACGAACATCGCGCGCGACATCGTCGAGGATGCACGCATGGGCCGCTGCTACCTGCCGGCCCAGTGGCTAAGGGAGGCCGGCATCGCGCGCGAGGAACTGGCCGAGCCGCGCCACCGCGCCGCCCTGGCGGTGCTGGCTGCGCGCCTGGTCGACCATGCCGAGCCCTATTACGATTCGGCGGCCGAGGGCGTGAAAGCCCTGCCCCTGCGCTCGGCCTGGGCGATCGCCAGCGCACGCAATGTCTACCGCCAGATCGGCATCGAAGTGAAGCGCCGCGGCGCCCACGCCTGGGACGAGCGCGCAGGAACCAGCAAGGCGGCGAAGCTATGGCTGCTGATAAAAGGCGGCGCGAGTGCGCTCAGTTCGCGTGGTCGGGGCTTGCGGCCACGTCCTGCGGCCCTGTGGCGTCGTCCGGGCGCGGCTGACGCTGCAAGCGTCCCCCATGCAGCGCATGCAAGTCCCGCTTGAGCCTGGCCACCGGCGGGGCGTACAGGAAGCCGAAGGAGACCGCGCCCTCGCGTCCCTCGACCGCGTGGTGCATGCGGTGGGCCTGGTAGAGGCGCTTCAGGTAGCCGCTCTTCGGCGTGTAAGTGAACGGCCAGCGGCGGTGCACCAGGCCGTCGTGGGCGACGAAATAGAGCGCGCCGTAGGCCGTCATGCCGGCGCCGATCCACTGCAGCGGGTAGAAGCCGCGCGTGCCGAACCAGATCAGGGCGATGGCCACGCCGGCGAACACGACGGCGTAGAGGTCGTTCTTCTCGAACCAGCCGGTACGGGGCTCGTGGTGCGACTTGTGCCAGCCCCAGCCGAAACCATGCATCACGTACTTGTGCGCGACGATGGAAAACACTTCCATCAGCACGATGGTGACGATGACGATGAGGGCGTTGATCAGCATGGCGCAAGCCTACCACAGCGCCCGCGCCGCACCATTGCCGAAGACACCAGCCGGCGGTTCATCGACGGTACAGATTTCGCTTTGACACTATCTAGAAAGGATCACCATGCGCAGCGTTTCCACCGTCCTCCTCGCCTTCGGCCTTGTTCTCTCTAGCTGCCAGGCATTGGCAGCCATCACGGTCGAAGTCCGTGTCTCCGGCGTGACGGCCAAGGGCACGGTCAACGTCGCCGTCTGCGACCGCGAACGCTTCCTCAAGCAATGCGCCTACAGCGCCACGGCGCCGGCCCAGGCGGGCGAGACCGTCGTCACCCTGAAGGACATCCCCGCAGGCACCTGGGCCGTGCTGGCCTACCAGGACGAGAACGGGAACAAGGAACTGGACCGCAACTTCATCGGCATCCCGAAGGAGAACTACGGCTTCAGCCGCAACCCGGTCAGCCGATTCGGTCCGCCCTCCTTCGAGGATGCCGCGATCGCGCTGCGCGAGGGCGCCAACGCGGTCGCGATCAAGCTCCATTGACGCTACCGCGCACCGAAACCGTGCCGCCGTGCGCTAATTGATGGCGCGCGCCGCAGCCATCCGCATCGCCTTGGCGCACGCGGCAGTGCAGCAAAAAATAACAATAGGAATTAGATAATTCTTCGGGTATCGTTGCTCTCCATAACAGGCCGGGCAGCGTTTCCGGCCGTCTATCGATGACATTTGTTGCTATGGGGAAGATGTATGAATGAGTTGGTGAACCTCATTAACGGCTGGGTCTGGAGCCCCGCCCTGATCGCGCTGTGCCTGGGCGCGGGCCTGTATTTCTCGATCCGCTCGCGCTTCCTGCAGCTGCGCCACGTGCGCGAAATGACCCGTCTCATGATGGACGGCAAGAGCTCCGACCAGGGCGTGTCCTCCTTCCAGGCCCTGACCATGACCCTGGCCGGCCGCGTCGGCACCGGCAACATCGCCGGCGTCGCCACCGCCATCACCTTCGGCGGTCCGGGCGCCGTGTTCTGGATGTGGGCCGTCGCCTTCCTCGGCGCCAGCTCGGCCTTCGTCGAGTCGACCCTCGGCCAGGTGTACAAGGAATCCATCGACAAGCAGTTCCGCGGCGGCCCGGCCTTCTATATCGAGAAGGGCCTGGGCATCAAGTGGTATGCGGTGCTGTTCGCCCTGGTCACCATCCTCGCCACCGGCGTGCTGCTGCCGGGCGTGCAGGCCAACTCGATCGCCGAAAGCCTCAAGACCGCGGCGGGCGTCGACACCACCGTCACCGGCGCCGTCCTCGCGATCGCACTGGCCTTCATCATCTTCGGCGGCGTCAAGCGCATCGCCACCTTCGCGGAATACGTGGTGCCCTTCATGGCGCTGGGCTATATCGTCGTGGCCTGCATCATCGTCGCCATGCACATCGACCAGCTGCCGGCCGTACTCTCGCTGATCTTCACCTCGGCCTTCGGCGCCGACGCCGCCTTCGGCGCGATCATCGGCATGGCGATCCAGTGGGGCGTCAAGCGCGGCGTCTACTCGAACGAAGCCGGCCAGGGCACCGGCCCGCACGCTTCCTCGGCGGCGGAAGTGAGCCACCCGGCCAAGCAGGGCCTGGTGCAGGGCTTTTCGGTCTACGTCGACACCCTGTTCGTGTGCTCGGCCACCGCCTTCATGCTGCTCATCACCGGCCAGTACAATGTGCAGGCGCCGGACGGCACGCCGATGTTCACCGGCGTGCAGGGCGTTGCCGCCGGCCCGGGCTATGTGCAGACGGCACTGGAAAACATCATGCCCGGCTTCGGATCGCTGTTCGTCGCCATCGCCCTGCTGTTCTTCGCCTTCACGACGATCGTGGCCTACTACTACATCGCCGAAACCAATATCGCCTACCTGAACCGCACGACCGGCCGTCCCTGGATGGCATTCCTGCTGAAAGTGGCCATCATCGGCGCCACCTTCTACGGCACCATCAAGACCGCCGATGCCGCCTGGGCGCTGGGCGACCTGGGCGTGGGCCTGATGGCCTGGCTGAACATCGCCGCCATCCTCCTGCTGCGCAACGTCGCCTTCAAGTGCCTGCGCGACTACGAGGCGCAGAAGGCGCAAGGCAAGGATCCGGTCTTCGATCCGGTGGCGCTCGGCATCGAGAACGCCGACTACTGGGTCAAGCGCGCAGGGAGCGCCCAGCCCGATCCGCTGGCCGGCAGCACCGCGCCGGCGCCGACCACCGGACGCTGAGGCTCCACACTATTTCCGGCCCGAAAGGGCCGGATTTCATTTATACTAACGATGGGTGTTCGTACCGCCGGTACGACAGGATGCGCGATGGTCGGGCCGCCACGCGGCTTTATTGCGACCATCATGCCCTTCTTCACCTCCGTTCGCCTCTCCTCCACCTTCAAGTCCTTCTTCGCGTCGAGCAAATCCGGCGGCATCGTGCTGATCCTCTGCACCCTGCTCTCGCTGGCCCTCGCCAATTCACCCTTTGGTCCGTCCTGGCTCGGTTTCTGGCAGCAGTACGTCGCCGGCCTGAGCATCGAACACTGGGTCAACGATGCGCTGATGGCGATCTTCTTCCTGATGATCGGCCTCGAGCTGGAGCGCGAACTGTACAACGGCGAACTGTCCGACCTGCGCAACGCCCTGCTGCCGATCCTCGCCGCGATCGGCGGCATCGTGGTGCCGGCGTCGATCCATTTCGCCTTCAACAACGGCAGCCCGACCCAGGCCGGGGTCGGCATCCCGATGGCGACCGACATCGCCTTTGCGCTCGGCGTCCTGGCCCTGCTGGGCAGCCGCGTGCCGGCCTCGCTGAAGATCTTCCTGACAGCGCTGGCGGTGATGGACGACCTGGGCGCCATCATCGTGATCGCCCTGTTCTATTCCACCGGCCTGTCGGTCGCCTACCTGGCGGGCGCGCTGGCGGTATTCGCCCTGCTCGTCCTGATGAACCGCGTGCTGCGGGTGATGGCCCTGCTGCCCTACCTCGTGGGCGGCGCGCTGATGTGGTTCCTGATGCTCAAATCCGGCGTGCACGCGACCATCGCCGGGGTGCTGCTGGCCTTCGCGATTCCCTATTCGGCGCGCCAGGACGACGAGAAGTCGCCCTCGCACCGCCTGGAACACCTGCTGCACAAGCCGGTCGCCTTCCTGATCCTGCCGATCTTTGCGCTGGCCAACACCGGCATCGTGGTCGGCGCCGGCTGGGCGGAAGAGCTGTTGTCGCCGAACAGCCTGGGCATCATGCTCGGCCTGGTGGCGGGCAAGCCGGTCGGCATCGTCCTGTTCAGCTTCGCCGCGGTCGCCCTTGGCCTGTGCCGCCTACCGCTGGACCTGGCCTGGCGCCACGTGATCGGCGCGGGCCTGCTGGGCGGGATCGGCTTCACCATGTCGATCTTCATCACGAACCTGGCGTTCACGGGCGCGCCGGATGCCATCAATGCCTCGAAAATGGCGATCCTGCTGGCCTCGCTGACGGCGGGCGTGGCCGGCTTCGTGTGGCTCAAGATGCGAGGCGCGCCGACTCCGGTCGACGACGATCCGGACACGCTCGACTTCGACGCGGCGCGCTGAGCTAGTCGGCGGCGCCGTCCAACAGCGCGAGCAGCGCCGCCTTGTGGCCTTCCGCCGGCCAGCCGCTGAGCTGCTTCACGACCTTGCCGTCCTTCAGCAAGAAAAAGCGCGGCACGTTGGGGACGTCGACTGCTTGCCATTCCCCGACACTGTAGGGAACGCGGATCGGGAGCGTGGGGTTGGAGGTGTTCCACGCTCCGATGAAACCGGCGGGGAAAGCCGCGCGTGGCGGCGTGATCAGCACGAGGCCGGCTTTCAGCAAGCGGGCACGCATCGCGGCATCGTCGCGCAGCGCCGCCAGCGCATCGGCGGAGAAATGGCAACCCGCATCGACGACCATCACGAGTTCGGTGCCACGCGGAAGTGGCACGGCTTCACGAACCAGGGTGTTGCTGGCGGCATCGTAGCGGTAGGCGCTGCGCCCCTCGAAGCGTGGACCGAGGCGATCGCGCACCGTGGGGATGGCCCGCCCGGCCAGATGCAGCTTATCGGCCGCGAATGCCCGTGCCTGTCCGAACTCGCGCGCCTCGAGCATCCGCTTGAGCACGATCGCGTCGAAGGACCGGCGGGTATCGATGCCCCTTCCCTGCATTTCCTCGTACACCGCCATCAGGAACCGTGTCGCGACCGAGTCCATCCCGCCTTGCGCCGCGCGTGCGGCGGCGTCGAAGTACAACGGCAGGTCGCCCACCGGAAGCCCCTGCAGCGTAAACCGGGATGGGCGCTGGCCGAAGACGGCGACGAAACGGCGCTCCAGCCGCGTGTCGTCCGTCATCGTCACCGCACCTGCCGTGTCGTCGCGATGCTCTTCCTCCGTGAACCGCAAGATCTGCGCCAGGCGCGCTTCGGCGTCCGCTGATGGCGCCGGCAGCCGCAGCGGCGCGCCGGCAAGGTCGTTCACCACCATGGGCAGGTAGGCGCTGGCATCGATGAAGGCCAGCACGTCGGCGATCTGCCGGGGCTCGAGTTCGCGTTCCAGGAGGGCGGTACTGAAGCTGCTCACTCCACGCTCGTTCCAGCGCAGCGACTGCAGGAAGCGCCGCTTGCCATAGGGCGTGAAGGCGTCGAGTGGGCTCGGCTGGCTGGAGGCCAGGACGGATTCGAGCTGCGCCGCGCTGCGCACGACGGGCGCCGGGGTTTCCCGAGCCTGTACGGCCAGGGTCCAGTAAGCGAGCGATACCAGAATGGTTCTGCGAACGAAGCGGCCAGGCATGGGTTCTCCCAAGTGATGTGCTCGTCCGAGTATATCGGCGGCGTCCTTGAAAGAGGGGGCCGGCCTTCACTTTATGTTTGGCGGGTATGGCGGGTGCAGGACGGCGACGCGTATGCAATTTCAAGACAAGCCTATCCGAAGCAGCAACATTTCCTTACAGCTGAGTAACCGCACTTTACGTTCAGGCAACAGACAATGGACTCCCCACATCTAGAACCTGTTCCATGAAACGTCTCCCCCTCGCAGTTGCCACTGCCCTGCTCTTTTGCCTCGCGCCCGTCCGCGCGATTCCCATCACCGACTGGCGCGCCGAAGACCTCCTGATACAGGCCCCGGAAATCCGAAAGGAACTGGCTCTGAACGAGAACCAGCGCCTGCTGTGGGAGCAGAGCGAACGCAAGACCCGCACCATCCTGCGCACACGCAAGGAGCGGCGCGAGGCACTTGACGCGGCGGCCAGGACATTGGCAGGCGACCCGGCCGCCGAACTGCGCACGCTCGCCGCCCCGCTCGACGCAGACGCAGCGGCCACCCAGGCCGAGGACCTGGCCGTGCGGGAAACCTGGTTATTAATGAACGACGCACTCGACGACGCGCAGCGCGCCAAGCTGATGGCGCATGTGCGAAGCATGCTTGAGCGCCAGCCCGGAGACCCCGGCGGCGAAGGAAGGCAGGAGCGGGGCAAACGGCCGGAAGGCGGCGGCCGCGGCCGTGGCGGACCGGGCGGCGCCGGCGGCATGCCGGGCGGCGGGAGCCCGTCCGGCAGCGGCAGCATCAATATCGGCGGCAGCCGCGGCGGATTCTAACTCTACACCGGGGTGTCAGGTCTGACATTCAGACACGAGCTCGAGCGTAACTTACGCTGAATGTTGAGCCCGTGTCCATTTGTCAGACCTGACACCCAGGTGTTATTTCAGCCGGCAGGTCAGCGCCCAGCAGGAATCCCAGCGGCCGATCTTGATCTCGCGGACCGCCGTGCCGAGGCGCTTGCGCAGGGCGCTGTCGGTGGGGTAGTTCTTCGGCAGCTCGTGGCGATTGCCGTCGGCGTCGACGAACTGGGCCCAGGTATTGCCCTGGGCATCGGTGCGCGCGACCGTCGGGCTGGCGCCCTCGACGTATTCGTCGTCGATCAGCACCAGCAGCGCATCCTTGCCGATGCGTGAACGCAGGCCGGCCAGGAAGGCGTCCTGCTGTTCCTTGCGCAGGTGCGACCACAGGAAGCCGGCGAATACGGCCGTGATCTTGCCGCCCTCGGCGATATCCGGCGGAATGTCGAGCGCGTCCACCACGCGGTAGCGCACGTTCTCCAGGCCCTCGCCATGCTCGCGCGCCACGTTCAGCATCGCTTCGCTGGCGTCGGTGGCGATGACCCGGGCCGCCGTCTCGGCGATCACATCGGTCCAGTAGCCGGTGCCGCAGCCCAGTTCCAGCACGGTGTGGCCGCGCATCAGTTCCGCGACCTGCTCGGCGACGTCGTCGAGGTCGTCCTGGCGGTCTTCGTCGCTCTCGTCGTGGAACTGGGCGTCGTAGTGATCGGCGATCTTCGTGAAGAAATCGACGACCGGATTCATAGTGCTCATGATATGTCCTCGTTAAAGCTCGTAGTTCTCGCCGCCGCGCATCGCCGACTCGACCATCTTGCGGTTCAGGGTCGGCGCCAGCAGTTCGATGAAGGTGTAGATGTAGCTGCGCAGGTAGGCGCCCTGCTTCACCGCCACCCTCGAGATGTTCATGCCGAACAGCTGGCCGACGGGAATGGCGCGCAGGTTGCGGTCGCGTTCCGGGTCGAAGGCCATGCCGGCGATGATGCCCACGCCCATGCCCAGCTCGACATAGGTCTTGATGACGTCCGCGTCGATGGCCTCCAGCAGCACGTCCGGTTTGAGGTTGCGCAGGCCGAAGGCGTGGTCGATCTTGCTGCGGCCGGCAAAGGCGGCGTCGTAGGTGATCACCGGGTAGGAGGCGATCTCTTCCAGCGAGACGGCTTTCGAACGCGTCAGCGGGTGCTCGGGCGGCACCACCAGCACGTGTTCCCACTGGTAGCACGGCAGGGTGATCAGCCCTTCCACCGCCGCGATCGACTCGGTGGCGATGGCCAGGTCGGCCTGGTCGTTCTTGACCATGTCGGCGATCTGCTTCGGGTTGCCTTGCAATAAAGACAACCGCACCTTGGGGAACTTCTGCATGAAGGCCTGCACCACCTTGGGCAGCATGTAGCGCGCCTGGGTGTGGGTGGTGGCGATGGTGAAGCTGCCGCTGTCGTGGGCCGCGTATTCCTTGCCGATGCGTTTCAGGCTGTCGATTTCCTGCATGATCAGCTCGACCGACTGCAGCACCAGGCGGCCGGGCTCGGTCAGCCCGCGGATACGCTTGCCGTGGCGGGTGAAGATGTCGACCCCGAGCTCTTCCTCGAGCTCGATGATGGCTTTCGAGACCCCGGGCTGGGAGGTGAACAGCGCCTTGGCGGCGTCGGTCAGGTTGTAGTTCTGGCGGACGGCTTCGCGCACGAAGCGCAGCTGGTGAAGGTTCATGAAGAGTGAAAAAGGTAATCGAGCGTTGTAAAGGGTTCTTGTCAATGCGGCAGCAGATGACATTTTAAGATGCTTATTCGAGTTACGCATATAAGCAAATGAAATCTCCGTAGTTTGGAATATATAGCCAGGTCCGTACACTTGACCAAACATTTAACGGGTGGACAATGTTTGCCCCCATTGGACGAGACCATGTACCGCTACGACCACTACGACCATCTCATCGTGCGCGAACGCATCGCACAGTACCGCAGCCAGGTGGAACGCCGCCTGTCCGGTGAGCTGCTGGAAGAAGAATTCCTGCCCCTGCGACTGCAAAATGGCCTGTACATGCAGCGCCATGCCTACATGCTGCGTGTCGCCGTGCCCTACGGCCTGCTGGCCTCGAAGCAGATGCGCATGTTCGCCCATATCGCGCGCAAATATGACCGTGGCTATGGCCACTTCACCACCCGCCAGAACATCCAGTACAACTGGATCGAGCTGGAGCACACGCCGCAGATCCTGGAAGACCTGGCCTCGGTCGAGATGCACGCCATCCAGACCTCGGGCAATTGCATTCGCAACATCACCACCGACGAGTTCGCCGGCGTCGCGGCCGACGAGATCATCGATCCGCGCCCCTTCGCCGAGATCCTGCGCCAGTGGAGCACCTTCCACCCCGAGTTCATCGCCCTGCCGCGTAAATTCAAGGTGGCGATCAACGGCGCCGTCGAGGACCGCGCCGCGATCGCCATCCACGACATCGGCCTGACCCTGGTGCGTAACGATGCGGGCGAAGTCGGCTTCAAGTTCATGGCCGGCGGCGGCATGGGCCGTACCCCGATCCTGGGTTCGGTCATCCGCGATTTCCTGCCCTGGCAGCACCTGCTGACCTATACCGAAGCCGTGATGCGCGTGTACAACCAGCACGGCCGCCGCGACAACAAGTACAAGGCCCGCATCAAGATCCTGCTCAAAGCCCTGGGCGTCGAGGAATTCACCCGCCAGGTCGAGGAAGAATGGGCCGACCTGAAGGATGGTCCGGAAACCCTGACCCAGGAAGAATTCGACCGCGTGGCCCAGTGGTTCCAGCCGCACGGCTATGCCGAACTGAGCGACATCGATCCGACCGCCCAGCATGCCGACAACCGCGCCTTTGCCAACTGGGTGAACCGCAACGTCAAGCCGCACAAGGTGCCGGGCTACGCCGCCGTGGTGCTGTCGCTGAAGAAAACCGGCGTGCCGCCGGGCGACGCGACCGCCGAGCAGATGGACTTCGTGGCCGACCTCGCCGACAAGTACAGCTTCGGCGAACTGCGCGTGACCCACGAGCAGAACCTGGTGCTGGCCGACGTCGAGCAGAGCAAACTGTTCGAACTGTGGCAGCTGGTCAAGGCCAAGGGCCTGGCGACGCCGAACATCGGCCTCCTGACCGACATCATTTCCTGCCCGGGCGGCGATTTCTGCTCGCTGGCGAATGCCAAGTCGATCCCGATCGCGGCCGCCATCGCGGAACGTTTCGACGACCTCGACTTCCAGCACGACATCGGCGACATCGAACTGAACATCTCGGGCTGCATCAACGCCTGCGGCCACCACCACGTGGGCGCCATCGGCATCCTCGGCGTCGACAAGGACGGCAGCGAATGGTACCAGGTGTCGATCGGCGGCTCGCAGGGAAATAACTCGGCCATCGGCAAGATCATCGGCCCGTCCTTCTCGGCCGTGCAGATGCCGGAAGTGGTCGGGCGCCTGCTCGAAGTCTATGTGCGCGAGCGCTTCGAAGGCGAGCGTTTTGTCGACACCGTGCAGCGCCTCGGCATCGCGCCGTTCAAGGAACACGTCTATGCCACGCCGATCGCGGCGGGCGAACTGGTTGGGGAAGACCACTATGCCTAATTTTGTCGTTCACAAGCAAATCATCAAGCATCGCGAGGTGGTCGACGACGACTGGAGCGTGCTGCGCCTGGTCGAAGGTGAAACGCCCGAAACCGTCGAAGTCCCGGAAGGCAAGTTCATCGTGCCCTTGACCGTGTGGCAGGCCCAGCGCGAGACGCTGTCGCAGCGCGCCGCCATCGGCGTCTGGCTGGCGCCGGACGAGCCGGCAGCCGCCATCAAGGACGACCTGCAACGCTTTGGCGTCATCGCCGTCGATTTCCCGAAGTTCTCGGACGGCCGCGGCTACTCGACCGCCTTCAACCTGCGCAAGCGCCTCGCCTATACCGGCGAGCTGCGCGCCATCGGCGACGTGCTGCGTGACCAGCTGTGGCCGCTGTCGCGCGTGGGCTTCGATGCCTTCGCCACCCGCCAGGACCGCAGCATCATTGATGCCCTCAAGGGCCTGACCGTGTTTTCGGAAACCTACCAGGCATCGGTCGACCAGCCGCTGCCGCTGTTCCGCCGTGCCCCGCGCGGCACGCCGCCGGAACTGACGGACGTCGGCGCGGGTATCTAGAGGACGCACCATGAGCGACTTGCACCACCGCGTCGAAGAAACGCAGGCCATCCTGGCGCGCATCGCCCGCGATTTTTCGCCCGCCGTGTTCGCCTCGAGCCTGGCGGCCGAGGACATGGTCCTGACCGACCTGATCCTGAAAGCGAAACTGCCGATCGGGATCTTTTCGCTCGAAACCGGCCGCCTGCATGCCGAGACCCTGGACATGCTGAACCGTGTGCGCGACACCTACGGCATTGACATCGCCCTGTTCAAGCCGCAGCCGGAAGCTGTCGATGCCTATGTGGCGCAGAACGGCCTGAACGCCTTCTATGACAGCGTCGAGATGCGCAAGGAATGCTGCCGCATCCGCAAGGTCGAGCCCCTGGGCCGTGCCCTGGCCGGCAAGCAGGCCTGGATCACCGGCCAGCGCCGCGCCCAGTCGACCACCCGCGCCGAGCTGGCCGTACAGGAAGACGATGCCGCCCATGGCATGCAGAAGTTCAATCCCCTGGCTGATTGGTCTGAGGAAGATGTCTGGGAGTACCTGCGCACGAACAATGTGCCCTACAATGCCCTGCATGACCGTGGCTACCCCTCGATCGGCTGCGAACCCTGCACCCGCGCGATCCAGCCGGGCGAGGACGTGCGCGCCGGACGCTGGTGGTGGGAAAACCCCGGCTCCAAGGAATGCGGCCTGCACGTGGTCGACGGCAAACTTATTCGCATTAAATCCGTAGCGGCCTGAGCCGCTGCAAACAGGCAAAACAAGATGACGACCCTACTCGACAATCCGGCCGTGCTGACCGACATGAATGCACGCCACCTCGACGCCCTGGAATCCGAGGCCATCCACATCCTGCGCGAAGTGGCGGCCGAATGCAGCAATCCCGCCCTGCTGTTCTCGGGCGGCAAGGACTCGGTCGTGCTGCTGCGCCTGGCCGAGAAGGCCTTCCGTCCGGGTAAATTCCCATTCCCCCTGGTGCACATCGACACCGGCCACAACTTCGACGAGGTGATCGCCTTCCGCGATGCCAGAGTCGCCGAACTCGGCGAGCGCCTGATCGTCGGCTCGGTCGAGGATTCGATCAAGCGCGGCACCGTGCGCCTGCGTAACCCGCAGACCGACTCGCGCAACGCGGCCCAGGCCGTGACCCTGCTGGAAACCATCGCCGAACACGGTTTCGACGCCTGCATCGGCGGCGCCCGCCGCGACGAAGAGAAGGCGCGCGCCAAAGAGCGCATCTTCTCCTTCCGCGACGAATTCGGCCAGTGGGACCCGAAGGCCCAGCGCCCGGAACTGTGGGACCTGTATAACACCCGTGTCCACCCCGGCGAGAACATGCGCGTCTTCCCGATCTCGAACTGGACCGAACTCGACGTGTGGCAGTACATCGCCCGCGAAAAGCTGGCCCTGCCTTCGATCTACTTTGCGCACGAGCGCCAGGTGATCCCGCGCAACGGCCTGCTGGTGCCGCTGACCCCGCTGACCCCGGCGCGCGAAGGCGAATCGGTCGAGACCCGCACCGTGCGCTTCCGTACCGTCGGCGACATCTCCTGCACCTGCCCGGTCGCTTCCACCGCAAGCACGGTCGAGAACATCATCGCCGAAACCGCCGTCACCGAAGTGACCGAGCGCGGCGCGACCCGCATGGACGACCAGACCTCGGAAGCGTCGATGGAAAAACGCAAGAAGCAAGGATATTTCTGATGAACGCCATGACCGATAACCTGAACCAGAGCCGGTCCGCCGATGCGGGCCTGCTGCGCTTCATCACCGCCGGTTCGGTGGATGATGGCAAAAGCACCCTGATCGGCCGCCTGCTGTTCGACAGCAAGGGCATCTTCGCCGACCAGCTGGCCGCCGTCTCGCGCTCCAAGCACAAGCGCACCGTGGGCGACACCATCGACCTGTCCCTGCTCACCGACGGCCTGGAAGCCGAGCGCGAACAGGGCATCACGATCGACGTGGCCTACCGCTACTTCGCCACGCCGAAGCGCAAGTTCATCATCGCCGACACCCCGGGCCACGAGCAGTACACCCGCAATATGGTGACCGGCGCCTCGACCGCGGACGCCGTGATCATCCTGGTGGACGTCTCGAAGGTGAAACTCGGTGACGATGGCTCGGTGACCCTGCTGACCCAGACCAAGCGCCACTCGACCATCGCCAAGCTGCTGCAGATCGAGCACGTGATCGTGGCCGTCAACAAGATGGACCTGGTGAACTACGACCGCACCGTCTACGAGCGCATCGTCGCGGCCTACCGCGAGTTTGCGAACTCGCTGGGCCTGAAGGACGTGACGGCGATCCCGCTGTCGGCCCTGGCCGGCGACAACGTTGTCGAGCCGTCGGAAAAAATGCCGTGGTACGAAGGCCCGACCCTGATCGAGCTGCTGGAGTCGCTGTCCGTCTACGATGAATCGCACGCCGCGCCCTTCCGCTTCCCGGTGCAGCTGGTGGCGCGCCACAACGGTCATGAAGCGAACGACTTCCGCGGCTACATGGGCCGCATCGAGTCCGGCAAGGTCTCGGTCGGCGACAAGCTGGTCGTGCAACCGTCCGGCCAGACGGCCACCGTGAAGGACATCGTGACCTTCGACGGTTCCCTGCAATCGGCCACGGCCGGCCAGTCGGTGACCCTGCTGCTGAACGAATACCTGGACATCTCGCGCGGCGACCTGCTGGCGGGGGCCGAAGCGCCGGCGACCCTGCTCAAGCAGGTGGTGGCCGACGTGTGCTGGATGTCGGACGAGCCGCTCGATGCGCGCCGCAAGTACTGGATCAAGCACGGCACCCGCCAGACCGCCGCCAAGATCAAGCAGGTCGACAGCATCCTGGACGTCAACACCCAGCAGAGGCACGCGGCGGAAGGACTGAAGCTGAACGACATCGCCACCGTGCAGCTCACCGTGCAGCAGCCGCTGGCCGCCGACGCCTATTGCGACAACCGCGCGACGGGCGCCTTCATCCTGATCGATGAAGTCACCCACCAGACCGTCGCTGCGGGTATGATCCGGCTGGATCAATAAGCGAAGGAGAGGTATGGCGGAACTGGGCAAAGTCTATCTGGTAGGCGCCGGACCCGGCGCCGCCGACCTCATCACCGTGCGCGGCGCGCGCCTGCTGGCGCAGGCCGACGTCGTCCTCTACGACGCCCTCGTCACCCCCGAGATGCTGGATTTGTGCCGCCAGGCGGAGCTGATCTCCGTCGGCAAGCGCTCGGGCCAGCGCTCCACCGCACAAACCCTCATCAACCAGCAGCTGGTCGACTGCGCCGGCAAGTACCGGCACATCGTGCGCCTGAAAGGCGGCGACCCGATGCTGTTCGGACGCGCCGACGAGGAACTGCGCGCGCTGGAAGCGGCCGGCATCGAGGTCGAGATCGTCCCCGGCATCACCACGGCGGTCGCCGCCGCGGCGGCCACCAAGCAGCCCCTCACCAAGCGCGGCGTGGCGCGCAGCGTCGCCTTCTTCACCTCGAGCACGGCGCCCGACCAGCCCGACCATCCGGCGCTACCGGAAACCGACACCCTGGTGCAGTACATGGGAGGCCGCGAAGCCGCGGCTACCGCCGAGCGCCTGCTGGCCGAGGGCCGGCGCGCCGGACTACCGGTCGTGATCATCGAGAACTGCAGCCGGGCCGACGAACGCATCGAGCGCATGAGCCTGGCGGACCTGGCGCGCGGCCTGGAACCCGGCCACGGCCCGGTGCTGGTGATGCTGGGCGAGGCCATGGCCCGGCGCGAACACCAGGGCTAGCCACCGCCTCCCGATCAACCGTAGGGCGTGAACTCGATGCCGTGCTGGATCGAGCCGATCACCTGCGCCTGGTTTTCCGCGCTTTCGCTGAAGTAGGCCAGCAGGTCGCTGCGCGAATAGCCCTTGTCCAGGGCAGCCATCCAGAAGTCGAAGCCTTCCGCGTCCGGCGTGCGGTGCAGCGCGTTGCTGTACAGCAGGCCAACGAAATCTGCGTTGCTGTTGTCGACGCCATAGAGCTGGTCGAACTCCGCGCTGTCGGTGAAGCCAGGGGCGATCTCCTGCAGCGTCAGGCCCTTGTCGAGCATCTTGATCCAGAAGCCGAGGCCGCCCCGGTCCGGGGTGCGATCGAAGGCCGCCTGGTAGAGCCGGTAGGCCTGGCCGGCGTTGCCGTCGATGTCCAGCGCGACCGAGACGTCACCAAAGGACAGGCGCTCGACATTGACCAGGGTGTCGCTGCCGCCGGTCCCGGTACGGTCCTTCACGGTCACCGAGGATGCGCCGATCATGATGTCGAACTGCTTCTTCAGACCGCCGAACACCACGGTGTCGATCCCGCCCATTCCGTCGATCTTCTGGCTCCCGGCCGAGGCCTTGAGCTGGTCGGCGCCATTGTTGCCGGTCAGGCCGGGTGCGGTCGACGAGCCGCCGCCATTGGTGTTGCCGCTGCCCGAGCCGGTCGGGGTGGTGGGCGTAGGAGTTGGGGTAGGAGTTGGCTTTGGCGTTGGAGTCGGTGCGGGCGGCGGCACCGGCACCGGCGCCACGGAGACCAGCTCAGGCACATTCACCGGCACCTCGCCCGCCAGCACGCGCGCCTCGATAGTCGACGAACCGTCGGCCTGGGTGTCGACCCAGGCGCTGGCGAAGCCGCCGCTGGACAGGGCGGTGACGGCCACGTGCGACTGGTCGCCCTGGCGATACTCGTTGATCGCGAACTCGCGCGCATCGCGGGCCGCGCCGTCGGCGCCGAAGCGGCGGCCGAACACGCCGTTGCCGTCGAAGTCGCCGGACTGCGATTCCCAGGTCACGACGAAGCCGCCGTCGGACAGCGCGGTGACGTGGGCGTCGAAACGGCCGCTGCCGCCATCGACGTTCGCCTGGGTCATGCCGCCGATGCGGTTGCCGGCCGCGTCGAACATCTGGAAGAAGATGTCGCTGGCGGCATAGCCCCAGGGCGAGTTGGCATAGCTGTCCCAGGCCACGACGAAGCCGCCGCCGGCGAGCGTCGTGATCGACGGCAGCGGGGCTGCGGTCGCCAGGGTGGCGGCCAGGCCGTCGCCGCTGGCGAGGAAAGGTGCGCCGCCGTTCAGGGCCGCGTAGACGTTGCCGTCGCCGATCTCGCCCCAGCTCACCACATAGCTGCCGCCGACTGCCGCCAGGCTCGGGCTGAAGGCGGTGCCGAGCTTGCCGTAGACCTGTTCGCCGGCGAGCAGGTTGCCGGCCGCGTCAAGGGTGCGCACGTGGATCTGTCCCCCGACGCGCCAGGCGATGGCGGCGCCGCCGTCGGCAAGCGCGACCACGTCCGGCATGCCGGTGTCGCCGCCGGCGCCGACCACGACTTCCTGGCCGAGATTCCCCCAGGAGTCCGTGATGCGGTAGCTCACGCGCGGCGTGCCCCAGGCCATGCTGGTGTAGGCGACGACGGCGCGGCCGTCCGAAAGCGCTGCCACGGCCGGAGCACTTTCCGTCACGCCGTCGTTCGCGGCGGTGATGGCGAACACGCCGGTCGCCGCGCCGCCCGCGGCGTCGCGCACCTGGGCGTTGATCGCGCCGTCACGCGATTCCCATACTGCCAGGAACTGGCCGGTCGACAGGGTGGCCAGTTCCGGGCTGGCGCCGCTGCTGGCCAGGCCCAGGCCCAGGTCGCTGCCGAAGCCGTCGAGTTCGCGGGTGCTGCCCGCTTCCACGTTGTAGATCAGGGTTTGGGTAAAACCGGTGCCGGCGCGCGGGTTGCCCCAGGCGTCGAGCTGGTTCTTGTCGTAGTAGTGCACGGTCACCGTGGTCGCGGCGCCGACCTCGGGCAGGAGGGCCGCATTGTTCAGCACCAGGCGCGCCGTCTCGTCGACGGCCGGATTGTAGGCAATCGAAAACAGGCCCGGGTTCGACTGGGCGTCGATGACCCAGCGTCCGCCGGTCAGGGGACCGGTGTCGACGGCGGTGAGCGTGGCGGCAACGGCGCCGCTTTGCAGGGAAGTCAACAGGGTGTCACGATCGTCGACGATGCCGACGGGCGCGTAGTCGATAATGCTCATGGGGGATTTTCCTGGAAAGCTGGCAGCGCAGAACGCGCTGGCCTGAACAGGTCCCAATAATGCCGTACGGCAAGCCGACTTGAAATGGAGAAATTACATTCCGCGTGGAAATATCGCGCGAATATAACGGAACATTGTCGCGTATGCCAGGGGTGTTAGCCCCTTGTCAGCAGCGGACTGGACAGGGTGTCAAAAATCTGTCAGGACGTCATTACAGCCTAGACATTGCCGAGGCTGCGCACGCAATAGTCGCGCATCGCGGCCTGCACGCCGGGGTCTTCGCCGATCGCGCCGGCGAGCTGCAGGCGCAGGCCCGGATGGGCCGCACGGATCTGCTCGGCCAAGGCCGGCAGGTCGCGCAGCAGGTGGCCGCCCTGCCCCAGGAAGACCGGCACCACGGTGATGTCGTCGACACCGTCCGCCACCTGCGCCGTCACCGCCTCCGGTAGCCGAGGCTCCATCAGTTCGAGGAAGGCCAGGGTGACCGGCGTGCCGGGCAGTTGCTCGCGCAAGCCGTCACGCAGGCGTTCGAAGGGCGCGGCCCAGCTGGCGGCGCGGGCGCCGTGGGCGAACAGGACCAGGGCGCGTTTCATCAGTGTCTCTCCACCCACCACAGGGCCCCGATGGCCAGCAGCGAGAACAGGATGCTGGGCGCCGCCGCCGTGAAGAAGGCCGGCAGGGCCGTCAGCACGCCCAGGTGCGAGAACAGGGCATTGAGCAGCAGGAAGCTCACGCCGATCATGATGCCGACAAAGATCTTCAGGCTCACGCCGCCGCTGCGGGTGTGCAGGTAGGCGAAAGGCAGGGCCAGCGCCATCAGGACCAGGATCGACAGCGGGTCGATGATCTTCTTCCAGAAGGCGACCTTGAAGCGGTCGGTTTCCTGGCGGTTCTCGGCCAGGTGGCGCGTGTAGACGGCGAGTTCGTTGGCCGACATGCGTTCGGGGTCGGAACGCGAGACCGACAGGATCTTCGGCGTGATCTCCGAGGCCAGTTCGAGCGACTCGAGCTTGCGCGTGCTGACGGCCAGGGTCTCCTGGCCGAAGGCGGCCTGCAGGCTCTGGCCCTCGGGGCGCGGCGTGCCCGGTGCGGGCAGCTCGCGGCTGTTGCTGAACAGGGTTTCGCTGACCCCGGTCAGGCGCCAGGTGTTGTTGCCCTGGTAGCGCCCGCCGGTGGCGGTGATCAGGGCGCGCATGCGCATGTTCGGGTCGAATTCGTAGAGGCGCACGTCGACCAGCTGGCCGTCCGGACGGATCTGGCGCACGTTGAAGAAGCGCGTGCCGATCACGGGGCCCTTCACGCCCTCGGTGTGGATGCTGTCCTTGGTCCACATGCCGGAACGGAATTCGGCGGACAGCGTGGAACCCTTGGCGGCCAGGCGCACGCGCTCGGCCAGCGGCGCGGTGCGCGGCGTGATCAGCTCGCCGAACACGAAGGCGACCAGCACGAACAGGATGCCGACCTTGAACACCATGGCGGCCGCCGTGCGCGTCGACATCGAGGAGGCGCGCATGATGGTGAATTCCGAGCTCGAGGCGAACTGCGCCATCGTGTAGATGGTGCCGATCAGGGCGGCCACTGGCATCACCTGGTAGACATTGCCCGGCATCTGGAGCAGCACGTACATCAGCGCGTTCTGGAAATCGTAGCCGCCCTTGCCCACCGAAGGCAGCTCGCCGCTCAGGTCCATGAAGGAGATCAGGCCGAGAAAGGCGACCGCCACGAAGGACACGGCCTGGATGATGCTGACCGCGAAATAGCGTTGCAGGATGGTCATTGGGCCTCCACCTTGGCCGGCGCCTGTGCAGGCGGATGCACGATGCGCCTGCGCTTCCAGGCATTGATCAGGACCAGCGGGTGCCAGCGGTGGTTGACGTTCAGGCGCCAGGCGAACAGGGCCAGCACGGCCAGGGCCGCCAGCAGGTGCAGCGGCCACCAGGCCATCGCGAAGTCCAGCTTGCCGCGCTGGACGCTCTTTTCCAGCAGCTTGGTCAGGTTGTTATAGGTGAAGAAGATCAATAGCGCCAGGATCATGTTGGCCGAGCTGCCCGCGCGCGGATTGACGAAGCCGAGCGGGATCGCCAGCAGCATCAGCACCAGGCAGACGATCGGGGCCGAGATGCGCGAGAGCAGTTCGGCGCGGGTGTACTGGTTCTCGACCTGCAGCAGCGCGGACGTCGGCAGCGCGTTGATCGGCGTGTCGGCGCCCAGCACCGGCATCTTGGTCGCGACCCGCATGCTGTAGCGCTCGAATTCCATCGACTGGAAATCGGCCTGGCCCGGCGTGCCCTGGTAGCGGCGGCCATTGGTCAGCACCAGGTACTGGCCGCCCTTGGCGTCGGTCTCGATCACGCCCTCTTTCGCAACCACGACGGAATTGCGCTTGCCGTCATTGGAGTTGACGAAGACGTTCTGCACCACGGTGGCGCCGGCGGTGGAACGCTCCACGAAGAAGACGCGGTCGGAGGACGAGGATTCGCGGAACTGGCCGGGGGCCACCCTTTTCAGGTCTTCGCGCTTCTGGAAGCGCTCGACGAATTCGGTACGCTTCATGGCCGCCCAGGGCGTCACGACCAGGGCCAGCACGGCCACCAGGGCCATGATGGGCAGGCCGAAGGTCAGCACCGGCCCGATCCAGCGGCGCAGCGACATGCCCGATGCGAACCAGACGACCATCTCGGAATCGCGGTAGCTGCGCGTGACCGCGGCCAGCACCGCGATGAAGGTGGTGAGGGTGAGGATGACCGGGAGGTAGCTGAGGATGGCGAAACCGATCAGGGCCAGCACGTCGCCTGAAGCGACCTTGCCGCCGGCGGCGCTGCCAAGCACGCGGATCAGGGTCCAGGTGACCAGGACGGTGAACAGCACCGTAAAGGTGGCGCCGGCCGAACTGGCCAATTCACGTTGCAGGGCGCGTCGAAATATCATTCAATAAATAGCTATAATTGCTGGTTAAGAGCGACATGCCCACAAGGCGATGTGCCGCAAAATCACCGAACCGGAGAACCAAAAATGGACTTTAGCATAAAAGCATTCGACACCAAGAACACCCTCGCCGCAGCGAAAGCGGGCGTCGTGGCGGTCGCGGTGTTCGAGAACAAGAAGCTGTCGCAAGCCGCCCAGGCCCTCGACGCCGGCGGCGACATCACCGCGGCGCTCAAGTCCGGCGACATCAGCGGCAAGGCCGGTTCGACCCTGCTGCTGCGCGGGCTGAAGGGCGTTAGCGCGGCGCGCGTGCTGCTGGTCGGCATGGGCGCTGACACCCAGATCGCCGAAAAGACCTTCACCACCGCGGTCGGCGCGGCGCTGAAAGTGTTCGGTACCCTGGGCAGCCAGGATGCCATTATCGCATTCCCGCTCGTGGATGTGAAAGACCGCGACGTCAACTGGGCGGTGCGCGCACTTGTGATCGCCGCCAATGAGACCGAACACCGCACTGATACGCAAAAGAGCAAGAAGGACCCGGCGCTTGCCGGCGTGCGCAAGATCGTCATCGCGGCCGACGCCGCCAATGCCGCCACCGCCCTCAAGCCGGTGCTGGCCCAGGCCATCGCCATCTCGAACGGCATGCAGCTGACCAAGGAACTGGGCAACCTGTCGCCGAACGTCTGCACCCCGACCTACCTCGCCAATACCGCGCGCCAGCTGGCCGACGAGTACGGCTTCGACATCGAAGTGCTCGAGCGCAAGCAGCTGGAAGCGCTGAAGATGGGCAGCTTCCTGTCGGTGGCCAAGGGCAGCGACGAGGCGCCGAAGTTCATCGTCCTGAAACACATGGGCGGCAACAAGAAGGATGCGCCGGTGGTCCTGGTCGGCAAGGGCATCACCTTCGACACCGGCGGCATCTCGATCAAGCCGGGCCCGAACATGGACGAGATGAAGTACGACATGTGCGGCGCCGGCTCGGTGCTGGGCACCTTCCGCGCCATCGGCGAGATGGGCCTGAAGCTGAACGTCATCGGCATCGTCGCCGCCTGCGAGAACATGCCTTCGGGCCGCGCTTCCAAGCCGGGCGACATCGTGACCTCGATGAACGGCCTCACCATCGAGATCCTGAACACCGACGCCGAAGGCCGCCTGATCCTGTGCGACGCCCTCACCTACGCCGAGCGCTTCAAGCCGGCCGCCGTGGTCGACATCGCCACCCTGACCGGCGCCTGCATCATCGCCCTGGGCCACCACACCAGCGGCCTGTTCACCCGCCACGACGAGGCGCACGACGCCCTGGCCCAGGAACTGCTGGACGCCGGCAAGCAGGCCGGCGACGTGGCATGGCGCTTCCCGCTGGGCGAGAACTACAACGAGCAGCTGAAGTCGAACTTCGCCGACCTGGCCAATATCGGCACCCCGGGCGCCGCTTCGATCACCGCGGCCTGCTTCCTGGAGAACTTCACCCGCAAGTACACCTGGGCCCACCTGGACATCGCCGGCACCGCCTGGAAATCGGGCGCGGCCAAGGGCGCGACCGGCCGTCCGGTGCCGCTCTTGACCACCTTCCTGCTGAACCGCGTGTGAAATAAAATTTCATCCGTGCACACTTGGTGAAATATTCTTTCACCAAGAGAAACAGCCCCGCTTGCGGGGCTGTTTCTTTATGTGGACACGCTCAGAACACCGGACTGTTCACCCGCTGCTCGTAGGCCAAGGCATCCGGCGATGTCACCGGCTGCAGCAGCACCGTGTAATTCGCCGGATAGGAATAGCCCGCGCCCGAATGACGGTCGACCAGTGCCCCGAGGCCCGCGCTGATGACCACATTGCCCATCAGGCTGGCCGTGTCCGCCCGCGAACCGAGGCTCTCGCGCGCCACCGCCAGGCCATCCTTCTTGCAGCTGACGGTGAGCGGCCTGGTGCTGCGGGTGACCGTGACCCGGTTCGGCAGGACCACGAACCAGCGCCCCATGTCATTGCTCAGCACGCAACCCACGCCGCCGACTTCCTGGTGGTCGAGCACGGCATGCAGTTCGAGCTGCTGCTGGGGAGAATCGGACAGCGTGGCGCAGCCGCTGAGCAACAGCGGCGCGGCCAGCAAGAGGGAGAGATAACGCGACATGGAACCCGCCAGAAAACACTTCATGCCCCATTTACGGCAGGCATGCGGAAAGTCTGAAGGGTCAGTCGCTTTCGAGGAGTGCAAAGCGTGGCATGGCCACGCCGTCATGGACGACGGTTTCGAAGAAGGCCGCCTTCGGGCGCACCCAGACGGCGCCGTCCTGGCCGCGGTAGACCATCACGGGCGTGTGGTCCGCTTCCAGTACGGCTTCGCAGACCAGCTCATAGAGTCCGCCCTTGTAGTGGCGGTAGCGGGTGGGCCCGGCCAAATCAGGCCTTGGCTTCGGCCACGTCCTTCTGCTTCTTCTTCAGGCCCTGGATGACCTTGAGCACGCCTTCCATGCCGGCGGCTTCGTCCAGTTCGCTGAAGGCGTCCAGCACTTCGTTGAGCACGCGGTTGCGGACCGCGGCTTCGTCCTGGGTGACGGCGGCCGCCTGCGGCTCCTTGGCGAACTTCGACGGGGCTTCGGCGGCTGCCTTGGCGCCGTGCGTCAGGGCGGCCTGCCAGATCACCCAGCGGCGCTGGGTTTCATAGACGAGATACTCCTCCGGCTTGTCTTCGCGGCGGCGGGTGATGTGGCCTTCGCGCTGGGCCCACGCTTCAAATGCAGTGCGCATTTCAGTCCTTTGTAAATCGGCGTCCGGTTTCATCATCTGCTATTGAAAGAACAATATTTCGAAATATAGCATTTCAGGCTTCCCTACCCGTCCGCACGATTGCGCGGACATTCAAGAAAATCCGAACTGAGGTCAGTCTGCAAATAGTACAACCTTAGTTGCATCAACGCAATAACTCTATTCCCATGTAGAAACAGTGTTACATGCTTTGGCGCTAGTTTAATGCTTTTACGAATGGTTTTACAGCCCCGTTTGCATAAAACTGTCACATACTTTTAGTATTCTATTAAGTGATTCTAACATAGCAAATTGCTCCGCACGCAATATTGTGGGCATCTCAACAACAATTGCCCTGATTCAGGCATCAATACAACTGTCACATCGGCGTATTTTTATCCAGCATACATGTTTGCTTTGCGATCAATGCGCAAATACCCCGCTCCCGGCCGGGCTTGCAAACGGTTATGATGCCGCTTTGTTTATTTGCCTATATTCGCTTCGCCGACCATGAAGATCGCCACCTGGAACGTCAATTCGCTGAAAGTCCGCCTCGCCCACCTGCTGAACTGGCTGGAAGCCAATCCCGTGGACGTGCTCTGCATCCAGGAAACCAAGCTCACCGACGACAAGTTTCCGGTCGCCGAGCTCGGGCAAGCCGGCTACCAGGTCGCCTTCACCGGCCAGAAGACCTATAACGGCGTCGCCATTCTCTCCAGGCACCCGATCGAAGACGTACAAAAGAACAACCCGCGTTTCGAGGACGAGCAGCAGCGCATCCTCGCCGCCACCATCGGGGGCATGCGCATCGTCTGCGCCTACATGCCGAACGGCCAGGAGATCGGCAGCGACAAGTTCGCCTACAAGATGGCCTGGCTGGCCGCGCTGAAGGAGTGGATCGCGCAAGAGATGGCGGCGCACCCGCGCCTGGCCCTGCTGGGCGACTACAACATCGCGCCGGAAGCGCGCGACGTGCACGATCCGGCGGAATGGGAAAACCACATCCACTTCACGCCGCCCGAGCGCGAAGCGATGCAGGGCCTGATGGACATGGGCCTGCAGGATGCCTTCCGCCTTTTCGAGCAGCCGGAGAAGCAGTACAGCTGGTGGGACTACCGCCAGATGGCCTTCCGCCGCAACCGAGGCCTGCGCATCGACCACATCCTGTTGACAAAAGAACTCGCCGAACGCTGCAGCGCCTGCCACATCGACCGCGAGACGCGCAAGTGGGAGCAGCCTTCGGATCACGCGCCGGTGGTCGCGACGCTGGCCGACTAAACGTCAAAGGCCGCCGGCCAGGCTGCGAATCAAGCAGTCGCTGGGAGCACGTCCGTGGCGCAATCCCGCTTGAGCAGCCGCGCCGCCTGGCCGGCCGGCAGCGGCCGCGCGAACAGGTAGCCCTGGGCATACTGGCAGCCGTGGCCGTGCAGCAGGCCCGCCTGCCCTTCGGTCTCGACACCTTCGGCCACCACCGACAGCCCCAGGCTGTTCGCCAGCGCCATCACCGCCGCGACGATGGCGCGGTCCTCCGCGCTGGCCTCGAGCTCGCGCACGAAGGCGCGGTCGATCTTGATTTTCCGAACCGGGAAGCGCTTCAGGTAGGCCAGGCTCGAGTAGCCCGTGCCGAAGTCGTCGATCGACAGGCGCATGCCCATGCCGTTCATCTGGCGCAGGATCTCGAGCGTCTGCCCGCCGTGCTGCATCAGCGCGGTCTCGGTGATCTCGAATTCCACCAGCGAAGGGTCGATGCCAGTCTCGCCGACGATGCGGCGAATCGAATCGACGAGGCCGTCGTGCATGAACTGGCGCGCCGACAGGTTGATTGCCAGCGGCACGGCGGCCAGGCCCTGGGCCTGCCAGGCCATGCTCTGTTCGCAGGCGGTCCGGATGACCCACTCGCCGACCGCCACGATCATGCCGTTCTCTTCGAGGATCGGAATGAACTCGTCCGGCCCGACCAGCGTCTCGCCGTCGCGCCGCCAGCGCAGCAGCACCTCGAGCGCGTGCAGGCGGTGCGATGCCGTGTCGACGATGGGCTGGAAATGCAGCTCGAACTCGCCGCGCTGCAGGGCGCCGCGCAGGCTCGATTCCAGCTCGAAGCGGCGCGCCGCCGCCTGGTTCATGCGCTGGTCGAAGAACTGGTAGTTGTTCCGGCCCGAGGCCTTGGCGTGGTACATCGCGGCGTCGGCGTGGCGCATCAGGGTGTCGACGTCGCCGCCGTCGTCCGGGCACAGGCAGATGCCGATCGAGGGCGAGATGTGCAGGCTGTGGCCCTCGAAGGGGATGGGCGTGGCCAGGGCCTCGATGATCTTGTCGGCGACCTGGCCGCATTCCTGGGCGCCGCCGACGTCCGGCAGCAGCACCACGAATTCGTCGCCGCCCAGGCGCGCCACGGTGTCGCTGTGGCGCACGGCCAGGCACAGGCGCCTGGCGACCTCGCGCAGCAGGTGGTCGCCCGTGGCGTGGCCGAGCGAATCGTTGATGTTCTTGAAGCGGTCCAGGTCGATGAACATGACGGCAAGCCTGCGGCCGTTGCGCTGGCTCGATCGCAGGGCGCAGTCGAGCCGGTCGGACAGCAGCGCGCGGTTCGGCAGGCCCGTGAGGCTGTCGTGGTAGGCCATGTGGTGCACCCGCGCCTCGGCCTGGCGCCGCTCGACGATCTCTTCGCGCAGCAGCTTGTTGGCGCCGGCCAGCTCCGCGGTGCGCGCGGCCACCCGCAGTTCCAGCTCGTCGCGCGCGCGCCGCACGGCCTCGGCGGCTTCGCGCCGCGCCGTGATGTCGTCCAGCAGCCAGACGCTGCGCCCGCGCTGGTCGGCGACGTCGAACAGGCGCCCCGACAGGCGCGCCCAGAAGCGCCGGCCGTCGCGCCGCCGCAGTTCGACTTCGGCCGTGTGCACCTGCCCCGCCGCGAAGCTCGCCGCCGTCTCGGCGCGGGCGGCGACGAAGGCGGCCTCGTTCGGGTAGAGCGCGCGCACGGGCGTGCCGTCCATGCCGCCGGCCTCGCTGCCGAACAGCTCTTCCATCTTGCTGTTGCAATGCAGGGTCATGCCGTCCTCGACCACCGCGATGCCCAGCACCGCATTGTCGAGGATGGCGCGGTTCTCCATCAGCGCATTGCGCAGCTGGATCTCGTCGGCGCGCTCGCGGGTGCGGTCCTCCATCATCCAGATCGAACCCTGCTCCGGATCCTCGGCGTTGAACAGGTAACCGTTCATCTGCACCCAGATGCGCCCGCCGTCGCTGCGCACCATCTCGGTCTCGGCGCGGTAGGCGTGGCCGCGCGCGAGTTGCGAGTAGGCGGCGTCGCCCATGGCGGCAAAACTCTCCTGGTCCCGGTACAGGATGCGGGTCGAGCGGCCCAGCGCCTCGCCGTCGCGGTAGCCGAACATGGCGCCGAAGGCCGGGTTGTAGCGCTGGATGACGCGATTGCGCGCGAACATGATGCCGATCGAGGCATTCGTCATGATCGCCTGCACCTCGATCATGGCCTGGCGCGTCTCGGTGACGTCCTCGACGATCCAGATGGTACCGGCCTCCTTCACCGCCGGATCGACGGCGCGGGCGCGCAGCCGCGCCCACATCATCGAACCGTCGCGGCGCCGGAAGGGATGCTCGCCCTTTTCGAACAGGCTGCCGCTGGCCAGTACCGGATAGGCTTCGTCGGTCAGCGCCTGGTAGGCGGCAGGCGAGCCGAAGACCTCGGCCGGATGCATGCGCGCGAGCTGGGCATAGGAATAGCCGAGCATCTCGCAGACGCGCGGATTGCAGGACTTGAACTGCCCGGGAAGCGTGAAAACGATGCCGACCGGCGCGTTTTCGAGGATGGCGTGCTGCTCGCGCAAGGCGACGCGCAGCATCGCGTGCTCGACCTCGCGGTCGGCGCTGCTTTCGTCCGCGAAGGGCAACTCGCTGGCGTATCGGTCCATGGTCTCGTGATTGTCGTCCGGCTAACTTGCCTTTTGGCAATCATAAACCACAAACCGCTGTGTCTCCAAAACTAACAAGCACAAAAAATGGGCCGCGTTGTTGCGGCCCATCATAGTTACGTCGTTTGGAAGCAGTCGCCGGGCACGCGCACCCAGCCTTCCATCAGCACGCGGGCGCTGCGGCTCATGATCGCCTTCGCCACCTGCCACTCGCCGTCCACCTGCACCGCCTCGGCGCCCACGCGCAGGGTGCCGGAAGGGTGGCCGAAGCGCACCGCGCTGCGTTCGCCGCCGCCGGCCGCCAGGTTCACCAGGGTGCCGGGGATGGCGGCAGCGGTGCCGATCGCCACGGCCGCCGTGCCCATCATCGCGTGGTGCAGCTTGCCCATCGAGAGCGCGCGCACCAGCAGGTCAACGTCGGAGGCAGCCACCTGCTTGCCGCTGGAGGCGACATAGCTGGCCGGCTTGGCCACGAAAGCCACCTTCGGCGTGTGCTGGCGCTTGGCCGCCTCCTCGACGCTCTTGATGAGGCCCATGCGCACGGCGCCATGGGCGCGGATCGTCTCGAACATGGCCAGCGCGCGCGGGTCGCCGTTGATGGCCTCCTGCAGCTCGGTGCCCTTGTAGCCGATCGCTTCGGCATTGACGAAGATGGTCGGGATGCCGGCGTTGATCATGGTCGCCTGCAAAGTGCCGACGCCGGGCACCTCGAGCTCGTCGACCAGGTTCCCGGTCGGGAACATCGATCCGCCGGCGCCCTCTTCCTCGGCCGCCGGGTCGAGGAATTCGAGCTGCACCTCGGCCGCCGGGAAGGTCACGCCGTCGAGTTCGAAGTCGCCGGTTTCCTGGACTTCGCCCTTCGTCATCGGGACGTGGGCGATGATGGTCTTGCCGATGTTCGCCTGCCAGATGCGCACCAATGCCATCCCGTCCTGCGGCACGCGTTCGGGGTCGACCAGGCCGCTCGCGATGGCAAAGGAGCCGACCGCCGAGGACAGGTTGCCGCAGTTGCCGCTCCAGTCCACGAAAGGCTTGTCGATCGAGACCTGGCCGAACAGGTAGTCGACGTCGTGGTCCTTGCGCTCGCTTTTCGCGACGATGACGGTCTTGCTGGTGCTCGAGGTGGCGCCGCCCATGCCGTCGATCTGCTTGGCATAGGGGTCGGGGCTGCCGATCACGCGCAGCAGGAGCGCGTCACGCGCCGCACCCGGCACGCGCGCAGCTTCCGGGAGGTCTTGCAGGCGGAAGAAGACGCCCTTGCTGGTGCCGCCACGCATATAGGTGGCGGGGATCTTGATTTGGGGGGTATGTGCCATGTGAATCCTTATGGGCGATTCGAACGCTGCTTGACCGCGTGGGCAGGAGACCTGCCCACCCTACGAACATCGATCACCGTAGGGTGGGCGATCCCTCGCCCACGCGTTCACATCACGTTTGCGATTACGCGGCGGCCTTCGGGGCCGACGACTCGAGGAAGTCCTGCGCGAAGCGCTGCAGCACGCCGCCCGCTTCGTAGATCGCCACTTCCTCGGCGGTATCGAGACGGCAGGTCACCAGGACTTCGACCCGCTCCCCGTTCTTGCGATGGATGACCAGGGTCAGGTCGGTGCGCGGCGTACGCTCGCCGATCACGTCGAAGGTCTCGGTGCCGTCGATGCCCAGGGTCAGGCGGTTCATGCCCGGCTTGAACTCCAGCGGCAGCACGCCCATGCCGACCAGGTTGGTGCGGTGGATGCGCTCGAAGCCTTCGGCCACGATGGCTTCCACACCCGCCAGGCGCACGCCCTTGGCCGCCCAGTCGCGCGAGGAGCCCTGGCCGTAGTCGGCGCCGGCGATCACGATCAGGGGCTGCTTGCGCTCCATATAGGTCTCGATCGCTTCCCACATGCGGGTGACAAGGCCTTCCGGCTCGATGCGCGCCAGCGAGCCGGCTTTCACATTGCCCATCGCGTCGACCACCATCTCGTTCTTGAGCGTCGGGTTCGCAAAGGTCGCGCGCTGCGCGGTCAGGTGGTCGCCCCGGTGGGTCGCGTAGGAGTTGAAGTCCTCTTCCGGCAGGCCCATCTTCGCCAGGTATTCGCCGGCGGCGGAATCCGGCAGGATCGCATTCGACGGCGACAGGTGGTCGGTGGTGATGTTGTCGCCCAGGACCGCCAGCGGACGCATGCCGGCCAGGGTACGCTCGCCGGCCAGCGCGCCTTCCCAGTAGGGAGGACGGCGGATGTAGGTGCTCGTCGGACGCCAGTCGTACAGCGGGCTCACGCTGGCTCCGTCGTCGACCACGCGCGCGAACATCGGCGTATAGACCTTGCGGAACTGTTCCGGCTTGACGCTGCTCGCCACCACCGCATCGATTTCTTCGTCCGACGGCCACAGGTCGGCCAGGCGGATTTCCTTGCCGGAGGCGTCAAGGCCCAGCACGTCCTTCTCGATGTCGAAGCGGATGGTGCCGGCGATCGCATAGGCCACCACCAGCGCGGGCGACGCCAGGAAGGCCTGCTTGGCATAGGGGTGGATGCGGCCGTCGAAGTTGCGGTTGCCCGACAGGACGGCCGTCGCGTACAGGTCGCGCTCGATGATCTCCTGCTGGATCGTCGGGTCGAGCGCGCCGCTCATGCCGTTGCAGGTGGTGCAGGCAAAGGCGACCACGCCGAAGCCCAGCTTTTCCAGTTCCGGCATCAGGCCGGCTTCTTCCAGGTACAGGGCGACAGCCTTCGATCCGGGCGCGAGCGAGCTCTTGACCCAGGGCTTGCGCAGCAGGCCAGCACGGTTCGCGTTACGCGCAATCAGGCCGGCCGCGATCATGTTGCGCGGGTTGTTGGTGTTGGTGCAGCTGGTGATGGCCGCGATGATGACGGCGCCGTCCGGCATCAGGCCGGCTTCGTTTTCGACCTTGCCGGCAATGCCACGCTCCGCCAGTTCCGAGGTCGGCACGCGCTTGTGCGGGTTCGATGGGCCGGCGATATTGCGCACGACGGTCGACAAGTCGAAGGACAGCACGCGCTCGTACTGGGCGGTCGCCAAGCTGTCCGCCCACAGGCCCGCTTCCTTGGCATAGGCCTCGACCAGCTGGACGGTCTCTTCCTCGCGGCCGGTCAGGCGCAGGTATTTGATGGTCTGCTCGTCGATGTAGAACATCGCGGCGGTGGCGCCGAATTCCGGGGCCATGTTCGAGATCGTGGCGCGGTCACCCAGGGTCAGGCTCGATGCGCCTTCGCCGTAGAACTCCAGATAGGCGGAGACGACCTTCGACTTGCGCAGGAACTCGGTCAGCGCCAGCACGATGTCGGTGGCGGTGATGCCGGGTTGCGGCTTGCCCGTCAGCTCGACGCCGACGATGTCCGGCAGGCGCATGTACGAGGCGCGGCCCAGCATGACGCTCTCGGCTTCCAGGCCGCCCACGCCGATCGCGATCACGCCCAGGGCGTCGACCATCGGGGTATGGGAGTCGGTGCCGACCAGGGTATCGGGGTAAGCGACGCCCTTCTCGCTCTGGATTACCGGCGACATGCGCTCGAGGTTGATCTGGTGCAGGATGCCGTTCCCCGGCGGGATTACGTCGACGTTCTGGAAGGCCTTCTTGGTCCACTCGATGAAGTGGAAGCGGTCTTCGTTGCGGCGATCCTCGATGGCGCGGTTCTTCTCGAACGCGTCCGGGTCGAAGCCGCCGCACTCGACGGCCAGCGAGTGGTCGACCACCAGCTGGGTCGGGACCACCGGATTGACCAGCGCCGGGTCGCCGCCCTGTGCGGCGATGGCGTCGCGCAGGCCGGCCAGGTCGACCAGGGCGGTCTGGCCCAGGATGTCGTGGCAGACCACGCGCGCCGGGAACCAGGGGAAGTCCAGCTCGCGCTTGCGTTCGATGATCTGCTTGAGCGCATCGGTCATGCTGGCCGGGTCGCAGCGGCGGACCAGGTTCTCGGCCAGCACGCGCGAGGTATAGGGCAGCGTGTCATAGGCGCCCGGCTGGATGGCCTCGACCGCGGCGCGCGTGTCGAAGTAGTCCAGCGAAGTGCCGGGGAGGGGTTTGCGGTGATTGGTGTTCATGGCGATACTCATGTGATTGGCCGGCGCGGGATCGCATCCCGGCCGGCCCTATCCTGTCGAAGCTTACTTGCGATCGGCGATCGGCACGAACTGCAGGTCTTCCGGACCCACGTAGTTCGCGCTCGGGCGGATGATCTTGTTGTCGATGCGCTGCTCGATGATGTGCGCGGCCCAGCCCGAGGTGCGCGAGATCACGAACAGCGGGGTGAACATGGCGGTCGGCACGCCCATCATGTGGTACGAGACAGCCGAGAACCAGTCCAGGTTCGGGAACATCTTCTTGACTTCCCACATCACCGATTCCAGGCGTTCGGCGATGTCGAACATCTTCATCGAGCCCGCTTCCTGCGACAGCGAACGCGCCACTTCCTTGATCACCACGTTGCGCGGGTCGCTGATGGTGTAGACCGGGTGGCCGAAGCCGATCACGACTTCCTTGTTGGCCACGCGGTTGCGGATGTCGGCTTCGGCTTCGTCGGCATTCTCGTAGCGCTTCTGGATGTCGAGCGCCACTTCGTTGGCGCCGCCGTGCTTCGGACCGCGCAGCGCGCCAATCGCGCCGGTGACGGCCGAGTGGAGGTCGGAACCGGTGCCGGCGATCACGCGGGAGGTGAAGGTCGAGGCATTGAACTCGTGTTCCGCGTACAGGATCAGCGAGGTGTGCATCGCGCGCACCCAGGATTCGCGCGGCTTTTCGCCGTGCAGCAGGTGCAGGAAGTGGCCGCCGATCGAATCGTCGTCGGTTTCGACCTCGATGCGCTTGCCGTTATGGCTGAAGTGGTACCAGTACAGCAGCATCGAGCCGAAGGAGGCCATCAGGCGGTCGGCGATGTCGCGCGCGCCGGCCAGGTTGTGGTCGTCCTTCTCCGGCAGCACGCAGCCGAGCACCGACACGCCGGTGCGCATCACGTCCATCGGGTGGGCGCCGGCCGGCAGCGCTTCCAGCGCGCTTTTCACGGCCTGCGGCAGGCCGCGCAGCGATTTCAGCTTGGCTTTATAACCCTTCAGTTCGGCCACGGTGGGCAGCTTGCCGTGCACCAGCAGGTAGGCGATTTCCTCGAATTCGCAGGTGGTCGCCACGTCCAGGATGTCGTAGCCGCGGTAGTGCAGGTCATTGCCCGATTTGCCCACCGAACAGAGGGCGGTATTGCCGGCGGCGACGCCGGACAGGGCCACCGATTTCTTCGGCTTGAAGGCGGGGGTTTCGATGTTCTGGGTGCTCATGTGCGTGGCTCCTTATTTGGTTTTCTTCTGGGCGAACAGCGCGTCGAGCTTCTGTTCGTAGCTGTGGTAGTCGATGCGGTCGTACAGTTCGGCGCGGGTCTGCATCGTGTCCAGCACGTTCTTCTGGGTGCCGTCGCGGCGGATCGCGTTGTACACGTTCTCGGCCGCCTTGTTCATGGCGCGGAAGGCCGACAGCGGATACAGGGCGATGCTCACGTTCGCGCTCTTCAGTTCGTCCAGGGTGAACAGCGGGGTCGAGCCGAACTCGGTGATATTGGCCAGCACCGGCACCTTCACGGCGTCGGCAAACTGTTTATACATCTCCAGGCTCGTCATGGCTTCGGGGAAGATCATGTCGGCGCCGGCTTCCACGCAGGCGACAGCGCGCTCGATCGCGGCGTCCAGGCCTTCCACCGCCAGCGCGTCGGTGCGCGCCATGATCACGAAGTCTTCGTCCGTGCGCGCGTCGGCGGCGGCCTTCACACGGTCGACCATCTCGTCCTTGGCGACGATTTCCTTGCCCGGACGGTGGCCGCAGCGCTTGGCGCCGACCTGGTCTTCGATATGGCAGGCGGCGGCGCCGGCCTTGATCAGGGAGCGCACGGTGCGCGCCACGTTGAAGGCGGAGGCGCCGAAACCGGTGTCGATGTCGACCAGCAGCGGCAGGTCGCACACGTCGGTGATGCGGCGCACGTCGATCAGCACGTCTTCCAGGCCGGAGATGCCCAGGTCGGGCAGGCCCAGCGAACCGGCGGCGACACCGCCGCCCGACAGGTAGATGGCGCGGTAGCCGGCGCGCTTGGCCAGCAGCGCGTGATTCGCGTTGATGGCGCCGATGACCTGTAGCGGGGATTCTTCCTGGACGGCCTTGCGGAAGGCGGCGCCGGCGGATTGGTAAGTCATACTGAACCTTTCAATGAAGCGTTGCTCGAATACGCTTGGGTAATGCAAGCGCCGTGCCAGTGCTGTTCCACACGAAAAATCAATAACTTGGGGTGAAATTGCCACGCATCGATGTTTCAATGAAACACACCGCGAAACGCAGAGTGAAACATTGTAGCAACAAAAAAACCCCGCCGCAGCGGGGTTTCGGCTGAAACGGAATGCTCAGTGTGCCGATGCTGCGGCGGCGCCGATGCCGGTTTCCGAACGCACTTCCTGTGCTTCGAAGCCGGCCTTGTCGATCGCGGCGCGCGGGCTCTTGTCGGTGACCGAGAAGAACCAGATGCCGATGAAGCCCACCGCCATCGAGAAGATCGCCGGCGAGGTGTAGGGGAAGATCGGCGCGGCGTTGCCGAGCACGTCGACCCATACCGACTTCGACACCAGGGTCAGGATGACCGCGGTGGCCAGGCCCAGGAAGCCGCCCACGGTGGCGCCGCGGGTGGTGCACTTGCTCCACAGGACAGACATGAACAGCACCGGGAAGTTGGCCGAGGCCGCGATCGCAAAGGCCAGCGACACCATGAAGGCGACGTTCTGCTTCTCGAACGCGATCCCCAGCAGCACGGCGATGACGCCGAGCGCGATGGTGGTGATCTTCGAGACCTTCAGTTCGTCGACGCTGCTCGCCTTGCCCTTCTTGAACACGGTGGCGTACAGGTCGTGCGAGACCGCCGAGGCGCCCGACAGGGTCAGGCCGGCCACCACCGCCAGGATGGTGGCGAAGGCCACTGCCGAGATGAAGCCCAGGAAGATGTCGCCGCCCACGGCCTTGGCCAGGTGGACCGCCGCCATGTTGTTGCCGCCCAGGAGCTTGCCGGCCGCATCCTTGAAGTCCGGATTGGTCCCGACCAGGACGATGGCGCCGAAACCGATGATGAAGATCAGCAGGTAGAAATAACCGATCCAGGTGGTGGCCCACAGCACCGATTTGCGTGCTTCCTTCGCGCTCGGGACCGTGAAGAAGCGCATCAGGATGTGCGGCAGGCCGGCGGTGCCGAACATCAGCGCCATGCCGAAGGAGATCGCCGAGATCGGGTCTTTCAGGAAGGTGCCCGGACCCATGATCGAGTCGCCCTTGGCGTGCACCTCGGTCGCGGTGGCGAACAGCTGTTCGGGGCTGAAGTTGTACTGCGCCAGCACCGAGAAGGCCATGAAGGAGGCACCCGCCAGCAGCATGACGGCCTTGATGATCTGCACCCAGGTGGTCGCGGTCATGCCGCCGAACAGCACGTAGACCATCATCAGGATGCCGACGATGACGACGGCGATCCAGTATTCGAGGCCGAACAGCAGCTTGATCAGCTGGCCGGCGCCGACCATCTGCGCGATCAGGTAGAAGGCCACCACCACCAGGGTGCCCGAGGCCGCGAACACGCGGATCGGCTTCTGGTGGAAGCGGTAGGCGGCGACGTCGGCGAAGGTGTAGCGGCCCAGGTTGCGCAGGCGCTCGGCCATCAGGAAGGTGATGACGGGCCAGCCGACCAGGAAACCGATCGCGTAGATCAGGCCGTCGAAGCCGTCCAGGAAGACGGCCGCCGAAATGCCCAGGAAGGAGGCGGCGGACATGAAGTCGCCCGCGATCGCGAGACCGTTCTGGAAGCCGGTGATGCCGCCGCCGGCGGTGTAGAAGTCGGAGGCCGAACGGGTCTTGGCCGCGGCCCACTTGGTGATGAACAGGGTCAGGACGACGAAGATCGCGAACATGCTGATCGCGGTCCAGTTGGTGGCCTGCTGGGTGGCCTGGCCGAGGTCCGGCGCGGCGAGCGCGGCGGCGCTCGACAGCAGCAAGCCGGGTGCGAGGAGGTGGCGGGCGTTCATGCGGCCACCTTCGTCTTCGCGAGTGCGCGGGCCTTGATGGCCTCGGTCAGCTCGTCGTATTCGCTGTTGGCGCGGCGCACGTAGATGGCGGTGACCACGATCGTGAACAGGATCACGAAGATGCCCGCGGGGATGGCCCAGGTCATGACGCCCGAGCCGATGCGGGCGCCCATGAGTTCCTTGTCGAAGGCGCAGAGAAGCGTGAAGCCGTAATACACGACCATCATGCTCCAGGTGAGAATCCAGCCGAAGCGCGAACGCTTGGCGACCAGCTTGCGGTAATCGGGGTCGGACTTGACCCGCTGTACGACGTCTTGTTCCACTTGTGTCTCCTGATATTTATGATGCCTTTTGCTGCAGGCTGAGACCCATGCTACGGGCCTGCCCTTACCTCAGTCTTACGCCCTTCTTACGTGAAACTGACAGGCCGAAGTGTCAATATGCGGCTCAACATGGAAGGCCATACCCGGATCGGCTACACTTGCCGCCATGCCCTACTCCACCAGCAGTCCGCAAGGCGGCGCACACGACGGCGGCGACAAACCGGTCATCTGGACCGTGTCGGTATCGCGCCTGTCCGACCTGTTCCGCGACATCACGCTCGAATACGACCACCTGGCCGCGATCGAGCCGCTGCAGCTCGGTTTCGAGGAAGCGGCGCGCGTGCTGCGCGAGCGCCTCGCCCATGAACCTTGCGACGTGGTGATCGCGGCCGGCTCCAACGCGGCCTATCTGCGCGGCCGCATCCCGGTGCCGGTGGTGGTGGCCAAGGCCAGCGGCTTCGACGTCATGCAGGCCCTGGCGCGGGCGCGCCGCGTGTCGCCGCGCATCGGCGTGATCACCTACCAGGAACCCTTGCGCGAACTGGCCGACTTCGCCAGCACCTTCGGCATCGACATCGCCCAGCGCAGCTACGCCACCAAGGAAGACGCGCGCGCCGGCATCAACGAAATGAAAGCGGCGGGCATCGAGGTTATCGTCGGTGCGGGTTTGATTACCGACCTGGCCGAGGAGGCCGGCCTGACCGGGGTCTTCCTGTACTCGGCGGCCTCGATCCGCCAGGCCTTCGACGACGCGCTCGAGATGGCGCGCCTGACGCGGCTGGAAGCCAAGCGCGGGCGCCAGGTACGCAACGACGACACCCGCCGCGCGCGCCGCGGCCTGCACGACCTGCGCGGCGAGTCCGCCGCGATGGAGCGGCTGCGCCAGACGGTGCTGCTGTACGCGCGCTCGCCGGCCACGGTCCTGATCCAGGGCGAAACCGGCAGCGGCAAGGAACTGGTGGCCCAGGCCATCCACCGCGAAGGCCTGCGGCGCGCCGCCAACCGGCCTTTCGTGGCGGTGAACTGCGGCGCGATCGCGGAATCGCTGCTGGAATCGGAACTGTTCGGCCACGAGGAAGGCGCCTTCACCGGCGCGCGCCGCGGCGGCCATGCGGGCCTGTTCGAGGCGGCCGACGGCGGCACCCTGTTCCTGGACGAGATCGGCGAGATGCCGCTCGGCCTGCAGACGCGCCTGCTGCGGGTGCTGGAGGAGCGCGAGGTGATGCGGGTGGGCGGCACGCGGCCGGTGCCGATCTCGGTGCGCGTGATCAGCGCCACCCACTGCGACCTCGAAGCGCGGGTGCGCGAGGGGCGCTTCCGCGCCGACCTGTTCTATCGTCTTGCCGTTCTGCGCCTGGCTCTGCCGCCGCTGCGCGCGCGCAGGGAGGACATCGTGCCGCTCGCCGAATGGTCGCTCAAGCATGCGCTGGCGGCCGTCGACGCCAAGCCGCATCCGAACCTGCATGCGGAGATCCGGGCCTGCACGCCGCTGTTGGAAGCCTACGACTGGCCAGGCAATGTGCGCGAGCTGCGCAACCTGATGGAACGCCTGGCCCTGTTCCTGGCCGGCGAACCGCTGCAGGCGCTGACGCCAAGTTTCCTATTATCGATTGCCCCAGAGCTAGGTGCCGGCAAGGACGGCCCTGCCATCCCCCTGGCAGACCCGGCCCGGGAAAACCTGGCCGAGGTGCTGGCGCGCTTCGGCGGCCAGCGCGACGCCGCCGCCCGCCACCTGGGCATCAGCCGCACGACACTGTGGCGTCGCTTGAAATCGGAAAACCTATCCTGATCAACACTACGGCCGCAAAGCGCCGTATCATGACATTTTTGTATTGTGTACGGCACGGCGCCGACCGGCGCCCTCTCTTCGTCCAGCACCGCCCATGAAGCGGCGCGCAGCCCGGGCAGCGCCCGGCCTTCCGGAGGCACTATGCAACATGCGTCGCAAGCTGCACTGTTTTCCCTGATCGGCGACACCCCGCTGATCGAAGTGACCCGCATCGATACCGGCCCCTGCCAGCTGTTCCTGAAGCTCGAATCGCAAAATCCCGGCGGCTCGATCAAGGACCGCATCGGCCGCGCCATGATCGAACAGGCCGAGCACGACGGCCACTTGCAGCCCGGCGGCACCGTGGTCGAGGCCACCGCCGGCAACACCGGCCTGGGGCTGGCCTTGGTGGCGCGCATCAAGGGCTACCGCGTGGTGCTGGTGGTGCCAGACAAAATGGCGGCCGAGAAGATCCTGCACCTCAAGGCCCTCGGCGCCGAAATCCACCTGACCCGCTCCGACGTCGGCAAGGGCCACCCCGAGTATTACCAGGACTACGCCGCGCGCCTGGCAAAAGAGATTCCCGGCGCCTGGTTCGCCGACCAGTTCAACAACCCGGCCAACCCGCGCGCCCACGAGACCACCACCGGGCCCGAGATCTGGGACCAGTGCAACCACAAGCTCGACGCCATCGTGGTCGGCGTCGGTTCTTCCGGCACCCTCACCGGCCTGTCGCGCTACTTCAGGAAGACCCAGCCGAACCTCGAATTCGTGCTGGCCGACCCGCAGGGCTCGATCCTGGCCGACTACGTCAACACCGGCGTGCTGCGCACCGATGCGGGCTCCTGGGCGGTCGAGGGCATCGGCGAAGACTTCATTCCCGGCATCGCCGACCTGTCGCGCGTGAAGAAAGCCTACACCATTCCCGACGAGGAAAGCTTCGGCACCGCGCGCCTGCTGCTGCAGCAGGAAGGCATCCTGGCCGGCTCCTCCACCGGCACCCTGCTGGCGGCCGCCCTGCGCTACTGCCGCGAACAGACCCGCCCCAAGCGCGTCGTCACGTTTGTCTGCGACACCGGCACCCGCTACCTCACCAAGGTTTACAGCGACGGCTGGATGGTCGACCAGGGCCTGATCGAGCGTCCCAAGCTGGGCGACCTGCGCGACCTGATCGGCCGCCGCTACGACGCCGGCGAAGTGGTCACCGTCTCGCCCACCGACACCCTGCTCACCGCTTTCAACCGCATGCGCACCAGCGACCTGCAGCAGCTGCCCGTGATCGACGGCGAGGGGCGCCTGGCCGGCCTGATCGACGAATCGGACCTGCTGCTGCACGTGAGCGCCGAACCCAAGCACTTCAGCGCCCCGGTCTCCACCACCATGACATCCTCGCTGCAGACCCTGCAGCCCACAAGCAGCATGGGCCACCTGCGCGAAATCCTCGACCGTGGCCTGACCGCCGTGATCCATGACGGCGAACGCTTCTACGGCCTGATCACCCGCTACGACCTGCTGAACCACCTGAGAAGGACGCTTTCATGACAGAGCAAAAGAAACACATCGCCACCCGCGTCATCCACGGCGGCCAGGCGCCCGAGCCGGCGACCGGCGCCGTGATGCCGCCGATCTTCGCCACCTCGACCTTCCGCCAGGAGAGCCCGGGCGTGCACAAGGGCCTGGACTACGGCCGTTCGCACAACCCGACCCGCTGGGCGCTGGAGCGCTGCGTGGCCGACATCGAGAGCGGCGGCGCCGCCTTCGCTTTTGCTTCCGGCCTGGCGGCCATCGCGGCGGTGCTCGAACTGCTGCCGGCCGGCTCGCACATCGTGGCCGGCGACGACATGTACGGCGGCACCTTCCGCCTGTTCGAGCGGGTGCGCAAGGCGAGCGCCGGCCATACCTTCAGCTACGTCGACCTGACCGATCCGGATGCCCTGGGCGCAGCCCTGCGGCCGGAGACGAAGCTGGTCTGGGTGGAGACGCCCACTAATCCGATGCTGAAACTGGCCGACCTCTCCAGCATCGCGGCCCAGTGCCGCGCGCGCGGCGTCATCACCGTCTGCGACAACACCTTCGCCAGCCCCATCGTGCAGCGTCCCTTGGAGTGCGGCTTCGACATCGTCGTGCACTCGACCACCAAGTACATGAACGGGCATTCGGACGTGATCGGCGGCGTGGCCGTGGTCGGCCCTGATGCGCGCCACAAGGAGCTCGGCGAGCGCCTCGGTTTCATCCAGAACGCCGTCGGCGCCATTCAGGGCCCTTTTGATAGCTTCCTGGTGCTGCGCGGGATCAAGACCCTGGCGCTGCGCGTCGAGCGCAGCAGCGCCAACGCCCTGGCCCTGGCCCAGTGGCTGGAACGCGAGCCCAAGGTCCGCAAGGTCTTCTATCCGGGCCTGGAATCGCACCCCCAGCACGCGCTGGCGCGGCGCCAGATGAACGGCTTCGGCGGCATCGTCTCGATCGACCTGGCCACCGACCTGGCCGGCAGCAGGCGTTTTCTCGAAGCCTGCGAGGTGTTCACCCTGGCCGAGAGCCTGGGCGGCGTCGAGAGCCTGATCGAGCACCCGGCCCTGATGACCCACGCCACCATCCCGGCGGAGCAGCGCGCCCAGCTGGGCATCGGCGACGGCCTGATCCGCCTGTCGGTCGGCATCGAGCACCTCGAAGACCAGCGCGAAGACCTGCGCCGGGCGCTGGCGGCGATCTAGGATGGCGGCCTCGATGAAAGCACAGCGGCTCGCCGCCTGCGGCTGCGGCCAGCTCATGGCGCGGGTCGAGGGCGAGCCGGTGCGGGTCTCGATCTGCCATTGCCTGGCCTGCCAGCGGCGCAGCGGCAGCGTCTTCGCCACGCAGGCGCGCTTCTCGCGCGAGGCCGTGCACGTCGAGGGCCGGTCCAGCACCTGGTCGCGCGTGGGCGACGCCGGTTCGCGCGCCACCTTCCATTTCTGCCCGCAATGCGGCACGACGGTCTGGTACGCGGCCGAAGGACTGGAGGACTGGATCACGATCCCGGTCGGGACTTTCGCCGATCCGGCGTTTCCCGCGCCAGGCGTCTCGGTTTACGAAGAGCGCATGCACGGCTGGGTCGTCCCGCCGCCGGGGGCGGAACACCACTTCTGAGCCGCCCGCGGCGCGCTTCGGCTATCCTTGTCGCATCACTTGTCATGGATGCAAAGGAGAAACCATGCCTGATTCAAACAAGGATGTGCTGCAACAGGCGAACGCGGCGGTACGAACCGGCGACAACGAAGGCTTCCTGGCCTGCTGCACCGACGACGTCGTGTGGTCGACTGTCGGCGGCGAAACGCTGGTCGGCAAGGAGGCGGTACGCGCCTGGATGGCCGAGGAATACGTCCAGCCGCCCGAGTTCACCGTGAACACCCTGATCGCGGAGGGCGACCTGGTGGCGGCCCAGGGCGAGATCATCAGCTACGACGACGGCGGCCGCCCGATCCGCAACGCCTATTGCGACGTCTGGCGCCTGCGCGAGGGCAAGCTGGCCGAGCTGAAGGCCTACGTCGTCCCGCTGGTCAAGTAAGCGCCAGCGGCGACTGCGCCTGCCCGCGCAGCCTGAAGGTCGCGACCAGCGCCGACAGCTCGGCCGCCTGGCGGCGCATCGACTCGGCCGCGGCCGCCGCCTCCTCGACCATGGCGGCATTCTGCTGGGTCGACTCGTCCATCTCGGCGATGGCCCGGCCCACCCGTGCCACGCCGCTGGCCTGATCGCCGCTGGCGGCGTGGATCGTGTCGAGGATGCCTGCCACCTCGTGCACATGCCGCAGCACCGCGCGCATGGTCTCGCCCGCCGTGCCGGCAATGTCGGAACCGGCGGCGATCTGCTCGCTCGACTCATGGATCAGCTTCTTGATTTCCTTCGCCGCCGTGGCCGAGTGCTGGGCCAGGTTGCGCACCTCGGCCGCCACCACCGCGAAGCCGCGCCCTTCGCTGCCGGCGCGCGCCGCCTCGACCGCCGCGTTCAGCGCCAGGATATTGGTCTGGAAGGCGATGCTGTCGATCATGCCGGTGATGTCCGTGATCTTGTCAGCCGCGGCCTTGATCGCGCCCATGCGCGCGGCCACCTGCTCGACCGCCTGGGCGCCCGCCGTGGCGACGGTCGATGCCGACTGGGCCAGGGCGTTGGCGGAGCGGGCGCTGGCATTGTTGCGGGCGATCGCTTCGCTCAGTTCTTCCATGGCGCCGACGGTCTGGCTGAGCGCCGCGGCCTGGCGCTCGGTGCGGCGCGACAGGTCCTGGTTGCCGTCGGCGATCTCGTTGGATGCCGAGTCGATCGCCTGGGCGCCCTGCAATACCTGGGCCACCGTGGCGGCCACGCCGCCGGTCATGCCGTTCAGGGCGTCGAACAGGCGGCCGATCTCGTCCCGGCGCTGGTGGCGGATCCGCGGGCGCAGGTCGCCGTGCGCCACCTGCTCGGCCAGCAGCGCCGCCTGCCGGAGCGGGCCGACGATGCTGCGGGTGAGGAGCCACGCCAGCAGCGCGCCGACGCCGAGCGCCGCCAGCCCGAGGGCCAGCACCAGCGACTTGCCGAACATCGAGGCCGCCGCCGACTCCTCGGCCAGGCGGTGGGCTTCTTCTCCCTCGTGCGCGAGGAGCAGCGCCAGGGCGCCGGTATAGGCCTTGTAGTGCCGTTCCCAGTCACCGCCGACCAGCTGCTCGACGGTCTGGGTCTGGCCGAACTCCTTGGCCTGGAACAGCGCCGTCTCGACCTTCGCCAGCGCCGCCTTGTGCCTGCCCGCCTCGGCTACGAACTGCGCCTCGCGCGCCGAACGCGGCAGCTTGCCCAGCTTCGCCTCGATCGCGGCCACGTTCTTCCTGCCCTCGGCCAGCTGGGCGTTGAAGTAGTCGGCCAGCTCCAGGCTGTCGCTGCGGGCGATCGCGACCGTACGCGAACCGTTCAGGCGCTCGGCCCCGAGCAGGTCGGAACTGAGCTGCTGCTTGGCCAGCTTGTCGTAGACGAGGTCGGTAGTGAGGGCGTCATTGGCCTGCATGCGCCACAGCGCGACACCGGAAAGAAGCAAGAGAAGGAGGAAGACGATACCGAAGGCGCCGAGTATCCTGGTGCCCGTCTGGAACGTGGCGAGTCGCATTGCAAGTACCTTGAAGGGATGATACTTGCACTATAGAAATGGATTATGACAGCGTGATGAATCGCATCACGCGCGGCGGACAGGGCGATCAGGCCCTGTCCGCCGCCTCAAGGCATCAGCGCTGGCCGCCCTCGCGCTGGCCGCCGTCGCGCCGCAGCGCCGGGATCGCGGCCGGCTTCCACGGCTTGACCGGCTGCTCCTGCATCTTCTTCTGCAGCAGCTCGATCGCCACTTCGAGCTGGCGGTCGCGGCCCGCGAAGGTCTCGTTCGGCAGGTTGTCGACCTCGACGTCCGGCGTCACGCCCACGCCTTCGATCAGCCACTCGCCGTCCGCCGCGAACTGGCCGAACTCCGCCACGCGCGCCCTGCCGTTGTCGGCCAGGTTGTTGCCGTCGCTGAGCCAGACGCCGGCGCCGGCGCTGCGCTTGCCGACCAGGGGCCCCAGCTTCAGGGCCTTGATGCCGGCCGCGAAGGTCTCGCCGTCCGAATAGGTCAGCTCGTCCATCAGCACCACCAGGTGGCCACGGAAGGTGTTCTGCATGTTCGACTGCGGCTGGTTGCCGTTCGAGCTCCAGAAGGCCCAGGAACGGCGCAGCAGCTTCTCGATGATCCAGCTGTCGATGTTGCCGCCGTTGTTGCGGCGCACGTCGATGATCAGGCCTTCCTTGTTGATGTTGGCGTAGAAGTCGCGGGCGAAGGCGTTGATGTCGGGCGTGCTCATGGCGCGCAGGTGCAGGTAGCCGATCTTGCCCTTGGAGGCGGCGTCCGCCTGCTGCGCCCTGCCCTGCTCCCAGTCCGCATAGCGCAGGCTGGCGTGGCGGGCCATCGAGACCGGGGTGACAATCACGGCGCGCGGCTTGCCGCCCGGGCTCTTCACGTGCAGCAGCACCTGCTTGTCGGCCTGGTCGAGCAGCAGGTCGGCGATGTCGCGCGCTTCGGTCAGGAGCTTGCCGTTGACGGCGGTGATGATGTCGCCTTCCTTCACGCCGACATCGGGCCGCGCCAGCGGGCCGCGTTCGAGCGGCAGTTCCGGTTCGCTGCGGTAGACGCGGTCGACGCGGAAGCCATCGGCCACGCGCGAGAGCACCGCGCCCAGGCTCGAGGGCACGCCTTCGCCGGTGGCGCGGCGGATGTCGCCCGGGACGATCTGCGAGTGCAGCGCGCCGAGTTCGCCCACCATCATGCCCAGCACGTCGTTCAGTTCCGCGCGGTCGGTCACGCGATCGACCAGCGGCGCGTACTTGGTCCGGACGGCGGCCCAGTCGATGCCGCGCATGTTCGCGTCGTAGAGGAAGTCGCGGTGCATGCGCCAGGCGTCGTTGAACATCTGCTTCCATTCCAGGCGCGGATTGGTGCTGATCGCCCAGTCGTCGACCTTGACCCGCGCCTTGCTGACGTCGGCCGGCGCCTTGGCCCCCGCCGCCACGATCAGCATCTCGCCCGGACCGGTCGCGCTGAAAGTGCGGTAGAAGACGTGCTTGCGGTCGCTGCTCAGGCCAAATTCACGCACATTGGCGGCGAAGGTTTCCGGCTGCGGGCTGCGGCGCGAGATCTCCAGGGTCTTGAGCGTGCCGCTGCGGCCATTGTCGGAGTCGAGGATGTAAAGGCGCTTATCGTCGATGGCCAGGGCGCGGTAGTTGCCCGGAGCGACCGGCACCTGGTAGAGGCGCTCGCGCAGGCCGGCGTAGTCGATCGCCGGCACCGGCGCGGCGGGCCTGGTCTTGTCCTTGGCCGCGCTGACGGCTGCCGCGGCGGCGGCCACGGCGGCGGTCTTGTCCGCCTCTTCCTTGCCCGGCGTCGTCACGGCAAGGCGCGCCGCGCTCTCGGGCGACTGCTCTTCCGGCTTGGTCAGCTCGTCCTCGGGCTTGAAGGGGAAGCGCACACCCGGCTGCAGCGCCAGGGCGTAAACGCCGACACGGCGGTCGAACACCGGTCCCATATTGCGGTCGCCCCAGGGGCCGCCATTGCTGACGTTGAAGTTGCGCGCCGAGAGGAAGTACAGCCACTTGCCGTCCGGCGAAAACACGGGCGAATCGGCCGTGTAGCGGTCGGTGGTGACGAAGGCCATGGTCTTCGACGGCAGGTTGTACATGCCGATCTGGTTGCGCTGCTCGCTGCTGCCGACGCGCACGAAGGCGAGGTTGCGGCTGTCCGGCGACCACACCACCTGGTCCGGGCCGTCGGCGCCGACCTGGCGCGCGTCGTCGATGATCACATTGGTCTTCGCCTGCAGGTCGAGCAGCCAGGTGCGGCCCTTCTTGTCGGTGTGGGCCAGCCACTTCCCGTCCGGCGACGGATAGATGCCGGAGCGGTGGCTGGCGCCGTCGATCGTCAGGCGCTCGCCCTTGCCCGAACCGTCGGCCGCGTAGCGCCAGATCTCGTTCTCGCCGGTGCTGTCGACGAAGGCATAGACCCATTTGTCGTCGTGGCTGAACACGGCGCTGCGTGCGCGCGCGCCTTCCGGCACGGCGATCTCGACGCGGCGGTAGCTGCCGGTGCCGGCGATGGTGACGCGTCCGCGCGCCGTCAGCACGATACGCTCGGCCTTGTTGGCCACGTCGATATTCGTGAGCGTCTCCAAGGGCGAGCGCACGCGGCGGGTGCGCTGCTGGTCGAAGTCGGACACCAGGCTGGCCTTGACGATGCTGTCGCTGCCGCTCGCGATGTCGAACACCCGCAGGTCGGCGCCCAGCTGGTAGGCGATGCGGCCGTCGCCCAGCGAGGCGGTGCGCACGTCCCAGTCGCTGTGGCTGGTGTGGACCTTGCGGTCGCTGCCGTCGGGCAGCGCGGACCAGATATTGTCGGAGCCGCCGGTATCGCTGATGAAGTAGATGCGGCCCTGCCACCACATGGCGCGGCGGTTGTTGGCCGTGTCTCCCTTGAACAGCGGGGTCGCTTCGCCCGGTTTGCCCAGCTCGTAGCGCCACAACTGCGCATGCGCGCCGCCGCGGTAGGCCTTCACGTTATCGTTGGTCATGGACAGTCCCATGCGCGTGAAGAACACGGTGCGGCCGTCGTCGCTCAGCACGGCGTCATTGGCGTCGGCGAGGGGCAGCACGCGGCGCGCCAGCTTGACTGGATCGAGCGCCGCGACCACGCGATGCTTCGAGGGACCGGTCGAATTCTCGGTGCTTACCAAGACCTCGCCCTGCGCGGTCCAGCCCAGCACCGTCACGCCGCCGTTCTCGAAGGTGATGCGCTTGGGCAGTCCGCCCTCGATCGGCATCACATAGGCTTCCTGCGCCCCCTCGTAGAAGGCCACGAAGGCGACCGACTTGCCGTCCGGGGAGATCGCCGCCTGGGTCTCGGCGGAGGGATGCGTGGTCAGGCGCGTGGCCTTGCCGCCGGCCAGCGTGGTGCGCCACAGGTCACCCTCGGCCGTGAAGACGACGGTGTCGCCGCGCACGGCGGGGAAGCGGAAGTACGGGTCTGCGGCGGCAGCCTGGCTGCCGATGAGCGCCAGCGACAGCGCAAGGATGGTGCGGGGCACGTTCATGTTCAATGTGGCAAGGGTTACTGAAGAGGAAGAGTTTGCCACATGGGCACGCGGCTGCGGCGTGCATACATGCAAAAAAGAGTGTGCGAGATGGGTAATTGTACGGCGAACTGATCGCAGACTTGACTAGCATGTGGAACCAGAGGGAATCTCGGGCGATCGTTTCCTCCCTGCTCCTGTGCCATAGCGCTAGTCGTACACGCGCTCTATCGAGCGAACGGCGTTTATATTTTCGCCGACGAGGGAGCGGAAGAGATGAGTGTCGCGCCACATGAAGTTTTATGTCCTTCGAATGCCACAGGAACTCCGGCGATCAGCACAGCGGGGTCGCCTTCCGCGATGACGCATGGTGAATGTCCATTGAGCGGGCACACGCAAGCGTCCCCTTTTCGGGCTACTGCGATGCCATGCAAGAGTGCAGTACCAGAAGCGGCTACGACCTTGCCGCCGTGGCTGGTTGCGTCGCCAAACCGAATGACTCCCTTCATGATATTTCTCTCCTAGAGGTCCTCTGACGCGATTGTCTTTCTATTAAAGTGGGCTCCGGGCTCTTGCATGTTAACTTGATTACTTCAGATAAAGCTCAGCCATCCCTGAGCCAGCGCCATACGGTTAATCCATATGCGGAGCCCAAGTTGGCCATCGCTTCGTTCATCTTAAAGTTCCGTTCTGATGCATTGACATCCTGAGTCTGCCAAATCCCTGCTTTCGGACACAATTGACCAGCTTTTGCGAGCAGTTCGCGGGTTCGTTCCTCCGGTTGAAGAGATGGTATGACTGGATGCCATAGCGTGGCCACCGCGACGGTTTCGGATCTAGGTAGATAAGCACCCTCGGATTTGAGTTCTTCCTTGGTTTTCACAATCCGGAATGCAGGTTGCATCCTCAACCCTTTGATGGCAAATGTCAGGCTGTGTCGTTCCAATCCAGTATCTGGATACCAAACGCCGGTCCACGGCACTTCCTCGCCGGTCATACACGAGGTCGATTTGTCGATAATATATTCTTTAAGTGGTTCAGGCAGTTTCCATGAAAGCATATTGTCAAACCGCTCAATATTCGAGCGAAATGACTTGATAATTTCTTCTCCTGCAAAGCCGTCATCATCGTCCGCTCGCTCCGGGCAGTCCGGATCGCGATCGAAAAAGCATTCGGCCGCGGTCATCGCGTTATTTAGCACACGAGTGATCTGCCTGGCATAACTCATCATTCGGTTAATCTTTACTTCACTGAACTCGCGATACTCAGCCTTAGTCATCCAGCTAAGGAGCGGTTGCTCCATCATCCCGCGAACATCTCCACTGACACAACGCGCCGTGTCCCAGATAAACTCATAATCACCCAACGTCGCCAACTCGGCGCCACGCCGAAAATCACGTGTCCATGTCTTAAACGTATCGAAAATCTGGTTATTCCTGCCGAAATCTGCAACGTGCTTCGATATGGCGAGTTTTCCGAACCACTCCAGCGTTGCCTCGCTTTCTCTAGCTGCCGCTTCGAAAAATTCTCTTGACGCGAACAAATACCAGATCGCGGCTTCCAAGTTCATATTTCTCACACTATTCTCCGTAAAAGACATTCTAGGTTGATGCTGGCGCGGTCAATAGAATCCGCTTCGCCTCTTCAGGCTGATAGTCTGTCGCCCCCCAACCGGTCTCCGTGGGACCCTTTATATGCGGATCCGTGATTCGCGCACGCAATTTGACTGGTGCTGCCTCTCCTGCCAAGTCAATGTACTCGATCCGGCGATCTACACTTCCATCACGATCCTTTAAAAACTCACCGGAATCGCTGTCGACTCGCGGCAGCGCTTCTACTATCTCGTCGCGACTCCCTGGGAAAAATACAATTTGCTCCCCTCCTCCCTCGAGACAATAGCCCGTCCCCTTCAGCTCCTGGCTTGCAGCAGGGCCGCGCCAAACATTTAATGACTCTCCTTTCTTTATCTCATATTCCACCACCCATCCATTCTGATTCCACTCTGGTTTGACGGCGAACTTGCTGCGCCATTCATCGCGGTTTTTGATTGCCTTGTACTCAGCTTCGGTCATCCAAAATATCCCAGCGCCCTCATTGGAGGGATCCACAATTCGATAGAGTTTACCTGGCCCCCTTATGGAATCGGCCTTGATTTTCTTGCCCGTGCTCGCGAACGTTTCAACGAGCCAGCTTTGCAGCGGCGGATGATCTGGATGCTTGCTCATCAAATCTCCGATTTCATTGGCGTCCATTTCCAGCTTCGGATGTTTCAACCTTTTTCTACGTTTGGTCACCCACTTTGGTGGCTTAGCATTGATCAGCCTAGCCGACCCCGACTCTGAAATCGGGGAAATCCATCCTCTATTCGTTCGGTAAGTTTCAACCTTCCATGCCTGATCATCCAGCTTTTTCGCAATCACATTTAAGACCGTTCGTACCGGTTTCGCGTAGGTCTTGACTGCGTCACTGAAGACGCTACGTTTCGTTTCAATGAATTTTGTCAACTCATCGAGACGCTCACGGATGTTGCCAGGTACAACCGCTCGGATCTTCCCCAATAAAGCCTTAAGGTTATCGAATTTCTCATCCAACATCGTTTTAAGCTTAGACGGATTAACTTTGTTCGCGGCCTCTCTGATGGTCTTTGCCATAAACTGGTAAATATTAGGCAATTTACCATCCGTTGCCCATTTGGCCACTTGGTTATGCTGCAAATATTCGGTGATCTTCGGCAGGGCAGCATCGCATGCACGTCCCGCCGCTGTAACCAGCTTGGTAGTGTTGATGATGTCGTCGGCGTGCTTGACCAATGGCTTCAGGTACACCCACACCAGACGCAACGCGCTTTTGACCACTGTGCCGTCGCGATGAAGAACAATGTCACCTTGTTGGTGGGATCCACTCTGTATTGGCGAATATTTGCGCATAGGTCGCGCAAGTCACAAATGGTGTCGACGACGGGAATTAATGACACCACCATGTCGAATCCAATCTGCCCGGTCGTTCGCTCGGCATTAAAGTCGCCCTGAAGCGCACCCCAAATCCATTCGCCGAGCCCGATATCGTCCGGTTTTGCCTGGCCGTGGACTTCATTGAGCGCATCGAGGGTCTGGTCAGCCATCATTGCCTCCTCGGGTCACGCGAGGTATCGATCAGATCCGGCTCCTGGGCCAGGAGTGGTTCGAGACCCGACATCAAGTCTCCGACCGTCGGTCGCGGTTCGTCCTTGGCGCCGGGTGCATTGTGGTAGACGACCTTCGAGACCGTATCGGGCAAGTTGCGCTCTTCGGCCATTCCTGCACTGTCGAGCGTGCCGTCTTTTGTCTGTCCGTTCCCAAAATGAAGGGTGTAGGGCACACCCGCCATTGGCGCACCTTGGTGGCCGTCGAGATCCAGTTTCAGCCAGTTCGTATGCTCGGCGGACGGGAAGAAAGGCAATTGTGCCTCCTGCTGCGCAGGGCCATCCCATTTGTGTGTGCCGGCTTTTACCGTGAAATCGCCGGCGCAACCGTGTTCGATCTTGCCGTCGGCAATCTTGATATACGCTCCTCCGCATAGAAGCGTGAGGCTTTTCTTCGCTGCGATCACGATCTCACCTTGGCTCGCGGTGATTTTCACATCGCGATCTGCTGCGATGGCGATGCTGTCCTGCTGCGCCTGTATATCCACTTTGCCGGTACGCGCAATGTGCTTCATGCCGTCCTGATGTGCGAACAGCGAGATGCCCTTGCCTGCCTGGATGTTCATGCGCTGTCCGGCAAAGGCCTGGAGATGCTGTTGCGCCACGATAGTCTGCTGTCGCCCGCAGTAGTTGACAGACGAGCCGGGCGTGCCACAAACAAAGCCGCCTGCAGCGTATTGAGCAATGAGCGGCGCCCCCGCTCGCCCTGCATCGCTTGGACCGGCATCGTTGGCTTGATCGGCGCGCTGCAAATCCTTGGCCAGCTGCCGATGCGGCGCGAGATCGACAGGCATGGCCTGATGCTGCTCGGCGAATTCCCCCAGTTCCTTGAGCAACCCCTCCGAGCCTTCCAATAACGCCTGCAAGGGCTCGCGCTCGAGCTGCTTGCCCGACGCGCCCAGCATCGCTTGGGTCGTGAGCAGCATGAGGCGCGCCGCGCGCAGAACGACAGCATGGTCACTGCGCAGTTCCGCGCCCTCACCACGCGCTTCGCCCTCCCCTTCCCTTCGTGGATGCGTCAGCCATCCAAGATTGAGCTGACTGTGCCCGTGTTCACTTGCCAGCTGTGCGCTTATCTGTCCAGGCGTATCGTCCAGCCTCAACTGATTGCACCGCATTCCCCGCACTTCTTTGCTCTTGATTCCGGCCAGGAATCGATTCCCGGGCAAGTCGCCTACATTGCTGAATGCTGGCGGAGGAGTCGCGCCTCCATGCACGCGGCCGATAACGATTGGCTTGTCGGGGTCCCCGCCCAAAAAGTCCACCACCACCTCGTCGCCGACCCGAGGCAGGCTGATGGCGCCCCAGCGGTCGCTTGCCCAGTGGCTGGCAACTCGCACCCAAGCAGAGTCCCGGTCGGTATTGCTGGCGCCTGCGCAGTCAGGGTGATCCTCTTCCCGGGTTCCGGGAAACCTCAGCTTGATTCGTCCCAGAGAATCGCAGTGCACTTCTTCGCCAGGCGGTCCGACCACGACGGCTGACTGCAGGCGTACACGCGGCAGGTCGATGTGAGGATCGAAGCTTGGCACGATCGGGACACCGCGTCGGACGCAAACGAAGCGATTGGTGTATCTGACGTCACGCTCGCTGCTGGCGTCGCCAAGTGCATCAATCGCGGGCAGCTGTTCCCAGGCGTTTGCCGAGAACAGGCGTTGCGCCCGCTCATCGACCTCCTTTGGTAGATTGTTTTCGGCGACCATCGACAGGTCGGTTAGTATGAACTCGCGTTCGTTCTCCGGGTGCGTGTCGATGTCCGGATGATCGTCCAACCTGAACCACTGTCCGACACACAAGTCGCGTACACCGCTCTCACCATGAAAGCACTTGGCTTCGTATTCATGGCGCTGCATGCGCAATTCACCAAGCCTCTGGAAGTCCAAGCTGTCGTCACCTACATGTGGTGCTTCGACCTGATAGTCATCCAGGCTGAATGCGAATTGGTCGCCAGCCTCGCCTTGTCGCATGGTGGTGGGCGACTGGGTCGACATCATTTGACCTTGGAGATAATCCCAACTTCTCCGGCTGCTGCTACCTGGCCTCAATGAACGGATGGCGCTCCAGTTGAAGACACCATCGCGCACCTCGGTACCGGCATCACGGTGAAAGCGCACCGTGCCGGCAGCATTCTGTTCGAGCGATTGCGGCGCGTCGAACAGCACAAGCGTATGAGAAGCCGTCGTCGCGCTCCCGGATTCCGTGGCCTGACCGGGCCGAATGAACCAGGCGATCCCGCGGCGTTTCCACAGGCGGCGCAAGAATGCAGCGTCGGACTCGTTATGCTGCATCGTGAATTCGCGCGCAGGATAAGCACCCGTGATTCCGGAAGTATCGAGGTCAAAAACTTTTGCCAGGATTGGATTGAAGCCACGCCATTCGCGGATCAGGTCCGCCGAAATGTCGACTTCATTCTGACTGCGGAAAATGCGGGTATTGATACGGCGGTCCATCAAGGCCAGGGCGTCGCGAACCAGCAATTGATAGCTCGCGAGCCCGCCATCGCTCTGCCCTGCCGATGCCTCGGAAACGATGCCACACACCGAACGGAGCTCTCCTCGGTCGGTGACGAACTGCACTTCCGCAGGAAGTGCAATGAACTCCTTGAGTGGCAGTCCGGCTTGCGTTGAAATGCATAACAGCGTGTATTCGATGCCGCCGCATAGCATTTCACGGCCGCAGATGCGCTTGACGAACAAGACGTCATCCAAGGTCGATTGCGGATGCGACAAACGCAGGCGGATCGGGCGATTCGACTGAGTCAGGCCAAAGGACAGACCGGCAACGTTTAGAAAGTTCATGAAGAATTTTCCTGTGAACACTAAACGTCAAAATGCCAGACGAGGCGCTGGCCGACCTTGATAGCCGTCAACGTAGGTTTTCTACAACACCACTCGACGTTACTCCGGGACGAAAAAAAAAACCGCGCCGAGGCGCGGTTCTTTCGAGAGACCGATTTTTACTCGATCTCGACGGTCTCAGCCGGAGCCGGCGGCGGCAGGGCGTCGCCTTCCGGGAACTCGAGGACTACATCGTCCTTCTCGTTCAGGTCCACGGTCACGCGGCCGCCATTGACCAGGCGGCCGAACAGCAGTTCGTCGGCCAGGGCCTTGCGGATCATGTCCTGGATCAGGCGCGACATCGGACGGGCGCCCATCAGCGGGTCGAAGCCTTTCTTGCCGAGGAACTTGCGCAGCTTCTCGGTGAAGACCGCTTCCACCTTCTTCTCGTGCAGCTGCTCTTCCAGCTGCATCAGGAACTTGTCCACGACACGCAGGATGATGTCCTCGTCCAGCGCGCGGAAGCTGATGATCGCATCCAGGCGGTTGCGGAACTCCGGCGTGAACATGCGCTTGATGTCGGCCATCTCGTCGCCTGCCGCCTTCGAATCCACGAAGCCCACCGAGCGCTTGGTCAGGCTCTCGGCGCCCGCATTGGTGGTCATGATGATGATCACGTTGCGGAAGTCGGCCTTGCGTCCGTTGTTGTCGGTCAGCGTGCCATGGTCCATCACCTGCAGCAGGATGTTGAAAATGTCCGGGTGGGCTTTTTCAATCTCGTCCAGCAGCAGCACCGCGTGCGGCTTCTTGGTGATGGCTTCCGTCAGCAGGCCGCCCTGGTCGAAGCCGACGTAGCCCGGCGGCGCACCGATCAGGCGCGACACGGCGTGGCGCTCCATGTACTCGGACATGTCGAAGCGCACCAGCTCGATGCCCAGGATGAAGGCCAGCTGCTTGGCGACCTCGGTCTTGCCGACGCCGGTCGGGCCCGAGAACAGGAAGGAGCCGATCGGCTTGTCGGTCTTGCCCAGGCCGGCACGCGCCATCTTGATGGCCGATGCCAGCGCATCGATGGCAGGATCCTGGCCGAACACCACGTTGCGCAGGTCGCGGTCGATGGTCTGCAGCTTGCTGCGGTCGTCCTGGTTGACGGTCTGCGGAGGGATCCGCGCGATCTTCGCGATGATGTCCTCGATCTCGGTCTTGCCGATGGTCTTCTTCTGCTTCGACTTCGGCAGGATGCGCTGTGCCGCACCGGCTTCGTCGATCACGTCGATGGCCTTGTCGGGCAGGTGGCGGTCGTTGATGAAGCGGGCCGCCAGCTCGGCCGCGGTCGACAGCGCCGACGCCGAGTACTTGACGCCATGGTGCTCTTCGAAGCGCGACTTCAGGCCACGCAGGATTGCCACGGTCTGCTCGACCGACGGTTCGTTCACGTCCACCTTCTGGAAGCGGCGGCTCAGGGCGTGGTCTTTCTCGAACACGCCGCGGAATTCCGTGAACGTGGTCGCGCCGATGCACTTGAGCTGGCCGTTGGCCAGGGCCGGTTTCAGCAGGTTCGATGCGTCGAGCGTGCCGCCCGAAGCCGAGCCCGCGCCGATGATGGTGTGGATCTCGTCGATGAACAGGATGCCGTTCGGGGTGTCCTTCAGTTGCTTGAGGACGGCCTTCAGGCGCTGCTCGAAATCGCCGCGGTACTTGGTGCCGGCCAGCAGCGCGCCCATGTCGAGCGAATACACGACGGCGTTCTGCAGGATCTCGGGCACGTCTTCCTGGACGATGCGCCATGCCAGGCCTTCCGCGATGGCGGTCTTGCCGACACCGGCCTCGCCCACCAGCAGCGGATTGTTCTTGCGGCGGCGGCACAGGATCTGGATCACGCGGTCGACTTCTTCCTCGCGGCCGATCAGCGGATCGATCTTGCCGTCGGCAGCCGACTTGTTCAGGTTCTGGGTGAACTGGTCGAGCGGGCTTTCCTTGGCCTGGCCTTCGACCTGCGCTTCTTCCACGCCTTCGGACGCCTTGGTGGTGTCCATCTGCTGGTCCTTGCGCACGCCGTGCGAGATGAAGTTGACCACGTCGAGGCGGGTCACGCCCTGCTGGTGCAGGTAGTAAACAGCGTGCGAGTCCTTCTCGCCGAAGATCGCCACCAGCACATTGGCGCCGGTAACTTCCTTCTTGCCGTTCGAGGCCGACTGCACGTGCATGATCGCGCGCTGGATCACGCGCTGGAATCCGAGCGTCGGCTGGGTGTCCACCTCGCCCGTGCCGGGCACGGTCGGGGTGTTATCACCGATAAAATTAGTCAAGGTCTTGCGCAGGTCTTCGATATTGACCGCGCACGCACGCAGGACTTCGGCGGCTGATGGATTGTCGAGGAGGGCCAGCAGCAGGTGTTCCACGGTGATGAACTCGTGGCGCGCCTGGCGGGCTTCGACAAAGGCCATGTGTAGGGATACTTCAAGTTCCTGCGCAATCATACTTCCTCCATCACGCACTGCAGGGGGTGCCCTGCCTTACGCGCATGCGTTAAGACAAACTCCACTTTGGTACACGCTATATCTTTGGAAAACACCCCGCACACGCCCTTGCCGTGACGATGCACGGAAAGCATGATCTGGGTCGCTGTCTCGCGATCCTTGTTGAAGTACTCCTGGATGATCGCAACCACAAACTCCATTGGCGTGTAGTCGTCGTTCAGCAACGCCACCTGGTACAGAGGGGGCGGTTTTACGGTCTGCCGTTCCAGCAGCTGTTCAGTGTCATGCTTGGTAGCCATGGGACGTATTCTAATGCTTTCAAAATCAGTGCCAAGCGTAAACATCAGCTCGTTTTCATGTGCTTTCCATCTTACGCGTTTTCCGTTGAATGCGCAGATGGCGATCCAATTGACGAAATCAAGAGCCGCGTTACCTCTACCGTGAAAAATTTGGCAACAACCGCGCAAAAGCTCTTGACTTGCGTGGTTATTCAACCAACAATGCAGTTATCGACCTGTACTTATGTACTCGTTGATAAGAAGTGAGCAGGCTGAGGAGGGGGCAAGAAGCTTCTTGCTTTTATGGCTCGTGTGATTTGTTTTTACTAGAAAGTTTTCTTTATGGCAACTGGTACTGTTAAGTGGTTCAATGATTCCAAAGGTTTTGGCTTCATCACTCCTGATGACGGCGGCGAAGATCTGTTCGCGCACTTCTCCGCAATCAATATGAACGGTTTTAAGACCCTCAAAGAAGGTCAAAAAGTCCAATTCGAAGTCACGCAGGGCCCGAAAGGCAAGCAAGCTTCCAACATCCAGGGCATGTAATCATCCCCCTCCCGGAAGCAAAGAACCCCGCTGCGGCGGGGTTTTTTTCGCCCTGCGGTACCCTGCCCTCTCTTCATATCAAAGAGACTACCTCAAAAAGAAGAAAAGCCCCGGCGCGCACGCACAGGGCTTCGCACTCTTCGCTCCGGAATTACATCTGCTCGATCATCACTTCGCCGAAGCCCGAGCACGAGACCTGGGTCGCGCCTTCCATCAGGCGCGCGAAGTCGTAGGTGACTTTCTTCGAGGTGATCGCCTTTTCCATCGCACTGATGATCAGGTCGGCAGCCTCGACCCAGCCCATGTGGCGCAGCATCATCTCCGCCGACAGGATGAGCGAACCCGGGTTCACGTAATCCTTGCCCGCATACTTCGGCGCGGTGCCGTGGGTGGCTTCGAACATCGCCACCGAATCCGACATATTGGCGCCCGGCGCGATGCCGATGCCGCCGACCTGCGCGGCCAGCGCGTCCGAGATATAGTCGCCGTTCAGGTTCAGGGTGGCGATCACGCTGTACTCGGCCGGGCGCAGCAGGATCTGCTGCAGGAAGGCGTCGGCGATCGAATCCTTGATGGTGATCTCGCGGCCGGTCTTCGGATTCCTGAACTTGCACCATGGACCGCCGTCGATCAGCTCGGCGCCGAATTCCTTCTGGGCCAGGGCGTAGCCCCAATCACGGAAGCCGCCCTCGGTGTACTTCATGATATTGCCCTTGTGAACCAGGGTCACCGAAGGCTTGTCGTTGTCGATGGCGTACTGGATCGCCTTGCGCACCAGGCGCTCGGTGCCTTCGCGCGAAACCGGCTTGATCCCCAGGCCCGAGGTCTCGGGGAAGCGGATCTTCTTGACGCCCATCTCTTTAGTGAGGAACTCGATGACCTTCTTCACGCCCTCGGAGCCTTCGGCCCATTCGATGCCGGCATAGATGTCTTCCGAGTTCTCGCGGAAGATCACCATATCGGTCTTCTCGGGCTGCTTCAGCGGCGAGGGCACGCCGGCGAAGTAGCGCACCGGGCGCAGGCAGACATACAGGTCGAGTTCCTGGCGCAGGGCGACGTTCAGGGAGCGGATGCCGCCGCCCACCGGCGTGGTGAGCGGCCCCTTGATCGAGACCACATAATCCCTGACCGCGTCCAGGGTCTCGCCCGGCAGCCACACATCCGGGCCATACACATTGGTCGACTTCTCGCCCGCGTAGATTTCCATCCAGCTGATCTTGCGCTTGCCGGCGTAGGCCTTGGCCACGGCCGCGTCGACCACCTTGAGCATCACGGGAGTGATGTCGATGCCGGTGCCATCGCCCTCGATGTAGGGGATGATCGGATTGTCGGGCACGGTCAGCGAGGAATCGGCGTTGACGGTGATTTTCTGGCCGTCGGCCGGGACCTTGATGTGTTGGTACATGTGTTCTCCCAAGTGGTCGCATTCGCAGATGCCGTTCGCAGGGAGGCATCTGAATTACAATGTGGACTACTGCTGCAGGTCTTGTATAAGACTTCGGTGTGGTGTATTGCATTATGCACCAGTATTTCCACTGGCGCCATTGCACACCTCGCAGGGCGCCCTGCACTCCCACTACTTAACCTGTTTTACGTTTCATGCCCCTGATTCTGTTCAATAAACCCTTCCAGGTCCTGTGCCAATTCTCACCACAGGAGGGCCGCGAATCGCTTGCGGACTACCTAGACATCCCCGGCATCTATCCGGCCGGGCGCCTGGATGCGGACAGCGAAGGGCTGATGCTGCTGACCGACGACGGCAAGCTGCAGCACAAGATCGCGCATCCGGATCACAAGGAGGCCAAGACTTATCTGGTGCAGGTCGACGGCATCGCCGACGCGGCCGCCCTCGCCCGCCTGCAGGCGCCGCTCGACCTGGGCGACTTCGTGACCAAGCCCTGCCGGGCAGTGCGCATCGCGGAACCGGAGTGGCTGTGGCCACGCAATCCGCCGATCCGCACGCGCCAGGACAAGCCGACCAGCTGGATCGCGATCACGCTCGAGGAAGGCAAGAACCGGCAGGTGCGGCGCATGACGGCGGCGGTGGGCTTGCCGACCTTGCGCCTGGTGCGCAGCAGTATCGGGCCGTTCTCGCTCGCCACCCATCCGCTGATGCCTGGGGAGCATATCGAAGTGCCGGCATCAGCGCTCAGGTAGGGTGGTCGGCTTTGCCGGCCGCGCGTTCAACTCCCGCTTGAACGGATGCGGCGCTTTCACTTCACGCACTGTTTGAACGCGCGGTCGGGGGACCCGACCACCCTACGATGAGCCGGCGATTCAAACGATCGCGATCAATCGATCAACGTCTTCACCATCACCCGCCCATCCGGCAACGGGCTCTCCTGCCGCACCATCAGCTGCGAGCCCTTCGCAAACCAGAAGGTCGACTCGCTTCCCGGACGGTTGTAGTCGGTCTTGATCACCCAGCAGTCCACCGGCCCGCCTGGTCCCGCGATCGTGCTTGAGCCCGTCACGCGGAAGGAATAGCGCTGCGGCGCCAGGCTCCCGCCCGGATGGTAGAAATTGATGCGCGCATCCAGTCCCTCGGCCAGCGGCAGGGCCTGCAGGAACTCGATATCGGTCTCGAAGTTGTAGGTCGGCTCGCCGGACGCCACCGACAGGTCCTTGTGCGTGTTCTCGGCAAGGTCCTTCATGCCGGTGATCTTGTCCGGTGCGAACACGAAGCCCTCCACCACGCGCTTGCCATCCATTTCGCTGATGCGCTGGTGGCTCAGGGGCCGGAAGGTGCCCGTCTCGAACCAGGAGTCGAAGGTGCGCACAGAAGGTTTGGGCAGCACGCCATCCCAGCGCTGCACGATGCGCATCTGGCGCTTGCCCTCGCGTTCTTCGAAGCGGACTTCGCGGGTCCAGATGTCGATCGGTTGATTCGCGCCGGTCGACGGCGTGCGCATGAAGCGCAGGTAGTGGTGAGTACCGGGCTTGACGAGGTCGAAGCGCGGCAGCTGGCTGCCGACGTCGACATGGAGGACGGCGGCCTGGCTGGACAGGGACAGGCCGAAGGCCATGGCGGCAAGGAGGGAACGATACGGAACTGGCATGAGGACTCCGGAAAGAAGTGATGCGATCGAGTATCGAGCCTGTGTATTCGAGGCCGCAAGAAAAAATGGATATGCATGCAGACGACGGGCATGAAAAAACCCGCCATCCATCAGGAGTGGCGGGCTATCGCACATCCAGCGCGGCGAACCGCGCGGGAAGAGATTACGCTGCGAAGGATTCCAGCGCGGCGTTGAAGGTCGCGCTCGGACGCATCACGGCCTTCACCTTGGCGTCGTCGGCCTTGTAGTAGCCGCCGATGTCGACCGGCTTGCCCTGCACTTCCAGCAGCTCCTGGACAATCTTCTGCTCGTCGGCTGCCAGCTGCTTGGCCAGCGGCGCGAACTTGGCTGCCAGTTCGGCGTCGTCGGTCTGCGCCGCCAGTTCCTGGGCCCAGTACATTGACAGGTAGAACTGGCTGCCGCGGTTGTCGAGCTCACCGGTCTTCGGCGACGGCGACTTGCGGTTGTCCAGCAGGCGGCCGGTGGCGGCGTCGAGGGTCTTGGCCAGGATCTTGGCCTTCTCGTTGCCGGTCTTCAGGCCCAGGTCTTCCAGCGACACGGCCAGCGCCAGGAACTCGCCCAGCGAATCCCAGCGCAGGTGGTTTTCTTCCACCAGCTGCTGCACGTGCTTCGGCGCCGAACCGCCCGCACCGGTTTCGTACATGCCGCCGCCGGCCATCAGCGGGACGATCGACAGCATCTTGGCCGAGGTGCCCAGTTCCAGGATCGGGAACAGGTCGGTCAGGTAGTCGCGCAGGATGTTGCCGGTCACCGAGATGGTGTCCAGGCCGCGCGAGACGCGCTCCAGGGTGTAGCGCATCGCACGGACTTGCGACATGATCTGGATGTCCAGGCCGCTGGTGTCGTGGTCCTTCAGGTAGGTCTTGACCTTCTTGATCAGCTCATTCTCGTGCGGACGGTACGGATCCAGCCAGAACACGGCCGGCATGCCCGAGTTGCGCGCGCGGGTGACCGCCAGCTTGACCCAGTCGCGGATCGGGGCGTCCTTCACCTGGCACATGCGCCAGATGTCGCCCTGCTCCACGTTCTGCGACATCAGCACTTCGCCGGTGGCGAGGTCGGTGATGTTGGCCACGCCGTCTTCGCTGATTTCGAAGGTCTTGTCGTGCGAGCCGTATTCCTCGGCCTGCTGCGCCATCAGGCCCACGTTCGGGACGGTGCCCATGGTGCGCGGGTCGAATGCGCCGTGCCATTTGCAGAAGTTGATCACTTCCTGGTAGATACGCGCAAAAGTAGATTCCGGGATGACCGCTTTCACTTCCTTCAGGCGGCCGTCGGCGCCGTACATCTTGCCGCCGGCGCGGATCATCGCGGGCATCGATGCGTCGACGATCACGTCGTTCGGCGAGTGGAAGTTGGTGATGCCCTTGGCCGAGTCGACCATGGCCAGCGCCGGACGGTGTTCCTGGCAGGCGTGCAGGTCGCGTTCGATTTCTTCGCGCTGCGAGGCCGGCAGGTCGGCGATCTTGTTGTACAGATCGGCCATGCCGTTGTTGACGTTGATGCCCAGGCTGTCGAACAGGGCGCCGTGCTTCTCGAACGCCTCCTTGTAGAACATGCGCACGCAGTGGCCGAACACGATCGGGTGCGAGACCTTCATCATGGTGGCTTTCACGTGCAGCGAGAACAGCACGCCGGTGTTCTTGGCGTCTTCGATCTGCTTCTCGTAGAAGGCCAGCAGGGCCTTGCGGCTCATGAACATCGAATCGATGATCTCGCCGGCCTGCAGGGCGACCTTCGGCTTCAGGACGATGGTCTGGCCCGACTTGGTGACCAGTTCCATCTTGACTTCACGGGCGCTGTCGAGGGTCATCGACTTTTCGCCGTGGTAGAAGTCGCCGTGGGTCATGTGCGACACGTGGGTGCGCGATGCCTGCGACCATTCGCCCATCGAGTGCGGGTTCTTGCGTGCGTATTCCTTGACGGCCTTCGGTGCGCGGCGGTCCGAGTTACCTTCGCGCAGGACCGGGTTCACGGACGAGCCGATGCATTTGGCGTACTTGGCCTTGATGGCCTTCTCTTCGTCGGTCTTCGGATCGGCCGGGTAGTCGGGCAGGTTGTAGCCCTTGGCCTGCAGTTCCTTGATGGCCGCGGTCAGCTGGCCCACCGAGGCCGAGATGTTCGGCAGCTTGATGATGTTCGCGTCCGGCTCGAGGGTCTTCTTGCCCAGTTCGGTCAGGGCGTCGGGGACGCGCTGTTCCGGCGTCAGGTTCTCCGGGAACTGCGCCAGGATACGGGCAGCGACCGAGATGTCGCTCTGCTCGACCTTGATGCCGGCAGGCTTGGTGAAGGTGCTGACGACGGGCAGGAAGGCGTGCGTCGCCAGCAGCGGCGCTTCGTCGGTCAGGGTGTAGATGATGGTCGGATCACTGCTCATACGCTTTTTCCTCGATGATCGCGCGGGTGGCGCGATGGCTGAAAACGGTGGTAACGCTCCCTGTCTTGATGAGGTCTTCTATAAGACATAAGACGGGCGTTTCACATTATGCACCAGTATTTTACTGTGCGCCACGGTTTTAAGATATCCGCCCCCTCGGATGCCACCGGGCGCAGCCCGGACACCACCGGAGAAACAAACGCAAAAACCCGCCGGACTTGACGTCGGGCGGGTCTTGCTCTGCACAGAACTGCCTGCGCGGCCCGGGGGCCGCACGCACCTCGCTAATTAAGCGGACAGTGCCTTCAGGGCAGCAGCCAGACGGCTCTTGTGGCGGGCTGCTTTGTTCTTGTGGATGATCTTCTTGTCAGCGATGCTGTCGATGGTCGACACGGACTGCTGGAAGATGGTGGTTGCAGCGGCCTTGTCGCCAGCCTGGATGGCCTTGCGAACTGCCTTGATTGCGGTGCGCAGGGTCGAACGCTGTGCCGAGTTGTGCGCGTTTTGCTTAACTGCTTGACGAGCGCGTTTGCGCGCTTGTGCGGTATTTGCCATGAGATTTCCTAAATCGGGGTCAAGTTGCGTTTGCAAACATTCGCGAGTGAAACTGGCATCTTGCGTGCCTGCCCAACGATTCGTGTCTGCTAACAGAATTCAGTACAGCCCACGATTATAGCGAAGGAAACGGTTCAGGGCAATTCATAAATGCCTAAATGTCTCCGCTGGCACGTGCAGGGGTAGTTGCCCAAGTATAATCGCCCGCCATGAACCTGCTCCGTACCCTCGCCGCCATTTCCAGCATGACCATGGTGTCCCGCATCACCGGTCTGCTGCGCGACAGCCTGTTTGCCGCCACCTTCGGCGCCTCGAACTTCACCGACGCCTTCAATATCGCCTTCCGCCTGCCGAACCTGCTGCGGCGCCTGTTCGCCGAAGGCGCCTTCTCGCAGGCCTTCGTGCCCATCCTCACCGAGTACAAGGGCAAGCATGGCCAGGAGGCCACCAAATCCCTGGTCGACCACGTGGCGACGGTCCTGATCTGGGCCACGGTGTTGACCAGCATCGTCGGCATCCTGGCGGCGCCGGTCCTGATCTACCTGATCGGCGGCGGCCTGCAGCGCGAACCGGCGGCTTTCGACGCCGCGGTCCTGATGACGCGCATGATGTTCCCCTACATCGCCTGCATGGCCTTCGTGGCCCTGGCCAGCGGCGTGCTCAATACCTGGCGCCACTTCAAGATCCCGGCCTTCACGCCGGTGCTGCTGAACATCTCCTTCATCGTGTCCGCCCTGGTGCTGGCCGATTACTTCGAGCAGCCGATCTACGCGATGGCCGTAGGCGTCTGCGTCGGTGGCCTGGCCCAGGTAGCGATCCAGATCCCCTCGCTGGTCAAGCTGGGCATGATGCCGCGCCTGTCCCTGAATCCTTTTGTCGGCCTGCGCGACAGCGGCGTGCGCCGCATGCTCGGCAAGATGGGCCCGGCCGTGTTCGCGGTCTCGGCGGCCCAGATCAGCCTCCTGATCAACACCACCATCGCGGCCAGCCTCGCGGCCGGCGCGGTCACGGCCCTGCAGTACGCCGACCGCCTGATGGAATTCCCCACCGCCCTGCTGGGCGTGGCCCTTGGCACCATCCTGCTGCCGAGTCTCGCCAAGGCGAATACCGAAGGCGACACCCAGGAATACTCCTCGCTGCTGGACTGGGGCCTGCGCCTGACTTTCCTGCTGGCCGTGCCCTCCTCGGTCGGCATGGCGACACTCGCCGTGCCGATGATCGCCACCCTCTTCCACTACGGCGTGTTCGATGCCGGCGACGTGGCGGCGTCCTCGATGCCCCTGATGGCCTACAGCGCCGGCCTGCTCGGCTTCATCCTGGTGAAGACCCTGGCGCCCGCCTTTTATGCGCGCCAGGAAGTGCGCACGCCGGTGAAGATCGCGGTGGGCGTGCTGATCGCGACCCAGCTCATGAACCTGGTCTTCGTGCCCCTCCTGGGCGTGGCCGGCCTGGCCCTGTCGATCGGCCTGGGCGCCTGCATCAACGCTTCCTTCCTGTATGCAGGCCTGCGCCGCCGCCAGATCTATGTGCCGCAGCCGGGCTGGGGCAAGTTCTTCCTCAAGCTGCTGGTGGCGGTCGTCGTGATGGGCGCGGTGTCCTGGTTCGGCCAGCTGCAGTTCGACTGGATCGCGCTGCGCGCCACGCCGCTATTGCGTGCCGGTGCGCTGGCGGCCATCATCGCGGCTGCTGCCGTCGCCTACTTCGCCGTGTTGATGCTGCTGGGCTTCCGCCCGCGCGACTTCAAGCGGCGCGCGAAATAGGCACGCTGTTCCTCGGCGCCATACGCTTGATTGCACTATCCCCGTGCCGGCTCGCCTGCGTTCAGAGAAAACGCAGGCGAATCGGGTAAGCGCCAGTGATGGCTTCCGCGCAGCCTTCGGCAACCAGGATCGGCGCCAGCACGGATGCCAGCCTGCGCGGCTTGGCCGGGTAGTGTTGATTGATCCAGTAGCCAAGCGTATCGGATGCGACATCGCCGGTCATGTTGGCGCCGAGGCCAGCCTCCTCGCCTGACGGAAAGTCGTTCAACAACTCCTGCAGGAAGTCGCTGTCGAACGCAAACTGGGTCTCGCTCCAGACGCCCGAGAACCCAATGTGCAGGTTGCCCGCGTAGCTGATGTTTGCTGTCTTGCCATTCAGCGTGCTGATCGCGGTATGCGGCAAGCCCGCATGATCGCGCCTGAGCCTTGCTGCGCCCTCCCGCCGGATCTGCATGCGCTGCTTCTCGCCGGTGACGGCACCCGGCGCATTCTCCTTCAGGCAGCCGACGTCGTAGCCGATCATGAACAGGCTTGCTTCGAACGCATGCATGCGGTCCTCTGCGGCCTCGCCCGCAAACAGCCCGGGCGCCTTTTCCGTCACCGCGGCCATCAGCCAGCCAAGCCGGATCTTTGCGCTGCACCATTCGATGGCCGTCGTGGTGGCCAAGGCGGGCGCGTACGACAGGACACCGGGGCTCTGGGCATCAGCGAACAGGCTGTGCACGGAGCGGTCCGACGGTATTGCCGGAAAGGCCAGTCTGGATGACAGCGGTTCGGCTGTCTTGCCCTGCAAGCGGCGCCACAGCTCGACGAGTGCGGCAATCGCCGCCGCGACCCGCGAGTCGTAGATCGGCAATCCGTCGTGCGATGCGAGCGCGTGGACCTTGGTCAGCATGGAATTCATCTTCGCTGCCTGCGGCCTGCCGCCGTCGATAATGGCGGCGTCGAGCGCGAACGCGCGGCTTGACGTGTCCAGGTATTCCGCCAGCTTTCCCTCTGCATGCAGCGCCTTCAGAAACGGCATGGCGCCTTTCGCGTCGTTACGGTTGCCGCCCCAGGCGAGGATCCGGCGGCAGGCGTCCAGCACTTCGTCATCGTTGCGTCTGGCAATCGCCCGCTTCAAGGCATCGCCCAGCTCGCGCAGATAGTCCCGCGTTTCCTGCCAGTTGCCCGTTTCGCTGCCCTTCGTACGCCAGCGGTAATGCTCCAGCAAATCGAGCCCGGCTACGTCGCTGCGAAGGCCGCCTCGGACAAAGCGTGACGGTTTGATGTTCAGCCGGATCGACAGACTACCGTAGTGTTTGGCCAGCCAGTCCGTGAATGCGGCGACGTCGGACGATGCGATGAATACATTTCTGTTCATATTACGATAACTTTCTTCAAGGAAACTATGGCCGAATTATAGCGATCCGGGTCAACCGCGCATATCGGTCAGGAATAACGCCAGCGCTCCTCGTCAAACCTGGCGCCCGGGGGCACGAAACCTGCGTTGATCAATGCGTGAAACAGGAGAGCCTTGAGCTCATCCGCACTGGCTGCCGTGTACTCCCTGTTATGACACGGTTGCGCGGGAATAAAGCGTGGCAATGCGTCTTCCGTGATGTGGACGCTCACGTGGATGATCAGCCCGGGTGTCCCGTCCAAGGGGCGGATCCCGCGCGTGCCGATTGTCGCGAACCTGTGGTCGCGGCTGACGTACACGGCCAGACCATCCGGCAGATCCGCAACAAGCTCGTGCACCTCGTTCAGTGTTCTCTCGCTGTAGAAAAACCCCATGGACGCAGGGCCGGGCGTCGAACGCGGATGCAGCAAGGCGCCTACCGACGGGCAGCGCTGGACGAAACACGTGCCGAGCGCGGCATACACCTGGTTCAAGGCCACCTGCACCTGGCGGATTGTTCGGCTGTACAAGGTGCGCGCGTACGCCGATGCCAGCTCGAACTGCTGTTCGACAGGAACCGCGTCTGCGCGCCACTGCGCCGGATGTGGGTCGATCGGCAGAACGGTGCGCGCCAGCGTGCGCCCATCCGGCGCGATGCAACCTGACCGGTAGTGCCGCTGCAAGCCGCGGTACCAGTCGCCCTCCGGAGAGAAATGGCGGTCCACGATTTGCACCAGGGCCGGGTTGGCGGGGATGACGAGCCGCTCGCGCACGACCTCTGCAAGGAGCGCCGCGATCGCGCGCACGTGTCCATCGACGCCGGCAAGGCACGCGTTCGCGGCCGCGATCCGCTCCGCGTCGACCATGTCATCGGTGTCGATGAATCCGCGCGCGAAATGCCCGGCCAGCCGGTTGACTTCACGGCAAAGCCCATCGACTTCAAGGTAGACGCGGTAATACACGGGCCAGTGCCGGACGGTCACCTGCGGCCCGGCGAACATGCCGAATACCAGGTTGCCCAGCTCCGCCAGTTCGCGCAACAGGTGTAGAGCGCCCGTCGGCTGTCCGGTCGTCGTTTGCTTCAATGTGTCCTCCTTTCGCGTATCCGATCCCGGAGGCTTGTCGCCCGGGACCGGTATCGATATAGTGCGACGGATTAGCGACAAAATAGGTCGGAAACCGTGCCCAGAGATACCACCGAACGACAGCTGGCCCGCAGGCTGGCAATCATCGACCTGTTGCCGGTCCTGCCCGATCACGGTATCGGACAGGGGGCGACCGTTGACCAGCTCATGACCAGGCTGGGTGACGCCTTCGCGGTGGACAGGCGCACATTCGAACGCGACCTGCAGGACCTCGCTGATCCGAAGGGTGCGTGGCGCCAACGGTTCGGCCTCGTCGTAGAGTCCCGTCTCAGCGCGAGCGACCGCAGGATCAACGAATGGTTCACGACCGCGCACAGCAAGATCCCGCTGTTCAAATCCGTAAGCGCCGTCGACGCCTTGGTGGCCAGCTTCGCCCGCCAGGAATTGGGCCCGTTCCTGCCGCGTGAGGCACGTCTGGCGCTGGACGAGCAGGTCGCGACGATCGAAAGGAAACAGAAGCATCTGCACCTGACCGATGCGCATCGGCAAGTCGTCGCTTACCAGGACAAGATCCGCCGCCTCCCGGACGGACGGCCGATGGCGCCTGGCAAGGTGGCGCCGGCCCATCTGCAGACCGTCAACGACGCCTTGATGAAGAACCTGATGCTGAGGCTCGTCTATCGTGCGGCGAAGTCCGGGACGAACAGGACGCATTGCGTGTATCCCGTCGGCCTCGTGATCCATGATCGCACGCTGCGTCTGCTGGCTGTCGACAAGCCCGAGGTCTCCCTGGATCCATCGGCGATGAAGGTCAAGAGTTTCCACCTGCATCGTGTGCGGGAAGTGGCCCTCGGCGATCCGGTGGCGCGCAACGCCAGGCTGCCTACCTTGGACGAGGCGCTTGCGGGCGGCGCACTGGCAATGTGGTCGAAGGGCCGCATCACCCTGCACCTGCGCTTCGCCGGCGGAGAAGATGCGGACGTCTTCGCGCGCACTCTGGAAGAGATGCCCTTGTCCGACGACCAGACCATCTTCCTCAATGCGGCCGGACAGCAGGAATTGATGGCCACCGTCAGCAATACGTCGGCGCTGCGTCGTATGTTGCAAAGCATGGCCCGCGAGGTCAAGGTGCTGGGGCCGGACGACCTGAGACAGGAGATGTGCGTCTTCCTGGCGGAGGCGCTCGCCTTACAGCAGGGCAATTAACGACCTGCTGCCGATGGTTGCATCACAACGGTATTGCAGCTAGCGGCCGGAATCCTGCGACTGGCCGGGCGGCTCCTGGGGTTCCTCCGGCGGCTCTTCCGGGGGCGCCGCCGGCTCTTCCGGCGGCGGCTCGTCCTGCGGCGGCTCGGGGTCCAGCGTCGTGGGCGGCTGGGGTGGCGGCGGCGTGGCCGGGCGGCCGGGCGCATTTGTCTGGACCCTCACCGGCACTCCGGTTTCCTGCGCCATGAACTTCCACTCCGACAGGTAGTCGCGGTTCTCGAAGCCCGAGAACCGCGCGTCGAAGTTCGCCTGCTTCAGCGGCGTCGCCTGCGACAGGCTGTGCACGCCGAGGATGGGGCCGCTCTCCCCTGCCCGCACCAGGCCCCACTCGGCCTTGCCGGTGACCGGATCGATGAAGATCTTGCGCAGGTGGCGGCGCGGGTTCGGGAAGCGCTTGTCGCGCAACAGCTCTTCCAGGGTGAGCGGCGCCCGTGGCTGGCCGCGCGGGGTGGCTTTCGCATAGCTGTCGAGGGCCGCGCTGAACTGCGCGCCCGTTTCCAGCAGCTCCTTTTCCAGCTGGGCCCGCCGCAGCAGGGCCTCGACCTTCAAGGTGGCCGCGCCCACCAGGCCGATGATGAAGACGAAGACGATCAGCCCGAGGTAGGTGAAGCCGCCCTGGTGCGCTTTACCACTCCGCATAGGGCTGCCCCTTGCGGTCGTTGCCGGGCGCGCTGCTCCGCACATTGCCGACCATGCCCTGCTCGCCTTCCGGCGGCGGCTCGATGATCCAGCCGTCGCGCGATTCGAGGATCGGGTCCATCGGCAGCTCGCGCAGGTACTTCTTTTCCACCAGCTGCTCGAGCGATTCCGGATAGCGTCCGGTATCGGAGTGGAACTGGTCGATGATGGCGCGGGTATTCCTCAGGTTCTCCTGCAGGATGGTCTCTTTACTGCTGTCGATGCTGGGGAAGAAGCGCGGCACGGCGAGCGTGAGCAGCAGGGCCACGATGCCCAGCACCACCAGCAGTTCGATCAAGGTGAAGGCGCGCAGGCGCCTGAGCATCGTCATCGTCACCACCGTCTGTAGGGAATGCCGTTCATGCCGGCTTTTTCGGACATCGAATAGACGTCGTAGACATCCTCGCCCTCCTTCGGCTCGTCCGGTTCGCTCGCGTAGCTGCGCTTGCCCCAGGTGTCGGCGTCCGGCGTCTCCGGATCCGTATGAAACGGGTCGCGCGGCAGGCGCCGCATGAAATAGATCTTCGCTTCCTTCGGGCTGCGCATGTCGCGCACGCCCTCGACCAGCATCTCCAGGCGCGGCGGATAGCCGGTCGCCCCTGCCGCCTTCGCCACGCGGCCCTCGTCGCTCGCCTTTTTAAACGCGTCGATGCCGGCGCGGATCTCGCGCAGCGAGCGGCGCAGCTCGGCCTCGTCGCGGCGCTGGGACGTGATCTGGGCCACCGGCACCACCATGGTTCCCAGCAGGGCCAGGATCGCCAGGGTGACCAGCAGCTCGATGAGGGTGAAGCCGCGCCGCTTCATGCGCTTCGTGCGCTTCGTGCGCTTCGTGCGCTTCATGTTTACTGGGTCGAAGGCGGTGGCGTGGGCACCGGCGTCACCTGGATGACCGGCTGCTGTGCGCCCGGTGGGACGGACTGCGGCGAGCCGCTCGGCGGCGCGGACGGCAGCTGCGACGGCGGCACCGAGAACGGACGCTCGGTCGCCGGCGCCGGCGCGGCTGCGCCATTGGCCGGGGCCGGGCGCCCTGCGCTGGTGCTGGTAAGCGGCAGTTGCACGGGCGCGCGCGCCGTGCTGTCCGGACGGCGGCGGAAGCTGGCCTCGGTGCCGGCGCCGAACTCCGAGGCGCTGGCCGCCGGACGCTGCACCGTGCGCACCAGGTGCGGGGTGATCGACAGCACGATCTCGGTACGATCCGTCTGGTCGCGGGTGCTGCCGAACAGGCGGCCCAGCACCGGCAGGTCGCCGAAGCCCGGCACCTTGCTGCCGCTCGAGCGGTCTTCGTTGCTGATCAGGCCCGCCAGCACCTGGTTCTCGCCATCCTTCAGCTGCAGCAAGGTGGTCGCCGAGCGGGTGCCGATGCGGTAGGCCACGCTGCCCGAGCGGGTCGTCACCGCTTCGCCCAGGGTGCTCACTTCCAGGGAGATGCGGATGCCGACTTCGTTGTTCAGGTAGATGGTCGGCTCGACGTTCAGGGTCAGGCCCACGTCCACGTAGTTCGGCGTCTCGGAAGCGAAGCCGCCCACACCCGAGGACACGGTGGCCGAGATGTTCGGGATCTTCTCGCCGATCACGACCTTTGCCTTTTCCTTGTTGCGCACCCGGATGCGGGGATTGGCCAGGGTGTTGGAATCGCCGTCGGCCTTGTTGGCGTTGACCGTGGCGACCGCGCCGTCGACCATGACGTTGTTCTGGTTCAGGTTGCGCAACTGGCTGATGGTGACCGGCTCGCCGTCCAGTCCCGCCAGCGGCGCGAAGGACAGCGCGCGCGGCCAGGCGATGCCGAGGTCCATGATGCTGCTGCGTTTGATTTCCAGCACCTCGACCTCGAGCATGACCTCCGGTTCCGGCACGTCCTGCAGGGCCACCAGCTGGGTCGCCACCTTCACCGCTTCCGGACTGTCGCGCAGGATCACGAGGTTGAGTTTTTCGTCGACCACCACGTCGCGCGCCTTCAGGATGGTCTTGAAGGTGTTGGCGATGTTCTTGGCTTCGGCATTGGCCAGGAAGAAGGTCTTGACCGTCATCTCCTGGTATTCCTTGAGCTTGGCCGGCACGTTCGGATAGATCAGGATGGTGTTGCCGTCCATGACCTGGCGCTCGAGCTGGTTGGTCATCAGGAGGTAGTAGACCGCCGCCTCGACCGTGCTGTTCTTCAGGAAGATGGAGCTGCGCGCATCGGCCTTGACGTCCTTGTCGAAGATGAAGTTCAGGCCCGAATGGCGCGAGACGATCTCGAAGATCTGCTTGAGCGGCGCATCGCGGAATTCCAGGCTGATCGGCTTGCGGAAGGAGGCCGCGAGCGCTGCCTCGCCGGTGGGCGCCGCGCTTGCCGCGGCATCGACCTCGATCTGCAGCAGGCGCGCCGCCTCGTGGCTGGGGCGCTCGGTGAGGATGGCGGCCAGCTTGTGGCGCGCGATGTCGTATTCCTTGCGCTCGAAGGCCGCGCGCGCGGCGTCCAGCATGCCGGCGTGGCGGCGGTCCGCCTCGACCTGGCGCAGGCCGGCGCGGGCGCGCTCGTTGGCCGGGTCGAAGGCGAGCACGCGGCGCCAGGCCCCCAGCGCCTCCTCGGGCTGGCCGGCCGCCATCGCGTTCTCGGCCTGCAGGATCAGGCGCGTTGCGGCCTTGTCGCGCGCGGCCAGGAAGGCGGTGCGGTATTGCGCATTGCCCGGGTCGGCGGCGACCGCTTCCCGGTACTTGGCCAGGCCGGCCGCGACCTGGTCCTGGGCCAGCAGCGCATTGCCCTCGTGGTAGGCGCGCTGCCCCGCGCAGCTGGCCAGCAGCAGGACCCCGAAGGCCGCGCCCAGGGCGCGAACAGGTATGCGAAGCATCAGTCGAATACTCCAATATTGAGCTGCTGAACCTGGTTCAGCGGCAGGTAGGTCAGGGTCAGCACCGGCGGCTTGATGGCGTCGACCCGGTAGGTGCCTTCGATCACGGCGGCCTCGCGCACGAGGTAGGTCCTGTCGCCGCGCGCCAGGAAGATCTCCCACCTGCCTTCCTGCAGCGACTTGCCGATATAGGTGAAGGGCAGCGGCGGCGCGCTCGGCGGCGGTGGCGGCGGCGCAGGCTGCACCGGCGGCGGTGGCGGCGGCGGCGGGGTCCAGTCCTGGCGCCCGAACACGGCCTTGCCCTCCCCGTCCTGACCGAAGCGGTCGTCGCCGCCGATCAGGGTCTCGCGCGGCAGCAGCCGCAGGATCGCGGGCGCCGTGTCTTTTTTCACATCGGCCCGCGCGCCCGGCGCCGCAGGCGTGATTGCCGCGCGCTCGACCGGCTCGGCCACGGCATCCTCGGGCGTCTTGTCCCCAAAAATCACCAGGCCGGCGGCCAGCACCAGGGCCACGGTCATCGCGATGTGGCGCGGCTTCATTGCGTGCCTCCCGGGCTTGCCGTCGCCGACAGATAGAGGGTGAGGCGCAGGCGCGCCTCGACGTTCTCTTCGCGGATCGCGTCGCGGCGGAAGCTCACGTCGTCCAGCGAGGCGTGCGGCAGCGCGCGCAGGACGTCGAAGGCGAAGGCCCAGATCGCGTCGTAGCGGCCCTTGACCGGCAGGTTGATCTGGTATGTCGTGAAGCCGCCGGCGCGGTCCTGGCTGCTCCGGTACTCGCCCTGGCGCAGCACCAGGGCGTGCCGGTCCGCCAGCGCGAACACCTCCTTCAACTGGCGCTCGACGCCGCGGCGCTGGCCCAGCGCAGCATGGAAGTGTGCGAGGTTCTGGTCGGCGCTCGGGGCCGGGGGCGGCGGTGGCGGCGGGGCCGGGCGGGCGGCCGCGGCGCGCGCGGCCTCGTACTCGTCCGCCACCCGCATGCGCGCAGCGCCCAGCCAGGACAAGAGCACGACGCAGACCAGCAACAGGAGCATGGCGACGGCCAGCACCGGATTCACGCGCGCCACCGCGACGCGCAGGCGCAGCCACAGCGATGCCAGCGAGACCTGCCTCATTGGCCACCCCACTGGGCAATGAGCTGAAAGCGCAGCGGGCGGTTCGGATCCTGCTCGACGATCTCGTGGCGGCTCAGGGTCACGGCGCCGAACCAGCTCTGCTCCTGCATGCGCGCGACGTAGGCCAGCATGTCGTCGGCGTTGCGGCTTTCCGCCGTGATGCGCAGGGTGCGGCGCTTCGCGTCGGGTTCGAGCGCCAGCAGGGCCACGTTGTCCGGGGTCGCGGCGCGCACGGCTTCGTGCAGTTCGCGCCAGGGCAGGTTCAGCTGCATGATGGCTTCGTTGACGGCGCGGGCCTGGGCCTCGGACACCATCACCCTGGGCGTGGCCGCGACCGGCAGCGGCTGCGCCGCGTTCGACCTTGCCGCGAGCGCGGCCTGCAGGGCTTCGAGCTCGGCCTGGTCTTCCTGGTAACGCGAGAAGGTCATCACGGTGGTGAAGCACAGGCAGGCCACCGCGAACAGGAAAACGGCGCTGCGCGGCGGCGTGCGCAGCAGGGTGCGGCGCAGCGAGCGCGGGGCGAAATCGATCTGGACACGCCTCATCTCATGCTCCCGATCCGGTGCGGGCCAGCAGCGCGTGCAGCGGCCAGCCGGGGGCCGCGTCTTCGTCCTCCAGCAGGGTGCAGGCGAACTTCAGGCGTCCGACGGAACTCGCCCAGCTGCGCGGCGCGGGGCCGCTCAGCTGCAGGCGTTCCGGCCTGCCCACGCCCACCCGCAGCGCCTCGCGCGCCACGTGGGCTTCCAGCCATTCGCGGTCGGCGCCGTCCGGAATCACGGCGGTGCGCACGGCGGCGAGCAGCACGCCATCGTAGGCGGCCAGCGACAGCACCCCGCCGTGGACCAGGCCGAACCAGGCGCCGGGCCGGCGCTGGCGCCTGGTGGCGTTCAGGGCCGCGACGAATTGCGGCGCCACCTCGACGAGGTGGAAGCCGTGCTCGCGCGCCAGCGACTCCAGCAGCGCGAGCAGCGCTTCCGGCGCCGCCGCGGCCAGGAAGGGCTGGCTGGCGCTCCAGTCGGCGCTGATGCGCCAAGGTGCGGGCATGGCGCCGAACAGGGACTGGAAACGCAGGGCGGCCGCGGCCTGCAGGTCACCGGGACGGGTGGCGCCGGCCGGCGGCGGCACCTGCCACAGGCGCACCAGCTCGTCGGCCAGCACCACGCTCAGGGGCCAGCGGCGCAAGCCATTCTCCGCGGCAGCTTCCCGCAGCAAGGCGCGCAGGCCGTTTTCGAGCGCGTCGGGGGCGCCCGCCTCCACCGGCTGCACGGCCAGCACCACGCTTGACGCCGACGGCCAGCCGCCGACGCGCAGGAGGGCGAGCCCATCCGGCGCGATGCCGAGGCGCAGCGACTGTCCGAATCTCCTACGCATGCAAGGTCACCCGCTTGATTTCGTCGATGGTGGTGGCGCCGCGCCGCACCAGGTCCAGCGCCGCCAGGCGCAGGCTGCGCGTGCCGTTGGCCTGGGCCGCGGCCTTGATGCGGCGGATCGGCTGCTTGTCGACGATCAGCTCGCGGATCTCGTCGTTGAGCGTGAGGATCTCGGCGATCGAGCGCCGCCCCCGGTAGCCGGTGCCGCGGCAGTCGCCGCAGCCCTTGCCGCGCATGAAGACGTAGTCGCCGACGTCCTCGCGCGCCAGGTGGACCGAGGCGAGCTCAAGCGCGTCCGGCTCGTAGCGCGCGGCGCAGTGCGGGCAGTTCATGCGGATCAGGCGCTGGGCCCAGATGCCGTTCAGGGCCGAGACAAACGCGTAGGGATCGATGCCCATGTGGGTGAAGCGGCCGAACACGTCGAAGACGTTGTTGGCGTGGACCGTGGTCAGGACCAGGTGGCCGGTCAGCGCGGACTGCACCGCGATCTCGGCGGTCTCGCGGTCGCGGATCTCGCCGACCATGATCTTATCGGGGTCGTGGCGCAGGATCGAACGCAGGCCCTTCGCGAAGGTCAGCCCCTTCTTCTCGTTGACCGGGATCTGCAGGATGCCGGGCAGCTGGTACTCGACCGGGTCCTCGATGGTGATGATCTTCTCGCGGCCGTTGTGGATCTCGGTGAGCGCCGCGTACAGGGTCGTGGTCTTGCCCGAGCCCGTCGGCCCCGTCACCAGCAGCATGCCGTAGGCCTCCTGGGCCAGGGTGCGCAGGGTGGCCAGCGACGGCGCATCGAAACCCAGCGCCTCGAGCGTGAGCGCGCCATACGATTCGATCATGGCGCGCTTGTCGAGGATACGGATCACGGCGTCCTCGCCGTGGATGCTGGGCATGATCGAGACACGCAGGTCGATGTCGCGCCCGCCGGACTCGACCCGGAAGCTGCCGTCCTGGGGGATGCGGCGCTCGGCGATGTCGAGTTCGGCCAGCACCTTCAGGCGCGAGATGATGTGCTCGGCCAGCTCGACGCCGCCCACCGTGGCCGCATGGTCGAGCACGCCGTCGACCCGGTACTTCACGGCAAGGCCGGTGGCGGTGCTCTCCAGGTGGATGTCGGAGGCGCCGGCCTTGAGCGCATCGTAGAGGGTCGAGTTGACCAGCTTGACGGCCGGGCTGCCCGCCTCCGAGACCGAGGCGAAGGACAGCACCTGGGCCGACTTGCCGTCGCGCCGCGCATCCCCCGCCCCGCCCACCAGGCTGTCGACCGCGCGCGCCGATTCCTCCTGCTTGGACAGATAGGCCTGGATGTCGGACTGCAGGGCCAGCGACAGCGCGAGCGGATTGCGCGGGGTGGCGCGGGCCTGGGCGCCGAGCCAGGTCTGCAGGTCGAGGTCGAAGGGGTCGGCCAGCACGCCGGAGAGGCGTCCCGCCCCGTCGCGCAGCAGCACGCAGTGGCGCGACATCGCCTGCGCCAGCGGCAGCAGGTCGAAGGCCGGCGCCAGGGCCAGCATGGCGGCCGTCTCCATCACGGGCAGTCCGAAGGGCGCGGCCAGCTCGCGCACGATTTGCCGCGGCTCCTGTCCGGTCAGGCCTTCGAGTTCGGCCACCAGGCCGCGGCGCGATGCCTTGGCCAGCGCGCGGGCGCGGGCCAGCAGGCCGGGGTCGAGCAGATTGTCGGCAGGCTGGGCGCTCACGACATGTCTCCCGCGAGATCGAAGATCGGCATGTACAGCAGCACTACGATGGCGCCCACCACCAGGCCGATGGCCGCCATCAGCAGCGGCTCGAAGGTGCGGGTGAAGCGGTCGATCCAGCGCGTGATCTCGCCGTCGTAGAAGGCGGCCGACTGGGTCAGCATCGGGCCCATGTCGCCGGTGCGCTCGCCCACGCGCAGCATGCGCAGCGAGATCGGCGTGGTCAGGCCGTGGGTCTCGAAGGCGTTCGACAGCGGCTGGCCCGATTCGACGGCGGCGCGCGCGTTCGCCAGGCTTTTGCGCAGGCTGTTCGACACCATGGCCTGCACCGTGTCGATGGCGCTGACGATGGTGATGCCTCCCTCGGTGAGCATGCCGAGGGTGAGGTAGAGGCGCGAGAGCTCGTAGATGCGGGCCCGTTCGCCGATGCCGGGCAGGCGCGCCAGCATGCGCGCCACGCCGCCGGTGCGCAGCAGATGGCGCACCCCGGCCACCGCGCCCGCCAGCAGCGCCAGGGCGCCGAGCAGGATGCCTGTGCCATGGCTGGACGCGAACTGGCCCCAGTCCAGCAGCAGCTGCGACATCCAGGGCAGCGAGCGCCCGGCGCCGTGGTAGACCTCGGCGAATTTCGGCACCACGTAGCCGATCAGGAAGGCGCTCACCGCCCCGCCCACCATGAGCAGGATGACAGGGTAGATCGAGGCGCTGACGATTTTCGAACGCACCGTGTCGATGCGCTGCTGGTAGTCGATGTAGCGGCTCAGCGCGCGCGGCAGGTCGCTGGTGCCTTCGGCGGCGCGCACGATGCCGACATAGAGCGGCGGGAACAGGTCGGGCTGGGCGGCCAGCACGGCGGAGAAGCGCTTGCCTTCGCGCAGGCCGGCCAGCAGGCGTTCGAGCACGCCGCGCGCGCCCGGGCTGGCTTCCTTTTCCAGCAAGGCTTCGAGCCCTTCGACGATGCCGAGGCCCGCATTGAGCAGGGCCAGCAGCTCCTGGCTGAAGAGGACGATGGACAGGCGCCCACCCTTGTTGCCGAAGCCGGCGAAGGGATTGGCCCGCGCCGGTTCGATGCTGCTGACGAACAGCCCGCGCGCCTCGACCTGGCGGCGGGCGTCGAGCGCGTCGGCGGCATCGACCACGATGCTGGAGATCGACATGTCGGGCGCGAGGGTGCGAACGGCGAACTGCATGAAGGCGGGCCCGGGGAAAATCAGGAAATCGGTTCGGACAGGGAAGCGCAGTATGCCGCCGGATTATTGCGAGGAGATGTCGGCATTGTCGCCGCTGCCGCCCGGCTGGCCGTCCTTGCCCAGCGAGATGATCTCGTACTCGCCCTTGCTGCCCGGGGCGCGGTACTGGTAAGGGTGGCCCCAGGGATCCTGCGGGACGCCCTTCTTCAGGTAGGGCCCGTTCCACTTGGCGCCCGCGCTGGGCGGCGCCGTCATGAGGGCGCCCAGGCCCTCTTCGGACGTCGGGTAGCGGCCGACGTCGAGGCGGTAGGTGTCGAGCGACTTGTCGAAGGCTCCGATCTGGGCCTTGGCCACCGTCACCTCGGACTTGCCCAGCTGCGAGAAATACTTGGGGCCGACATAGGCGGCCAGCAGGCCGATGATGACGATCACCACCAGCAGTTCGAGCAGGGTGAAACCCGGCTGGCGGGCGCGCTGTTGTGAAAGGGCTTGCATCCGACCTGCTCCTCGTAACTCTTCCATATTCATTAGTAAGCCTGCAAGAAAGGCTAACACGCCGTCCTGAACGCCGACAAGATTTCTTTACATTGTGCCATCAAGCGCGCGGCCGCCCCTGACGCCGGGGCCGGCCACGAGGCTTGCCTTGACGCCGCTCAGCGCGGCGACGGCGAGGAGGCGCCGAGCTGGCAGGCGCCTGCCGTGCAGACCGCGCCCGGGTCGGGAATATGGCGGCAGGTCGACACCATGCCGCTGGACTGGTTCTGCGCCTGGCGCTCGGCCTTGTGGCGCGCCGCCAGTTCGAGCAGGGACTTTTCGTTGGTACGCATCAATGAATACGGCAGGTATTCCTGTGGGCCGCCGCAGGGGTTGGCGCCGATCGCCACGGTGCGGCACTGGCCGTGCTCGGTACAGGTGGCGTCCGCCGTCATGGCGCGGATCCGGGCCAGGGTGTCGCCGGCCGGCGCGGTCGCCGCACTTCCCGGCGCCTGGACCAGCGCGCGCGCCGGATCCTGGGCCTTGGTGGAGCAGGCGGCGCAGCCGAGAAAGAGGACAAGGATGAGTGTTCGCATGGGCTTCATCTTCCCTTCTCTACCAAATGTGGTCAAGCGAATCACGATATGCACGGCCGTTCGTGACAGAAAGAAAATCTGGTGTTTTTTACGTCGCGGCGGTGCAACGTTCGCTGTTGCTGTGTGTCATCACTTGCCTTGGAGAATTTTTTATTTCATTTGAGCACGCTTGCAGATCTTCGCTCAACTGCACGCAACTTCGCCTAATTGTGTTTCTAAAGCTTAATATTTGCTGTTCGCTAATGAAATAAATTGAGCACCGGAAAAATTTACTCACTACAATAGCTTCATTACCGACGAGCTTGCTCTACACGCACCATGAACTTCTCCAGCCTCCGTACCGTTACCGCCATCGCCCTGACCGCCCTCCTGACCGCTTGCGGCGCAGGCCAGCAGGAAGCCGCCATGCCAACGCAGCTGGCATCGACCGTGATCAGCGCCCCGGCAAGCACCCCAGTCAGCGCCGTCCCGGCGACTGGCGCCACTGCCGTCGCCGCCACCGGTCCGAACATGCCGGCGCCCGACTGCGCCGCCGAAGGGTGCGCCAGCCTGCGCATCATCGACGGCAATGCCGAAGCCTTCCGCATCGACGCGATGCGCCGCGCCGCCAACAGCGGCGACGCCACCCAGTCGTAACTCTCCCGGTGGCGCCGGCCGGCGCCGCCCGTTCACAGCAGCCGCAGCTCCAGGCACCGGGCCACCGCATGGGCCCGGTTCGCCACGCCGAGCGCGCGGTAGATGCGCTGCAGGTGGTTCTTCACCGTCAGCGCGCTGATTCCCAGGGCCTGTCCGGCCTCCTCGTTGCTCCGTCCCGCCCGCACGCAGGCCAGGATGGCCAGCTCGCGCGCGCTCAATGGCCGCAGCGGCTGCTCCACCCTGCCCTGGCTGGATGCGCGCCCCGGCGCGCGCAGCAGGGCCATGTGCAGGTAAGGCAGCAGGAGCTGCAGGAAGTGCCCATGGCGCGGCCCCGGCCGGAACGGCAGGCCGAACAGCGCGAACAGGGTCGCACCCTGCTCCAGCGCTGCGCTGCCATGCACCAGCACATTGTCGAAGCCGCTCTCGCGCAACAGCGCCAGGCAGCCGGCCAGCTGTCCGGCCGGCGCGGCCGGGTCGAGCACGGCCGGCAGGCAGGGTCCGGCGCGCCAGGCCGCCGCCAGCTGCGCGCCGAGCCGGGCGAGCAGGTCCAGCGCGGCGCCGTCGAGCACGGCGCGGTGCAGGCATTCGCTGCGCACGACATTCCCTCCGCCATCGAGCTGCAGGCATAGCAGTGCTTCGTGCGGCAGCAGGGCCTGCAGCGGTCCCTGCGTCCACAGGAACAGGGAGCGCAGGTCCGCCAGGTCGATGCCGGACTCGATGGTGCGCAGCAGGTATTCCTGCTCCAGCTTGCTGAGGATGACCATGGCGGGACTCAGGCGGCCGAGGGCCAGCGCAGGCGCGGCCGCGCCGGCCAGGCGGCGAAGCGGTAGCCGGTGCCGCGCACCGTCTCGATATGGTCCTGGTGGCTCGCGCCCAGCGCGGCGCGCAGGCGCCCGACGTGGGTGTCGACGGTGCGCTCGTCGACGACGGCATGGCTGCCCCAGACCCCGTCGAGCAGCTGGGAGCGGGTGAAGACGCGTTCGGGATGGCCCATCAGGAAGGCCAGCAGGCGAAATTCCAGCGGGCCCAGGGCGATGCGGCGGGCGCCGATGCTGGCGCGCTGGGTGCCCGGTTCGAGGCGCAGGCCGGCCAGCTGGACCGCGTCCAGGCAGGGCCGGGGCGCGCGCCTGCGCAGCAGCGCATGCATGCGCGCCAGCAGTTCGCGCGGGCCGAAGGGTTTGCAGAGGTAGTCGTCGGCGCCGGATTCCAGCGCCAGCACCTTGTCCGCCTCCAGGCTGCGCCTGCTCACCATGATGGCCGGCAGTTCGCGGGTGCGCTGCCGGGCCCGCAACCGTCGCAGCAGGGCCTCGCCGCTCTGCCCCGGCAAGTCCCATTCGAGCAGGAGCATGTCCGGCAGGTGCTCCTCGAAGCGCAGCCAGGCCGCTTCGGCGCTGGCGCAGGAGGACGTCTCGTAACCGGCGGCGCCGAGGTTCTGCAGCAGCAGGCGCTGGATCGCGGGATCGGGGTCGAGCACGAGGACGTGGGCGGACATGGGCGACGGCGATGTCTGGATGCGTTGATGAATCGACTATGCCGCAAGCGCCGCGAGCTGATAAATACAATTTCCCTTAAGAATTCATTCCTTTTCGCTATAAATGCAAACACCTGCCGAAGCAGGTGTTCACATTATCTGCCTTACGGGAGAGCGGCTCAGCGGCGGACCTTGCGGCGCGTGAGGCCGAGCAGCAGCAGGCCGGTGGCCAGCAGCGCCCAGTCGGATGGTTCCGGTACGGCGGTCACCATCACCGCGCTGTCCGGCACGTCTACCACATCCGCCATGCCCGGCATCAGCTCGATGCGCACCAGGGCGCCCAGCAGGTTCTCGTAGGTCTCATCCAGCAGCCCGATACTGAAGGTGGTGCCGTCGCCCAGTTCGGCGCGGTCGAAGCTGACTTCGAACTGGAACAGGCCGCCCGGCTGCAGGTCCAGCAGGACCGCATTGAAGCCGCCGCCATTGCCGATGGTGAAGCCACCTGGCAGGTCGCCGGCGGCCTCGCCTTCGAGGGTGAAGCCGGTGATGTCGCCGCCCAGGCCGTTCACATGGGCCGTGGCCTGGCCGGCGCTGCCCAGGCCCAGGAACTGCAGGTCCAGGTAGCGGGCGGTGGTGAAGGACGCGGTGTCGATCGCGACCTTGTACAGCGGACCGGCGAAGGCGGGCATCGCGCCGAGGGCCAGGGTGAGTGCCAGCAGTGCGCGGGCGAAGAGTGCTTTGGTATTGAACATGGTGTCTATCCTGTATCTGTATTAGTAGGTGCCCGAAACCAGCTTCGCGCCGTAGTTGATCGCGGCTTTGGCCGGGTTGCTGAACACGGTCGTGACGGTCACCGTGGCGCCCGGCGCCAGGCCGCCGCCCGGCAGCGTGAGGTAAGGCGCACCGCCCTGCTCGCCCGACCTGTTGTCGAGGGTGACGCCGGCCGTCAAGCCTTCGAGGTGCAGGTGCAGCGGACCGGCCAGCGCGGCGCCGCTGGTATTGGTGACGCTGACCGTGCCGCTGTACTTGCCGGTGGCCCGGTTCAGGCTCACGCCGCTGCGCACGATCTTCACCGACGCCGTCACGTCGACGGTCGGCGCGGTCAGGTTCAGGCTCACCACCACCGGGTCGTGGTCCGAGGCGCGGTAGGCGCCTTCACGATAGGGGTCTTGAGGCGTGTCGCCCAGGTTGTAGTCGAGGGTCTCCGGCTCGTCGGCATTGTTGTGCCACTCGGCGGCGCCGGCCACCTGCGCGCTCAGGCTGTTCGTGGCCAGGGCGTGGTCGAGATAGCCGGCGGTGCCGTCGAACACATAGGAGTACGGCATGCCGGCCGGGCGCACGAAGCGCTCGATCTGGTTGACCATGCCGCTGGCGCTCAGGTGGTTGATCGGGTTCTCGAAGGCGTAGGCGTTCAGGTCGCCGATCACCAGCACGTCGGGGTCGCCGGACGCCTGCACGACTTGCGGCAGGAAGTAGCCCGTCAGGCGTTTGGCCTGGTTCAGGCGCGCGGTGTCCCAGCAGCCCTGGCCGTTGCCAGGGTCCTGGTCGCCCCCGGTGGCGCCGCCGCAGCCGCCCTTGGACTTGAAGTGGTTGACCACCACCGAGAACTTGCCGCCGTTGGCGGCCTTGAAGGTCGCGGCCATCGGCGGACGGTTGTTGACGCGGTCGCCATCCGACAGCGCCCCGCCCTGCAGCGTGAGCACGGCCGGCTTGTAGATCATGGCGACGCGGATGGCGTCGGTGCCGGTCGTGGCCGGGGCCGGGACCACGGCATACGTGGGCTGGCCGATGGCGGCATTGAGCTGCTCGACCAGGTAGCCGACGGCGACGTCGCCGTTGTTCTGGATTTCCATCAGGCCGACCACGTCGGCATCCAGGGCCTTGAGCGAGGCGACGATCTGATTGCGCTGGCGCTCGAACTCGGCCTGGTTGTCGGCGCCGCGGCAGTTGCCAGCGGTGGTGGTGCTGCCGACGGTGCAGCCCTGGCCCGTGCGACCCCAGGCGTCGCGGCCGTTGGTGAAGGTGGTGAAGAAGTTCAGCACGTTGGCGCTGGCGACCCTCACGCCGGCGGGCAGCTGCGGCGGCGCGCTGCGCGGATTGTCGCGCGAGAAGCGCGGTTCTTCGGTCGGCTGGACCTTGAAGGCCGCGCCGCCGCCGCCGATCGCGCCGTAGTCGAGCACACCCGTCAGGCCGCTCACGGTATCGCCCGCGCGCACGGTGCCGTCCTCGAACAGGTAGGGGATCACGGCCGGGGTGCTGAAGATGCCGTCGTCGAGCACGATTTCGTTGGCGGCGTTTTCCTTCGCCAGCGCCGCCGCCTCCGGCGAGCCTGCCGGATGGCGGTTGGTCGGGTTCTCGCGGCGGCCGTAGGACAGGGTCAGCTCGCCGCGCTCGCCCAGGTATTTGTTCTGGTTGACGGTGAGCGGCGTCACGAAGCGCACCAGCATGCCCTCGTAGCGCGCCAGGTCGGCGTTCGGCAGTTCGACATTGGTCGGATTGATGCTGCCGCTGCCGACCTTGTTCACGGCGCTGAGTTCGGTGAATTCGGTGTAGGTGCGCGGCGCGCCGCTGGGGCGGTATTCGACCACCTTGCCGGTAAGCTGCACGCGGTCGCCCACGGCGATGCCGGTGGCAAGGGCGGCGTTGTTGTTGAAGACGTAGATGCCGTCCGAGGTGGTCGGGTCGCCGTCGCCAACCGGGTCCTGCAGGAAGAAGCTGTTGCCCAGCCTTGCCGTGACCACGCCCTCGGTCGACTGCACGGTGTTCGCATAGGGGCTGGCGGCGCCGCTGCCCTGGATCTGCGGGATGCGCAGCTGGCCGGCGACGCCGACGTTGACGGTGCAGCTCGCCTCCTGGCCGGCATCGTTGGTGAAGCGCACCTTGACCGGGTAGTTGCCGGTGGCGAGGCTGGCGTCCGCCACCAGTGTCACGCTGGCGCTGCCGCCGGCGCCGCTTGCCGGGGTGAAGCCGGACAGGCTGATGCCGGCCACGGCGGCAGACACGATCGTTGCGTTGTTGACGGTGCTGTCCTTGTCGCTGGCCTGCAGTATGCTTGATGCCGCACTGCCCTGCTGGGCCGGCAGGTTGGCCGGGCAGTTCAGGACGATCGGCGCGACGACCGGTCCGTTGTCGCAGGAGGCGAAGGGGGAGGACTTGCGGCGCGGCGCGATCGTGCCGGCCGTGAAGTCGAGGGAGTTATTGTCGGTATCAAGGCAGCCCGCGTCCTTGCGCGAGATGCTGGTGGTGGCCGAGGGGGATGGCGCGGCCGCGGTCTCGAAGACGTTGGCATTGCCGAAGCCGACGATCTCGACCATCGAGGCGTCCGCGCTGCCTGCGGGGATGGAGGTCGAGCGGGTCGAGATCGAGACACGGCCGGCGCCGGCGCCCATGCTGAAGGCCCGGCTGTCCAGGTCGCCATTGTCGAGGGCGCTGCCGTTCGATCCGGTCGCGAAGGTGACCAGGTAGTACTGGCCGGGCTCGAGCGTCTCGGCCGGGAGCGCCAGCACGCTGCTGCCGCCGCTGCCGGTGGCGGAGTGGTAGTGCAGGTAGAGGCCGGACAGGCTGAGCGGCTCGGCGCTGCGGTTGAACAGCTCGATGAAGTCGCGGTTATAGGTGGCGCCGTTGTTGCCGCCGGCGCCGTAGATCTGGCTGACGACGAGATTGTTGTCGGCGTAGGCCGTGGCGGCCAGGCCGGCCAGCAGCGTCGCCAGCAGGGTGCGCCGCGGCAGGATCGATGCAACGAGGTTTTTCATGAAGGTCCCGGGTCATGGTGAAGTGTTAGCAAATGCATATTAAATGCACAAATTGACAACATCATGACCACGGATTGATCCGAACGGACCAATCCGCTTTGCGGGCGCCGCGGCGTTCAGCGTCCCCGGGAGGTGGCCCGATACGGCGCGGCCAGCGGCTCGCCGATGAACAGGCCCTGCGCCGGCCAGGCCACGCTCTTCCAGTAGGCTTCGATGGCGCTGTCGCCGCCCAGGTAGCGGCGCAGCAGGACAGTGGGATTCGGGAATTTCTGCCAGTGGTTGCAGGGCTCGCTGACGGTGCCGTAGCTGGCCGTCGCCCCCGCTTCCAGCCAGCGCAGGCTGCTCATCTGGCTCGTTCCCAGCAGGTCGCCGCCCAGCGAAGTGAGGTGGTCGGCCAGGGCCCCCGGCACGAACTGCAGGGTGTCGAGCTTGGCGACCTGCGCCATGCCGGTCTGGTAAATGAGCACGTCACGCGCGCCCTCGAGCACGTCGCCCTGGATCACCTTGGTCGTCAGGCGGCGCGCCGGCACCCTGCCCGGCGGCGGGAAGAAACCGGCGCGGGTGTTGCGCGCCTTTTCGGAAGTCGCCAGGTAGTAGGCGGTGGCCGGCACCGTGCGGAAACCCGCCGCCACGCCGCGGTCGATCAGGGCCTTGGCTTCCTTCACCGAGCTGATCGGCAGCAGCATCGAGGGACGCATGGCGTGGTCCGTCAACGGCCGCGCCGACTTGCTGTTGAAATAGGGGCTGGGCTGGCCGGCGGCGCAGGTCTTGGCGCACTGGGCGCCGTCGAAGCCCAGGGTGTAGGCGCCGGTCAGGGAATTGCAGTCCACCGCATAGGGCGTGGTCCAGATCATGAGGACGGCCTGGATCGTGGGGCCCAGCTTGCTGTCGATTTCTTCCTTCAGCAGGCGGAACTGGGCGGGCGTGAGGCGCTGCGGCTTGCCGGGAATGCGCACCTTGACGACGTTGGCGGCCGGGATGTCGCGGCGCTGGCGGTAGTAGGCGCCGACGGCGACGCTGTCCGGGTCGTCCTCGTTGATGACGATGGCGAGTTCGTTCGGCTTGAGCCCGGCCAGGGCGGCGGGCGCATGCAGGGCCGCGGCGCAGCCCAGGACCAGGGAAAGGAAAAGGCGGAAGAAGGCGCGCAGGCGCAAGGGCATCGGTCGCAAGGTCGTCGCTGGAAGAATGATGTCAGGAATGATGTCGGATAAGGGGCGCACAGGCACGCCTCAGGTGCACCTGCGCGCGCCGCCCCACATCATGCCACAGCTTGCCATTCTGTCAGCCCACGAATGGCCGCCTTGCGCCCAGCCCTGCCCTGCCTCAATGCTTGACTGTCGAGGCAGGACGCGCCGGCACGGCCTTGCGCTGCCGGCGCCGCCAGGCCGTGAAGCCGAGCAGGCCCAGGCCCGCCGCCAGCATGGCGTTCTGGCCGGGTTCGGGCACCAGGGAGATCGAATAGACCTCGAGCGCGTCGACCCGGAACAGCTGGCCGCCCGTGCTGCCGTCGATGATGCTGATGCCTTCTTCGCCCCCGCCGTAGCTCACCTGCCAGGAGAAGGCCGCGTTGAGGCGGTCGTTGACGAACAGGTCGGGGCCTGCGCCAAAGGTCGGGCCGTGGTTGGGGTCGTTGTAGGTCTGGCGGATGCCGCGGTTGGGCAGGATGTTGTCGCTCATGACCTGGCGCCACAGCTGCGCATCGGTGTAGTTGAAGATGAAGGCGGTGCGCTGCCAGTCGTTCGGCGTTTCGTGCCAGCCGTCGGTAGACGACCAGCTCTGCGGATTGTAGCCGCCGATGATCCAGCTGTTGCCGAGGTCGTTGCTGACCTGGAGCAGCGTGAAGGTCATGCCGGCGCCGTCGGCCGCGTCATGGAAGTCGCGCGAGTTATGGCTGAGTTCGCGGGTGTAGATGTTGCGCAGGTCCAGCGGGCCGGCGCCGAGCCAGCGTTCGAGCTGGCCATACAGGGTCAGGTCCAGCAGGGAGCCGCCGTTCTGCGCCTGCGCCGCCGGCGCCGCCAGGCCCAGGGTCACGGTCATGGCCAGGGTACCGGCCGCAACGAATGATTTCATGGATTTCCCCTCATCGGTTCACGTTCGGGCCATTCTACGCCCGGGTTTACGCGAGGGTTCGCACGGTTCCGCCGTGCAAGCGCGGACGACCCCGCCACCTGGCGGCGGGGCCGGGCCAGGATCAGGCGCGCTTGTAGATGTCCTCGAAGCGGACGATGTCGTCCTCGCCGAGGTAGCTGCCCGACTGCACTTCGATGATGTGCAGCGGCAGCTTGCCCGGGTTTTCCAGCCGGTGGTTCATGCCGATCGGGATGTAGGTCGATTCGTTCTCGGACAGCAGGCTGACCTTCTCGCCGCAGGTCACGCGCGCGGTGCCCGAGACCACGACCCAGTGTTCGGCGCGGTGGTGGTGCATCTGCAGCGAGAGCTTCTCGCCCGGCTTGACGGTGATGCGCTTGACCTGGAAGCGGTCGCCCGCATCGATGCCCTCGTAGTGGCCCCAGGGGCGGTAGACGCGGGTGTGGTGCAGGTGCTCGGTACGCGCCTTCGATTTCAGGTGGTCGACCACCTGCTTGACGCGCTGCACTTGATCTTTGTGCGTCACCAGGACGGCATCCTGGGTCTCGACCACGACGATGTCTTCCACGCCGACCACGGCGACGATGCGCGATTCGGCGCGCACCAGCGAATTCTTCACGCCGTCCAGGTAGACGTCGCCGCGCTGGGCATTGCCGTTCGCGTCCTTGGGCTGGACTTCCCACAGGGCCGACCAGGAACCGACGTCGTTCCAGCCGATATCGGCCGGCACCACGGCGGCGTCGCGGGTCTTTTCCATCACCGCATAGTCGATCGAATCCGACGGGCTGTCGGTGAAGGCCTGCTCTTCGAGGCGGCAGAAGTCGAGGTCACGGTAGCCGGTGCTCACGGCCTTCTCGGCAGCAAGCGCGATCTGCGGCGCATGCTGCTGCAGCTCGTCGAGGAAGCGCTGCGCCCCGAACATGAACATGCCGCTGTTCCAGTAGTAGCCGCCTTCGTCCAGGAAGCCCTGGGCGGTGGCGGCATCCGGCTTCTCGACGAAGCGCGCGACGGAGTAGCAGTCGCCGCAGTTGGCGACCGCTTCGCCGCGGCGGATGTAGCCGTAGCCGGTTTCCGGCGACTTCGGCACGATGCCGAAGGTGGCGAGCTTGCCCTGGCCCACCAGGGTCACGGCGCGCTCGACGGCGTCGCGGAAGGCGGCGCCGTTTTCGATCACGTGGTCGGCCGGCAGCACCAGCATCAGCGCTTCCGGGTCGATGCTCTTGAGGTAGTTGGCGGCGGCCGCCACCGCCGGGGCGGTATTGCGGCCGACGGGCTCGAGCAGGATGCCCAGCGGCGTGATGCCGATTTCGCGCAACTGCTCAGCCACCATGAAGCGGTGATCGTTACCGCAGACCACCAGAGGCGCCATCACTCCCGGCCAGCCGGCCACGCGTTGCGCGGTTTCCTGCAGCATGGTCTTGTCGGCGACCAGGGGCAGGAGCTGCTTGGGCAATACCGCACGCGACAGCGGCCACAAGCGGGTGCCGGCGCCGCCGGAGAGGATGACTGGGTAAATTTTCATGCGCTAACTTTCTCTGAAATTTTTTCTACTTCGATACTGGCCTGACTGGCTTCTTCCTTGCGGCGTGAGCGACGGCGGTCGCGTGCGTTGACCCATTCCTCGGACGAATATTCCGAGGCATGTTTCATTTCGCCCTTGCGGTCGACACTGTAATCCTTGAAAACTATCATTTCATGCAATGTTACATCATGCAACACCCGTGTGTATTCGAACAAGACGCTGCGCACGATCTCCGCGCCTTCGCAGATGTGGCTGCCGTGGCCGATCCAGGTCGGGCCGACGATGCGGGCGCCCGCTTCGATGCGCACGTTGGATCCGATGTAGACCGGACCCTCGATGACCGTGCCGTTCCAGTCGATGCTGGTGTTCAGCCCAGTCCAGACGCCGGGTTCGATCTGGATGCCCGGCACGTCCATGTGGTTGACTTCGCCGGTCAGCACCGTCTGCAGCACTTCCCAGTAGTCGCTCATGGTGCCGATGTCGAGCCAGTTGAAAGGACGGCCCTGGGCGTAGAACGGCAGGCCGCGCTCTGCCAAAAGGGGGAAGAGCTCGGAGCCGATATCGAAGGGCACGCCGGACGGAATAAGGTCGATGACTTCCGGTTCGAAGATGTAGATGCCGGTCGAGATGAAGTTGGACTTGGCTTCGGCTTCGCTTGGCTTTTCCTGGAACTCGGTGATGCGGCCGTTGGCGTCGGTGACCACCACGCCGTAGGAGGAGACCTTGTCCCACGGCACCTCTTTGGTGATGACGGAGGCCATGGCGCCCTTGCGGCGGTGCTCGAGCAGCGCGGCCTTCAGGTCGAGGTCGATCAGGGCGTCGCCGCACAGGACGATGGTGGTGTCGTCGAAGAAGCCGCCGAATTCCTGGATCTTCTTCATGCCGCCGGCCGAGCCGATCGGTTCCGGGACCACCGCCCCGTCGTCCTTGATATAGCCTTCGAAGGAGTAGCCGATCTGCACCCCGAACTGCTCGCCTTCACCGAAGTACTCTTCGATCTTTTCGTGCAGCCAGCTGACGTTGACCATGATTTCGGTCACGCCGTGCTTCTTGAGGTGTTCGACCAGGTAGGCCATCACGGGTTTTCCAAGCAGCGGGATCATGGGTTTTGGCAGGTCATAGGTCAGCGGGCGTACACGCGTGCCCTTGCCTGCAGCGAGAATCATGGCTTTCATCAGACCGTCCTTGATGTAAATGAGTTTGTTTATTTGGCTGTGGTTTGGTAGCGCCAGACGTCGGCGCACATTTGAGCGACATCACGCTCGGCAGTCCAGCCCAGCTCTTCGCGCGCCTTAGTGGGATCGGCGTAGCACTTGGCCACGTCGCCCGGACGGCGGTCGACGATCTGGTAGGCGATCTTGCGTCCACAGGCTTGCTCGAAAGCGCGTACCATTTCCAGCACGCTGTTGCCTCGGCCGGTGCCGAGGTTGTAGGTGACGATGCCCGGGCCCTTGGCCAGGCGATCGAGGGTCTTCACGTGACCGATCGCGAGATCGACCACGTGGATGTAGTCGCGCAGGCCGGTACCGTCCGGCGTCGGGTAGTCGCCGCCGAAGACGGACAGCTTCTCGCGCTGGCCGTTGGCGACCTGGGCGATGTAAGGAACCAGGTTGTTGGGGATGCCGCTCGGCTCTTCGCCGATCAGGCCGCTCTCGTGGGCGCCGACCGGGTTGAAGTAGCGCAGCAGGGCGATGCGCCAGTCGGGCTCGGCCTTGGCGAGGTCGCGCAGGATGTCTTCGATCATCAGCTTGCTGCGGCCGTAGGGATTGGTGGCCGAGAGCGGGAAGTCTTCGCGGATCGGCACCGAGGCCGGGTCGCCGTAGACGGTGGCCGAGGACGAGAACACCAGCGACTTGACGCCGAACTTGGCCATGGTCTCGAACAGGATGACGCTGCCGTTGACGTTGTTGTCGTAGTAGCGCAGCGGCTGGGCCACCGATTCGCCGACGGCTTTCAGGCCGGCGAAGTGGATCACGGCATCGACCTTGTGGGCGCCGAACACGCGCTCCATCGCGGCACGGTCACGAATGTCGGCCTGCTCGAAGACGAAGGATTTGCCGGTGATGCGCTGTACCCGTTCTTGAACGGACGCGTCCGCATTGCACAGGTTGTCGACCACGACGACGTCGTAACCAGCCTGCTGGAGTTCGACGACGGTATGTGAACCGATGTAACCCATACCGCCAGTAACCAGGATCTTCATGTCTTTTTGCTCTCAGTGATATGTGAAATGTATTAATAAGATGACAATCAATGGCTAAGCATATCACGGCCATGGCGAAAATCCACGCACGCTAGCGCAGCTGCTGTTGCAGCGCGGCACGCGGTTTCCACGTCTCTTTTTCTTGTGAGGGGCAATACACGGACGGCTTCTGTGGCCGTCCTTTATCCCTGCCTGGCCTGCTTGCCTTTGAAGGCTTCCTTGATGAACAGGCCTATGAAAGCCATGTCCTCGATGAAGTAGCGCCGGAACATGCGGCGCGGCTCCTGCAAGAAGCGGTAGAACCACTCCAGCCCGGATTTCTGCATCCAGACGGGCGCCCGCTTGACCTTGCCGATGGCGACATCGAAAGTGCCGCCGACACCCATTGCGAAAGGAATCCGCATATGGGCCTGGTATTTGCCGAGGAATTGTTCTTTCTTTGGCGAGCTGATCGCCACGAACAGCAGGTCGGCGCGGCTGGCGCGGATCTGCTCGGCGACCAGCGCCTCTTCCTCTTCCCCCTTCCAGTAGCCGTTGCGGTAGCCGGCCAGCACCAGGCGCGGGTATTTGCGCTGGTAGGTTTCGGCCACCTTGCTCACGACTTCCTCGCGCGCGCCCAGCAGGAACACGCGCCATCCCTTTTCGCCCGCGCGGCGCATCAGCGCCTCGAACAGGTCGACCCCGGCCACCCTTTCCTTGAGCGGCTTGCCGAGCAGGCGCGAAGCCCACACGACCGGCATGCCGTCCACGTTCACCAGCGCGCAGTCGTTGATGATTCTCCGCAGTTCGGGGTCGCGGCTGGCCTTGACCAGCTTGTCCACATTGACGACCACATGCTGATGGGGCAAACCGGTGGCGATGAATCCCTCCACCTTGCCCAGCGTCTCTTCCATTGTCAGGTTGTCGACCTGGCAGCCCATCAGCGTAATGCGGTCATCCATGTGATTCCTTTCTATTCGATTTTGTGCGCGCTCTGCACTTTTTGCAGCTCCGCTGCAAGCACGGCCACGATGCGTTCGGCCGCCTTGCCGTCCCACAGCTGCGGTCGGCGGCCCTGCTTGCCATCGCCGCGCAAGACCTTCCTGGCTTCGCGCACGATGACTTCCGGATCGGTGCCGGCCAGGACATTGCTGCCCTCCTCGACCGTCACCGGGCGTTCGGTGTTTTCGCGGATCGTCACGCAGGGCACGCCCAGCGCGGTGGTTTCTTCCTGCAGGCCGCCGCTGTCGGTGAGGACCACGGCCGCGTCCTTCCACAGGTTGAGGAAGGCCATATAGGCTTGCGGACCGGCCAGGGTCACGTTCGGGCCGAGGTCGATGCCGAATTTCTCGATGTTCGCGCGGGTGCGCGGGTGCACCGGGAAGATCAGCGGCAGTTCCTCAGCGATATTCTTCAGGGCGCCGGCGATGCGGGCGAAGGTGACCGGGTCGTCCACATTGCTCGGACGGTGCAGGGTCACGACGCCGTAGCGCCCCGCCCCATGCCGGGCCTTGAAGCCGGCGGTCTCGAAAGCGGAGGTGTCGGCGCTGGCCAGCTTCTCGGCCTGGTAGAGCACGTTGTCGACCATCACGTGGCCGACGTAGTGGACGGCGGAGTCAGCCTTGCCTTCGCGGCGCAGGTGCTCCACGGCGGCCGGCTCGGTGGCGAAGAACCAGTCCGAGATGCTGTCGGTGACGAGGCGGTTGATTTCTTCCGGCATGCTGATGTCGCCGCTGCGCAGGCCGGCTTCGACGTGGGCAACGGGAATCACGAGCTTCTTGGCGACGATCGAGCAGGCCAGGGTCGAGTTGACGTCGCCCACCACCAGCACCGCGCTTGGCCTCTCGGCCATGCACAGCTCCTCGAAGGCCACCATGATCTTGGCGGTCTGCTGGGCGTGGCTGCCGCCGCCGGCGGCCATGAACACGTCCGGCTGGGGAATGCCCAGTTCCTCGAAGAACACGTCGTTCATTTCGCGGTCGTAGTGCTGGCCGGTGTGGATGATCTTGAACGACAGGCGGGTTTGACCTTCCGGCTGGGCCTGCAGGGCGCGCACGATCGGCGCGATCTTCATGAAGTTCGGACGGGCACCAGCGACGAGGTAAATCAGCATTTGGACACTTCCCTTAATAATTATGTTTTGCTTCTTAGAAATATTAAAGAATTACTTACATTAATGCAAAAACGTTATTGTAAACCTGCATTCGACCGGAACGGCGGACGATACGCTCGTGATACGCAAGACCTCGCAGGGCTGCTTGGACTCGTAGGTACGCGAGCACCAGCCCAGCGGCGGGTTCTCGGCGCCGCGCACCAGTTCCAGCTGCAGGTCGGCGCCGCTCGCCTGCATCTGCAGCACGAAGCGCTTGCCGCGTACCGACAGGCCGTGGCTGGTCAGGCGCACGTCGAGTTCCGGCGCGAAGTGCCAGAACTGCTCAACCTTGTGCGGCTTGCGCCCCGACACCTCGTCGCGCACCGTCAGGGTATTGCTCGTGCCGTCGAAGCGCACGCTGCGCGCGTGGCGCACCGGGTCCGCCAGGCGCGTGTAGCCGCCGTGCGAGCCGCGGAAATCGAAGTCCTGCGGCGAACTCGGCATGCGCTCGATATGCGCATGGGCCTTGCGCAGCCACATGAAGCGGCCGCCGCTCACCGACTGGTCGAGCCCGTCGATGCGCACGGTGTTGTGGCTCGAGGTGCCGCGGAAATAGTCGCGCCACTTCTGTTCCTGCCAGTAGGAATAGGTGCCGGAGTCGATCAGGCATTCCTCGCCGGCGATCGAGAGGGTCAGGGCCAGTGCATCGGCATGGCCGTGGGCCGCGATGCCGAGGTAGCCGAGCGGGCCGCAGTCGAGCATGCCCTTGATCTCGCTCGCTTCGCCGAAATGGTTCCCGAAGAGGAAGTAGCCGCCTTCCGGGAAGGTCCAGCCGGTGTCGACCTCGTGCGGGTCGCAATCGGGGCGCTTGCCCGGCAGCGCATGCAGCAGCCACTGCACGCCCGGGTGCTTGTCCGCCGCGCCGCCGAAGACCGTATCGCCCAGCGCCAGCAGTTGCGCGGCGCGATCCATGCTGGAAGCATCGAGGCGGAACACGCAGCCGTCGTCGGCATCGCCCACGTTCGGCACATTGCCGCCGACGTCGCGCACCGAACGGAGAAAACGCATGGCGCGCTGCAAGGAGGCCCAGTAAGGGCGCGAGAAAGGATTGCCCGTCGCCTGCCCCATGAGGCCGGCGACGAACAGGAATTCACTCGAGAAGATGTGGTAGGCGAAGGCCTGCTCGCGGTTGACGCCATCGCGCGAGAACTGGATCTGGGCCTCGTGTTCGAGCTCGCGGCGCGCCTGCGCCAGCCAGTCGCCCGATTCCTTCCAGCAGGGCCAGGTGCTGGCGCCGACATACAGGCCCGCCAGCTCTCCGATCAGGTGGTTGTTGGCCGAGGAGTGGCGCGAGAGGTTGCGCGCGATGGTGCGGCAGTGGGCATGGATGCTGTCCAGCCAGTCGGCGCGCAGCTTCTGGCCCGATTCGCCCGCGAAGAGCTGGCTGGCCTCGCCGCCCGCCAGCTGCCACACCAGGCTCCAGTTGATCAGGCGGATGCCCAGTTCCAGCGAGCTGGTCCAGTTGGGTCCGGTCAGTGGCGGGCACTGGTCGAGCCAGCTGCGCAGCTGCTGTTCCAGCGCATGCAGCCAGCGCACGTCGCGGGAGAGGGTCCAGGCCTGGGCCAGGCGCACCAAGTGCAGGTGGCGGTTCAGCTCCCACACATGCTTGATGTCCCCGACCTGCTGGCGGTTCGTGATGGCGATGTCGCCGGCGTAGACCGCGGGGCCGCTGACGCCGGTTTCCGGGTCGCGGTTCCAGGCGGTGGGCACGCCCACGTCGAAGCGGCGCTCGGCGAACAGCACCACGTGGCCGGCGCAGATGCGGTCCGCATCCGCCAGCAGGGCGTCGATTTCCCGGGGGTCGAGGGCGGGGGCGCCGGAGACGCCCAGGCTCAGGGCGCGCGGCAGCGGGGCGGGCGCCGTGCGGCCGGCCATGCGCCGGCCCATCCTGGTCGCCGCGGCCTGGCGCACACGGTATCCCACTTCGGCCACCGACATGCAGCGCAGGCGGTTGACCAGCCATCCGATCCTCATCGTTCCATTCATTGCGTCCCCCTCGCTATGCGACCTCGTCGCGAAGCTGTCTATAGACCGCTGATAGTTGTCCGATCACGACGCCGGACTCGAATCTCTCTTCAATCGTCTTGCGTGCCCGCGCCCCCAGGCGCTGCCGCTCTTGTTCGTCGCCGAGGATGCGCGCCAGGGCAGTTGCCAGCCCCTGCGCGTCGCCCGGCTGCACCATCAGGCCGTTCTCCTGATCCTGTACCGCGTCGGGGATGCCGCCGACGCCGCTCACCACGATGGCCTTGCCGGCGGCCATGGCTTCCAGCATCGCCATCGGCAAGCCTTCCGCATGCGAGGGCAGGCAGAACACGCTGGCGCGCGCCAGTTCTTCCTGCTTGCGCCCGCTTGTCACCCAGCCCAGCATCGTCACGCGCTCGCCCACGCCCAACTCCTCGGCGCGCCGTTTCACCTGCTCCAGTTCGCCCTGCCCGCCGATCGCCAGTTCCACCTGCGGAAAGCGCTCGCGCAGCAGGCCCAGGGCTTCCACCAGTTCATAGATGCCCTTGCGCGGCTCGACCTGGCCCAGGAAGAGGATGCGTCCGGGCTGTACTTCCACGTCCGACCGGGGCGGCAGCGGCACCGAATTCGGGATCACCACCACGCGCGCCGCGGGTGCGAAACCGCGCAGGAAGTCCGCCCAGCGGCTCGACAGCGCGATCACGGTCGAACTTTTTTCCAGCGTGTGGCGGATCCAGCGCCGCATCAGGCCATTCGAGCCCGCAACGAAATCGTCGAAGCAGGCGCCATGCAGGTGAAACACCGTCTTGCAGCCGCTCGCCCGCGCCAGCGCCAGGAGGATGGACTTGCGGACAAAGCTCCCCTTCGAGGCCGCATGCGCATGCACCACCTCGGGCCGGCGAGCGAGGCAAATCAGCGTGCCCCACACGCCCTTGACGAATGCGCCGACCTTGTGCGTCGTCGTCCCTTCGGCATGGGTCGGCACGTAGCACACGCCTTCGCGTTCGAACAGGCCGTCCTGGCGCAGCAGCGACACCACGGTCGCCACGCCGCCGCGTCCCTCGGGGTCGGTGCCCAGCATCAGCACGCGCGGCGCCGCCAGCCTTGCCGCCGGCGCTGCTGGAGCCGATGCCCGGTTCATGCCGCCCTCGCCTTCAGGGGTTTGCAAAATAGAAATTGTTTTGGATAGTACAACAGTGTTTTCTCCGGGAAGCGCACGATACTAAACCGGCTGGCACGCACGGCGCGACTTGTGGTAAGGCTGCTATCTTTCAGGCTTGGCGCCAGGAAGGATTTTTGTGTACGTTTCTGCAACAATCCGGCCGAGAATAGCATAGGTCCGGTGGCTCCTAACGTACGCTGGGCCACGTTTCGCGAACTCGGCAGCAAGGGCCTTGTCCTCCAGCAAGCGCCTGATCGCCGCGACGAAGGGGCCGGTTTCCATCGGCGCGCACAGGCCCGCCCCGCTCTCTTCGACGACGAGGCGCTGGTCGGGGATGTCGTTGGCGACGCTGGGAATACCCAGGGCCAGGTACTCGACCAGCTTGGTCGGCGAGGACACGTCGAACAGCACCCCGCGCGGGATCGGCGACAGGCCGACCTCGGCCCGCAGCGCATAGCCCAGTGCTTCTTTCTGGGGCAACCAGCCCGTCAGCAGCACGTGGTCTTCGATGCCGCGGCGGGCGATCTCGGCGCGCATCCACTCCATCTCGTCGTTCGAAGCGGCGTCGCCGGCGATGACGACCAGGGCGTCCGGGACCGCCTGCTTGAGTCCTTCGGCCACATCGAGCAGGAAGTCGGAGCGGCGCGCCCGGGCGATGCGGCCCAGGTAGAGCACGACGCGGCGCCCGTCGAGGCGCGGGTCCTGGCTCGGGGTGACGGCGGCCCGGTCGAACACGGTGTCGTCCACGCCCATGGGCACGGCCGTCATGCGGCTGCGCCGGAACCCCTTGCTTGCCAGCCAGTCGGCCATGGCTTCGCTCTGGACAAAAATATGGCGGGCCCCGGGCAGCACCAGGCGGTAGATCACGAAGCGCGAGGCGGCCGCGCGCAGCGCATGCGCGCACCATTTGACGCCCCGGAACTCGTCGCGGCGCACCTCGAACCCTTCGACGATGGGGAAGGACATCCAGTAGACAAAGGGGACGCGCAGGATGGCGGCGGCGATGCGCCCGAGCAGGCCCGAGGCGATCTTGTCGCGCACCTGGATGCAGTCGGGCCGGATGTGCGTCAGGGCCCGCAGCAGGCCGCGCAAGTCCCACAGCGGCGAGAGCACGGCCGCGAAGCGCGAGCGCAGGCTGCCGACCAGGTACATGCCGCCCGCCGGCCAGTCCGCCGTTTCATTGCCGCCCGCCTGCCCCACCAGCTCCGTGTTGACGCCGTAGCGCGGCATCTCGGTCCCGAACAGGGTGAGTACGTCGGCGCGGGCCGGCGGCAGGGGATCCCGGACGATGAAGGCGATGGACAGGGGCTTGCGCATACGGTTGACCTGGTGTTCGAGCCAGCCGATTCTAGCGCAGCAATTCGACGGCACGATTCGGCAAGATCGGGCTTGTGTGCGCTGCAGCACATCCCGGCGAAAAAAGCGCGTGGTCTTGCCGCGCGCCCATGGGCAGCGGACCGTGAGGGCCGATGCTACAATCGCAACATGGGTATGCGCCGCAACACATTCGCTCTTGCCGCATGGGCCGCCTTGCTTGCCATCCTGTTGGCAGTGCTGGCGCCGACGCTCTCCCATGCCTACGCCGAGCCTGGCGGCACCCGCACCATCACCGTCGAAGTCTGCAGCGCCACCGGCATCGCCATGACGCACCAGATGGCGGTCGACGACGCCGGCGACGTCCCCGCAGCAAGCCATGGTTTCGAACACTGCCCCTTCTGCCAGACCGGCGCCAGCCCCGTCGTCTTGCCATCGGCAAGCTTCCAGCTCCCTGTGCTGACGGGCGCCGATCGCCATCCTCCTCTCTTTTACAGCGCATCCACGCCCCTGTTCGCATGGACGGCGGCGCAGCCACGCGGCCCGCCCGCGGCCTGATCCGGACCATCTTCGTCGCACCGTTCGCGGTGCCGGATCATCACGCGAGGTTTCCACACCTCGGCGTCAAGAGAGTTGCACATGAATTCTTCAAGATATCAGGCGCGTCCATGCGCACTGGCGCTGGCCCTCGCCTGCGCCTTCGCCCTGCCCTCAGTGGCGCAGGACACCCTTCCCACCGTCGAGATCACGGGCGCCGCCCCGCGCGCCGGCCTGCCGGACCTCGACACCCCGGTCGACACCGGCAGCCGCCTTGGCCTGAGCAGCCGCGAAACGCCGGCCAGCGTCAACGTGGTCGATCGCGCCACCATCGAGCTGCGCGGCGCGCAGGATACCCAGGACATCCTGCGCGCCCTGCCCGGCGTCACTGCCCACAATGCGCCGGGCAATATCGGCGTGTTCTACCGCGGCTTCGGCAGCGGCTCGATCAGCCAGCTGTTCAACGGCATCAACGTCCAGTATTCCATCGCCGCGCGGCCGGTCGACAGCTGGATCTATGAGCGGGTCGAATCCATCGGCGGCCCGTCGAGTTTCATGTCGGGCTCCGGCGCCGTCGGCGGGACCATCAATTACATCACCAAGACCGCCGAGCGCCGCGAGTTCGGGGACGCCCAGCTGCGTGTGGGCGCCGATGGCCTGCGCGAAGGATCGTTCGGCCTGAACCGCCGCATGGACGACATCCACGCCGCCCGCATCGACCTGAACCACCGCGACAGCGACAGCTGGATCGAAGGCAGCGCTTCACGCTCGACCCAGCTCGCCGCCTCGCTGCGTTCGGATCTCGCGCAGGGCTTCACCCACCTGCTCGCCTACGAATACCAGGAAGAAGACGTCGACCGCCCCTACTGGGGCACGCCGCTCCTCAACCCCGTGGCCGGCCGCGCGCGCATCGACCCGGGCACGCGCTTCAAGAACTACAACAGTCTCGATGGGGTCTACGACCAGCGCGTGCACTGGCTGCGCTCGGTGTCGCAGTTCAAGCCGGGCGAGCGCAGGCAGTGGACCAACACCCTCTACGCCTACGACGCCCTGCGCGACTACCGCAATGTCGAGACCTACCGCTTCAACCCCGGGAACACGGCCGTGATCCGCTCCGGCATCCTGCTGCAGCGCCACGACCAGCGCGTGGTCGGCAACCGCCTCGACGGAGGCCGCCGCGGCACGCTGCTGGGGCGCCGCAGCGACTGGGCCTATGGCCTGGACATCAGCTACAACCGCCAGACGCGCTTCCCCAACAGCCTGTCGAACACCGTGGGCGCGGTCGACCCTTACCGGTTCACGCTTGAACACTTCTTCGACCTCCCCGGCATGGCGCCGGGCTTCCGCCCGGACCGCGACAACCGCGTGCGCACCCTCGCCGCCTACCTCGAGAACCGCACCGCCCTTGCCACAGGCCTGCACCTGGTCACCGCCCTGCGCCACGAGCGCATCGCGCTCGAACTCACGAACCGGCGCGAGGTCACCGCCACCAACCCCGCCAGCTTCGAGCGCCGCTACCGCCCCACCACGGGACGCGCCGGCCTGGTCTGGGACGTGGCGGCGGGCGCCATGCTCTACGCCCAGTATGCGACAGCGGCCGACCCGCCTTCCGGGGTGCTGTCCACCGCCTCGTTCGCGGACGTGCGCAACAACAGCGAACTGACGCGCGGGCGCCAGGGCGAAATCGGCGCCAAGCTGGACTTCTGGGACGGCAAGGGATCGGCGACCCTGGCCGCCTACGACATCAACCGCAGGAACATCGCCACACAGGACCCGAACAACAGCGCCTTGACCATCCTCGTCGGCGAACAGACGGCGCGCGGCGTCGAGCTGGCGGTCGGCCTGCGGCCCACGCGCCGGTGGTCGATCCAGGGCAATCTCTCCAAGGTCGAGGCGCGCTACGCGAACTTCCGCCAGGGCGGCGTGTCCCTGGCCGGCAAAACCCCGAGCAATACGCCGGAAACGGTAGCCAACCTGTGGCTGGGATGGGAACCCCTGTCCGGCGTGAAAGCGAGCGTCGGCCTGCGCCACGTCGGCCACATCTACGCGGACGCCGCCAACACGGTGGACTGGCCCGCCTACACCCTGGTCGACCTGGCCTTGAGCGTGAAGCTGCGGCCCGACCTGCTGCTCACCGGCCGGGTGCGCAATGTGGGCGACCGCGTCTACGCGGCGAACATGGCAGCCACCATGGCCTATCTCGGCGCGCCGCGCAGCGCCGAAGTGGCCCTGCGCCATACCTTTTGAGGCGCGCCATGGCATCCCCGACACTCAAACGCCTGCTCTTCCTGACCCACCGCTGGCTGGGCATCGTGCTGTGCGCCTTCTTCGCCATGTGGTTCGTCTCCGGCGTCGTCATGATGTACGTCGGCTATCCGAAGCTGACGGAACCGGAGCGCCTGCAGCACCTGCCCCGCCTCGGCGAAGGCAAGGGTCTGATCGGCCCCGTCCAGGCGCTGGCGAGCGCCGGCGTGCACGGTCCCTTGGCGTCCCTGCGCCTGGCTGCCGCCAGCGGCGGGCGTCCCGTCTACCTGGCCGAACCCGCGCACGCGGACGGGAAGAAACCGAAGGCCGGCAGCGCCACCATCGTGATCGACGCCCGCAGCGGCGCACGTCTCGACAGCTTCGGCCGCGAGGCCGCACTGGCGGCAAGCAGCGCCTGGGCCGGCCCCGGCGTGCACCCCGTTTACCTTGGCACGGTAATGGAGGACGCCTTCACCCACTCGCGCGGGCTGGACGGCCACCGTCCCCTGCACCGCGTGCAGCTGGACGACGCCGCGCAGACCCTGCTCTACGTGTCCAGCCGCACCGGCGAAGTGGTGCGCGACGCGCCGCGTCTCGAGCGCCTGTGGAACTACGCAGGCGCCTGGATCCACTGGCTCTATCCTTTGCGCGGCAATGCTTTCGACCGCTGGTGGACCGATATCGTCAACTGGCTGTCGATCGCGGGCATCGCGATGGCCCTCACCGGCACCGTGGTCGGCGTGCTGCGCTGGCGCTTCAGCCGCCCCTACCGCAACGGCGCGCGCTCGCCCTACCCGGGGCCGATGATGCGCTGGCACCACATCGGCGGCCTGCTGTTCGCGCTCACGACCATTACCTGGATCTTCAGCGGCCTGATGTCGATGAACCCCTGGAAGGTGTTCACCAGCGACGCCGCGCCGCTGCGCATGGAAGCCCTGGCGGGCGGGCCGCCCACCCTGTCTGCCGGCATGCTTGCCGGCGCCACGCCCCAGGCACTGCTGGCCGCCGCGCCCGGCGCTCGCGAATTACACTGGCGCCGCGTGCTCGGGCGCACGCTGGTAGCCGCCTATCCGGCCGGCGGCAGCCCGCTCGTGCTCGATGGGAATGCCGGGGCCGCGTCCCTGGACGTGGAGGCGCTGACTGCGGCCGCCCGCCGGCTCCTGCCTGCCCCGGTCGCGCGCATCGAACGCCTCGACGCCTACGACCTGCACTACTACGCCCGGGCCGGGCACACCATGACAGGTGGCGCTGACAAGCCTCTGCCGGCCCTGCGCCTCGTCTTCGACGATGCAAACAGGAGCTGGGTCCACCTCGATCCGCGCACCGGCGCCGTGCTGGGCCGCAGCGACAGCCACAAGCGCGCCAGCCGCTGGCTGTTCGCCATGCTGCACAGCTGGGATTGGCTGCCCCTGCTGGAGCGCCGTCCCCTGTGGGATGCGGTACTGGTGCTGCTGAGCCTCGGCGGGCTCTTGATGAGCGTGACGGGCATCGTCATCGGCTGGCGCAGGCTGGGCCGCAAGCTGGGCAGGTCAGGCCGCCCGCGATTCCTTCCAGTCCACCAGGCGCCGCATTAGCTCGGCGCTGGCCTGGCTGTCGAGCTTGCGGCAGAAGTGGGCGTTGGAGGCGCGGATGCCTTCGAAGTCGGCCCCATCGAGGACCTTGGGATTGCGCGCGCCCTGTTCCGGCCACTGGACGTAGCGGTAGTTGTCGCTCAGGACGCGGCTGGCATAGGGCGAGTGCATGACCAGGGTCTGGAAGAACAGCTCGTCCGGGCACTGCACGGTGCGGCACAGGCGCAGGAAACGCGGGTGTGCATCCGCCAGCCGCAGCACCTCGGCCACGCAGCCGCGCGACAGGGCCCACCAGGACGAGCCGCCGTGCGGTACGAGACCATCCGGCATGCGGCGCCGGCGCCCGGTGAGGCGCAGCAGCGCGTTGGCCGCGCGGCAGGCAAGACGCTCCAGGCTGCCGCCTCCTTCGCGGTGGAACAACTGGTAGCGGAAATCGACCTTCCAGCCATTGGGACCGATCGGGGTGGTCTCGATGAGTTCGCGGTCGCGCACCCGCGCCAGCTCGCGCTTGAGCAGGGCGTTCGGCAGCAGCGGGAAGTCCTGGGCCGACAGGAAGATCACCTTGTCGAAGTCGGGCTGTTCGAGCAGGATCTGGCGCAGCGAGGCCAAGGTCGCCTGCACCTGCGAGAAGCCGCCCCAGCGCACGTCCACGCGGTCCTCGACCAGGTGCGCGTTCGGGTGCAGGTCGCTCGGGTCGATGGCGCTCTTGCGGTCGAGGTGGACGTAGACGAGGAAGTCGGGGTCGCTCAGCTGCTGGACCAGTGTGTTGAGCTGCTCGGCGTCCTTGTGCGCGGCGATCAGGAATACCTGTTTCATCAGAACCAATTCGGTGGTGCGGCCCAAAAAAAAATCCCCCGCGGCGCGAGCCGCGAGGGATCTCGTGCGCGCCGAGTCTAGCACGCACGTCAGCGGGACAGCGCCCGCTTCGTAGCTTAGTTCAGCGTCACCGACTGGCCACCGACGGTCACGGTACGCACCGAACCCGAGGTCGTGATGTTCACGGCCGGCTTCTTGCAGCCCGGGTCGAGCAGCACCAGGTACTCGACCGTCTGGTTGGCATTACCTCGCTGGTAGAACGCGCCGTGGTCCTCGACCACATTGGCCTTGGCGCCCGGGCCGATCCACTTGTCGAAGGTGGCGGTCGGGGTCAGGGAGCGCATGCACAGCGACTGGCCACCGGCGGACACCTCCACGTTCAGCGCGTCCTTCTTTTGCATGATGGCCGGGGTGTGCACGTTCCACTCGTAGGTGCGAGCCACGGTGCTCGACAGGCGGTCGCGCACCAGGACCGCATTGCCGGCGTTACGCAGGTGCCAGACCTGGCGCTTGGCCATGGTCAGCTGGCCGCCATACGACGGGGTCGCATCGCCTTCCGCGTAGTCGTAGGTCGGCTGGGCGGTGAAGGCCGTGATCTTGCCGTTACGCTGCAGCTGCTCGCGGTAACCGTTCACCATCTGGCCCTTGCCGCCGTCGAAGGTGACCGCGTTCTGCGAGCGGGTCTGGTGGTACCAGTCGTTCCAGTACGGCGAACCGTACCAGTCGTAGTAGCCGGCCTTGACCAGCAGCGGCTGGCCGGCAACCGACAGCAGCAGGCCGTTCTGGTCGCCGTGGCTGTGGTTGAAGGAGCCGTAAGGGCTGGACTTGAAGAAGGTCGAGATGCGCGAGGTCGAACCGAGGTTGCTGTGCATCGCCACCCAGCCGATGCTCGGGTAGTAGGCCGAGTTCGAAGGCGGTTCCAGGTACTTGGTGTAGCTGACCGGCAGCGGGTACTCGGCCTGCAGCAGCGACATCGCGTCTTCCATGCCGGTGGTGTTCTTCACATACCAGGCGGCGCGCGGCGACCACATGCGCGAGGCGAAGGCGCGGAACACGCGCTGGTCGGGCTTGGTCTCGGATGCGTCGCCGAAGGCGTGGGTACGCGCGCCCGGCGGGATGAATTCCATTGCGAAGTCGAGGAAGCCGAGGGTCCAGGGCTTGCCGAAGAAGTTCACGCCGCTGGCCTGGGTGAGCGGGTCCCACAGGGCCAGCAGGTAGCCGGCCGCGTACTCGCCGTAGGCGGTGCCGTTGGCGTAGCCGCCTTCCGGGCCGCTCCACGGGTTCGGGCTCAGGGCGTAGGCGCGGAAGGAGAAGTCGAACCAGGTCTGGGCTTCCGGGATGTCACCCAGGGTCAGGGTCGAGATCAGGACCAGGAACACCAGGCTGGTGTTGCCGTGCGAGTCGAAGGGGTACTGGTCCAGGCGGCCGTTGTCGCCCGCCAGGTTGTTGTAGATCTCGGTGGTGCGGGTCTTGATCGAGGCCAGCCAGCGCTGCTTGCGGGTACCGTCCAGGGAGCTGCCCAGCAGGTCCATGGTCTTGGACAGGCCCCAGGCGATCTGGCGGGTGGCCTGGTCCTGGTTGTGGTAGCTGGTCGGGCCGGACGGGTTCAGGGCGGCCAGTTCGTCGCCGCGGCGCAAGGCTTCGGTCAGGTAGATCTGCTCGCCTTTCAGGCGCCACATCGTCGCTGCCGCTTCCATCTGGCGGCTGGCTTCGTTGATGCGCTGGCGCACGTCGGTCTGCTGGTTGGCCATGGCGGCGGTCAGCGGCGCGGAGATGACGATCGACCAGCGCGAGTCGCTCAGGCTGGGCACGGCCGTGATCTGGGCCTTGACTTCGTTGCCCAGGCGGCTCAGGTAGGACTCGAGCGCCGTCCTCTTGGCATAGTTCCAGGTCGAGAACGGGGTGAAGGACGCCGGCATCGAACGCGGACGCGCTTTCGAGAGGATGCGGTTGCGCAGGGTGGCGTTGTCCGGCACTTCGAACACATTCGAACGGCTGGTGATCGAGAAGGTGCGCGGGTTCGACCAGTCGTTGCTGCCCGCCGGGCGCACGCGCCAGGTGTAGTTGCCCAGGGCCAGGGCCTTGGTCGGCAGATACCAGTTGCGTGCGACCGTGACGCGGGTCGGCGTGCCGCCCACCGGGGTGATCTCGAGCTCGTAGCTGGACGGGCCGGTGGAGTGGCGGGCCCAGGTGAAGCCAGGCGGGTTCTGCGCCTGCATCTGGTTCATTTCAGGCTTGGCCTGGACGACCAGCGGATCGTTCGACTGGACCCAGTCGGCGCGTGCGGCAGCGCTCGCGAACAGCGAGACAAAGGCAGCGGCCAGGACGAAGCTCTTCCGAGAAAATTGCATGTGGGTACTCCGAGAAAAATCGTGATTTCATGTGCCGCGCCAGGGGGGCCGACGGGCTCGAGAATGTTTGCCTGTACTTACCGGATGAAGTGGGCGACTTACTTTTCTTGCTGTGCCTGTTTAGCGGCACTCGACGGGGTTTATGCTACCCCAAAGTAAGTTGGGCACAGGCAAATTCTCCGAAGAAATCGCACTTTTTTCGCTTGCTTTGCGGAAATCCCACGCAAGAATATCAACTCTTGCCGAACAATATTTGCAGGCTTTTAACGGGTATAAATTGCCTGCAAAGACAAAAGCGCAAACCTGTCAATTCGCTATGACAGGTTTATTTTTTGTCAGGCTGCCACCGATCTGGCCTCGGCCTGCAGGCCGCGCATGCGCTTCAGGTAGCGCAGGCAGTAAATGCCGAAGGACAGCGGCGCCTTTTCCATGTAGCGGCGGCGTACGTTGAATTCTTCCTGGCGCGCCTTGATCCGGTTGGCCGAGGACACGCTGCCCTCATGGTCGCGGAACACGGTCAGCGGCTGGTCGATCATGACCGGCTTGGCCACGGCGCCCAGGCGCAGCCACAGGTCGATGTCCATGGCGTACTTCAGCTTTTCGTCGAACATGCCGACCCGTTCGAAGGCGGACTTGCGCACGAACACCGCCGGGTGCGGGATCGAGGCGCGGCCGGCCACGAAAGAGCGGTAGGAGAAAGGCGGCATGGCATAAGGCGGGACCATCTTGCCGTCCTTGAGGATCTGGATATTGCCGAACACCCAATCGACCGGCGCGCCGTCCTTCCCTTCCTCGAATGCGCGCTTGACGACAGCCAGCACGTCGGGGCCGTTGTAGTAGTCGTCGGAGTGAAGGTGGGCGATGTATTCGCCGCGGGCGGCCTCGATGCCCTGGTTCATGGCCCGGCTGATGCCGCCGCCGACGTCACGGAGCACCCGCTTGTTGCCCGGCCTGTCGCGCATGTATGCCGCGATCATGTCGAGGGTATCGTCCGTGGAGCCGCCGTCGACGAAGATGTGCTCGAAGTCCTGGCAGGTCTGCGACTGGACCGAGGCCAGGGTGTCAGCCAGCGTGGCGGCGCTGTTCCAGGTGCACGTAACGATCGAAAAGGTTGGTTTGCTCTGCATACAGCTCCAGTAACTGAGGTAAGAGACGCCCGGCATCCGCCCCGAAGGAGGCTGGCGGCACGCGCTGTCGCGGTGGTTCGGCAAGCTGGGCGCCGACGCGCTCGACCAGCTCGTCCATCGTGGAAGCCAGCTGCAGCTGGCCTTCGTATTGCTGGTAGGCGGCCAGCTCCGGCGTGCCGCCGCGCGCCATGGCCACGCACTGGCGGCCCAGCGCCAGCGCCTCCAGCACCGTGGTGCTGCAGGCCTCCTCGCACACCGAGGGCACCACCGCCAGGTGGGCGCGCGCGGTAAGCGCCAGCGCCTGGCTGTAGTCCTGCCAGCCGAGGAAGCGCACCTGGGGGCCCGCGTAGCGCGCCTCCAGCGCCGCACGCTGGGGGCCGTCGCCGGCGATCGTCAGACGGGCATGCGGCGGCAGCCTGCCTTCGGCGGCCGCGAGGAACTCGCCGAAGCCCTTGCCGGCATCGACCCGCCCGACCAGCACGATGTCGCCCGGCTCCGGGGGTGGGGCCGCCTGGGCGGCGCGCAGCAGGCGCGGATAGTCGACGAAGTTGTGGATCACGCGGCAGCGCGACAGGTCGGCGTCCGGCACGGCGCGCAGGAACTGGCGGCGCAGGAAGTCCGAGACGAAGACGGTCTTGTGGCGCGCAAAGGCGCGCGCGGTCTGGCTGCGGTAGCCGGTGACGGCGATCGCGGTGACAGACTTGCGCATGGCTCCTGCGCGCTTGTTCTTTCCTGTGATGCAGGCCGAACAGTCTCCCGGCACCAGGTTGTCGCACACCGTCTCGTCACGGAAACGCAGGTGGGTCAGGCACTCGCTGCCCTGGTCGTGGCGGGTTTGCACGTAGTTGATGCCCTCCTCCACGTGCAGGCCCACCATGGGCACGTGGCCGTGGTAGTGGACGACGTCGAAGCCGGGGGCGTGCTGGTTGATGGCGGCCGCGATCTTGCGCGCGAAAAAGGGGCGCTTGAGCGGATTGAACACGCCCATCTGCAGCTCCTTCCAGCCGGGGCGCGCGTAATCGAAACCGGGGCGGAAATGCCCGCGAAAGCCGATCTGCTCCGCGCAGCGCTCGATGCCGCGGTCGTTGCGTCCGAGGATCTCGACGTCGTGCCCCTCGGCCAGCAGACGGTTGGCCAGCGTGACCACGTGCTTGCCGAGACCACCCACCTGGTCGCCCGGCAGATCTTCCGACACCATCAGGATACGCATTTTGCCCTCCGCTTCTGAACCAAACTCCACTCTCCTTTGACATGCATTCGATGCTGGGTTCACCCGGCAGGCTGCCAGCGCGCCTTCACGCGCGACCAGGCCATCAGCCGGTCGTCGCGCTCGACCACGAAGAGCAGGCCGTGCACGCCCAGCAGCAGCACGGTCACGCCCAGGATGAACAGGAATTCCGCCACCCCGCGATCGAACAGGGTCTCGGCCGTGCTGGCGGCGATCGCCACCAGCGCCACCCCGGCCAGGCCCGGCGCATAGCCCTGCGACAGCAGGCGGGCCAGGCTGGTCGGCACCGTGCGGCCGTGCACGTAGACGATGAAGGCGGCGGTGAACAGGACCGAGGCCGCCAGATGACCCCAGGCGGCGCCATCGATGCCCCAGCCGGCCACCCCGAACCAGACGATGGCCAGGCCCGCCAGCGCCCGGGTGACGGCGAACAGGCCCGATACGCGCGGGTGGCCCATGCCGTCGTTGACGAGCGACGGCAGGCTGGTGAGCGAATCGACGAATTGCGACAGTGCCATCACGGCCAGCACCAGGGCGCCGTTGCGGGCGAAGTCCTCGTTCATCCAGTAGCGCAGGATCTGGTGCGCGAACACGGCCACCAGCACCAGGATGGCCGCATTCAGGAAGACGACGTAGCGGGTCGCCTTCAGGTAGGCACGGTCGAGGCGAGCCAGCTCGCCCTTCGCCGCCAGGGCGCTGGCCGCCGGGAAGAAGACGCTTGACAGGCGGAAGGTCAGGCTCAGCACCCGGTTGGCGAGCGTGGCCGCCACCGTGAAGTAGGCCAGGCCCGTGACCCCGACCAGGGCGCCAATGATGAGCTTGTCCGCGTGCGCATAGGAGAGCGTGGCGAAGCGCGACAGGAAGGAATAGGCCGAGAAGCCGAGCAGCGCAGCGCGCGCCCGCTCGCCCGGCCAGCGCCAATGGGCGCCGGGCAGCAGGCGTTTCACGGCGCGCCACAGGATCGTGCAGTGGATGCTGCTTGCCACCACGCGCAGCAGCACCACCTCGAACAGGCCGTAGCCGAGCAGCAGCACGCCGACCGTGGCGATCGGCACCAGGGTCCCGAACACCATCTCCACGCGCGCGGAGATGTCGTAGCGCATCAGGGACTGGGGCACGCTGTTCAGGTAACTCTGGACCTGGCCCAGCAGGAAGCCCAGTGCGGCCAGGCGCAGGGTGGCGATCGCTTCCGGGACGAGCAGCGCCGGCACCGAGAACACGTCGGTCACGAACCACGCGGCCCCCAGCAGCAGGCCGAGCGCGCCCAGCACGCCGATGATGGCATAAGTGGCCAGGCCAAAGGACAGGGTCTCGTAGACGCCCTCCTCGTCCTTGCGCGCATTGTGCTCGGCGATGTATTTGACGGAACCGGCGGTGACGTTGATGTCGATGACGGCGAAGTAGCCGACGATGGCCGTCACCAGCGAGTACACGCCGTAGCTGGCATCGCCCAGGCCCTTCACGACCATGGGCACGGTCGCCAGCATCACCAATGCGGGAATCGCGGCCCCGAGCAGGTTGGACCAGGCGTTGCGGGCGAGACGGAGGTTCATCAGGCAGCCACCAGGCGCGGACGGGGGACGAACGGTTTCACCACCGGCTTCGTCGCGGGCGCGACCTTGGCCACGGCGACGGCCAGGTAGGGCAAGGCCAGGCAGATGGCCAGCATCTGCGTGGTGCGCACCTGCGGGAAGGGCGTGCCGATCAGGAAGTCGGGAATCATGAAGGCGATGCCCGCGACGCCGGCGGTGGCCAGTCCCAGCAGCTCGGGCGGCAGCGTTTTCAGGGCGCGCCGTGCGAACAGCACGAACGCCGCGATGGTGCCGATGAGCAGGAAAGTACCCAGCAGGCCGCTCTTGAGCGCCACGTGCAGCACGCCGCTGTGCAGGAAGAGGCCGCCGTCCGGATTGTTCTGCCAGGAGATGTACTGGTAGCCGGTGTACCTGCCCCAGGAGCCGATGCCGGTGATCGGTTTCGACAGGAAATCTGCCAGCGCGAATTTCAGTTCCAGCACCCGCTCGCTCTCGGGGCCGAAGCGGCGCGACTGCATGTCATAGACCAGGCTGGACAGGCCCCCGCCCGCGCCCTTGGTCTGGGTCAGGCGCTGCACCGCCACATAGGCCAGCGCGGCGCCCACCACCGGCAGGCCGCCGGTCATGAGCTGGATGCGGCGCTTGATCGGGAAGCGCATCATGATCACCAGGAAGGCCAGCAGGAAGCCGATCCAGGCGCTGCGGCGGTAGGACAGCACGATGCACAGGGCGGTCGTGATCAATGTCGCCCACTCGATGCCGCGCCAGAACTTCGGCCGGTCGGTCTTGACGGTCTGGAACAGGTGTACGGCGGCGATCGCGAAAGCGATGGTGCAGACCAGGCTGTCGTTGATGTCGAAGAAGGTGAGCCGAATCTTGATCGCGTTCATGTTCGCGTACACATTGTTCGGGTCACCGCCGAAAGCCGCCCAGCGCACCAGGCCGAACAGGGCGCGGCCCAGGCCCAGCAGCAGGATGAAGTGGGTCAGCTCGAGCACGTGCTCGCGGGTGCGGAAGGACAGCAGGATCAGGGAGATCAGCGGCGCCATCCAGACGATGTTCGAGAAGCCCTGCGGCGAGAGCGAATCCTTGAGGGGCACGTCGAACATCATGGACACGCCGACGTGGCCGACCAGCAGCAGGAACCAGCCGAAGAACCAGGGCCGGAGGTTGCATTCCGGCGCCGGGTAGCGCTGGAAGCTGGCGGCGACCCTCGCGCAGGCCCAGGCCCCCAGCACGTACCACAGCAGCAGGCCGAAGAACAGCAGGCCCGAGCCGCGGCTGTAGATGCTGCGGGTGGCGAAGATCGCCATGTTCCCGTAGCTGGTCGAGTTCATGCAGAAATAGATGGCCAGGTAGGGATAGACCAGGAAGCGCGGCCACACCAGCCCGACGCCGATGCCTGCCACCGCGGCGATCGAGAGCCCGATGATGAAGGCCCAGGGCAGCGAGTAGTAAACGTAAGGCAGGATCTGGTTCATTGGAAGGAATTCCTCGTGCCGCTTATCCGCGCGCAGGCGCTTGCGCCGCGTGCCGCGACCGGGCCTCTACCTGCGCACCCTCGAGACCCGCGCCCAGCAGGCGGGTACGGTCGCGCGGCGCCATATTGCCCAGCATGTCGGTGACGAAGCGGTCCTGGACGCGCCAGGCCTGGGCATCGTTGGCCTGGATGGTCGAGACGCGCACCAGCATGCCGTCCGGGATCTCGCCCGACAGGCCGTAGGCCAGGCGGCGCAGCTTCTGCTGGATGCCGGTCTTGGTGGCGTGCTCGCCGATCGTGATCCAGTAGGTGATCGGTTCGTTGCGCTCGTGCAGGCGCGCCACCAGGCGCTTGACGGGCAGCTCGCCGAAACCGGTCGGCAGCTCGCCCTCCTGGTCCTTGATCATCTGGAAGCCCTGGGCCACGTAGCAGACTTCGGGCAGGTGCAGCTGCAGGGCCTTGCTCTGGTCGCCGCCATAGGCGATCGACAGCATCACGCGCTGGCCTTCGCGGTTCACATACGTGCGCGACAGGGTCTGGTCGTAGATCTTCTCCAGCACGCTCTGCTGCTCAGGGTCGGGCTGCAGCGGCACCACGTTGGGGTCGATGCGCCAGTCGCCGAAGCGCTGCGGGATCATTTGTTCCAGCGAGAACTGCTCATGGGCCTGAGGCACGCGCGCCTTCGGGGTCAGGGCGCCGGTCAGGGCCGAGGTGCCGGCCATCGCCAGGCCCAGCACCAGGCTGATCGCAAAACGGCGGTTCATGTCGCCTCCTTCAGGGTCGGGTTCAGCTTGCGCCCTCCGCCGCCCTTGGGGCCGCCGCCGCCTTCCCGGCGCTTGATCCACCACTGCAGGCCGTTGTCGACCGCCAGGATCAGGAGCAGCGCCGTGACGAAGAGGACCATGCCGGCGAAGCCGTGCAGGAAGCCCTGGCCGGCGGCGTCGCCGAAGTAATAGGTGATGAGGGTCAGCGCGATCACGCGGATCACGTTGGCCGTGAACGAGATCGGGATGATCAGGATCGCCAGCGTGATGTTGCGGAAGGCCGAGGGGTGGCGCATCAGGTTCAGGTAGAACAGGCCCAGCGCCTCCAGCGTGAGCAGGGTCTGCAAGCCGGCGCAGGCGTCGGCCACCAGCAGCTGGTACTGGCCCATCTGCAGCACCACGCCCGAGCGCGAGATCGGGTAGCCCAGGGCAAACAGGATGTGTTCGGTCACCCAGGACACGGCCATCTTCATCGGCATCGTCACGGCCGCCACCAGCTCGCTGGGCAGCGGCACCATGAAGAGCATGAAGAAGAAGGGGAACCACAGCGCGCGCAGGGCGCGCGAGCCGAACTTGAGCAGCAGGATGGCCGCCATGACGAGGATGATCGAGGCGACCTCGAACATCAGGATCTTCTGCGAGCGGCCCAGCAGGTGCGACATCAGGCCGATGGCCAGCACGGGCCAGCCGAGCCAGGTGTTGACGGGCGCGCCGGCGGGATGCTTGATGGCGGCGAGCATCTCGGGCCATTTTCTCCAGATCAGCCAGATCGCCAGGAAGAAGATGATCGGGCCGTGCCCCTGCTCCTCGCCGATCCAGGCGCCGGTGAACAGGTCGTAGAAGGTCGGTCCCAGCAGGATTGCGAGGCCGGCGAAGATGGGCCACCATTCGGGCAGCGAACGGCGGATGCCGTCGATGCTGCCGGACAGGGTTTGCGGCAGCGCTGCGCCACGATCGTCGATGTCGGTGCGTGCAGTGCCAGCCATATCAGAACTCCACCACCACGGAGCCGACCACTTCGGCTCCCGATTCGGCCATCTGCTCGGCCATGCGGCTGACGTTGGCGATGCGGGTACGGTGCTTGCAGGCCACCAGCAGCACGCCGCCGGCGCGTCCGGCCACGGCCAGGGCATCGGCGCCGGAAGCGAACGGCGGCAGGTCGTAGAGCACCACGTCGTAGCGGCTCTCCAGCTGGGTATTCAGGTTGCGGAAGCCTTCGCGCGCCAGCAGTTCCTGCGGATTGGGCGGCAGGGTCCCGGCCGGCATCAACGACAGGTCCACGAAAGCAGGCACCCGGCTGATGACGTCGAGGTCGGCGCGTCCGGCCAGCAGGTCGGACAGGCCCTGGCGCGGCTTGACGCCGAACATCTCCTGCTGGCGCGGGCTACGCAGGTTGGCGTCCACCAGCAGGGTCTGCTCACCCAGCTGGGAGAACACCACCGCCAGGTTGGCCGCGAACAGGCTGGAGCCGTCCTCGGGCGTCACGCCGGCAATGGCGAGGGCCCTTCGGCCGCGGGCGAACCAGCGCAGCATCAGCTGGCTGCGGATCGCGCGCAGGGCTTCGACCTGGGGCGAGAAGGGATCGTAGGCCGCCACCAGCTTGGGCGAGAGGTTGGCCTGCCCTTTCTGCAGATAGGGATAGGAGAACTGGCGCGCCAGCACCTGCTGGATGTCGTCCTCGCTCACCAGTCCCAGGCGCACGGCGGCTTCGCCGAAGCGGATCCCGAGGTCCTTCTGCATGCGCAGCACGCGTTCGGCGTCATCGAGAGTCAGCTTGCCCTGGTCGAGCAGCAGCGCTCCCATGCTCGATTCGGCGGCCTGGTCGTGGGGCAAGGCGGATAGCACGGATGAATTCATGGTCTGTCCTTGGTTGTCCTTCTTGTTCTGCGCTTGTTCGCTGTTTTACCCGGCTCAGTTGAGCCTGAGCAGGCGGCGCGGCGTCATCAGGGCGCGGATGCCGCCGCCCTTCGGACGCTTGACGCGCCACTCGATGGTGCCCAGTACCGGGATGCCCAGCATGTCCTTGATGTCGCCCGTCGAGCGCACCGGGCGGTTCACCAGCTCCAGCAGCAGGGCCAGGCCGACGCCGAGGATGGTGCCCAGCACGATCGACACCAGGGTATTGAGCAGCACGCGCGGACCCGAAGGCGCGGTCGGCGGCACGGCCGGGTTCAGGATCGAGATGTCGGACTGCTCGGACTGGGACTCGATGCGGGTCTGGGAGAAGCGCTGGCTGGCGGCGTCGAAGGCGCGCTGGGCGCTGTCGAGGTCTTTCAGCAGCACGCCGAGTTCGTCGCGGGTGCGGTTCAGCTCGAGCACGCGGGTCTTCTGGGCGGCCAGCTCGGCGCGCAGCTCGGCTTCGCGCTGGCGGTAGACCTGGGCGTTTGCGCCCACGCTCTTCGACACGCTGCCCAGGGCGGCGTTCAGCTCGGCGCGCATCTTGCCCACTTCCGCCTGGGCCGACTGGTAGGCCGGGTGGTTGCGGCCATAGCGCGAGGCGGCTTCGGCCAGCTTGGCTTCGCCGCTGGCCAGGCTCACGCGCAGGCTCTGCACCAGGGCATTGTTGGCGACGTCGGGCGAGCCCACGCCGGTGGCCATGCGTTCGCGCGAGCTCGCTTCCATGGCCTGGGTCTGGGCCGCGACCAGCTGGGCCGACAGGTCGTTCAGGCGCGACAGCTCGACGTCGACGCGGTTGTTGTCGAGGCTGACGATGCCCTTCTCCTGCTGGTACTTGGACAGGCGGGCCTGGGCCGCTTCGAGGTTGTCGCGCAGCTGCTTGGTCTGTTCGTTGAAGTAGGCCGATGCCTTCTTGGCCGGCTCGGTCTTGAGCTGGACGGCGATCTTCTGGTATTCGTCGGCGAAGGCGTTGGCCACGGCGGCGGCAAAGGCCGGATCGGCACCGCTGAAGCTGATGCCCACCACGCTCGACTCGCGCGAAGGCATGATGTCGAGTTTCTTGAGCAGCAGGTCGGCCAGCCAGTCGCGCACCGTGCCCTTGCCCTCGCTCGCTTCGCGCCACTGGGCCTGCACGGCCGGGCTCGAGGCGAGACGCAGCGAGTCGACCACGCGCAGGGCCACGGTCTTGCTGGTGATGATGTCCATCTGGGTGGCCATATAGCCCGGCATCAGGTTGCCCGGCATGGTCAGGCCGCTGACCGGGTCCACGCCCTTGTAGTTCAGCAGCACGGACGCGGTGGCCTTGTAGGTCTTCTGCTGCATCAGGCTCCAGCCCAGTGCGAGCAGGACCGTCACCAGCAAGGTCCCGAGGATGATCTTCTTCCTCGCGAGAAGGATGAGCAGGAATTGATGGACGTTCATGGCCTTACCTTTGCATCATTGCTTTGACAAGCGGGGTGGACAAAAACACTGCTGTTACTACGTAGGGTGGTCGGCTCGGCCGACCGCGCGTTCGACTCGTGCCCGCATGGACGCACCAGCATTTTGAACGCGTGGGCGGAGGACCGCCCACCCTACTTAAAACCAGGATTCGCGGACAACGATTACATCGTCAACCTGGACCAGATCATTTGCTTTGACATCAATCGTCACCGGGTTGCCGCTGGCATCCTTCCGGGTGATCTTCATGCCGTTGTTGCTGCCGCGCTGGTTCAGGCCACCGCCGGCCGCCACCGCCTGCTGCACGGTCATGCCGCGCTCCAGGCGGAAGGGACCCGGACGGGTGACTTCGCCGCTGACGTAGGCGCGCGGGGCGCGTTCGACATAGATGATGTCGCCGCCGGCCACCTCATAATCCTTGTTGAGTTCGCCCTTGCGCACCATCTCGACCACGTCGATGGTTTCGCGGGTGGTGTTGCCGTTGCGGGTGCGCACCAGGTTGATCATGTCGCCCCCGTCGCCGTGGATGCCGCCGGCCATGGCCAGCAGGTCGAGCACCTTGCGGCGCCCTTCCACCGCGTAGCGGCCCGGACGGTTGACATAGCCCAGCACCGAGACCTGCTGGCTGGCCAGCGTGGTCACCAGCATGTTGACCTGGGCTTTCTTGAGGTAGCCGCCCTTCTCCAGCATGTCGCCGATCTTCTTTTCGGCGGCCGCCACCGACAGGCCGCCCACGGCGACCTGGCCCAGCAGCGGGAAGGTGATGTTGCCGCTCTCGCTGACGCGGGTCTCGAGCGAGAGATCGGGGCTGCCGTACACGGACAGTTTCACCACGTCGCCCGGTCCCAGCAGCACTTCGGCGGCGCCGGCGATCCCGACCGTCAGCACGAGCGCGGCGGCCATCATCCACTTCACGAATCGTTTCATGATTGTTCCTTCCCTTCGGTTCCGTTATTGGTTTCTACTTCTTCGCTTGCCTGCCGCTTACTTCAGGCCCATCACGCCGCGGTCGAGCGCAGCCTTGTCGGCCGTGGCCGCATCCGGGACGGCGGTGGGCGCCGCTCCAGTTGCGCCGGTATCGCCCGCAGGCGCCACCGAAGCCTGGCCCGGTCCGCCCGCACCCGCCACTTGCGTCGCGCTGGCCGGGGCGGTGGCGCTCGGCGCATAGTCCTTGTTCAGGTAAGCGATCTTGGCGGTGCCGCGCAGGCGCTGGATCTCGGCGGCGGCCAGTTCCTTGTTCTTCTTGTTCATCAGGTACTGGCTGATCTGCGGTCCGGCGATGGCCAGGGTGACGGGGGCGTCGCGCACTTCGGCGATCGAGATCAGCATGGCGCGCTCGCCTTCCTTGACGACGAAGAGCTGGCCCTTGGGCATGCCCAGCAGCTTGGCGGACAGCTGCGGATTCAGGTCGGCGGTGCTGCGGGTGACCTGGGCGCGGCCGTACTTGATGTTGCGCGCGTCGAGGAAGACGGCGACCTCTTCCAGCGACTTGGCACTGTCGGCGGCGGCGCGCACTTCCGGGGTCAGGTCGTTGGCCGAGAGGATCAGTTCGTTCATCGCGAACTGCTTGCGGTTGGCGAAGAACTGGGGATTCTTGTTGAAGTAGTCTTCCACCTCGGCGGCCGAGGGACGCTGCGGCTCGCCGATGCGTTTCTGCATATAGGCCTGGGCGATGATCAGGGAGCGGGCGCGCTCGATCGCCTGCATCACCTTCGGGTCGCGGTCGAGCTTTTCCTTGGCCGCTTCGGACTCCAGCAGCTCACGGTCGATCAGCGCCTGCAGGATCTGCTTGCCGGCCTCGCCCTGGCGGGCGGCCGGCACGCCGGCGCGCTGCATTTCCTCGTTCAGCTGCAAGACCGTGATTTCCTCGCCGTTCACGCTGGCCAGCGCCTGGCCAGGTTTCGATTCAGCGGGTTTGTCCTTGTCGCCGCAGCCCGCGAGGCCGGCCGCGGCCAGCACCAGCGCCGCCGTGCCCAGCAGGCGCTTGGGGGTGGAGAGGGAGGTGTGCTTGGCTGCAAAATGGAAGGTTTTCAAGATAGTGTCCTCGACGTTGTCCTCGGGCCTGCGCCCTGCTTGTTATTCGTACCGCTCTTTCGTGCAATGTCTCCGGAAAGGGCGCTCAACCATTCTGGGTTCCGCACGATTCGTTCTCTGTTCGTCAACTAACGCTCTGCTGTTCTACGGCGCTGCTGCCTGCCGCAGGCAGCAGCGCACGTCACGCCGCCACCGCGGCCGGCTCCCGTTCGGCTTCCCTGCTTTGCACGGCGTGCTGTTCCAGGAAGGCTTCGTAGGCGCGACGCAGGCCGTCGGCCAGCGGCGTGCTGGCGCGCCAGCCGAGGGCGGCCAGCTTGGACACGTCCAGCAGCTTCCTCGGCGTGCCGTCCGGCTTGCTTGCATCGAAGACGATGCGCCCGCGGTAGCCGACGGTCTCTCCCACCAGGCTGGCCAGTTCGGCGATGGTGACGTCCTCGCCGGTGCCGACATTGATATGCGAATGCATCGGGTCGGTGTTCGCGGCGTACACCTCCACCGGCAGGTTCATCACGTAGACGCTGGCCGCGGCCATGTCGTCGACATAGAGGAATTCGCGCATGGGCTTGCCGCTGCCCCAGATCACCACTTCCGGCGCCCCGCCCGCTTTCGCCTCATGGAAGCGGCGCAGCAGGGCCGGGATCACGTGGCTGTTCTCGGGGTGGTAGTTGTCGCCGGGACCGTAGAGGTTGGTCGGCATGACGCTGCGGTAGTCGGTGCCGTACTGGCGGTTGTAGCTCTCGCACAGCTTGATGCCGGCGATCTTGGCCATGGCATAGGGTTCATTGGTCGGCTCGAGGATGCCGTTCATCAGGTATTCCTCGCGGATCGGCTGGGCCGCCAGGCGCGGGTAGATGCAGGAGGAACCGAGGAAGAGCAGCTTCTGCACGCCGGCGCGCCAGGCTTCATGGACGACATTGGCCTGCACCATCATGTTGTCGTAGATAAACTCCGCCGGATAAGTGTTGTTGGCGTGGATGCCGCCCACCTTGGCCGCGGCGAGATACACCTGGTCGATGCGCTCGGTGCGGAAGAATTCGCGCACCTGGGACTGGTCGGTGAGTTCCAGTTCCTGGTGGGTCCGGGTGACGATATTGGTGTGACCCTGGGCGCGCAGCACGCGCACGATGGCGGAACCGACCAGGCCGCGGTGGCCGGCGACGTAGATGCGCGGCTCGTTCTGCTTCTGCTGAATGTTCAACACGATTACTCCAGTGAAAGTGCAACGTTGTAGCCATGCGATGCCAGCAGCTTGTGGCGGCGCGCCGTGTCGAGGTCGTGCGCCACCATCTCCTGCACCATCGCTTCGAAAGAGGTTGTGGGCTCCCAGCCGAGGCGCTCGCGCGCACGGCTCGGGTCGCCCAGCAGCGTCTCGACCTCGGTCGGACGGAAATACTGCGGATCGACGGCAACGATGGGCTGGCCGACGACCACGCCCGGCGCCCTGTCGCCATGGATGCTCGCGACCAGGCCGCGCTCGTCGACGCCCTGCCCTTGCCAGGTGATCTCGATGCCGAGCTCGTTCGCCGCGATCTCCACGAAACGCCGCACCGAATACTGGCGGCCGGTGGCGATGACGAAGTCCTCGGGCTTGTCCTGCTGCAGCATCAGCCACTGCATGTGCACGTAGTCGCGCGCATGCCCCCAGTCGCGCAGCGCGTCCAGGTTGCCAAGAAACAGCTGGTGCTCCAGGCCCTGCGAGATATTCGCCAGCGCGCGGGTGATCTTGCGGGTGACGAAGGTCTCGCCGCGGCGCGGGGATTCGTGGTTGAACAGGATGCCGTTGCAGGCATACATGCCATAGGCCTCGCGGTAGTTCACCGTGATCCAGTAGGCGTAGAGCTTGGCCACCGCATAGGGACTGCGCGGATAGAAAGGCGTGCTCTCGCGCTGCGGGGTTTCCTGCACCAGGCCGTAGAGCTCGGAGGTCGAGGCCTGGTAGAAGCGGGTCTTCTTTTCGAGGCCGAGGAAGCGGATCGCCTCCAGCAGGCGCAGGGTGCCGATCGCATCGACGTCGGCCGTGTATTCGGGAGATTCGAAGGACACCGCCACATGGCTCATGGCGCCCAGGTTGTAGACCTCGTCCGGCTGGACCTGCTGCAGGATGCGGGTCAGGTTCGAGGTATCGGTGAGGTCGCCGTAATGCAGGATGAAGCGCGGATTGTCGGCGTGCGGGTCCTGGTAGATGTGATCGATGCGGCCGGTGTTGAACAGCGAGGCGCGGCGCTTGATGCCGTGTACCTCGTAGCCTTTGTCGAGCAGCAGCTCCGCCAGGTAGGAGCCGTCCTGGCCCGTGACACCGGTGATCAACGCTTTTTTCATGTTCTTGTTCCCGTGCAGAACCAGACCAAGCCGGCCCCGGCAAGTTGCAAACTCATCAACGATTCTACGCAGCTGGCATGGTCATGCAAGCAAGTATGCAATCGTGCGTGTGGCGTTTAAGTCAAGCCTAAGCGATTTATTTCCAAAGCGAATTTAAAGTGTTTTCACCAGTAAATGTCGACAGTTTGTCGACAATTGATGACTTTTCTCAAAACCCGACCATACCCGGATTCTGTATTCGATGTCGCCAGCGGTCGTCGGTTCAGTAGGGTATTGCTTAGTGCGCGTTCTCGCGCGTCAGTACAACCTTCACCGTCTTGATGATGATCCACAGGTCCAGCCACAGCGACCAGTTGCGCAGGTAGTCGAGGTCGTGCTGGATGCGCGCTTCCATCTTGTCGAGCGTCGCCGTCTCGCCCCGCAAGCCGTTGACCTGGGCCCAGCCGGTGATGCCCGGGCGCACCTTGTGGCGCAGCATGTAGCCCTTGATCAGCTTGCGGTACAGTTCGTTGTGCGCGACGGCGTGCGGGCGCGGGCCGACCAGGCTCATGCGTCCCTGCAGCACGTTGATGAACTGGGGCAGCTCGTCGAGCGAGGTACGGCGCAGGAAGCCGCCGATCTTCGTTACCCGCTGGTCGTTCTTCTGGGCCTGCACCACGCTCGCGCCATCCTCGGTCACCGTCATCGAGCGGAATTTATAGACGTAGATCTCTTCGCCATACAGGCCGTAGCGGCGCTGGCGGAAGATGATGGGGCCGGGCGAACTGAGCTTGACGGCGATGGCGATCACCAGCATCAGCGGCGAGATCAGCAGCAGGATGATGCTGCCGATCAGGATGTCGCTGCCGCGCTTGATCACGCTGTTGAAGCCCATGAAGGGAGTTTCGCTGATGGCGATCACCGGCATGCCGCCCACGGTATCGAAGCGCGCCTGCATCAGATCGAAGACGTAGACGTCGGGGAGGAAATAGACCGAGGCCGTGGTGTCCTTCAGCTCGTCGATCAGCTTGCGGATGCGCGGCTGGGCCGAGATCGGCTGGCTGATGAAGATCATCTTGATATTGTGCTGGCGCACGTACTGGCAGACGTCGGCCATCCCGCCCAGCACCGGGTGCTTCATGTTCGCGGGCCGGCGCTCGTCGTTGCGGTCTTCGAAGAAGCCTTCCACCTCCATGAAGAGGTTGGGATGGCGCTCGCACACGCCGGCGAACTTGATGCCGACATCGTTGCAGCCGACCACCACGATCGAGCGCACCTCGCGCGAACGGTCGCGGCTGCCTGTCGCCTTGCGCACCGCCAGGTGGCTGGCCAGGATGGTGAGCGGGGTGGCGATGAACCAGGCCAGCAGCACCCGCTCGTCATAAAAGTATTTCAGGCCGCTGGCCGAACCCAGGAAATAGAGCACGGCCATGGTCAGGCACCAGCCGAACACCGTGTCGCGCGCATAGGCCAGCATGCGGCCGCTGCGCCAGGTGCGGTAGGGGTCGACGTGCTGGTAGATGGCCGAGGAGATGAAGAATGCCAGGATCATCAGCACCAGCGAGTAGCCCGAGAAGGGCTCGCCGTAGTACAGCGTGGCCAGGTACAGGGTCCCCATGATGATCAGGGGGTCGAGCACGCGCTGGAAGAAGGAGATGATCGGGATATCGTTGACCGTCATGTGGACCTTCGTGATTGCTGCGGTGCTCAGAACAGCACGTTCGCGTTCACCATGACGGTGTTGGCGTCGAATTTACCCAGGCCCAGGTTCTGCGATCCGCTCCGGGACTGGTGCTGCCAGCCGGCCGAGACCGCGATCTTGCGCTTGGCCTGCCAGGTGGCGCGCAGGCTGGCGGTGCGCAGGGAGTCGCTCAGCTCTCCCCTGCCGCTGAAGGCTTCGCGCGGGTTGTAGGCGCGCTGCTCGTAGGCGGCATTGCCCTCGACCTTGACCTTGCCGGTGGCCTGCCAGGTGGCGCCTACGCTGGCGCCGCGGTTCAGCGTATAGCTGACGATGGTGCTCTCGATCGGGGCGAATTCGCGCCAGAGCGAGGCGTTGTAGCTGATCTTGCCTTTCGGCGTGTAGGTGGCGTTCAGGCGGCCGTTGAAGCCGCTGGTCTTGCCTTCCCCGAAGGACAGCTGTTCGCGCCGCACATAGCCGGCCAGGGCCTGCAGGGTCGTCGAGCCGCTCGCATACCAGTTGACGCGGACCTTGAGCTCGTCCTGGGTGAAGTCGTCGACCAGCACGCCGGTGGCGGCGGGACGGCGGAAGGGATAGACACCCTTGACCCGGCGCGCCACCAGGCCGACGGAGCTGCCGGAGCGAGGCGTGTAGAGCAGCTCGGCCTCGCTCGCCCGCTCGGTACGGTTGTTCCAGCGCTGGCGCAGCAGTTCGTACTCGTAGCGGTCGCGCGTGAAGCCGGTGCGGATCTTCCAGCTCGGATGCATCTTGTAGCCGGCGTCGATCCACTGGCGGCGCTGCTCGCGCACATTGCGCTCGTCGCTGAAGAAGTCGGTGTAGGGGGCCAGGGTACGGTTGTAGAGCGCCCCCACCTGCCCTTCGAACTTGTTGCCGACTTCCCAGAACCAGGTGCCCTGCAGGTCACGGCCGTCGTAGTCGAGCTGCTGGAAGTGGTCGAAGTTCACCTTGGAGGCCTTGGCGACCACGGCCACGCGCTGGCGGCTGATGCGCTTGTTGTAGACGACACCGGCCTCAGCCTGGCGCCAGCGGTCGCTCTTCTTGCCGCCGAAGGCGGGCCGGTTGTCCGGCACGCGCAGCAGGTTGTCGTCGTAGCCCCAGCCGATGCCGCCGTAGAGGCGCAGGCCTTCTTCGGGTTCGGCGGCGCTGGCCGCGCCGGGCAGGAGGAACAATGCGCCGACCAGTGCCGGCAGCAGGGCCAGCGGGACGCGGGTATGTGGGCGTGAATGCATCATGTTTTTCATCTTCTTCGATGTCGCTGAGGGGATCACCAGAACTGCCAGCTGCCGGTCGCGACGACCCAGGCGCCAAGCATGCCGTTGGTGACAGCGTGGGCGAGCACGGCCGACCACAAGTTGCGGTGGCGCATATAAACGAGTGCATAGGCGACACCGGCAACGATGCCGGCCAGCCACAGGTTGTGCTCGAAACCGAACAGGACACTGGAAATCAGGAAACCCTTGATGCCGACCCGGGCAGGTTCGAGGGCCTCGAAGTCGGCTGCATCGGCCCAGCGCATCACGAAGGAGCGCCAGAACAGCTCTTCCATGACGGGCACGACCAGCGCGGCCCCGAGGATGCGGATGACGACCAGCGGCCAGTTCATGGCGCCGTCGCTGGTGGGGTCATAGCCGGGACTGGATCCGACCGTCATCCAGGGCGCGTCGAGATTGATCCAGAGCACCAGTACGAGGACGCCGACGGCAACTGCGGTGAACAATTGCGCGGGCTTGGGAAGGGGGACGTGGAGTTCGTGGTAGCGGCGCCAGAACACGGCCAGCAGCACGGCCACGATGCCCACCTGCACCGGATAGAGCCAGCGCAGCTCGGCGCGGGCGAAGCCGGCCCGCTCGAGCAGGTCGCCGAGGACGATGAAGAAGATGTAGGCGGCGAAAGGCAGTATCCGCGCCCAGGCGGCGCGGCTGAACAAAGGTGCGTCGACCGATAACGCAGGGCTTGCTGGAGCGGTACGGGATTCGTTGTGCTCGGTCATGTCCTCTGGTCGCAGGCGCCTGGCCTGCCGCTTATTGATTTACATTTCGCTACTCGCCCCTGGCGCGGGCTTCGATGCGCTCCCAGCGATCCAGGGCGTCGAGCAGCAGGTCATCGATCTCGGCGTGACGCTCGCTCAGGCGCCGCGCATCGCCGGGATTCTGCTTGTAGAAGTCCGCCGAGTTCAGCTGGGCTGTGATGGCGGACTGCTCATCCTCGAGAGTGGCGATCAGCTGGGGAAGTTCCTCCAGCTCTCGCTGCTCCTTGTAGCTCAACTTTACCTTTTTGCCAGACGTACTCTGTGCGGTAGATGACATTTCGCTGTTTTTGGCCGGGGCCGGGGTGGCCGCCGCAACTGCCGGCGCCTTCGGCGCAGGGGCGCGCTCGGTGGCTTTCACCCTCTCCCAGTCGCTGTATCCACCGACGTATTCACGCCACAGACCGTTGCCTTCAGACACGATCACCTGTGTCACGACGTTGTCGAGGAAGGTGCGGTCGTGGCTGACGAGGAAGACGGTGCCCGTGTATTCCTCGAGCAATTCTTCCAGCAATTCCAGGGTCTCGATGTCGAGGTCGTTGGTCGGTTCGTCCAGCACCAGGCAGTTGGCCGGCTTGGCGAACAGGCGCGCCAACAGCAGGCGGTTGCGCTCGCCACCGGAGAGCGACTTCACCGGTGAACGCGCACGTTCCGGCGCGAACAGGAAGTCGTTGAGGTAGGTCATCACATGCTTCTTCTGGCCATTGATCTCGACCCAGTCGCTGCCCGGAGAGATCGTGTCGGCCAGGCTCGCCTCTTCGTTGAGCTGGGCGCGCATCTGGTCGAAATAGGCCACGTTCAGCTTGGTGCCGAGCTTGACGCTGCCGCTGTCGGCGGTCTCGTCGCCCAGGATGATCTTGAGCAAGGTCGTCTTGCCGGCGCCGTTGGGGCCGATCAGGCCCACCTTGTCGCCGCGCAAAATGGTGCCGGTGAAGTTGCTCACGATGACCTTCTCACCGTAGGCCTTCGAGATGTTTTCCATATCGGCCACGATCTTGCCCGAACGCTCGCCAGACGCGACCTCGAGCCTGACCGTGCCCTGCTGCTCGCGGCGGGCGGCGCGCTGCAGGCGCAGCGCTTCCAGGCGACGCACGCGGCCTTCGTCGCGGGTCCGGCGCGCCTGCACACCCTTGCGGATCCACACTTCTTCCTGGGCCAGGAATTTGTCGAACTTGGCGTTCTCGACTTCCTCGTTGGCGAGCAGCTCGCGCTTGCGCTCCTGGTAGGTCGAGAAATTGCCCGGGAAGGAAAGCAGGCGGCCGCGATCGAGTTCGATGATGCGGGTGGCGACGTTGTCGAGGAAGCTGCGATCGTGGGTGATGAAGAGCACCGAGCCGCGGTATTCGCGCAGCAGGCCTTCCAGCCACTTGATCGAGGTAAAGTCCAGGTGGTTGGTCGGTTCGTCCAGCAGCAGCACGTCGGGGCCGGACACCAGGGCCACGGCCAGCGCCACGCGCTTTTGCATCCCGCCCGACAGGGTGCCCATCTTCGCCTCCCGGTTCAGCCCGAGGCGGTCGAGGGTCGTGTCGACCTTGTGCGCCAGGTTCCAGCCGTCGAGCGCGTCGAGCTTGAGCTGCAGCTCGTGCATGCGCTCCATCAGGGCCTCGTCGTTGTCGCCGCCGAACTGGCCGGTAATGGCTTCGTACTCGGCCAGCATGGCCTGCTGGTCGCCCATGCCCGCGGCCACCGCGTCGAACACGGTCGCCTCCGGATCGAAGACCGGCTCCTGCTCGACATAGGCGATCTTGATGCCCTGCTGCATCACCAGCAGGCCGTCGTCGAGTTTCGAACGGCCCGAAATGATCTTCAGCAGCGAGGACTTGCCGGTGCCGTTGCGGCCGATCAGGCCGACACGTTCGCCGGTCTCGAGGGAAAAGTCAGCGTGGTCGAGCAGCGCGACGTGGCCGAAGGCCAGCTGCGCGGAAGTAAGGGAGATGACAGCCATGATCCGTGAACCTTGCGGCGCCAGGGCGCCGGTGAGAAATTAAGAGAAGCGTGCATTGTACCGGCTGGCCGTTGTAGGGTGGACGGGGGAATTTAGTCCAGTGGACTAAATTCCCGTCCGCGCGTTCAACTCGCTGATGAACTGACGCGCCGCGACAAATCACCGTGTGGTTGAACGCGCGGACGGCGAAGCCGGCTAGGCGCCCCCGTCCACCCTACGAGGCTAACCAATTCGCCAGCGCACCGGCATCGACGGGCTTGACGAAATGCGCATCGAACCCCGCCTCCGCACTCGCGCGCAGGTCATGCGGCTGCCCATAGCCCGTCATCGCCGCCAGCCGCACTCCTTCCAGCCCCGGAATGCGGCGCAGGCGCTGGGCCAGCTCCTTGCCGTCCATGCCGGGCAGGCCGATGTCGAGCAGGCAGACCTGGGGTTGTTCGAGGCGGGCGCGTTCGAGGGCCGCTTCCGCGCCGAACTCGACGCTGACCTGGTAGCCGAGCAGCTCCAGCAGCATGGCCGCCAGCTCGGCCGCGTCGACGTTGTCGTCCACCACCAGCACCCGCAGCGCATGGCCGGTGACGCGCAAGGCCGCGGTGCCATCCGGCGCATCCTGGCCGGGCAAGGACAGCAGGGGCAAGCTCACCGTGAAGGTGCTGCCCCGCCCTTCCCCTTCGCTGGCCGCACTCACCGATCCGCCGTGCAGCTGCACCAGGCTGCGCACCAGCGCCAGGCCGACGCCCAGGCCACCCTGCGAACGGTCCGGACTACGCTTGCCCTGGTGGAAGAGCTCGAAGGCGCTGGCAACCAGTTCCGGCGCCATGCCGATGCCGTTGTCACGCACCGACACCACGGCGCGGCCGTCCTGGATGCCGGCCTCGAGCACGATGTGGCCGTGCGCCGGCGTGTATTTCGCCGCATTGCCGAGGATATTCGACAGCACCTGGACCAGGCGCTTGCGGTCGCCCGCCACGAAGGCGTCGCCAAGCGCGGCGCGCAGCTCGAGCCGGTGGCCGCGGCCCTCGACCAGGGAACGTACCTGCTCGACGGCGTCGTCGATCACGCCTGATAGCTGCACCCTGTCCTTGTCCAGCGTCACCATGCCGCGCGTGACGCGCGAGACGTCCATCAGGTCGTCGATCAGGCCGGTCATGTGGGTGGCCTGGCGCGAGATCACCTTGCCGACCTGCTGCACCCGCTCCGGCACGCCCGTGGTAAGGGTCAGCAGCGAGGCCGCGGTGACGATCGGCGCCAGCGGATTGCGCAGCTCGTGGGCCAGCATGGCCAGGAACTCGTCCTTGCGGCGGTCGGCCTGCTGCAGCGCCTGCTGGGTCAGCTTCTGTTCGTGGATGTCGGTACAGGTGCCCATCCAGCGCACGATGGCCCCGCTGTCGTCGCGCACCGGCAGCGCGCGCCCGAGCACCCAGCGGTAGTGGCCGGAGCGGTGGCGCAGGCGGTACTCGATCTCGTAGGTCTTGCCGGTGCGCAGCGACTCGCGCCACTTTTCCCAGGCCAGCTCCCGGTCGTCGGGGTGGAAGAGATCGTTCCAGCCTGCGCCGTCCGTCGAACCATAGGGCACGCCGGTAAAGCTGTACCACTGGTCGTTGTAGTAGTCGTGGAAGCCGTCCGGCCGGGTCGACCAGACCGCCTGTGGCATGGCGTTGGCGATCTCGCGAAAGCGCAGTTCGGCTTCCATGCGCGCGGTCACGTCGAGCGCCACGCCGGACAGCCAGGACGGCTGGCCGTCCTGGCCGAACGCCACCTTGCCGCGCGCTTCCACATGGCGGCAGATGCCGTCGCGGCCGCGGACACGGTAGGCGTCGCTGAAGGGCTCGCCGCTGGCCAGTGCGCGCTCGATGCGTGCCTGCACCCGGGGCAAGTCATCCGGATGGATGGCCGCGAGGTAGGTCTCCACCGGAGCGTCGGCGCCCACGGCGTCGGCAACGCCGTACAGCGCGCGCAGGTTGGCGTCGGCGTGCAGGCGGTTCGCGCGCACGTCCCAGTCCCAGGTCGCCACGCCGGCCGCATCCAGGGCGGTCGCCAGCCGCCCGTGGGCCGGGCTGGAGTCGACCGCGAAACTCAGGCCGCCCACTTCGCCGTCGAGGCGGCGCAACGGCGTGCCGCTGACCGCCGGCGAGAACGGCAGGTCGCGCAGGCGCACGGGATGGCCTGCCAGCGCCTCGCGCAGCACTGGCGCCAGGGCCAGTGCCGCCTCCGGCCAGACCATGGCGACCGGATGCGCCAGGGCCGCCGGATGCAGTGCGCCCAGCAGGGGCAGGCAGGCATCGTTGTAGAACAGCAGTCCTGCTTCGCCCCAGAGGATGAAGAGCGGGTTTTCCGTGTCGAGCATGCGGCGCACCGCGTATTGCAGCGCCGGCTCCCAGGTGGCGGGGTCGCCACAGGACATGCCGGCCCAGTCATGGGCAGCCATCAGGGATTCGACGGCATCAGGCCGTTCAGCTACGGGGAAGAACATGGAAACGGACGCTGGTGCGCCGGAGAGCGAATCCGGCAGTATAGCCGAGCCTCAGGCAAACACCGGGACGGGAGACGGGAAGTGGTGTCGCCAGCAGGAATCGAACCTGCATCTAAGTCTTAGGAGGACCTTGTACTATCCATTGTACTATGGCGACGTGCGCGTATGCGACACTTCTGGACAGGCGCGTCGGCGCATGTCGGCAGCCCCATATTGTACCAGCCGTCTTGCCAAATCAGAACAGTGACGCGTGTATTCGCGTCAACGCCCGTCGTCGATACGCAGGCGCCCCTTCATGGACGTCAGTATGCCGATCAGCGCCGACTTGTCCTCGGCCGGGATATCGGCCAGTATTTCGTCGATCCAGCGCTCGTGCACGGCCGCCATGTCGGCGAAGGCCGTGCGGCCCGCCGGGGTCAGGCGCACCGCCCAGGCGCGCCGGTCGCTGGGATCGGGCACCCGCTGCACCAGCTTCTCGCGCTCGAGCTGGTCGGTGATGCCGGTGACGTTGCCGCCGGTGACCATCATGCGTTTCGACAGCTCGCCCATGCGCATGCCTTCCGGGTGGCGCTCGAGCTGGGCCATCAGGTCGAAGCGCGGCAGGGTGATGCCGAAGGTTGCGCGCAGGCGGGTGCGGATCTCGTTCTCGATGCGCACGGTGCACGAGAGCATGCGCAACCACAGCTTGAGCGACTGGTGGTGTTCCAGCGTCAGGCGGCTGGCCAGGTCCAGCCCGGGCGCTTCCAAAGGCTCTTTCGCTTCGTCCTGCCCTTCCGCATCCTTCATATGATCCTCAGCCCTCGTTCATGCGCAATTTAAACCGTTGCAGTTTACCGGTTTCGGTGCGCGGGAGCTGTTCGCGAAAGCGCACCACGCGCGGGTATTTATACGGCGCGATCCGGGCCTTGACGAATTCCTGCAGCGCCAGCGCGGTATCGCTTGAAGCCGCATGGCCGGGCTTGAGCACGACATGGGCCTCGACCACCTGGCCGCGTTCCGGATCCGCCCGCCCCACCACCCCGCATTCGGCCACGGCAGGATGGTGCAGCAGGGCTTCCTCGACCTCGGCGCCTGCGATGTTGTAGCCGGCCGAGATGATCATGTCGTCCAGCCGCGAGCGGTAGTGGAAATAGCCGTCCTCGTCCATCTCGTAGGCGTCGCCGGTGATGTTCCAGCCGTTGACGACGTAGTCGCGCTGGCGCGGATCGTCCAGGTAGCGGCAGCCGGTCGGCCCCTTCACCGCCAGGCGCCCGATCACGCCCGGCCCGGCCGGCAGGCCGTGGGCGTCGAGGATGCAGGCGACATAGCCCGGCACCGGCTTGCCGGTGGCGCCGGGCCGCACGTCCGCGCCGGCGGCGGAGATGAAGATGTGCAGCATCTCGGTGGCGCCGATCCCGTCGATCATCTCCAGGCCGCTCGCCTCCTTCCACGCCGCACGCGTGGCCACCGGCAGGGCCTCGCCCGCCGACACCGACCGCGTGAGGCTGGACAGGTCGAAGCGATCGGCCAGCTGGGCCATCTGCCGGTAGAAGGTGGGCGCGGTGAAGCAGACCGTGGCGCGCTGCTCCTCGATCGCTTTGAGAAGGGTTTCGGGCGTCAGCTTTTCGATGAGGACCGCGCTCGCTCCCACGCGCAGCGGGAACAGGAGCAGCCCGCCCAGGCCGAAGGTGAAGGCCAGCGGCGGCGTGCCGATGAAGACGTCGTCGATGCGCGAACGCAGGGTGTGGCGCGGGAAGCAGTCGCAGATCGCCAGCAGGTCGCGGTGGAAGTGCATGGTACCCTTCGGCACGCCGGTGGTGCCGGAGGTGAAGCTGATCAGGCAGACGTCGTCGGCCGCGGTGTCGGGCGCGGCGAAAGGCGCATCGTGGGCCGCCATGCGCGCTTCCAGCCCAGCGGGCGAATCGGGGTCGTCGAAGAGCAGGAGCGGCAGCCCGGGACGCGCCATCGCATCGACTTCGGCGCGCAGCGAGGCCGCCGACAAGACCGCGTCGACCCTGGCGCGCTCGGCGATGGTGTCCAGCTCGCGCGCGCGCAGCAGCGGCATGGTCGGCACCGCGATGCAGCCGGCCTTGATGACGGCCAGGATGCAGGCCGCCATCATCGGGCAGTTGGCGCCGCGCAGCAGCACCCGGTTGCCGGTGGCGAGCCTGAGGTCGTGGCGCAGCACGTGGGCGATGCGGTCGACCCGGGCGGAGAGCTCGGCATAGCTGAGGCGCTCGCGCGCCCCGATCAGTGCGGTGCGGCCGTTCCAGCCGCGGACAAGGGCCACCTGGAACAGCTCGGCCACCGCGTTCAGGCGCTGCGGGTACTGCAGCTCGGGAGAATCGAAGCGCAGTTCCGGCCATTCCTCGACGGGCGGCAGCATCGCGCGTGCGAAGCCGTCGGCATAGCCGGAAGGCGCGAGCGGGAGGTCGTTGACGGCGGCGTCGGTCATATCGGGGTCCCTGTTGAGGTTAAGACAACGGCCGCAGATACTTTAAATCTAAAGCAACTCAGTCAGCAAGCAGAATCGGCGCCGGCCTTGCGCGCGAGCGCATCCTGGCGGTCCACCGCAGCCAGGGCCTGCGCGATGGCGTCGGGGTCGCCGGCTGTGCGCAGGCGCGCCGCGGCATCGAGCAGGCCCAGGGTGGCGCAACCTTCCGCCAGGCGCGTCGCACCCGGCCCGCCGCCCTGTTGCGCCTCTTCGAGCTGGCGCCGCAGGCCGGCCAGGTAGACCAGCAGGCGCTCGAGCGTGATGCCCAGGCGCCCGGCCACCGCCTGCGGGTCTTCGCCGGGCTCGCCGGCCGGCAGCAGCCTGCCAAGCTCGGCGCGCACCGCATCGATGCGGAAGGGCTTGGCGATATAGCCGTCGGCGCCGAGGCGCCCGGCCTGTTCCAGGGTCTCGGCATCCGAGGCGGCCGAGACCAGCACGAAGGGAATGGACGCCGTGGCGGCGTCGGCGCGCAGCCGCGCCAGCAGGCCCAGGCCGTCGAGGTGGGGCATGCGCAGGTCGCAGAACACGACCCCGGGCCGCAGTCCCCCGGCCAGCAGGCGCCAGGCGTGCTCGCCGTCTTCCGCCTCCAGGATTTCCGCGCGCACGCAGCCGTCAACCTGATGCATCAGCATCATGCGCGAGACCACGTCGTCGTCCACCACCAGGACCTTCATGCCGCCACCATCGTATCGATCATGACGGCATTATAGTGGGCCGGCAGCCGGCCCGGCGCTCAGGCGTGCTGGAACTCGGCCAGGCGAAGTCCCAGGCGCACGCCGCCCGCCACCAGGGCCTCGATATCGCCCGCGTCGGCGGCTGCCTCCAGCTCGGCGCACAGCGCTTCCAGCGCCTTTTCACCCAGGTGGGCGGCGCTGCCGCGCAGGCCGTGCAGCACCCTGCCCGCCTCGCTCATGTCGCCGGCCGCGATCGCCGCATCGAGTTCGGCCCGGCGCCGCGGCAGGTCGGCGGCGAAGGCCGCGCGCAGGCGGCTGCGCAGGTCGTCGGCGCGGCGGCCCGCATTCGATTCCAGCGCCTCACGCTCCGGCGCGACGCCAAACATGGCGTCCAGCGCCGCCATCGGCGAATTCGGGGCCGGCGGCATGGGCGGCAGGTCCACGCCGCGCGCCAGCTGGCGCTCGATGGCGCGCGAGACCTGCGCGTGCAGCGCGCACTCGTCGATCGGCTTGGTGAGAAAAGCGTCCATGCCGCAGGCCAGGTAGCGTGCGCGGTCTTCCTCGCTGGCGTTGGCCGTCAGGGCCACGATCATCACGTGCGCGTCCGTGACCTGCGCATCCGGCGTGCCGCCCGCGCGGATGATGCGGGTCGCGGTGGCGCCGTCCATCTCGGGCATGCGCCCGTCCATCAGCACCAGGTCGTAGCGGGTGCGGGCGCAGGCCGCCACCGCCTGGAGGCCGTTGTCGGCGATGTCGACCCCGTGGCCCATTTCCTCGATCATGGTGCGCGCGATGATCTGGTTGGTCGGGAAGTCCTCGGCGCACAGGATGCGCAGGCGGTGCGTGTGCGGCACGCGCGGCGCGATCTCCACCTGCGGCGGTTCTGCGCCGTCGGCCAGCGGCAGCAGCACGCTGAAGGTGCTGCCCTTGCCCGCCACGCTGTTGACGCCGATCGAACCGCCCATCAGGGTCACCAGCTGGCGGCAGATGGCCAGGCCCAGGCCGGTGCCGCCGTAGCGGCGCGTGGTGCCGGCATCGGCCTGCTCGAACTTCTGGAACAGGCGCGGCAGCGCTTCCGGCGCGATGCCGATGCCGGTGTCGCGCACGGTGAAGCGCACCATGTTCCAGCCCTCCCCGCGCACCTGGTCGTCGTCGCGGCGCTCCACCTGCACGCTGATGCTGCCCGAGGTCGTGAACTTGAAGGCATTGCCGACCAGGTTCACCAGCACCTGGCGCAGCCGGGTCGGGTCACCCTCCACGAAACGCGGCACGCCTGCCCCCAGCTTGACCTCGAAGCCGACGCTCTTGCCCGCCGCCTGCTCCTCGAACAGGCTGGCCACGCCGCGGATCGCCGCGTGCAGGTCGAAGTCGATGTTCTCGATACTGAGCTTGCCCGCCTCGATCTTGGAAAAATCGAGCAGGTCGTTGATGATCGCCAGCAGGGCCTGGGCATTGGCCTGGCCGAGTCCAATCTGTTCGCGCGTGCTGTCGCGCAGCGCCGGGTCGCGCAGCGCGAAGCCCAGCATGCCGATCACGCCGGCCAGCGGGGTGCGCATCTCGTGGCTCATATTCGCCAGGAACTCGGACTTCTGGCGGGTGGCGTCCTCGGCGCGCTGCTTGGCCTGGCGCAGGAATTCCTCGTTCTCCTGCAGCGCGCGGTAGGCGCGCGCCAGTTCGTTGGACTGCTGGCGCACCCGCCCTTCCTGGTCGCGCAGCTCCTCGGTCTGGCGCTCCAGCACGCGGTTCTGGCGCTCGACCTCCTCGGTACGGGCGCTGACCTGCAGCGCCAGCTGCTCCTTCTGTTTGCGCAGGCCGGACAGGCGCAGGCGCACCCCGCCATAGGCCAGGGCCAGCAGCAGCGCCAGCACGGCCGCGCGGAACCAGGGCGTGCCCCAGGGCGGCGGCTCGATCGTGATCGCCAGCGCCGCCACCTGCTCGCTCCAGACGCCATCCTTGTTGGCGGCGCGCACCCGGAACACATAGGTGCCGGGATCGAGGTTGGTATAGGTGGCGAAGCGTTTTCCCGCGTCGGCCTGCACCCAGTGCTCGTCGAAGCCGTCCAGGCGGTAGGCGAAGCGGTTGCGCTCCGGCGCGGCGAAGTGCAGCGCCGAGAATTCGAGCGAGAATACCGAGGCGCTGGGCGGCAGCGTGATCGATTCCGCATGCTCGATCGGCCCCTTGAGCAGGCCGGGCAGCGCCTGCTCGACCGGCTGGTTGAAGATCGCCATGCCCGTGATCACGGGACGCGGCGCCACCCGGTTGTCGCGGATCGCGCGCGGATCGAACGCCGTGATGCCGTTGAAACCGCCGAAGTACAGGGTGCCGTCGCTTGTTCGCAAGGCGGCCCCGTCGAAGAAGGCGCCCTCGGTGATGCCGTCGGCCGCCGTATAGCTGCGCCAGCGCCCGCTCTCCGGGTCGAAGCTGGACAGCCCGCTGCTGGTGCTGATCCACAGGCGGCCGTCCGCATCTTCCAGGATCGCAGCCACCGCGTCGTCGACCAGGCCGTGCTGGGTGGTGTAGCGCACGAACGAAACCGATCCGTCCTTCGCCGTCACCATGCGGTTCAGGCCCACGGCCGTGCCGACCCAGATGTCGCCGCGGCTGTCCTCGAACAGGTGGTGCACCTCGTCGTGGCTCAGGCTGGCCGCATCGAAGGGATCGTGGCGGAAATGGCGGAAGCGGCCGCTGGCGCGGTACATCAGGTCCAGGCCGTCGAAGGTGCCGATCCACATCCGGCCGCGCCGGTCCTGCAGGATCGGACGCACGATGTCGTCGGCCAGGCTGGCCGACCTGGCCGGGTCGTGGCGGTGGCTCTCGACCTGGCGCGTTTCGGGATCGAGCCGGTGCAGTCCGCCACGGGTGGCGATCCAGATGTAGCCATCGTTCCCCGCCAGCATGCCGCGCACATTGTTGGCGTCGGCGTCGCCAGGCAGGCGCAGGCGCGAGAAGCGGCGCGTGGCGGCGTCGAAGGCCGTGACGCCGTTGCGGCTGCCGATCCAGAGCCGGCCCTGCCGGTCGCGCGCCAGCGCGGCGGCGGGGACGTCGATGATGCTGTTCGGGTTGTCCGGCTCGTGGCGGTAGACCGTGGTCTTGCCGGTGGCGGGGTCGACGTGGTTCAGCGCCGTGCCGGTGCCGACCCAGATCTTGCCGGTGCCCTCATCGGCGAGCAGCGCGCGCGCCTTGTTGTCGGCCAGGGTGTCGAGCGCCTCGCCGCGCCGCACGATGCGGGCGAAGCCGCCGCTGCCGAGATCCACGCGCGACACGCCCGCATACCAGGTGCCGACCCAGAAGGTGCCGAGGCGGTCGCGGTACAGCGCCGAGACCTGGTTGTCGCCCAGGCTGTGGCGGTCGGTCACCGCGTGGCGATGGCTGTCGAAGCTGTCCTCGCGGCCGCGCCAGCGCAGGAGGCCGTCGTCGTGGGTGCCGACCCAGATCTCGCCGGCGGCGTCGCGGTACAGGGCCGTGATCCACCACTGTCCGATGCCGTCCGCGGGGCCGAAGCGGCGCACCGCGCCCGCCCTGGGGCCGCGCAGTTCATGCCGTTCCAGGCCGCCCAGGCGGCCCACCCACAGGCGCTGTTCGCCGTCGACCATCAGGGCATGCACGGGATTCTGGCGCGGGCCCAGGCGGGAAGGATGGTGCTCGATGCGCTCGCGCTTCGGCCCCAGGCTGTCCAGGCCCCCGCCGGTGCCGATCCACAGGCGCCCCGCCGCGTCCATCGCGAGCGCGTTGACGTTGTCGTCGCTGAGCGAGCGCTCGTCGCCGCGCGCGTGGTGCCAGGTGGTGAAGCGGCGCAGCACCGTGTCGAAGTGCTGCAGGCCGTCGTTGGTGCCGATCCACAGCCCGTCCTCGCCGTCGCCGACGATGGCGTTGATGTGGCGGTTGCCGTTGCCGCGCCGCGAAGTCTCCTCGGGCGTGAACTGGGTGAACGACTGGGTGATCGGATCGAAGAGGTTGAGCCCTCCGTCGGTGCCCAGCCACAGGCGGCCGTGGCGGTCCAGGTGCAGCACCCGCACCCAGTTGTTCGACAGCGCGCGCGGCTTGCCGGGCACCGCGCGGTAGTTGATGACGCGGTAGCCGTCGAAGCGCGACAGGCCGCTCTGGGTGCCGAACCACATGAAGCCGTCGCGGTCCTGGACCACGGCCAGCACCGATTCCTGGGCCATGCCGTCGCCCACCGACAGGTGCTCGAAGCGCAGGGTCGGGCGCGGCGCCGAGGCCAGTGCCGCGGCGCTCAGGACCAGCAGCGTCACGAGCAACAGCGGGCCGGCGAGGAGTCGGATCAGGGTGCGCATCGGCTCGGCCTACTCCGGGAAAAAGGCGAGCACGTCGTCGCGCCGGGCCAGGGTATCGTGTTCGCCGAGGCGGATCAGCTCGCGCGTGTAGCTGCCTTCGAACAGCAGGTAGGAGGCCAGCGCCGAGCCGCGCGACTCCAGCGCCCCGATCCCGCCCAGCAGGGTGCGCACCGGCGCCGGCAGGCTATGGACGTGGCGCGCGGCGATGTCGTCCAGGCGCTCGGAGGGCGCGATCACCAGCAGTTCCACGCGCTTGAGCGGCAGGTAGCCGCGTGCTTCCGGCGCGACGCGCTCGAGGGTCTGGTTGATGCGCTGCAGGCGCTCGATGTCGGCCGCCAGGCTGTCCAGGAAAATCGAGGACAGCGCATGTCCGCCGATCTGCGCCAGGCTCGGGTAGCCGCTGTCCGGGCTGGGGTCGAGCGCCGGCTCGGACATGCGCCCCGCTCCCACCACCAGCACCCGGCTCGCGCCCAGGTGGATGGCCGGCGCGATCGGCGCCAACTGCCGCATCGAGCCGTCGCCGCAGTATTCGCGCCGCCCGGCGAGATACAGCGGCACGGCCGGGAAGATGAAGGGAATGGCGCTCGAGGCCAGCAGGTGCTCGACGCTGATCTGGGTCGCCAGCGCCAGGCGCTGGTGGCGGATCCAGGGCGCGATCTCGCGCGCGGCCTGGTAGAAGGTGATGTGCTGGCCGCTGCTGTACGAGGACGCGGTGATCGCCAGCGCGTCCAGCACGCCGTCGGCCAGCGCCGCATCCAGGCGCGGCAGGTCGAGCGCGCGGTGCAGCAGGCCGGCCAGCGGGGTGTTATCCAGCAGCGACTGCGGCGGCGACGCGTGCCACTTGCGCAGCAGCCAGCCGAAGGACAGGAGCGAGAGCCAGCGCGCGCCCGACCGCAGCACGGCCAGCGAATCGGCGCGGTAGACCTGGTGGGCGGCGACGCCTTCCCAGACACCCAGCAGGCCTCGCACGGCGCTTGAAAAATCGTCGGCGCGGCAGGCCAGCGCGGTGGCGTTCAGGGCGCCGGCCGAGGTGCCGCAGATGATGTGGAAGGGAGAACGCAGCGCCGGACGGCCGGCGTCCGCGAGGATGCGGGCGATGGCATGCATCACGCCGGCCTGATAGGCGGCGCGCGCTCCACCGCCTGTGAGGACCAGGCCTGTTTTCTCGTTGCTGTCCACCTGCCAAGGGTAGCAAAAAACGGGTATCCCTTGGGAAATTAATGCTGAACACCAAGCGAAGAGTTGGATTTCGCCGACGTTGCCTCCCGCCATCCGCCCGACGACCATCGTGCGACTTCCTCCAATCCACCCCTGGGTGTCAGGTCTGACATTTAGACACGAGCTGAGCTTTAAGCAAGGGCTAGCGCAGAGGCCGTGTCCGAATGTCAGACCTGACACCGCAGTTGCACTGCATACGGCAATCACCTATATTTCATATTCAGCATATTTTTCTAAATATGAAAATACGACGGATGTGATTGCCCAACCGGAGACGCCCATGACCGATCTTGCCCGACTCATGCCGCACACTTGCATCGCCTTTGCTCTCGCAGCCACGCTGGGCGGGATCGCGTCCCCGGCCGCCGCGCAGGAGGCAGCCCTCGAGACGGCAAGGACCCGCCCCGCGCAATGGACGGTCAGCGACGTCATGATCCCCATGCGCGACGGCGTGAAGTTGCGCACGAAAATCTTCGTGCCGGCCAATCCGAAGGCGGCGCTGCCCATCCTGTTCCTGCGCACGCCCTATGGCATCGACGATTCGGCCCAGGCGATCGAAAGCCGCTACAAGGAACTGGCCGAGGATGGCTACATCTTCGCCTTCCAGGACATCCGCGGCAAATTCGGATCGGAAGGCGACTTCGTGATGCTGCGTCCCGCGCGCAAGGCGGGCGACACCAGGAGTCTCGACGAAGGCACCGATGCCTGGGACAGCATCGCGTGGATGCTGAAGAATGTCCCTGCGAATAACGGCCGGGTCGGCATGCTGGGCAACTCCTACCTGGGCTGGACGTCCGTCATGGCCTCGCTCGAACCCCACCCTGCCCTGAAGGCGATCGCGCCCATGGCCTCGCCCGCCGACATGTGGCTGGGCGACGACTTCTACCACAACGGCGCTTTCCGCCTGAGCTACGGCTTCGAGTACGCCTACATGATGGAGGCCGGCAAAGGCAACGCCCAGTTCGCCTTCGACCGCTACGACACCTACACCTGGTACCTCGGACTCGGTTCGCTCGCCAACGTGAACCGCGACATCTTCCGGAACAGGATCGCGACCTGGAACGATTTCACGGCCCACCCGGACTACGACGCCTTCTGGCAGCGGCGCGCCTTCGCCATCGACACGGCGGAGCTCAAGGTGCCTACCTTGAACGTTGCCGGGTGGTGGGACCAGGAGGATTTCTACGGCCCGATGAAGATCTACGAGACGCTCGAACAGCGCGACAAGCGCGGCCTGAACTACCTCGTGGTGGGGCCCTGGAAGCATGGCGGCGCGCGGGTCGGGCCGGGCGACGCGCTGGGCGCGATCGGGTTCGACAGCGCGACGGCAAAATACTATCGCGAGCGGATCGAGATCCCCTGGTTCGCCTACCACCTGAAGGGCCAGGGCAAGCCCGACCTGCCGGAGGCGCTGACCTTCGAAGCAGGCAGCAACCGGTGGCGGCGGTGGGACACCTGGCCCCCGAAGACCGGCGTCGAGCAGCGCAAGCTGTATTTCGGCGCAGGCCGCTCGCTGTCGTTCTCGGCGCCGAAGGGCGATGGCGAAGGTTTCGACAGTTATGTGTCCGACCCGGCCCATCCGGTACCCTATCGGCACCGCCCGATCCAGGCCACCTATTTCCCCGGCGGCTCGGCCTGGTCGACCTGGCTGGTCGAGGACCAGCGCTTCGTCGACGGCCGTCCGGACGTGCTCACATGGGAAAGCGCGCCGCTGGAGGCCGACCTCACCATCGCCGGCAAGGTCACGGCGAAGCTGTTCGCCTCGACCACCGGCAGCGACGCCGACTGGATCGTCAAGCTGATCGACGTCTATCCCGAACACGTGTCAGGCAACTGGCCGATGTCGGGCTACCAGCTGATGGTCTCCAGCGAAGTCTTCCGCGGGCGCTACCGCCAGGGCTTCGAGCAGCCCGCGGCGATTCAAGCCGGCGCCGTGCTGCCCTACCCGTTCAGCCTGCACACGCAGAACTACACCTTCCGCAAGGGCCACCGCCTGATGGTGCAGGTGCAGAGCAGCTGGTTCCCGCTCATCGACCGCAATCCGCAGACCTTCGTACCCAACATCTTCTCGGCGAAAGACAGCGACTTCCGGCCGGCGACGCACCGCATCTACCGGTCAGCAAGGTATCCGTCGCATGTCACGATCCCGGTGGTGACGCCCATGCAATGAAACGCGCACAGCCCGGGCTGTCGGCTAGGCACACGCGGCAACGCAATACATTGCATCGTTCGCGCAGGGACCGCGGCCGGCGAGCATGCCTGGTGATTCACGCACCATCATCGGCTGCTCGTCAAGCAGCAGCGTGACCAGGGCCGGCACGTCCAGGCCGTTGATCGCCGCCTGGAAGCGGCGCACCAGTTCGCGGCACAGCCTTTCCTCGCGCGCGGTGTCTTCCCTTTCCTCCCGCAGCCGCCGGCGCGCGCGGGCAAGGTGCTGGCGCGCGTTCGCCGCCCCGGTCCCGAGCACGGCGGCGATGTCCGCGTGGCTGCAATCGAACACTTCGTGCAGCACCAGCGCCAGGCGTTCGGACGGCGTCAGGCGGGCCAGCAGGCGTGCAAACGCTTCCCCGGCGTCGGCCTCCCGCAGCAAGCCTTCTTCCGGCAGGGCCGGCGCGGTGTCAAGCTGGAGTTCGCGGGCGAGCTGCGCCGCCAGCGCCTCGCGCGCGCGCCTGCGCAGCAGGTCGATCGAGCGTCGCTGCACGACCGTGGTCAGCCATGCCGCCGGCGTCATCAACGCCTTGCGCTCGGCACGCTGCCACTTCAGGAAGCAGTCCTGCACGATGTCCTCGGCCTCCGCCTCGCTGCCGACGATGCGGCGGCTGATGGCTGTCAGGCGTGGGCGCAGCTGTTCGAACAGCGCGCCGTCCGGGTCGGCGGTCGATGGCATCACGGGTCTCCTCATGCGGTGGTGGTGCCACTTGACGCTCGGCGGCGGCCGGATGTGACAGGTCCGGAAAAAATTTTTTCTCGCGTCACATCCGGGAGGCGGCATGCGTCAAGCGGGCAGGAATCGCTTCCGTGGTTCCACTCTAGCGCGAAAGGACGGACATGACAGCACATTCTTCCCTGGGCCTGGTGCCCACCGTGATCGAACAGACGGGCCGCGGCGAGCGCGCCTTCGACATCTACTCGCGCCTGCTGAAGGAACGCGTGATCTTCCTGGTCGGCGAAGTGACGGAGCAGTCGGCCAACCTGATCGTCGCCCAGCTGCTCTTCCTCGAGTCCGAAAATCCCGAGAAGGACATCGCCCTCTACATCAATTCGCCCGGCGGCTCGGTCTACGCCGGCATGGCGGTCTACGACACCATGCAGTTCGTCAAGCCGGACGTCTCCACCCTGTGCACGGGCTTCGCGGCCAGCATGGGCTCCTTCCTGCTGGCCGCTGGCGCAATCGGCAAGCGCTATGCCCTGCCGAACGCTCGCATCATGATCCACCAGCCCCACGGCGGCTCGCAGGGCGTGGCCAGCGACATCGAGATCCAGGCGCGCGAGGTCCTGTACCAGCGGCATCGCCTGAACACGATCCTGGCCGAGCGCACCGGCCAGGCGCTTTCCCGGATCGAGAAGGATTCGGATCGCGACAATTACATGTCGGCCGCCCAGGCCACGGAATACGGGCTGATCGACCGTGTGCTGGCCGAGCGCGAGGCTGGCTGGGCGGCGCCCTAGCGGAACCCGGCGGCAATCCGATCGACGGCCTCGCGCAGCCAGCGCTGCGACGGTTTTTCGTCATTGCGCCGGTGCCAGATCTGATGGAAGGCGACCTCCGGCAAGGGTACCGGCGGCGGGAACATGATCAACTCGGCCGCCTGCGCGGAGTACAGGGCGACGCGCCGCAACAGCGTCGCCGCCATGTCCGCTTCGCGCAGCAGCGCGGGAACCGCGAACATGTGCGGCATCGTCACCTGGACGCGCCGCTGCAGGCCGTGGTCGGCGAGCGCCTGGTCGACGACGCCGTAGCGGCTCCCCTCCGGAGAGACAAGAACGTGGCGCATCGCCAGGTAGGCGTCCAGGTCGAGTTTGCGGCGCGCCTGCACGGCGTCCCTGCGCACCAGCGTCACGAATTCGTCACGCAGGATCGGGCGGCTCAGGATGCGACTCTCCTGCACAGTCGGCGCAACCCCGATCGCGAGGTCGATCTTGCCGGCATCGAGCAGTTCCACGGCTTCATCGCGTCCGGAGAACGCGCGTACATCCACGCCCACGCCCGGCGCCTCGCGCGCCACCACGCCCAGCAGCGACGGCAAGAGGATGAATGCCGGATAGTCGGACAGGCCGAGTCCGAAACGCAGCACTGCCGTGCCGGGATCGAAGCGCTCCGGCGGCGCGAACACCGACTCGAACTCGCGCAGGGCACGCGCAACCGGTTCCGCCATCTCGTAGGCGCGTGGCGTCGGCAGCAAGCCGGCGGCGCTGCGCTGGAACAGCCTGTCTCCGAACAGCGTCCGCAGGCGTGCCAGGGCCGCGCTCATGGCCGGCTGGCTGACGTTCATGCGGACAGCGGCGCGCGTCACGTTGCGCTCCTGCATGAGCGCGTCGAAAGCCGCCAACAGGTTCAGGTCCACGCCATAAAAATCCATGATTCGTATATTGGTGTATCAGCTCTATTTGTTGGATAGATTTTACCGCGTCTCCATAATCCTCTCCAGGCGCCGACCTCCGGCGCTATTCGAGAAAGGACAGGAGATGATTTCGAATGCGGTGACCCAGGATGACAGCCGCCTGGCCAGGGAGCGCCATGCGGTGCAGCGCCTGTACGACGCCTTCAGCCTGCACGACCCCGACCTGATCGACGAGGCCGTCACACCGGACTGGGACGACATTCCACTGGCGCCGGGCCAGGCGCCCGGCCCGGCCGGCATGAAGCCGATCATCCGCAGCGTCATCGCCGCGTTCCCCGACGTCCGGATCGTCGTCCATGACATGGTCCAGGCGCCCGGCAGGATCGCCGTGCGCGGCGAGATCACCGGCACCCACGAGGGCGAGCTGTTCGGCATCGCGCCGACCGGCAAGGCGGTGCGCTTCCGCATCCATGAATTCCACGCGCTCGACGGCGGGCGCATCACCACGACCTGGCACATGGAGGACTGGTACGGCCTGTTCCTCCAGCTCGGCCGGTTTCCGGCAATCTGATTTCACGAGGAGCCCTCCATGCAAGCAGCTTTGATTCGACATTTCGGCGCCGATGCCGCCGTGCAGATCGCATCCCTCCCCCCGCTCGTTCCTGCCGAGGGCGAGGTCCTCGTGCGCATCGAGGCGGCCGGGGTCAATCCGCTGGACATCAAGATGATCGGCGGCCACATGCAGGCGGTCTTCCCGGCCCGGCTTCCCTACATTCCCGGCACCGACTTCGCCGGCAGGGTGGAGGCGACGGGACCGGGTGAGCATGGCGTCAAGGTGGGCCAGCGCGTCGTGGGGCGCCGGGACCCGGTCGACGGCGGGGCATTCGCCGAATACGTGCTGGCGCCAGCCGACGCACTGGTCGCCATTCCCGACGCGATGAGCTTCGAACAGGCCGCGGCCCTGCCGACCGGATTCGGCACGGCGCGCCAGGCGCTGTTCGATACGGGCCGCCTCCAGCGCGGCCAGCGCGTGCTGGTGCACGCCGGCGCCGGAGGTGTAGGCAGCTTCGCGGTCCAGCTGGCCAAGGACGCCGGCGCGCACGTGACGGCGACCGCCTCGGCCCGCAACCTCGCGCTGTTGCGCGACCTCGGCGCCGACGAGGCCATCGATTACGTCAACGACGACTTCACGCGCCTGCCGGCCTTCGACCTCGTGCTCGACACGGTCGGTGGCGACACCGCCATGCGTTCCTGGGATGTGCTGCGCGAAGGCGGGATGGTGGCGACCCTGGTCGACTTCGCCATCTCCGCGCCTCCCGGCCGCCACGGCGCCTTCGTGTTCTTCGCCCAGGCGACGGCCGCGCTGCGCGAGGCGGTCGAGCTGTTCGGCAAGGGCGAGCTCGCCATCCTCATCGATTCGCTCCACCCGCTCGATCAGGCCGGCAAGGCGCTCGACAAGGTCGCCTCCGGCCATGCGCGCGGCAAGGTCGTCATCCGGACCGCACGCTGAGGGAGGCCAGACAATGAACATGCACACCCACACCGGCAGGACCGCCATCGTCACGGGCGGTTCGCGCGGCATCGGCCGTGAAATCGCCCTTCGCCTGGCCGCCCAGGGATGCGATGTCGTGGTCAACTATCACGGACGCGAAGACCTGGCCGAGGCTGTCGTGCGCGCGGTCGAAGCCCGTGGCCGCAGGGCCATCGCCGTGCGCGGCGACGTGGCCGACGAGGCCGAGGCGGAAGCGCTGTTCCGTGCGGCGCTGGATGCCTTCGGCAGGATCGATGTCGTCGTCAGCAACGCCGGCATCATGAAGAACGTCCCGATCGCGGACGGCGCTCTGGCCGACTTCGACGCCATCATGCGCACCAATGCCCGCGGCGCCTTCATCGTCCTGTCCAAGGCCGGCAACCATCTCGGAGAGGGCGGGCGCATCATCGCCCTGTCGTCCAGCGTGATCGCCAGGTCCACGCCGGGCTACGGCCCCTACATCGCGTCCAAGGCAGCGGTCGAGGGACTGGTCCGCGTCATGGCGAACGAGTTGCGCGGCCGCGGCATCTGCGTGAATGCGGTCGCGCCGGGGCCGGTCGGAACCGAGCTGTTCCTGGAAGGGAAAAGCGCGGAGCAGATCGCCGCGCTGGCGAGGATGGCGCCGCTCGAGCGCCTCGGAACGCCTGCCGACATCGCCTCCATCGTCGCCTTCCTGGCCGGCCCCGAAGGCGCCTGGGTGAATGCGCAGGTGGTCCGCGTCAACGGTGGATTCGCCTGATTCCCGTCTTGATATCAGGCTCGGCAGGCCGCAGCCCGGCAGCGGGACGACATCGGTATCGGCCGCGTGGCGATTGCGGTCGGCATAGGCCAGGCGCCTGGAGGCCCGAACGTCACGCAACTTCTGGCAAAACCCTTGCATTTTTGAAAAGCGCGATCGAGCCGGCCCTGTCGGTTCGGCCGCCGCTCCGGTATCATGCGGGGATGAATCAGATTTCCAATTCCCCGTTTGTCATTGGCGTCGCCGGCGGTAGCGGCAGTGGCAAGTCAACGGTGACCCAGCAGGTGCTGGCTTCCTTCGGCGCCGAGATGGTCTCGGTCGTGATGCAGGACGACTACTACCGCGACCAGTCCGACCTCAGCCCGGAAGTGCGCCGCAAGCAGAACTACGACCACCCGCAGGCCTTCGACTGGCCGCTGCTGGTCGAGCACGTCCGCGCCCTGCGCAATGGCGAGACGATCGCCATGCCGGTCTACGATTTCACGATCGACAACCGCTCCGACAAGACGATCGCCGTCAAACCGGCGCCGGTCATCGTCATCGAAGGCCTGTTCGCCCTGTATGACGCGGACCTGCGCAAGATGATGTCGCTGAAGATCTTCGTCGACACCGCCCCCGACGTGCGCTTCATCCGCCGCATGCAGCGGGATATCGCCGAACGCGGGCGCACGACGGAAAGCATCGTCAACCAGTACCTGGAAACGGTGCGTCCGATGCACAAGCAGTTCATCGAGCCGACCAAGCGCCACGCCGACGTCATCCTGCCGCACGGCGCGAATGGCCCGGCGGTCGATGTCATCACCACCAAGGTCGCGAGCGTGATCGGCCAGCTCAAGCGCTCCTGAACCGGCCACTTCCCAACGGGGGCTTCAGTCCCCCTTGGCAATCCCTTCACGCCGCGGATCCGCCCCGCCATACCACAGCGGCACCCCATGCACCTCGATGCGCTGGATGCCGTGCAGCCCGGAGGTCTGCTCGCCCAGCCTCACCTTGTGCCCGCGCGAGCTCAACGCTTCGATGGTGGTGGACGGGAAGCGCCCCACTTCCAGCTCGGTCGGACCGTTGCGGCTGCCGAAGTTCGGCAGCGAGATCGCCTGCTGCACGTTCAGGCCCCAGTCGAGAGTCCCGACCAGCACCTTGGCCACGTAGTTGATGATCGCCGGACCGCCCGGCGAGCCGACGGCCAGCACCAGCTTGCCGGTCTTGCGGTCGAACACGATGGTCGGCGACATCGCGCTGCGCGGCCGCTTGTTCGCCTGGACGCGGTTGGCGACCGGCCCGTCAGCGTCGCGCGAGGAGAAGGAGAAGTCGGTGAGCTGGTTGTTCAGGATGAAGCCGTTCACGAACTGGCGCGAGCCGAAGGCGTCTTCGATGGTCGTGGTCATGGCCAGGCCCATGCCGTAGCCGTCGACCACCGACACGTGCGAAGTCGACGGGGTTTCGATGGCGTTGTCCGTGCCCCAGGCGACGTCCATGCCGGGCGGTTTGCCGGCCGGCGCTTCGCCCATCGAGCGCGTTCCGACGAGTTTCGCGCGCTGGGCCAGGTAGCCCTTGTCGATCAGGCTCGGCAGGCCGCGGCCCGGCAGCGGGACGAAGTCGGTGTCGGCCGCGTAGCGGTTGCGGTCGGCGTAGGCCAGGCGCCCCACTTCGCTGAACACGTGCAGCGCGTCCGGGCCCGGCACGCCGGCTTTCGGGGCCAGGGCGCGCATGTCGAAGGTCTCGAACATGCCCAGCATCTGCGCCACCGCGATGCCGCCCGAGGACGGCGGCGGCATGCCGCACACGGTCCAGGCGCGGTAATCGCTGCACACGGGCGTGCGCACCTTGGGACGGTAGTTCGCGATATCTTGAGCACTGAGCAGGCCCGGATTGGTCGGATGGCCCTGCACCTTGGCCGCGATGTCGCGTGCGATGTGGCCTTTATAAAAGGCGTCGGCGCCGTCCTCGGCGATCTCGCGCAGGGTCCTGGCCAGCGCGGGATTCTTCAGGATGTGGCCGACCGGCCAGGGCTTGCCGCCATTGCCGTAGAAGTAGGCGGCCGCTTCCTTGTCCTTGCGCAGGTGGACGTCGCCCGTGAGCAGCGCGTTCAGGCGCGGGCTGACCGCGAAGCCCTCTTCCGACAACTTGATGGCCGGCGCGAACAGCGCCTTCCATGGCAGCTTGCCATGCTCCTTGTGCGCCAGCTCGAGCATGCGCAGCACGCCCGGCGCGCCGGTCGAGCGGCCGCCGACGATGCCCTCGGTACGCGAGAGCGGCGTGCCGTCGGGACGCTCGAACAGGTGCTCGTCCGCCTTCGAGGGCGCGGTCTCGCGGCCATCGAAGGCCTGCGTGCGCTTGCCGTCGTAGTGGACGAGGAAGGCGCCGCCGCCGATGCCGGAGGATTGCGGTTCGACCAGGGTCAGGACCATCTGGGTGGCGATGGCCGCGTCGATCGCGCTGCCGCCCTGCTTCAGGATCCGGTAGCCGGCTTCCACCGCCAGCGGATTGGCCGCGGCCACCATGTAGTTCTTCGCAGGCCAGCCCGCTTTTTCGGTGTAGCCGGTGGCGGCTTCGGGAGCGGCCTGGCGGGTGTCCTGGGCCAGCACTTGCGGCGTGGCGGCGAATGCCAGCGCCAGGGCCAGCACGGCCTGGCGCGGTGTCATGTTCTTCAAAATCGTTTCCTTAAAAAGCAAAGGGCGCGCGGTGTGCGCCGCGCGCCCGTCATCTGTCAATCGTACAACAATTGAGAGATGGCTTCAGGATCGTTCCACTAAGCCTTATTTCGGCTGCATGCGGATCGCGCCGTCGAGGCGGATGGTTTCGCCGTTCAGCATGACGTTCTCGATGATGGCCTTGGCCAGGTGCGCGTATTCCTTCGGCATGCCGAGGCGCGGCGGGAACGGGACCATCTTGCCCAGCGAGTCACGCACTTCCTGCGGCATGCCCATCAGCATCGGGGTCTCGAAGATGCCGGGGGCGATCGTCATCACGCGGATGCCGCTGCGCGCCAGGTCGCGCGCCATCGGCAGGGTCATGCCGGCCACGGCCGCTTTCGAGGAACCGTAGGCCGCCTGGCCGATCTGGCCGTCGAAGGCCGCCACCGAGGCGGTGTTGATGATGATGCCGCGCTCGCCGTATTCGCCGGCTTCCAGCTTGCCCATGGCGTCGGCCGCCAGGCGGCACATATTGAAGGTACCGACCAGGTTGATGTTCACGGCGCGCTGGAAGGCATCCAGCGGGTGCGGGCCGTCCTTGCCGACGGTCTTGACGGCAGGCGCCACGCCGGCGCAGTTGACCAGGCCGCGGAGCGTGCCCAGTTTCAGGGCCGCGTCGACGACCGCCTGGCCATCGGCCTCTTGAGTGACGTCGCACTTGACGAACTGGCCACCCAGTTCCGCCGCCAGGGCCGCGCCTGCCTCCGCCTGCACGTCGGCGATGACGACCTTGCCGCCCGCCTCGGTGATCATGCGCGCCGTGGCTGCTCCAAGGCCCGACGCGCCACCGGTCACGATGAACACATTGTTCTGAATTTGCATTGGTTTTCCCTTATAAAAGTTCTTTGTCCCGCTTCACGTTTACGTAAACGTCAAACAGCGGCATTGTAGCGAACTTTTGGCAAGAAAAACCATGCCGGGCGTTCACCCGGCTCAAAGACACTGGATCGTGGTGCCGTTGCTCGTGCAGGGACGACCGCTGCTGCTGGTGCCGGGCCCGCCGCCCGGCGGGATGTTATAGGTCGCGCCATTGGCGCCGGTACAGGCGCCGCCCACGCAGCCGAGCACCTGGGTGCTTTGTGGACCCACCGGGGCCGGGGCCACGCCCGACTCCACCTCTACCCTTGGCCTGGGCTGTGGCGCGGCGATGCGCGGCGTGCTCTCGATGCGCTGCTCCACAGCGCGGCGCTTGGCCTGCGGCGGCTTATTGGCCTGCTGCCGGCCTTCCTGGCGCGCCGGACGGGCATTTTCCTGCTGCTGGGGCTTGGCGCTTTGCGGCGCCGGGCGGGCCGATGGGTCGGACTCGATCGGCTTGCTGGTCGGCGGCTGGCCTGCGCGTTCTTCCTGGGCCTGCGGGCTCGCTTCGCCTCCGGCCTGGGTGCTGGAGCTCGCCGGCGGCGCCTGCGGGTTCAACACCGGGCCGTAGCTGGCGCTGTCGTCGACCGGCTTGCTGGCCGGCGGCCGCGGCGAGGTCTGGGTCTGAGCCAGCGCGCTCGCCGTACCGAGGGCGAACAGCACGGCAATCATGGAATGGATGGGACGCATGGTGCACCTCGATCGCTTCGAATAGTGGACAGGCCATTATCTGCCCGCATGGGCCGCTTCGGCGCACAGAAACAAATGCTCACATGATTGTTGGACGGTAACGGGCGGCGCACCCTGGACGGCGCATGCGAAGATCGGGCCATCCACATTCATGGGAGTACAGATGAGCGATATGCAGATCGTGGAAGGCGACCACGTACGCGGGAATCCCGGCGCCGACATCACCATCATCGAGTACGGCGACTTCCAGTGTCCCTATTGCTCGCGGGCCTACCCCACCCTGGCCGAGCTGCAGCGGCGCCACGGCGAGCGGATCGCGCTGGTGTTCCGTCACCTGCCGCTCGGGATGCATCCGTTTGCGGAAGGCGCGGCCGAGGCGGCGGAAGCGGCCGGAGCCCAGGGCAAGTTCTGGGAAATGCACGACAAATTGTTCGACTACCAGGCGCAGATGTCACCGGGGCAGTTGCCGCTGGTGGCGCAGGAACTGGGACTGGATCGCACGCGCTTCGACGAGGAGCTGGCGACGCGCAAGCACCGCGAGCGGATCCGGGCGCAGGCCGAGGAAGGCAAGGCGGCGGGGGCGAGCGGGACGCCGAGCTTTTTCATCAATGGGGAGCGGTATCACGGGGATTCGGATCGGGAATCCTTGACCGCGGCGGTCGAGAAATACCTGTAACGCTACGGTGTTGTAGGGTGTTCGGCTCCGCCGAACGCGCGTTCAACGCCCTTATGAACAGCCCTATCGTCCATTCATGAGCTGCCTGAACGCGCGGTCGGCAAAGCCGACCACCCTACGAAAACAAAAACGGCCCCGCAGGGCCGTTTCGTTTGAAGCGCGAATCGCTTATTCCGACAGCGCCGCAAACGCCGCGTCACGCACCTGCTCGACCGGGCCGACGCCCGAGATCTTGCGGTACTTCGGCGCGCCCGGCAGGCCCGACTGGGCCCACTTGTTGTAGTAGCCGAGCAGCACTTCGGTCTGGTTGTGGTAGACCGACAGGCGCTTCAGGACGGTTTCTTCCTTGTCGTCGTCGCGCTGCACCAGCGGTTCGCCGGTGACGTCGTCGATGTCGGCGACCTTCGGCGGGTTGAACTTGGTGTGGTACACGCGGCCCGAGGCCGGGTGGGTGCGGCGGCCCGACATGCGCTCGACGATCAGGTCGTCCGGCACGTCGATTTCCAGCACGTAGTCGATGTTCACGCCGCTGTCCTTCATGGCGTCGGCCTGCGCGATGGTGCGCGGGAAGCCGTCGAACAGGTAGCCGTTGGCGCAATCGGTTTCCTTCAGGCGCTCTTTCACCAGGCCGATGATGATGTCGTCCGACACCAGCTGACCCGCATCCATCACCTTCTTGGCAGCCAGGCCGAGTTCGGTGCCCGCCTTGATCGCTGCGCGCAGCATGTCGCCGGTCGAGATCTGGGGGATGTTGAACTTTTCCTTGATGTAGTTTGCCTGGGTGCCTTTGCCGGCGCCGGGTGCTCCTAACAGAATGAGACGCATGAGTTTCCTAGATTCTTAGAGGATGTTGATAATTTTTATGTTGGCGAACGATCGCGCTTGATGCATATCTGGCTACCTTGACACGAAAGTTACCACAAAAGTCAGCTTTAACGCCAATTTCGGGGCCTTCCACCGGCAACTTTTGATGTACCGCAGACAGGCCGAATTGGCGTCTTGATTGTTCAGGCCGCGTAGTGTTTGCGCACGCGTTCCAGGTCGTCCGGGGTGTCAACGCCACCCGGGGGCGCGCTGTCGGTCACGTGCACGGCGATCGGGACGCCGTGCCACAGCACACGCAATTGTTCCAGCGCCTCGATGGTCTCGAGCGGGGAAGCTTCCAGGGCCGGATAGGCCTGGAGGAAGGCGTTGCTGTAGGCATACAGGCCGATGTGGCGCAGGGGCGCGTAGCCGGCCGGGAGCGAGTCCTGGCTGGCCATGAAGGCGTCGCGGTGCCACGGGATGGTGGCGCGCGAGAAATACAGCGCGCGGCCCGCCTTGTCGAGCACGACCTTGACGATGTTCGGGTTGAACACCTCGGCCACCTCGTAAATCGGATGCGCGCAGGTCGCCATCGGCACGCCTTGCTGGACGAGGGCGGCGCAGGCGGCCAGCAGGCCCGGCTCGATCAGCGGCTCGTCGCCCTGCAGGTTGACCACCACCTCGTCAAGCGGCAGGCCCAGGGTCTGCGCCACTTCGGCGATGCGGTCGGTGCCCGAAGGATGGTCGGCACGCGTCATGCAGGCTTCGATGCCATGAAGAGCGCAGGCTTCCAGGATGCCCGGCGCGTCGGTCGCCACGATGATGCGGCTGGCGCCCGATTCGCGTGCGCGCTCGGCCACGCGCACGACCATGGGCTTGCCGCCCAGGTCGGCCAGCGGCTTGTTCGGCAGGCGGGTCGAGGCCAGCCGCGCCGGGATAATGACCGTAAAGCTCATACCGGCTCGATCTTGCGCGCCTGGTCGGCCCACATGATCGGGATCCCGTCGCGGATCGGGTATGCCAGGCGGTCCGGGCGGCAGGTCAGTTCCTGCGCTTTTTTATCGTATTCGAGCGGGCCCTTGCACAGCGGGCAGACCAGGATATCAAGCAGTCGAGCGTCCACGACATTTCTCCACGATTTGTTCGGCCAGCGCGGCATCGATCCGCGCCGTCACGGGCACGACCCACAAGCGCGGGTCGTCCTTCAGGTTATCAAGTTGCCGACATTTTACTGCATCCTTCTCCGTGATCAGGATGACATCGGCGTCGACATGGTCGAACGGCCGGTCGCGAAAGTCGTGGTGGTCGGGCAGCGGCAGCTCCTGGACCGTCAAACCGGCGGCGCGCAGCATGGCGAAGAAGCGGCCCGGGTTGCCGATGCCGGCCGCCGCGACGATGCGCTTGCCCTGCAATTGCGCCAGGGGCATGCCCTCGCCCGGACGGCTCAAGGGTTCGGCCTTATCCCCGGCAAGCGCCATGCGGAAAGGCTGGCCGCCCACCGCGCGTGCCAGCGCGGGCGTGATCTCGGGGGCGTTGACGACCGTGAAATCGCGGCGGCGCGAGGGCGCTTCGCGCAGCGGTCCGGCCGGCAACAGCCAGCCATTGCCGACGCCGCGGCCGTCGAACAGGACGATCTCGACGTCGCGGGCCAGCGCATAGTGCTGCAGGCCGTCGTCGGTGATCAGGACATCGACCTCGGGATGGGCCGCCAGCAGCGCCCTGCCCGCCTCCGCGCGCTTGCGGCCGACCACGACCGGGCAGCCGGCGCGGGCGGCGATCAGGAGGGGTTCGTCGCCGACGTCGCCTGGCGCGGATTGGGGCGTCACTTCACGCGGGCAGGCCTCTGCCCCTCCATGTCCGCGCGAGATCACGCCGGGACGCAGGCCGGCCGCGCGCAGCCTTTCCGCCAGCCAGATGGTCAAGGGCGTCTTGCCGGTGCCGCCAATAAAAATATTGCCGACCACGATGACGGGCACTGGCAGGCGCTCGCTTTGCTTGATGCCGCTGCGGTAGAGCAGCGTGCGCAGGCCAGCCAGCAGGCGGAACAGCAGGGACAGCGGCAGCAGCGCGAGCGCCAGCGGGCCGCGGCGCAGCCAGGCGCGCGTGAGAAGCGATTCGAGATTGGAAGCCATGCGAAAAAGCGCGCAGCGCCGGGGCGCTGCCGCGATATTATTTCTGGCCGCCGGTCTGGGCGGCGAAGGTCAGCTTGTCGTAGCCGGCCACGCGCGCCGCTTCCAGCACATTGATGACCATCTGGTGCATCGCGAACTGGTCGGCGTTGACGATGACGACCGGGTCCGTCGCGGGCTGGCCGTTCGGGCCGCTGCGGGCGGCATTCCTGAGGTCTTCGGCCAGGCCGGCGACGCTGTGGAAGGCCACCGGCACATTGTTCACCGTGTAGTTGCCCTTGGCGTCGATGGTGACGTTGATCTCGAAGGGGCGCTCCTGCACCTTCTCGGCGTCGGCTGTCGGCAGGGTGATCTGCAGCTCGGTGAACTTGCTGTAGGTGGTCGACACCATCAGGAAGATGAGGACCACCAGCAGCACGTCGATGAAGGGGATCAGGTTGATCTCCGGCTCCTCGCGCTGGCGGTCGCGGCGGAAGTTCATCATTTGCGGGTCCCGTGGACGACGTCGACGAATTTCACGGCCTGCAGTTCCATCTCGACGATGAAGCTGTCGACCAGGGCGCGGAAGTGGCGGTAGAAGACCAGGGCCGGCATGGCGATGGCCAGGCCGAAGCCGGTGTTATACAGGGCCACCGAGATGCCGTGCGCGAGCTGGGCCGGGTTGCTGCCGCCGGTCGGGCTTTGCGCGCCGAAGATCTCGATCATGCCGACCACGGTGCCGAACAGGCCCATCAGCGGCGCGAGCGAGGCGATGGTGCCGAGCGTGGTCAGGAAGCGTTCCAGGCCGTGGGCGACGCCGCGGCCCGCTTCCTCGATGGATTCCTTCATGACGTCGCGCGGCGCGTCGACATTGCGCAGGGCAGCGGCCAGCACGGTGCCGAGCGGGGAATTCTGTTCGAGCTTGTCGACCACGTCCGGCGTGACCTTGCCGGCGCGGTAGACGCGGATCACTTCATCCAGCAATTGCTTCGGGAGGATCTTCTCGCGGCGCAGGTAGATCAGGCGTTCCACGATCAGGGCGACAGCGACGATCGAGGCGATCAGCAAGAGCCAGATAGGCCAGCCTGCAGCTTGGAAAATGGCGAGCAAGAGAAACTCCTGATGGGTAAGAAATCAATTCGCCAATGTAACAAGTTGCCAGCAGTGCGGCAAGTGCAGTCCAAGACGGTTCTGCACAACTTCTGTGGATAAAAATGTGCGCAAGGCCCTCTGCGGGATCAAAGCGCCTTGATTTCAAAGGGAATTTTCGACGTGCGCAAGAAAACGGCACATGTCAGATGAGCTGGCCTCCAGCTCATCCGTGTTTTCCCGGACGTTTTGATCCAGCTCAACAATCCCCACTTACGAACAAATTCTGTGGACAAAATTGTGCGCAATGGCCTTAAGCGAAACTTAAGTCTTTGATTTAACTAGATAAATTTCTTCGGCGCAAAAAATAGGCAGTGTTGCATCCGCATCAGGACGGCCCGCCTGTGTGCGGTTCCTCACATTTTTTGTGGACAAAAATGTGAGCAAGGGCACATTGGAACATTTAAGTCATTGATCTGAAACAGAAAAGACTCAATGCACAAAATTTCATCACTCAGCCATATAGCAGGTGTTTGTGTGCAAAACCGGCCGGTTTTGCATGACTTCTTTTGCCTCAGCAGTAGGAAGGCAAAGAAAATTCATATCTCCACATTTTTTGTGGATAAGATTGTGATGAAGCATGTACCGTACCTGCTAACTCCTTGATTTTATTGAATTCACACCATCCTGCTTCCGAAACAGGCAGAGACAGGAAGTGTGAGCTTCGACCGCTATTTATCCACCTTTCCCCTCGCCTGGGGAAGCGTTCCCTTGGAAAGAAGCTCGTCGCAGCCGTTTCGAACGGGGCTCCAAGCGCTTTGTACACACTTTTTGTGGACAAAATTGTGTGCAAGGCCTGGCAGGCACGACTAAGTCCTTGATCTAACACAACAAAATTTCCCAGCGTCATTTTTGAGCAGTGAGGAGTGGGGCAAGCGGACAGGCCTTCCTGCAAGCTTCCCATCGCAGCAAGCGAGAAGGCGTGCACACTTTTTGTGGACAACAATGTGCCCAAGGCAGGCATATGCACGCTAAGTCCTTGATGAATAAGGGAAGGTTGCCCGACGCACATTTCCTGCGCAGTCATGTGTCTTATGGATGAGTTGCCCACAGATTTTGTGGATAAAACCATGCCAAATGGCAAACCGTCCCTCGCAAGCCATTGATTTAAAAAGGTTTCAATAGAATGCATTGAAAAACAGCAACAGCCCTTGGACACATGCATCTGGCCGCGCACGCCTGCCGCCGGCGCTTGTCGTTTTGGCCGAGATATGACATAAGCATCACCTTTGCCCGCAATCCCGAACATCCATGGAACGCCCGACCGACGCCGATCCCGCCTACACGGCTCCCGCCATCCTCACCGTGACCGCCCTCAACCAGCAGGTTGCGCGCATGCTGGAGCGGAGTTTTCCACTGGTGTGGATTGGCGGGGAAATCTCCAACTTCACGCGCGCCAGTTCCGGTCACTGGTATTTCACCCTCAAGGACGATGCCGCCCAGGTGCGCGCCGTGATGTTCCGCAGCCGCGCGCAGTACGCGGGCTTCATCCCGCGCGAAGGCGACAAGGTCGAGGTGCGCGCCCTGGTGACCCTGTACGGCGCGCGCGGCGACTACCAGATCAATGTCGAGACCATCCGCCGCGCCGGCGTCGGCCAGCTCTATGAGGCTTTCCTGCGCCTGAAGGAAAAGCTTTCGGCGCAGGGCCTGTTCGACGCCGACCGCAAGCGTCCCCTGCCCCTGTTCCCGCGCACCATCGGCATCGTCACCAGCCCGCAGGCCGCGGCGCTGCGCGACGTGCTCACCGCCCTGCGCCGCCGGGCCCCGCACGTGCGGGTGATCCTCTACCCTGCCCCGGTCCAGGGCCAGTTCGCGGCAGACAAGATCGCCGAAGCCATCATGACGGCGTCCCGCCGGGCGGAGGCAGACGTATTGCTGGTCTGCCGCGGCGGCGGCTCGATCGAGGACCTGTGGAGTTTTAACGAGGAATGCGTGGCGCGCGCCATCGACGCCTGCGCGATTCCCGTGGTCTCCGGCGTGGGCCACGAAACCGACGTCACCATCGCCGATTTCGCCGCCGACGTGCGCGCCGCCACGCCGACCGCCGCCGCCGAACTGGCGGCCACGCCGCGCGCCGACTGGCTGGCGTCCCTGTCGAGCGACGCGATGGACCTGCGCCGCGCCATGCGCCGCACCCTGTCGGAGGCCAACCAGGGACTGGACAACACCAGCCGGCGCCTGTTAAGCCCTTCCGCCCAGATCCGCCACCAGCGTGTGAAACTGCTGTCGATGGCGGCGGCGTTGACCCACGCCGTCCGTACACCCGCCAACCGCCAGAACCTGGCGCTGGCGCAATTGCAGCAGCGCCTGGCCCGCCACCGCCCCGATATGCGCACCCTGCGCGCTCGCCTGGCGGCCGACGGACGCCACCTGAACGCAATCCTGTGCAGCCAGGTCAAACAGCGGCGCGACGCCTTGAACGCCCTGGCGGCCCAGCTGGAATTGCTGAACCCCCAGCGCACGCTGGAACGCGGTTACGCCATCGTCAGCAACGCCAAGGGCGAGGTGTTGCGCGACCCGGCCCAGATCAAGGCGCGCAACAAGCTGACCGTGCGCCTGGCCGGCGGCAGCGCCCAGATCGGGGTTTCCAGCGTGCAGAACCCGCCGGACGCCGCCGTGGAGTAGCCAACCCTGCAACATCGCGCTATCCGGTTTAGAATAGCGCCGCTTTGGAACAAAACCTGTCCAACCCAATCAAGGAAGAAAACATGGAACATACCCTGCCGCCACTGCCGTACGCTAAGGACGCTCTCCAGCCGCACATCTCGGCCGAGACCCTGGAATACCACTACGGCAAGCACCACCAGACCTATGTCACCAACCTGAACAACATGATCAAGGGCACGGAGTACGAAAACCTGTCCCTGGAAGAGATCATCAAGAAGTCCTCGGGCGGCGTGTTCAACAACTCGGCGCAGGTGTGGAACCACACCTTCTTCTGGAACTGCATGACCCCGAACGGCGGCGGCGCACCGACCGGCAAGGCGGCTGATGCCATCAACGCCAAATGGGGCTCCTTCGACAAGTTCAAGGAAGAGTTCAACAAGTCGGCACTGGGCAACTTCGGCTCGGGCTGGACCTGGCTGGTGCAGAAGGCCGACGGCAGCGTCGACATCGTCAACACCTCGAACGCCGGCACCCCGCTGACCACTGCGGACAAGCCTCTCCTGACGGCCGACGTCTGGGAACACGCCTACTACATCGACTACCGCAACGCCCGCGCCAAGTTCCTGGACGCGTTCTGGAATGTCGTGAACTGGGACTTCGTGAACCAGAACATGGCCTAAGCCACGTCTCGTTCACACGAAAACATGGCCTGCGCAAGCAGGCCATTTTCATTTCCGCGCCTAGCCGCCGGCCCGCTTCACGGTGTGCCCCAGTTTCTGGAGCTCGTCCACGATGCGCTCCACATGATCGCCCTGCACCTCGAGCACGCCATCCTTCACCGTGCCGCCGGAGCCGCAGGCGGTGCGCAGCTGCTTGCCCAATGCGGCCAGCGCCACCGCGTCGAGCGCCAGGCCTTTGACCAGGGTGACGGTCTTGCCGCCCCTTCCCTTGCTCTGGCGTGAGACCCGCGCCACGCCGTCGCCCATGGGCGCGCTTGCTGCCTTGCACGCGCAGGCGGCAAGCGGCTGCCGGCAACCGGGGCACATGCGGCCACCGTCGGTGGAATAGACGAGACCGCCGTTCGAACTGTGTTTCATTGGTTTATGCAGGAATGTAGGTGAGCTTGAGGACATCGTCGATCCGCTCGTGCGCCATCAAGCGCAGCGGCGGACGCGGTCCGGCAAAATAGGGATTGCCCTGGCCGAGCACGACCGGGTGCAGGTAGATGCGGTATTCGTCGATCAGGCCAAGCCCGGTAAGGCTGTATGCCAGCTTCGGGCCGGCCACTTCGATCTCGCCCTCGTGTTCGCGCTTGAGCGTGCGGATCGCGTTCTCGAGATCGTCCTTGATCAAGGTGGCGTTGGGCCCCACCGATTCCAGGGTCCGCGAGGCGACCCACTTCGGCTGCCTGCGCCACGCCGCGGCAAACGCCCTTTAGTCTTCGCCCCACTCGGGATGTTCCTCGTCCCAGTAGCGCATGATCTCGTACATCACGCGGCCGTACACGCTGCCCGCCTGCCCCTGCGCTTCGTCGATGAAGCGGCGGAACAGGGTGGCGTTGGGCGCGAAGGCCATGTGGTCGACGTAGCCGTCGAGGGACACGTTCATGCCGCAAACCAGTTTTGCCATGCTTCCTCCTTCCAGCGAATGCCTATTTTACGCCGGTGCGCCACCGGCCTGCTCTCCCTGCGCCAGATGCCTGCGCAGGAACTCCACGCACACCCGCACCCGGCCCGAACCGGCCAGCCGCTGCGGATACACCGCCCACACATTCGCCGGCTGCGTGTACTCGGGCAGCAGCTGCACCAGCGCGCCCGAGTCCAGGTAAGCCCGCGCATCCCACTGCGAACGCAGCACGATGCCCGCCCCCTCCTCCGCCCAGCGCAGCGCGATCTCGCCGTGGTTGGTCGAGAGCGCGCCCGACACGCGCACCGTCTCTTCGCCGTGGCGGCCATGCAGGCGCCAGGTGCCGAGCGGGTGGTCGCGCTCCTTGATCGCCAGGCACTGGTGGCCGGCCAGGTCGGCCAGCACCTTCGGCGTACCGTGGCGCGCCAGGTAACTTGGTGCAGCGCACAGGATGCGGTGGTTGTCCATGAGCTTGCGCGCCACCATCTGCGGATGGATGTCGTCGCCGATGCGCACGTCCAGGTCGAAGCCTTCCGCCACCGTATCGACCAGGCGGTCGAAGACCTCGAAGCGGATCTGCAGCTTCGGGTGGCTGGCCGCCAGCTGCGCGATCACCGGCGCCACCACCTTGCGGCCGAAGCCGAAGCTGCTGCAGATGCGCAGGCGCCCGGCCGGCTCGCTGTGGCGCTGCTGCAGCTCGTCCACCATGTCGTCCAGCTGCTCGAGGATGCGCTGGGCGCGGCCGTAGACCTGCTCGCCGTCGTCCGTGATCACCACGCGCCGCGTGCTGCGCTCGAACAGCTGCACGCCCAGGTTCTCTTCCAGGATGCCGACGCGCTTGCTGACGAAGGCCGGCGACATGGCCAGTTCGGTGGCCGCCGCGCTGAAGCTGCCCTTGCGGACGACCGCGACAAAGACCCGCAGGTCGCTGTTCTCGACATTATTCACGATTCGTGTTCCATGAAGCCACAATACGAGGGATTATAAACGCGGCGTTTTCTTGCTACCCTGATGCGCATTCAACATCGGAGACCACCATGAAGACCCACAAGATCGCCGTCATCGCCGGGGACGGCATCGGCAAGGAAGTCATGCCGGAAGGCCTGCGCGCCGTGCAGGCGGCGGCAAGCAGGTTCGGCATCGCCCTCGAATTCGCCCACTTCGAATGGGCCAGCTGCGACTACTACCTCCAGCACGGCAAGATGATGCCGGACGACTGGAAACAGCAGCTCGACGGTTGCGAGGCGATTTTCTTCGGCGCGGTCGGCTGGCCGGACACGGTCCCCGACCACATCTCGCTGTGGGGCTCCCTGCTCAAATTCCGCCGCGAGTTCGACCAGTACGTGAACCTGCGTCCCGTGCGCCTGATGCCGGGCGTGCCCTGCCCGCTTGCGAACAAGAAGCCGGGCGACATCGACTTCTACGTGGTGCGCGAGAACACCGAAGGCGAGTACTCGGCGGTGGGTGGACGCATGTTCGAAGGCACCGAACGCGAGCTGGTGCTGCAGGAAGCCATCTTCACCCGCCACGGCACCGACCGCATTCTGAAATATGCCTTCGAGCTGGCCCAGCGCCGTCCGAAGAAGCACCTGACCGCCGCCACCAAGTCGAACGGCATCGCGATCTCCATGCCCTACTGGGACGAGCGCGTCGCGGCCATGGGCGAATCCTATCCCGAGGTCCGCTGGGACAAGTACCACGTCGACATCCTGGCCGCCCGCTTCGTGCTCTCGCCCGAGCGCTTCGACGTGGTGGTGGCCTCGAACCTGTTCGGCGACATCCTGTCGGACCTCGGGCCGGCCTGTACGGGGACCATCGGGATCGCGCCCTCGGCCAACCTGAACCCGGAGCGGACCTTCCCTTCGCTGTTCGAACCGGTGCACGGGTCGGCGCCGGACATCTACGGCAAGAACATCGCCAACCCGGTGGCCATGATCTGGTCGGGGGCGATGATGCTGGAGTTCCTGGGATATACGGAGGCGCACGATGCGCTGGTGCGGGCGATGGAGCACGTGCTCGTGAACGGGCCGCGTACGCCGGACATGGGCGGCAATGCCAGCACCACGGATGTGGGCAAGGCGATTGCCGGCCACCTGGCCGAGAATTGATTTGTCCGGGTGGGCGGCGTCGCCGCCCACCCGAGGGATTACTTCAGCAGGTAGGTATTGAAGAAGTCGATCCCCGCATAGAACAGGTAGTCGGCATTCGCCTTCTTGCCGAAGCCGTGGCCCTCGTCATTGGCCGTCATGTACCACACCGGCGTGCCGTTCTTCTTCACGGTCGCGACGATCTGGTCGGCTTCCTGCCAGGGCACGCGCGGGTCGTTCTTGCCCTGCACGACGAACAGCGGCTTCTTGATCTTCGCGGCGTTGTTGGCCGGCGCCGTCGCTTCCATCCACTTGCGCATCTCGGGGTCGCGCTCGTCTCCGTACTCGACGCGGCGCAGGTCGCGGCGGTAGCTTTCGGTGCGCTCGAGGAAGGTCACGAAGTTGGAGATGCCGACGATGTCGATGGCCGCCGCGATGCGGTCCGCGTACATGGTCGACACGGCCAGGGTCATGTAGCCGCCATAGGAGCCGCCCACCACCGCCACGCGCGAGGCGTCCATGTCCGGCTGGGTCGCGATCCAGTCGAGCAGCGCGCCGAGGTCCTTCACCGAATCCTCCCTCAGCTTGCCGTTGTCCAGCTTCAGGAAGGTCTTGCCGTAACCGGTCGAGCCGCGCACGTTCGGGTAGATGACGGTCAGGCCCATCACGTCGGTGTAGTAGTTGTTGCGGCCCATGAAGCCCGGGGTCGACTGGCCTTCCGGTCCGCCGTGGATGTTGATCACCACCGGCCGCTTGCCCGGGAATTTATCCGCCGGCGCGCGGTAGACGAAGCCCGAGATGCTGCGATTGTCGAAGGAGTTCCAGCGCACCAGCGAGGGCTCCACGAAACGCTCCATGTCGACGTCCATCTTCTCGTGCTTCGTCCAGCGCGTCACCTCGCCCGTCTTCGCATCGAAGCTGTACACATCCGACGGGCTGCGCGCCGAGGACAGCGTCAGGGCCAGGTGGCGGCTGTCGCGGTGCCATTCGATGCGGCCGATCACGCCGACCGGCAGCTTTGGCTGGGCCACCAGCTTGCGGTCGCTGGTCCGCATGATGCGCAGCACGCTGCTGCCATCCTCGTTGGCGACGAAGGCCAGCAGCTTGCCGTCGTGCGAGAGGTCCATCGCGTCGATGTCCCAGTTGATGTCCGGGGTGAGCACCGTATGCGCGCCGGTGGCCAGGTCGATATAGGTCAGGCGGGCGAATTCGGAACCACGGTCGGTGGTCGTGTACAGGCCCTTGCCGTCGTGCGAGAACACGGCGCTGCCGTAGGAGACCGTTTCATTGCCGTTCTTCTCCGTGATGCGGCGGCTCTTGCCGCTCGCGACATCCATCAGCCACAGATAGCTTTCGTTGGCCGACACGTATTCACTGTAGACCAGCTGCTTGTCGTCATGCGAGAAGGCGAAGCCGCCCCAGCCGCCGCCCGGCAGCTGGGCCAGCACGCGCGCCTGTTCAGGCTGGCTTGGGTCGGCGATGCTGATGGTCGACTCGATCTTGTCGTTCGAGCCCTGGCGGCCCACCGGCACCGTCACGTAGAGCAGCTTGTTGCTGGTATAGGCCCAGGCGGTGTCCTGCACGCGGCGGTTGTCCGGCGTGACCGGCAGCGCGTCGCCGCCCTTGGCGCCCACTTCGCGGCGATAGGCGCGGAAGACCTCGTTGCCGCCGCTGTCGCGGCTGAACACGTAGTAGCGGCCGTTCTTCGGCTCGTACTGGGCGCCGCGCACCGGTTCCGGATAGTCGGTCAGGAGTTCCAGCGGCGCGCCCGGCTTGGCCACGCGGAACAACTGCGGCGTGTTCTGGTGGCGCCGCGAGACGATCATTTCCAGCCGGGTCGGGTGCCAGCCCGCATAGGACGTCGGCTTGAACTCGTTGTACCTGGCCACCTGGGCGGCCAGGGCGGCGCGCACGGGCGGCACGTTTTCCAGCACCATGGCCGCGGGCGGCGTGATGGTCGCCTCCTGAGCGGTTGCGGCGCCGGTTCCGGTGGCAAGAAGGGTGGCGATCAGTGTCAGCCCGAGCGGGCGGCAGGAAAGTCTCATCCGTGGTCTCCAGTGACGGTCAAAGTAGTGATTACTGCATCACGACTCTACACGATGTCGACCGCCGTGTGACCGTTTCCGCCACCCGGCCCGGCTCAGCTCACGTTGTCCTCCACCTGAGGACTGGTCGACCCGGCGCGCAGCGTGATGCGGGTACGCCTGGCCAGCGGCGCGGCCGGCTTCGTACCGTCGGCGTTGAGCGGCTTGACCTTGTTGAATACCACGGTGAAAGCGGCCGGCGTCACGGTCGCCACCGCATAGCCCTGTGCATCGTGGTCGGCGTAGGCGAACGCGGGATTCTGCATGCGCATCACGCCATCGAAGGTCTGCGGCGTGGCCACCAGGGGCGCCAGGGGCGTCGTGCCTGCTCCTGCCCTCAGGTACTTGTAGAAGGACGAGCTGCTGATGCCGGCGCTGACGAAGTCCACCGCAACCGGACTGCCCGTAGCCGGGTCCTGGTTGTCGTAGACCACGCCGCACTGGAAGGCATGCAGGTCGCCCGTGATTGCGACGACGTTGCGCACATTGTGCGCCTTCAGGTGGCCGAGGAGCTCGGCGCGGTAGAAAGGATAGCCATCCCAGCCGTCGGCGTTCACGATGTAGAGCTGGTTGTAGGGCGCGGGTGCCTGGGTGCGCAGGTCCAGCCACATGCGGTTCAGGGTCACCTCGTTTCCCCACACCTTCCAGGTAGCGGTCGACGCCTTCATCGTGTCCTTGAACCACTGGGTCTGGGTCGCGCCGAGGATGCCGGGCCGGCGGCCCAGCGCAGCCGCCGTGCGGTCCTCGAACTGCTGCAGCAGCGGCTGCGGCACGAAGTAGCGCGCGCCCACCGAGTCGTCGCCGTTCACCGGGTCGTGCTGGAGCAGCTGGGCATAGGCGGCTTCGCTCACTACGTGGTCATCGCGGTACAGGCGCTGGTCGGTCATCACCAGGTGCATCAGGGTCCCGAAGCGGAAGTCACGGTAGATGCGGATGTTGTCGTAGGACGCCTTGTTCAGGTCGAAGGAGACGTCGCCCCAGTCGACCGGCATGTACTCGGCCCAGGCCTGGTTGGCGTTGCGGCGGCGGGCGGTTTCCTGCTTGTTGGCGTTATTGTAGGTCTGGTGGTCCTGCCAGCAGTCGTCCGAGAATTCGTGGTCGTCCCAGATCACCACCATCGGGAACTTGCGGTGGATTTCCTGCAGGCGCATGTCGCCGCGGTAGGTACGGTAGAGGGTGCGGTAATCCTCGATCGAGTTGGCGTAGACCGCGCCGCCGCCCGCCGCAATGCCGTTGGGCAGCGAGATTTTCGTGTGGATGGCTTCGGCCGCACCGGCCTGGAAGGCGGCGCCCACGGTCTCGTAGATATAGTCGCCGAGATGCACGACGAAGTCGAGCTCCTCGTTCGCCAGCAGCTCCATCGCACCCCAGTGGTTGATGCTCCAGTCCTGGCAGGTCATCCAGGCAAAGCGCATTTGGGTTGGCGTCGTATTTGCCGCCGGCGCGGTCTTGGTCTGGCCGGCCGCACTGAAATCCTGGCCGGCGCGGAAGCGGTAGTGGTAACGCGTATTCGCGGCAAGGCCCGTCACCTTGGCGCGCACGGTGTGGTCATGGGCCGGCAGCGCAGTGAGTTCGACGGCGCTCACCAGTTCGCGGAAGGCGCTGTCGGAGGCCACTTCCAGGCGCACCTCAACCGGCGCCGTGCCGGTGGCGGGAACGCAGCGGGTCCAGAACACCGCGCTGCCTTCCTTCGGGTCGCCGGATGCGACGCCGTGCGGGAAGCGGAAGCTGCCCGAAGGCGGGAAATCGTCCGATCCGCCACAAGCGGCCACCAGTGCGCCGCTACCCGCCACCGTGAACCAGGCAGCGCTCCGAATAAAACCACGTCGATCCACATTGCTCTCCTGTTAAGCTGACGGGCGCAGTCTAGTGGCGTAAAGTTTCTGGGCAATGACAGGCGATGAGGCTGGCGTTTCGCCAAATGTCATGATATGTATGAAAATGTCCCCCCTTTGTAGGGGCTGTGATTTCAAGCAAGCACTCTTATACAATCGCGTACGAAGGAGAATTTGCAATGTATCGAGTGATGCTGGTGGAAGACGATGCGCGTTTGGCGGAACTCGTCACCGAATACCTGTCCGGCTACGAGTTCGCGGTCGACCTGGTCAGCCGCGGCGATGCCGCCCTGGAGCGCTTCAAGGCCCTGTCCCCCGACGTCGTGGTGCTCGACCTGATGCTGCCGGGGCTGGACGGCATGGTGGTGTGCCGCCAGATCCGCGAAGTGTCCGAAGTGCCGATCCTGATCCTGACGGCGCGCGAGGACTCCTACGACGAAGTCTCGGGCCTGGAACAGGGCGCCGACGATTTCGTCAACAAGCCGGTCCAGCCGCGCGTGCTGCTGGCGCGCCTGCGCGCCCTGATGCGCCGTACCCAGGCCAAGGGCGGCGCGGATTCGCGCGTGCTGCAATTCGGCTCGCTGCGCATCGTGACGAGCGACCGCAGCGTGAGCTGGCGCGGCGAGCCCTGCGTGCTGTCGAATACCGAGTACAAGCTGCTGCTGGTGCTGGCCGAGGCGGCCGGCCGCGTGCTGTCGCGCGACGCCCTGCTCAAGAAGATGCGCGGGATCGAGTTCGATGGCCTGGACCGCAGCATCGACAACTGCATCTCCAAGCTGCGCCGCAAGTTCGACGATGCGGAGTCGGAGAAGATCAAGACGGTGTGGGGAGAGGGCTACCTGTTCTCGCCGTCGGCCTGGAACTAGTAGGGTGGACGGGTCTCCCGTCCGCGCGTTCAGACGGTACGTGAAGAAAACGCGGCGCGATTATTCACCCGTGATTTGAACGCGCGTACGGCGGAGCCGTACACCCTACTACTCGAACAGCGGCACGATCGCCAGCGGCGCGCTGTAGGTGATCACGCGCGCCTGCTGCGGCCCGAAGCGGTAGCTCACGCTCGGGAAGTCCGTATCGACCTCCCCCACATACGGCGTCACTGCCAGCGGCTGCTCCGCCCCATTCGCCGCGCGCAATCGCACCGACACGTCCACGCCCTTCTTCGGGAACACCATGCGCACGCCCACGCACTGGCGCGAACGCGCGGTGGCGTCGACGTGGCGGGCGAAGCCCAGGGCCTGCTCGCAGGCGGCGCGCAGGTCGGATACGTCGTAGCTGTTGTCGGCCTGCGGCGCGATCGAGACGCGCGAGCGCAGCGCGAAGGCGCCGATGGGGCGGCTCGGCGACAGGACCGCGTTCTCGTCGTAGGCCGCCTTCAGGAGCGGCAGCACAGTGCGGCCGAGCGGGTCGAGCGCCAGGCTGGTCTGCACGGTCTTGCCGGCGATGGCCAGCTGCAGGCCCTCGCCCAGCACTCCCTTCTCGCGGGGCAGCAGCTGCAGGTGGTGCTGCAGCAGGTTCTTGGCGCCGCCGTACTTCTCGAACACCACCATCGCGCGGTAGGCGTCACGGTAGCTGGCCCACTCGCCGGCAGGCGCGAGCGCCTGCGCCACGGCCAGGCTGGCCGTGGACAGGAGACAAACGCATGCGGTGATGTGGGCGGCGCGCATCATCAGAACCGGTAGGCGAAGGCGGTCGAAACCGTCACGTTGTTGGGCCGCTCGACGAGCGGGCTGCGGCGGGCGTCGTTGACCAGGCGCGAGGCCTGCACCGAGGAAGTCAGGATCCACGACGGCGACAGCGCCCAGTTCCAGCGGGCGCCGATGTGCATGTCCTTCAGGCCGCCGTCCGGGCGGTAGGTGCGGTGGCCGCTCGAGGCCGATTCACTGGGGCTGACGCCGAAATAGGCGCGGTTGTAGGCGCTGTTGACGAAGGTGAAGCCGGCCGACACCGACACGGTATGGTGCTGCGCGATCTCGAACGCCAGGCGCTGGATGCCGAGCTCGGCCCGCACGCCGTTGCGGTCGTTGCCGGCGCCACCCAGGACGCTGCTGGTCAGGCGCCATTCGGGCGCCAGGTAGACATTGAAGAAGCCGCCGACTTCCGGACGCAGCTTGATCTCTTCCATGCCGGACAGGCGGTTGCTGCTCAGGCGCTGCATCACCGGCCCCGGCGTGAAGCTGGTGCCGGCCGTGACCTCGCCGATCTTGCCGCCGGTGCCCGATTCGGTGCGTCGCGGGTGCAGGTTCAGCAGCGGGCCGAATTCCACAGTCGGCTGCTGCGACAGGTGCATGCCGGCGCTCATGCCGGAGACGAAGACACCGTTGCTCCACTGGACCTGGAGCACCGGCAAGGCGCGCGTACGGCTGCCATCCGCCCCCTCGTAGCGAGGCGCCGACACGACGCCCAGCCCCGCATACATATCGCGGCTGCCGTCGGGCATCGGGTTGGTGGTCGGCGTCTGTGCGCTTGCGGCGCTGCCCGAGACAGCCAGGACCAGGGCGAAAAGCTTGTTCATCTTGTCACAATCGGAGTTCGGCGAGCCGATATTCTACGTCGAGCTCGCCGGCAACTGAGCAATTGTTACTTTCGGGTACGAGTTTGCTTGGTGAACTCCACGGGCAGCTCGCTGCGCTCGACGGCGACCAGCTGTCCCGGATACAGCATCATGGTGGTGCAGACGATGCCCGGCTGGGGCAAGGTATCCACCCGCACCACGTTCAGCTTGCCTTCGGCATAGCGGATGCTCTCGATGCCGCTCGAATGGCAGCCGCTCGGCAGGCCGCCAGCGAAGACGCCGATCACCATCTCCTTGTTGAAATCGATGTCCGGGATCACTTTGTCGGCGCCCGCGTGCTCGGTCCACAGCGCGGCCCAGGCGGCGCCGTCGCGGACTACCACATTGCGTTCGGTGCGCACGCCCGACTGGGTATCCTGGTCGATGGTGCGGTAGGCCGTTTCTTCAGCCGGCACCTTCAGGAATTCGACCTTGGCGTCGATGCGCGGCACGCTGACCGCCTGCATCGGCTGGCTGATCACCGGCAGGCACACCGCCACCGTGGTGATGTCGCGCTCCTGGTACTCGACGACCATCTTGCCCTCGCGCGAGACGACCTTCACGATCGAGGTGGTCTTGCAGCCGCTCGAAACGTCGCCCGAGAACACGGCCACGACCATATTGCGCGAGAAATCGACGCTTGGCGCCGCGATACGGGTCTTGCTGTGCTCGGCCCACAGGGCGGCCCAGCTTGCCGCGTCCTTGACCACGACCTGGCGCGGCGCGGTGATGTTCGAGAAGCCGTCGTTCACGACCGGCGCAAACGGAATCGCGGCGCCCGACTTCGGCAGGAAGGCAATGGCCTCGACCTTGTGGCCTGCGCCCAGGCCGAGGTCGGCCTTGTCGAGGTTCTTCAGCAGGGTGTCGAACAGGCCGCGCGCCGCCTCGTCGGTGCACACGGTGCGCGGGCCGGCGATGGTGTCGCCCGACTGGCACAGCACGGCCTGCGGGTTGGCGCCCATCAATGTCTGGGCGTACGAGGCGTCGGCGCACTGGCCGGCGCGGTCCCAGAACACGTACTTGTCGTCGACCAGGTAGAGATTGTTGCGGGAGTCGGCGCAGGAAGACTCCTGGGCCAGCTTGATGTACTCGGAAACGACCGGCACGCCGCCATTGGGTTCACCGACGGTGATGCCCTGCCCGGCCTGCTGGTTCTTCATGACGGTGGCGCCATCGCCACTGCCGCCACAGGCTGCCAGGGAAGCGCCCACGAGGGCCGCCAACAGAACGCGTCCAACCATGCTCATATTGTTCTTCTCCACTTAAGCCAGCTTCCGGCGGTCTCGACGCCGGTCGTTTCCTTGAGAATAAAAAAACCCGCCGACACTCGCATATCAGGCGGGCAAACGGAAAACCAGATAAACCTGATGTAGATGCATGGTAAGACTTACCCCGCTTGCATTCCCCCTCGACTTGTCGAGGAATTGTCATCAATTTGTAAGGCCTCTCTCTTGGTGGGGCCATCCATCTGGAAATGCGCATTGCCATCCTTGCTCCTATACAATGCCGCCAAGGAGAAACCATGTATTACCTTGTACGACACCGCGAGTTATGCAGGATGGGCATGTGAACCGGATTTTCTTCCGCTTCTTCGTGCTGGTCATGCTGTCGATCACAGGGGCAACCTTCGTGATCTACTTCGCGTTCAGCCGCCTGTTCGGCGACCCGCTCGACGACATCGCGCGGCGCCAGGCGGCTGCCCAGATCTTCCTGCTGGAACAGTACGTCGACAAGGCGCCGAGCGACGAATGGCTCACCCGCCTGAACAATGTGCGCGTGGTGTCGAACGTGCGCTATGACCTGGTGCCGCTGGCCGAGGTGCGCGCGGCGCTGGCGAGCGGGCGCCGTGCGGCCCTGGACCGCGGCGAGATCGTGCTCGATCCCGCCAACCGCAGTTTCTGGCGCCGCGTCGACCTCGAGGGCGAGCGCTACATCGGCAGCCACGAGGAAGTGCTGCATGCGCAGAACCTGCCGATCGACATCGACCAGGCCCTCAAGATGGAGGCCCTGCGCTACGTGATCGTGGCGGTGGCGCTCCTGGTGCCGATCGCGCTATGGTCGCGCTCGCACTGGCAGGGCCTGCAGGCGCTGTCGCGGGTGGCCGACGAATTCGGCAGCGGCAAGCTGACCGCGCGCGCCCAGATGAAGCCCTCCGACACCGCCTACCCGCTGGCCGAGCGCATCAACCACATGGCCGACCGCATCGAAGACCTGCTGGAAGCCCAGAAAAGCCTGCTGCATTCGGTTTCGCACGAATTGCGCACCCCGATCGCGCGCCTGGAATTCGGGCTCGAGCTGCTCGACGCCCGCGCCAAGGACCCCGACCTGAGCAAGCGCGTCAAGGCCATGGAAGGCGACCTGCGCGAGCTCAACGCCCTGGTGGGCGAACTGCTCGACATGAGCAAACTCGACAGCGCCCGCAACCTGCAGGCCGCGCCGACGGAACTGGCTCCGCTGCTGCGCGAGTGCACGCAGATGCTGCCGCCCTCCCCGCACGCGCTCGACTGCACCGTCGCCGACGATTTGGGCGAGCTGGAGCTTGATCCGCGCCTGCTGGCGCGCGCCGTCTGCAACCTGCTGCGCAACGCCCAGAAATACGCGACCGGCCGCATCCTGCTGTCGGCCAGCCGCACGGCCAACGCGGTCGAGATCGTCGTGGACGACGACGGCCCCGGCATTCCGGTCGACGAGCGCGACAAGGTCTTCGAACCTTTCTACCGGCTTGACCGCAGCCGCGACCGCGCCACGGGCGGCTTCGGCCTCGGCCTGTCGATCACGCGCAAGGCCGTCGCCCTGCATGGCGGCGCGGTGCGCGTGGACAGCTCGCCGCTGGGCGGCGCGCGCTTCGTCATCACCCTGCCAGCATGATTTACCACCAAGGAAAGCAAACATGAAGCGTTTCAGACCCCTGCTCCCGGCCCTGCTGCTCGCCATGGTTCCACTGGCGCAGGCTGAAAAGGCCGACGCCTTCCAACCCACGGAAATCAGCTGCCGCGCCTGCGAGGCCGACGGCGTCACGGGCATCATGACGGTAAAGGGAGGCGTCGTGATCACGCGCGGCACCTTGAGAATCGAAGCGGACAGCGGCCGCGTCGAACGCTCGCCGGACGGCTACCAGCGCGCCTGGCTCGCGGCCGGCGCGGGCGGCAAGGTGCGCTTCCGCCAGAAGGCCGACGGGCCGGGCGAGCGCTGGATCGAAGGCGAGGCCGACCGCGTCGAGTACGACGAGCGCGCGGCCACGGTCAAGCTGTTCTCCGGCGCGACGATCCGCCGCACCGCGAACGACCGCCTGCCGGAAGAAGCGCGCGGCGAGTACATCGCCTACGACAGCCGCAAGGAGTTCTACGTGATGCGCAACACGCCCAGCGGCGAAGACCGTCCGGGCGCCGGCCGCAACACCATCATCCTGCCGCCGAGCCGCATCGCGCCGCCGGCCGGCGCACTGGCCGGCAAGGCGGCGCAATGATCCTCGAAGTCGCCACCCTCGACGTGCGCCCCGGCCAGGAAGCTGCCTTCGAAGCGGCCTTCCGCCAGGCTTCAGAGATCATCGCCGGCATGCCCGGCTACCGCTCCCACCAGCTGCAGCGCTGCCTGGAGCGGAGCAACCGCTACGTGCTGCTGGTGAACTGGGACAGGCTGGAAGACCACACCGTGGGCTTTCGCGGTTCAAGCGGCTACCAGGTGTGGAAAGCCCTGCTCCACCATTTCTATGATCCGTTCCCGACCGTCGAGCATTACACTCTCGTCATGGACATGGGAGGCCAATCATGACACTGAACTTACGCTGCCGCTGCGGCAAGCTGCACGGCCAGGTCGATAGCAGCCGCGTGGCGTCGCGCGCCGTCTGCTACTGCAAGGATTGCCAGGCCTACGGCCACTTCCTGGGAACGGACGTGCTCGACTCGGCAGGCGGCACCGAGGTCGCCGCCACCCTGCCCGCGGCCGTCCGTTTCGAGGCGGGCCTCGAGCACCTGGCCTGCATGTCGCTCGGCCCGAAAGGGATCTACCGCTGGTACGCCAGCTGCTGCCGTACCCCGATCGGCAACACGCCGCGCGAGCAGACCACCGCCTATGTCGGCCTGGTGCGCGCCTGCCTGGATGCGTCCGGCGAGGAGCTCGACCATGAGCTGGGCGCCCTGCGCTGCCGGGTCAACACGAAGTCCGCCGCCGCGCCGGTATCGTCCAGCGGCCTGGCCATGGCCTGGGCCATATGCAAGATCGGCACGATGATCGCGAAGGCGCGCCTGACGGGCGGCTACCGCGACAATCCGTTTTTCAAGGCGCACACGGGCATACCGGTGAAGCCGGTGCAGGTGCTGTCGCTGGAAGAGAGAAAAGCGCTGACCCCGCAGGGCCAGCGCCAGGCATAAGGGAGGAACGAGGCCGGCGAACGCTCAGCGTTCGCTGTGCTCGGGCGTGACGCGCACGTGCGTGAAGCCGTACCACAGGTGTTCCCACCAGTGGTCGCGCGAGCGCACGGTCACGAGGCATGCCTTGTCGATGCCGCCCTTGAAGAGCGGATCGGGGCATTTATTCGTCATCAGCGCATAGCGCTGGTTCTCGGCATTCACCAGGGCGATGGCGAGCCAGACCGCGAGGCCGGCGAAGAAGACCGCCAGCCCCCATGCGAAGTGATTCACATTGCTGGTTTCAAACAGGTCGTCCTCGTTGGGCCGGGACCCATCGTACATCTTGAGGACTTCGCGTTCGACATCCTTGCTCATTTCGTGGCTGCCGCCTTCTTGACGAGCGCATCCATGACCTGCATGGTCGCCTGCATGGTCGGCTCGACGCCGTTGATCTTGTTGGCCTCGCCCACCTGGCTCGGCGACACGACATACTTGCCGTCGATAATAATGGTCGGGGTGCCGGTGACCTTGTAGTTCGACGAGAGCGTCTGCAGGCGGCGCAGCTTGCTGGTCACGCCGAAGGAATTCCAGGTTTCCATGAACTTGGCGCGGTCCAGGCCGTTCTTGGCTGCCCACTCGATGATGGCGTCATCCTTCATCAGGCGCTGGCGCTGCACGTGCACGGCCTGGAACACGCGCGGGTGGTATTCCTCCAGCTTGCCCATCGCTTCCAGGGTCAGGAACAGGTGCGCTTCCGGATCGGCCGGGCCCTGGAAAGGCAGGTGGACGCGGCGCATGACGATGTTGTCGCCCTGCTTCTTGATCCACTGGTTCAGCGAGGGCTCGAGCATATTGCACGCCGGGCAGTGGTAAGCGAAGAATTCAATGACCTCGACTTTCTTGCCCGTCGCCTGCGTCGGCTGCGGCTGTGCCAGCGTGGTGTAATCGGCGCCGTTGACCGGGGCGGTCGGCGACGCGAAAGCGGTGCTGGCGGCCAGGGTGGCGGCGATGAGGGCAAAACGCAGAGAACGCATGGGTTTCCTTCCACAGTTGATTGAGCAAACGCGGGCAGATTACCACTTTTTCGCCTCTCCTTCCGGGGAGACCGGCGTTTTTTGCATTTGCTTACGGAATTAACCTGGGCTTACGGGCGAGCGATGCCGGTTTCGCAAGCGTAATCACTTCGGCCGGCGCTGCCGTACCCCTTCCAGGGCCTGGCACAGGGCGGCCGCGCCGTCGACAGCCCGCGGGCCCGGGCGGGTCAGCAGTTCGCCATCCACCGTCAACAGGTTGCCCCGTTTCACCGCCGTCATGCTGCGGTAGGGCTCCCACAGCTTCAGCCCCGGGTTGGCGGGGTCGTAGCGCTTGCCCGCCATGATCGCCTCCGGATCGGCCGCGATCACCGCCTCCAGGCTCACTTCCGGCGCCACCACCTTCAAGCCGCCGAACACATTGCGCCCGCCGCAGACGCGGATCGCATCGCTGGCGATCTGGGCGTCGTTGAGGGTGTACAGGGGCTGGTCCCAGATCTGGTAGAACACCGTGACGGGCGGACGTTTGCCATAGCGCGCCTCCAGGCCGGAAAGTTTCGCCCGGTAGGCCCCGGCCGCCGCCTGCGCCGCCGGCACGGTGCCCAGCAACTGCCCCAGGCGCTCGATATTGTCGGCGACCTGCGCCAGGCGGCGCGGCTCGCTGTGGAAGACCGGCACGCCCAGGCTCTCGATCTGGGCGATCTGGCGCGCCGTGTTCCCGGTATGCCAGACCACGATCAGGTCCGGCTTCAGGGCCAGCACCCGTTCCATGTCGATCTGGCTGTTGCTGCCCACCAGCGGGATGGTCTTGGCCGCTTCCGGGTAGTCGCTGTAGTTCATCGCCCCGACGACGCGCGCGCCGCCGCCGGCTGCGAACAGCAGCTCGGTGGCGTGCGGCGCCATCGAAATGACGCGCTGCGCCGGCTGCCTGACGGTCACGCGGCGGCCGGCGTCATCCACCACGGTGACGGGCGCGGCCTGGGCCGCCAGCGTGAACGACGCCAGCAGCACGGCGGCAAAGCGCGTCAGGCTGCGCATCAGAAGTCGTAGCGCAGCGCCAGCTTCAGCTGGCGGCCGTCGCCCGGATAGATGCCCGAGCGGCAGCCGAAGGCATTGCTGAAGTACTGGCGGTCGGCCAGGTTCAGGCCGCTGACGGCGACTTCCCAGGGACCGGTGCGGTAGGCGTAGCGGGCATCGATCGTCGTGAAGGACGGCATGCGCGTGCTGCAGCTGTTGCTGAAGTCGCTGCCGTAGCGCTGGCGGTCGACCCACTGGGCGCCGATGTCGGCGCTGTGCGGGCCGGCGGCCACCCAGGCCAGGCGCGCGGTCACGACGTTCTTCGGCACCAGCACCATCTCGCGGCCCGCGTTGGGACCCTCGGTGAATTCGGCGTCGACGCGCTGCCACTGGCCGGTGAGGCGCAGCGCCTGGCCGATCGCCATCTGGCCTTCGACTTCCAGGCCCTGGCGGCGGGTCGGGTCGAGGTTGGTGTTGGCGCCCCAGCCGCCGTTCAGGGTCGGATCGAAGAAGATCTCGTTCTTCAGGCGATGGCGGAACAGGCGCGCGGCGATGCGGCGGGCCTCCGTGCCGGCAGTCACGCCCAGCTCGAGGTCGCGCGAGGTCTGGACGTCGAGCAGGCCGGTGCTGGAACGGTAGCCGTTCTCGTCCGCGTTCGGCAGGCGGTAGCTGCGGCCGGCCTTGGCGTGCACGGTGACGCCCGCGGCCACGTCGACACTGCCTTCCGCGCTCCAGGCGTTCACCGTCTGGGTGCCGGTCGGCACCGCCAGCGCGGCGTTGGTCTCTTTCTTCTCGAAGCGCTCGTGGCGGGCGCCCAGCGCCAGGCGCGCGTTGGCGGCGCCGGCAAGGCGCATCTCGTCGCGCAGGTAGTAGGCTTCCGAGGTCTGGCGCGCATCCGAACCGAGGCTGGTCGCACGCTCCCAGCGGCTCAGGTCGACGCCGGCGACGAATTCGTTCAGGCCGGCGCCCAGGTTCGCGCTATGGCGCATGCGCGGCGAGAACTGGGTGTGGCGGGTGTCGTAGGTCGCGGCTGAGAGGAAGCCGCCGAAGTCGTAGGTCGATTCGACCTTGCGCTCGCGGTGCGCCAGCTCGGCCGCGAATTCCACGTTGTCGACGCGCTTCTCGGCGAAGGCGGTGACGCGGTCGCTGGCGTAGCTGCCGAAGTCGTTCGGGGTCAGGGTCTGGCGCGGATTGTCTTCGAACTGTTCCATGCTCAGCGAGCCCGGGAAGCGCATGTCCTGGCGCGCGCTCTCGACGCGCAGGCCCAGGCGGGCGCCGTTCGCGGCCCACTGGAAGCCGCCGCTGAAGGTCTTCTGGCGGAATGCGTTGTTGTCGCGGTAGTTGTCGGTGCCCTGGCGTGCGGCGGCCAGGTCGAAGGACAGCGGACCCTCGCCGTGGCGGACCGAGGCGCGGGCGTCGTACTGGTCGAAGCGGCCGGCTTCCAGCACCACGGAACCGTGGTAGCCGGCTTGCGCGCCGCGCCTGGTGATGATGTTGATCACGCCGCCGGTCGCGCCTTCGCCGTACAGCACGCTGCTGCCGCCGCGCTGGATCTCGATGCGCTCGACGGTGTCCACGGGAATCGAGGACAGCACCGGGCCGGCCAGTTCGTTCTCGTTCAGGCGCACGCCGTCGACCAGCACCACCATGTTCTGGCTGCTGTTGGAGCCGAAGCCGCGCAGGTCGAGGGCGAAGTCGGGCGAGCCGTCCAGGCTCTGGCGGCCGAATACGCCGCCGATCTTGCGGATCGCGGCATTCACGTCCGAAGCGCCGGCGCGGCGGATGTCTTCCGCCGTGATGACGGTGGCGCCGATCGGCGCGAGCGAGACCTGCGCGGGGAAGCGCGCGCCGGTGACGACGATCTCGGGAACGGTCGCGTCCTGGGCGAAGGCGTTCGCGGCGAGGACGGAGAGGGAAAAGGCGCAGGCCAGCGCGAACGGCTTGATGGCCGGCGCGCTGCTTGGGAAGGCAGCAAAGTTCATTGTGGATGTTCTCGGTAAAAGCACCGGCCTGCGTCCCCGCACACCGGAGTCAACGGAAGTCGCAGCACCGGCCCTGCCGCGTGCGCGCTTCCCCCTGTCCTGGCCGGTATCCGGGCTTGCAAGACGGACTGTTCCACCTTCCTATGCGATGCACAGTGGTAATTAGAACAGCCTATCGCCGGGTCTCGAAGACCTGCGCGATGCTTGTTGACCGTTGCGGGGGCAGCACACCTCGGCGCGGGCGCGCAGCGCCTTTGCCTCGTGTTTCCCGTTTAACTGCACAGACGGATCGCCTGCGCGGGCACCAGAACGGCGGCGATTATAACCTGACAAGCCTTGCCGCGTTTTTTGCGCGCCGTTCCCCGAATCTTGCGTTCTATCGCATGTGCATGGTGTTTTTTTGCTCTTCTGGCTATATTCGCATTCAAACAACAACGCATTGCCATTACAGGGAGTCCTGCATGCATATTCAAGCACGGAGCACGCTGCGCGCGGTGCTCGCCGCCGCCTTGCTCGCGGCCGGCGGCGCTATCGCCTGGCTGGCCCAGGCCGACGCGCCTCCACCCGTCCCGACACCCTCGCTGGACGGCATCGCGCTGGCCGCGCCCGGCGCCGCCGCCGTCACCATCCCCAGCGCGCCCGCCGCCTGGGGCGGCGTGCGCACCGGCGACCATGCCACCTTGTCGGACCGCGTGGTCAGCTACCGCATCGAGGCCACGCTCGACCCGGACAAGCACCTCGTCAAGGGACGCCAGGCCCTCACCTGGCGCAACCGCAGCGCGGTACCGGTGCGCAGCGTCTACGTGCACCTCTACATGAACGCCTTCGAAGGCGCCGGCAGCACCTTCTTCACCGAACAGCGCCACCGCGGCGAAGGTTTCCGCAGCGGCGTCGACATCGGGGACGGAGAATGGGGCCACATCCTTCTCTCCAGCGTGCGCCAGGGCGCGGCCAGCGTGCCGTGGCGTTTCGTCCAGCCCGACGGCGGCCCGGCCACCGACCATACCGTGGCCCGCTTCGACCTGCCGGAAGCCGTGGCGCCCGGCGCCAGCACGACTCTCGACATCGATTTCACCACCCAGCTGCCGCGCGTGATCGCACGCACCGGTTACTTCGGCAGCTTCCACCTGGTCGCCCAGTGGTTCCCCAAGATCGCGGTGCTGGAACTGCCGGGCGAACGCGGCGCCACCGCGCCGCGCTGGAACGCCCATGAATTCCACATGGAGTCCGAGTTCTACGCCGACTTCGGCAGCTACGACGTCAGCCTGACGGTCCCGAAAGGCTATACCGTGGGCGCGACCGGCGAACTGCAGGGCGCACCGAGCGAGAAGAACGGCATGGTCACGCGCCGCTACGTGCAGCATGACGTGCACGATTTCGCCTGGACCGCCGACAAGCGCTCTGCCCCTCCCCTGGTCGAGACCTGGACCGGTCCGGGCAGCCCGACCGTGACGGTGCAGGTGCTCTATCCGCCCGAATACGAGGCCAGCGCCAAGCCGGCCATGAAGGCGGCCAAGGATTCGCTGACCTACTTCTCGCGCACCCTCGGCCCCTACCCCTACCGCACGCTGACGGTGGTGATCCCGCCCTACAACGCGGAGGAAGCGGGCGGGATGGAATATCCGACCTTCATCACCGCATCCGGCCACCTTGACGTCGCGAAGAACTCGCTCGACGAGTACATGCTCGAGGGCGTGACCATCCACGAGTTCGGCCACGGCTACTTCTACGGCATCCTGGCCAGCAACGAATTCGAAGAGCCGATGCTGGACGAAGGCCTGAACGAGTACTGGGACGGCCGCATGCTGCGCGAGCGCGGCCAGCAGGCCCACCCGATGCCGGCCTTCTTCAAGCGCATCGGCATCGACCCGGTCTTCGATCCCTTCGACATCACGCGCGCCACCAGCCCGCGCGACCGGCCGGCCGACGCCCCCGGCCAGAATGCCTGGCAGCGCCTGCAGGGCATCGGGCCGGTCTATACCCGTACCGCGCTGGTGATGCGCGACCTCGAGGAGCGCATCGGGCGCGAGGCGATGGAACGCGGCTTCAAGGAATACTACCGCCGCTGGAAATTCCGCCACCCGAGCGTGGCAGACCTGCGCGAGGCCCTGGCCGACGGCAGCGGCGAACGCGCCGCGGTCGAGGACGTCTTCGCGAAGCAGATCTACGCCGTCTCCCGCGTCGACGACCGCGTGGCCACGATCGAGAGCGAGGAAGTGCTGCCGCTGGCCGGCACCCGTCTCGAGAACGGCAAGCGGATCGAGGAAACCCAGGCCGCCCTCGACGCGCGCATCGCCAAGGCGCGCAAGGACTGGGAGAAAGCCAATCCGAACGCCAAGGAAGGCAGCGGCCCCTACCCCTTCCGCACCCAGGTCACGGTGCGGCGCGAAGGCGCGAGCGTCCCCCAGACCCTGGTGGTGCGCTTCGCCGACGGCAGCAGCGAGACCGTGGCCTGGCAGGGCGACGAGAAATGGCGCACCTTTAGCTGGGTGAAGCCGGCGAAAGCCGTGTCGGCCGAGCTCGACCCGCGCCGCAGCCACTACCTCGACGTCAACAAGCTCGACGACAGCCGCACCCTGGTCGCCGACCGCAGCGCCTCGACGCGCTGGGCCAGCGACGCCATGGCCTTCGTCCAACTCCTCTTCTCCTTCATCGCCACCGTATGACGACCATGCATCCAACGATCTCGCCGTTCGAATCGTCCCAGGCCGGCCACGCCGCCGCGCCGGGCGCCAAGCGCGGCCTCCTGCACGCCCTGCGCCCCGCCCTGCAATGGCGCCTGATGCTGCTCTGGCTGCTCGGCCTGCTGCTGCCCGCCCTGGTGGCGAGCCTGCCGGTGTGGCGCATGTTCGGCGCCGCCTTCGACCATACCGTGGGCGCGGCCGCCTACGCCCATCGCCTCGACCTGGCCGCGATGACCGACCTGGCCAGCCTGCACCCGCAGTTCGCCGCGGCGCTCGGCAGCGGCGCGATCGTCGCCCTGGTGATGACGCTGCTGCTGTCGCCGCTCCTCACCGGCGCCGCCATCACGGCCGCGCGGGCGCCTGCGCCGCTGGGCTTCGCGGCCCTGGCCGCCGGCGGCGTGCAGGAATACGGTCGCCTGCTGCGCACCCTGCTGTGGGCCATCGTGCCGCTCGGGCTGGCCGGCTTCCTGGCCGGGATCGCGGGCGACGCCGCCGCCGACCACGCGGCCTCGAGCGTGCTGGAATCCTCGGCCGATAACGCGCGGCTCGGCGCCACCATCGTTGCCGCCCTGCTGCTCCTGCTGGCCCATGCGACGCTCGACCTCGGGCGCGCCAAGCTGGCGCTGGAGCGCCGCCGCACCTCGGCCGTGCTGGCCTGGGTCGCCGGCCTGCGCCTGCTGGCGCGCCGGCCGCTGGCCATCCTCGGTTTCTACTTCGGCGTGACGATCCTGGGACTGGGCCTGGCGGGACTGCTGGCGGTGGCGCGCATCAACGTGCCGGCGCTGGGCGTGGGCAGCTTCCTGGCCGGGCTCGTGCTGGCCCAGCTGGCCGTGCTGGCCCTGGCCTGGATGCGCTGCGCCCGCCTGTTCGGCCTGATCGAGCTGGCCCGCCCACGCTGATCTCCGTCCTGGGCTACCATGGGGGCTTCGATGTCGATTCACCGGAGCCCTCATGACTCTCCCCAGCTATTTCGTGTCCCACGGCGGCGGTCCCTGGCCGTGGATGAAGGACCAATACGGCCCCGCCTACGACAAACTGGAAGCCTCGCTGCAGGCCATGCGCCGTGACGCGCCGGATGCGGTGCGCGCGGTGCTGGTGGTGACCAGCCACTGGGAAACGCGGGGCTTCATGGTGTCCTCGGGCGCCGCGCCCGGCATGATCTACGACTACGGCGGCTTCCCACCGCATACCTACCGCATCAGCTATCCCGCGCCGGGCGAGCCGGCGCTGGCTGCTCGCGTCGCGGAACTGCTCACTGAAGCCGGGCATCCGGCGGGACTGGATCCGGAGCGCGGCTTCGATCATGGGACGTTCTCAATGCTCTATCCCGTGTATCCGGAAGCGGCGATGCCGGTGGTGCAGCTGTCGCTGAGGCGCGATCTCGACCCGCAGGCCCACATCGAAGCCGGGCGCGCGCTGGCGCCGCTGCGCGACGAGGGGGTATTGATCATCGGGAGCGGGCTGTCGTATCACAACCTGCGGCAGTTCGGGCCGTCGGGCGCGGTGGCCTCGAAGGCCTTCGACGGGTGGCTGCAGGAGACGATGGCCTTGCCACCATCGGAGCGCAATGCGGCCTTGCTGCGGTGGGCCGAGGCGCCGATGGCGCGGGTGGCGCATCCGCGCGAGGAGCATTTGCTGCCGTTGATGGTGGCGTCGGGGGCGGCTGCGAATGAGCCGGCGGCCTGTGTGTACCACGAGGATGATTTCTTCGGGAGCCTGACCGTTTCAAGCTTCCGGTTCGG